>NZ_NDYN01000001.1:0-565635 GCF_002165815.1 Campylobacter concisus
ATCTATTATTTAATCATAATAGACTGGCTCAATCGATCACTTGTTTAGATTTCAAAGATTGACTAATAGTTTAACAATTGTAAGTTAAAAGAACTTTCTGCTCTGCGTTCTGCAAAACAGAAAGTGAAGTATATAGAAGTGATGCTTAAAAGTAGATAAAAATCAGGCTATTTTTTTTAAAAGCCCATAAATAAATTTTGAAGTCCAACCTTTTCATTAAAAATAATATCTTTTTTATTTGGATCGTACTTAAATTTACTTACTACTTTTTTGCCATCTTCTTTTAAATATCCAGCAGATATAAGTGTTGGCTCGATAAGAGTCATCTCAGGAAAGAGTGTATCAAAAAATTTAGCCAAAGTCTCATCCGCGCTTAGCTCACCATTAAGTGATAGCTTATCAAAGATCGCAAGCTGACTTTCTCCGCTTTTAAAGCCATTGATAGCAGCATCTAGTTTTAAATTTATCGCATTATTGCCATTTTTAAAGCTTAATGTATCCACTTTCACACTTGGATTTTTCTCTAAAATTTGACCCATTACTTCGTCCAAATTTAGCCCAGCAAAGATACTCTCATTTGTATCAACATTTACATTACTTAGTCTATCAAGTATATTATTTATAGTTGGCACGTTGATATTTGCTATTTTACTATCTAAGATAAAATCTGTAAATTTCACTTTATTATCAGCAACTGCACCTATCTTCACCACATCTTTTGAGCTACCAAGATCATTTGAGACTTCAAATTTAGAGCTATACTCAAAATCATCCAAAGCAACATTACTATCTTTTTCATCTAATAATGCTAGTTTTTTGATCTTAACTTTTGCTATGTAAGGGACTAGTTTGTTCTCAAATATCTTTGAAATTTCAACTGGCACAGTGTAGCTTGTATCTATATCGACACCTTCAACATTAGCTTCTACTTTATTTTCTTCATTAAGACCTTTTAAAACAACTTTTTCAACGCCCAAGTTTGCGCTATTTACATTATCTTTTGCGTCCAGTTTCAAGCCAAATTTCACATCCTTTGTATGAACGTTCATAGTTTGCTTGTCACTAAAGTCGATATCGCTAAATTTAACTTTTACATCTTTATCGCCACTCACGCTAGCCTTTGTTTTGGCCGTTGCGACGACGTTTGACCCAAGAAATGAAGCTACGATATTTTTTATCGCTTCATTTTGTATAGAAATTTTTGAGTCGATATCAAAGCCATTTACAAATGCAAGCACTGAGTGAGAAATCTCATTTTCTACCTTAAAATTTAGATCCTCATCTACATCTTTGCCAGCCAAATTTTTCAAAAGATCCTTTGAAACGATAAGATCAAACGATCCTTTTGAGCCAAAAAAGCCTTTTTGATAGCTGTTTTCTGAAACTTTAAAGCCATTTACATCATTTAGTCTATCAACTATCCTTTGATAGTTCTCCTCGACCTTGTTTGAGGCGAAATAAACAGCGCCTGCGACGATCACGATAACTACGATTAGAGCAGATATCACCTTTTTCATGCTTTTCTCCTTTTTGTAATGTGTTGTAAAAACAACCAGATGCCTAATAACAAGCCAACCATGGCAAGTGGCATGATATAGCCATGCTCGCCAAGATAATTGCTCACACTCATGAAATAATCCCCTGCTTTATAGCTAGCAAGACCGACGATCACCGCCCAAAGCACTGAAGAGATCAAATTTATAACGCTAAATTTATAAAAAGAGTATTTTGTAAGTCCAAGTGCAATAGGCACCAAAGTTTTGACGCCGTAGATAAATTTTTTGATAAATATTATCTTATCGCCATGCTTTTTAGCCAAAATTCCAGCGTAGGCAAGCTTTCTTTTGTGATTTTTTACATAAGGCATAAGTGAGCTTTTATTAAACCTTGCAACGTAAAAGATCAAAGTATCGCCGATCGTGTTTGCCACGGCAGCAACGATTATGCTAAGAGTGATGTCCATCTTACCAGCAAAACTTAATATCCCAGCAGCGATAAGCGCTACCATGCCACCGCCGAGGCTGTAAAAAAATAGCACGACGTAGCCGTAAGTTGAAATTGAGTTTATAATATCTTGCATCATTGCCCCAAAAGTTTAGAAGCTGAAGATATTAGCTGCTCGTATGCGTAGCCACTTTGTTTTAAAATTTCATCCTTTGCGCTAATCACTGCTCCGCCAAAACTAGCTCCAGCGAAAAATCCATCATTTGCAGCGTATGCGTAGATGTCGCTTGAAAATTTAAAATCGCTTACTTTATTATAATTGCGTCCAATATCGCCAAATGCCACTGAAAGCTTCGTATCAAGCGTAATCTTGGCGTCTTTTATGTCGTAGATGATGCTATCTTTAAATATAAATAGCACAAGCGAACTATCTTCATAACCAAGCTGTATGCCGATGCTGCCGCCACTTATACTAACTGGCAAAATTTCACTTGGCGAGTTGATGTTGCCAACAACCATGATGCCATCTCCACCCATGCCACCGACCACAAAACCGACTTTTTTTACACTTGGGAAGATGATCGTCGCTTTTGACTGCTCGATGAGCTCTTTTATAGGAGCGTTTCTAGCACCTCTCATCGTCGTTATAAACGAATTTGCCGAGTCTAGCACGAGCTCCTCGCTGGCAAAGCCAAGCGAGAAAAACATTATTATTGATAAAAGAAATTTCATATCTTGCCGTTATTTCGCAAAATCAACAGCGCGAGTCTCTCTGATGACACTTACTTTTATCTCACCAGGATACTGCACCTTGCTCTCGATCTCTTGAGCGATCTCTTTTGCCACAAGCACCGCCTCATCGTCATTTATAAGTTTAGCATTTGCGATGACGCGGATCTCACGGCCAGCGTTGATCGCATAAGCTTGCTTGATGCCTTCTTTGCTTTTTGCGATGTTTTCGATCTCTTCAACACGTTTTAAGAAGCTCTCAAGCACCTCACGTCTTGCTCCTGGACGAGCTGCACTTAGTGCATCAGCCGCGCAAACAGCAGCACTTTCTATACTTGTCGCCTCTTCGTGACCATGGTGAGCATAGATCGCGTTGATGACAACTGGATGCTCCTTGTAGCGTTTGCAAATTTCAGCTCCAAGATCAACGTGGCTACCCTCGTACTCGTGAGTTAGCGCCTTGCCGATGTCGTGAAGTATGCCAGCTCTTTTTGCTAGCTTCTCATCTCCGCCGCACTCAGCCGCGATGATGCCAGCAAGGTGAGCTACTTCAAGGCTGTGAGCAAGGGCGTTTTGACCGTAGCTTGCTCTAAATTTAAGCTTGCCTATTAGTTTTACTATCTCTGGATGAATTTTATTTAGACCAAGGTCCATGACGATGTTCTCGCCCTCTTCTTGTATGCTTTGCTCAAATTCTTCAGTCACTTTTTTGTGAAGATCCTCTATCCTCGCAGGCTGAATTCTGCCATCCTCCACCAAAAGCTCGATCACTCTTGTTGCGATCGCACGTCTGTAAAGATTAAAGCTGCTTAAGATGATCGCATGCGGGGTATCGTCGATGATGATATCAACGCCAAGAACCATTTCAAGGGTTTTGATGTTACGCCCCTCTTTGCCGATGATCCTGCCTTTTAGCTCATCGTTTTTGATATTTACGACATTTATCAGACGTTCAGCCGCAAATTCTCCGGCAAATCTTGACGTAGCCTGCGCCAAGATATAATTAACCCTCTTTTTAGCCTCTCTTTTTGCCTCTTCTTCGTACTTTCTAACGATGTGAGCGATATCGGCGCGTGACTTCTCTTCGACCTTTTTAAGCACAACCTCTTTTGCCTCTTCCTCTGTTAAGCCAGCAGCGTGCTCAAGCACCCTTATCGCCTCTTCTACTTTGTTTTGATAAGTCGCTTTTAAATTTAAGCCCTCTTCGTAAGTGACCTTCGCATCTCGCTTGTCTTTTTCAAAAAGCTCTTTGCTCTCATTTAAAAGCTCTTGCTCATTTAGCAAAATTTTCTCTTTTTTGGTTAGCTCATCAAATTTACTTGCATACTCTTTTTGAAGCTTTGTCGTCTTGTCATCGTATCTTTTTTTAGCCTCAAATTCAGCCTCTTGCACTGAAATTTTAGAGTTTTTAAGCGTTAGCTCAGCTTCATACTCGATGGCTTTTGCCTTTGCTTTTGCCTGCTCTAAAAATATGTTGTAGTTTGCATCATTTATCTTTTTGGCGTAGAGATACCCTGCTCCAACGCCCACCACACCGGCTCCTAAGCCTATTAAAACCTCTATCATTTATTCCTCTTTTTATATAATTTTTGCTTGGGGTTATATAAAAGTCTGCTACCGCATCGTGCGCCTGCGAGAGCACATCTTTGGTGTAGAAGTCTTTTACCTCTAAGAAAACTATCAGTTTTGGCTTAATGGGCAAAGTGTCAAAAAATCTATCGTAAAATCCTTTTCCGTGCCCTATCCTTGCCATAGCTCCATCAACCCCAATCGCTGGAACTACCGCCATATCGAGTTTAACATTATTCATTTTTTTGCCAGATGGCTGCCTGACATTAAATTTATAAGTTATAAATGGCAGTCGCAATCTTACCATCTCTAAGCTAAGACCTACCATAAAAGGGGCAAAAATTTCACATTTATGTGATAAATTTCGCCTTATTTTAAGCACATCAACTTCGTAGTTAAGCGGCAAGTAAAAGAGCACCTTTTTAGAATTTGTGTAATTTATCAAATTTAAAAGCGTTTTTGCTGCCTTGTGATGTGTGCATTTTGCTCTAAATTTAGTAAGCTTTATCAAATTTGCTCTTGCATTTTTTCTAAATTCGTTTTTTTCTAAATTAACGCTCATTTTATGCTCTTTCTTGTATAATCCTGAAACATTTTTCAAAAGGAAATTTATGACACTAAAACACGTAATTATAACATCACTTTGTCTTTTTGCATTTTTCGGATGCGGTGACGACTCTAACAAAAAGAGCGAGCAAAACACTAGCGAGCCAGCTGTGCAAAGTAAAAATTTAGAAGAAAATGCCAGCAAAGATGAAAATTTAAGCAAAGATACGCTCACACCAAAGATAAGTGAGAGCACACAAAGTGACGAAGTAAAAGATATAAGCCTAAAACTGCTTAACGGCACAACTATGCAGATCACAAAAAGAAGCAACGGCTTTGACGTAAAAGATGGCAAAAAAGCGACACTTTATGTATTTTTCGCCACTTGGTGCCCACCTTGCAAGGCTGAGATCCCATCTTTAAACAACCTAAGTGAGAAATTTAAAAACGAGCTAAACATCGTTGCTGTCTTGCTTGAAGACAAGAGCGAGGACGAGGTTAAAGAATTTGCTCAAAAGTATAAGATCAAATACGACATCGCAGTTGGCGAGGGAAATTTCTTATTTGAAAAGGCGATGGGCGGCATCAAAGGACTCCCTGCATCTGCACTTTTTAAAGCAAATGGCGACTACGCTCAAGGTTACATCGGTCTTGTGCCTGAAGAGATGCTTGAAACTGACATAAATAGGGCTATAAAATAATGCTTGAGTTTTTAAAAAGAGGCTTTGAAAAGACCTTTGGAGCGATAAGCTCGGCTAAGAAGTCAAAAAAGATCGACAAAGAGAGCTTAGAAGAAATTTTACTAGAAGCTGACGTGGCCTATGAGATCGTAGAGGAGATTTTATACTATCTGCCGCCACAAGATGAAGTGAGCAAAGCTGATCTTAGACGCGTTATGAGTAGCTATTTTATCTACGAAAACGAGCGCGTGATCGAGCCTGATAAGCCATTTGTCGATCTCATCCTTGGCGTAAATGGCGCTGGCAAGACGACCACTATCGCAAAGCTAGCAAATTTATATAAAAATAATGGCAAAAGCGTCATTTTGGGCGCTTGTGATACATTTAGAGCTGGGGCGATCGAGCAGCTGCGCCAATGGTCAATCAGACTAAATGTGCCAATAGTCGCCACCCAACAAGGGCATGATCCTTCAGCTGTGGCTTACGACACGATCAGCTCAGCCCTTGCAAAAGGCATCGACCGCGTCATCTTAGACACGGCTGGCAGGCTTCAAAACCAGACAAATTTGGCAAACGAGCTTGACAAGATCGTTCGTATCAGCAAAAAAGCCTACGAAAAGGCGCCTCACCGCAAGATCCTTATCCTTGATGGCACGCAGGGCAACGCTGGCGTCGCACAGGCAAAGGCATTTAACGAGATCGTCTCGCTTGATGGCGTCATCATCACAAAGCTTGACGGCACCGCAAAGGGTGGAGCGCTATTTGGCGTGGCAAGAGAGCTTGAGCTACCTATATTTTATATAGGCGTTGGCGAGAGTATGGACGATATCATCAAATTTAACCCAGACGAGTTTTTAGACGAGCTGATGGACGCCATTTTTGAGTAGGGTAAAATTTCTTAGTAAAATTTGCTTTTTCGCTGCTCTTTTGGCGATTGATTTTCTTGCATTTACTCCAAAAAGTCCCGCAATCATCGAAAATTCGTGGGACAAAGCAAATCATTTTTTGGCTTTTTTCGTCCTTTATATACTGCTCTACCTTGGCTATGAGTTTAAAATTTTTAAAAATTTAGCCCTACTTTTAGCCTTTGGCGTGCAGATAGAACTCGTTCAGGCATTTTTGCCAAATAGGAGCTTTAGCTTGCTTGACATCGTAGCAGACATGATCGGAGCGGGATTTGGAGTGATAGTAGTTGAAATTTTAAAAAGGATATATTATGGCAAAAGCAAAGCCAGTTTTTGAGTGTCAAGCCTGCGGTAATCAACAAGCAAAGTGGCTGGGCAAATGCCCACAATGTGGGGCTTGGGATAGCTTTGTCGAGCTTAGCCAGCAAGAGATAAAGATAAGTAAAGAGATAGCAAAAAGCAGTGGCACACCCAGCAAAGCCATAAGCATAGACGAAGTTGAAATTCAAAATTTCACGAGATTTAGCACCAAAGATAGCGAGCTAGACCTTGTTCTTGGTGGTGGCGTGGTCGAGGGTTCGCTTGTTTTAATAGGCGGCAGTCCGGGAATTGGCAAATCAACCCTGCTTCTAAAAATCGGCTCAAATTTAGCAAAAGACGGCAAAAAAACGCTCTATGTAAGCGGTGAAGAGAGCCAAAGCCAGATAAAAATGAGAGCTGACAGGTTAAATGCTGTGGATAAAAATTTATACCTGCTAACTGAAATTTGCCTAGAAGATATCCTGCTAGAAGTGCAAAAAAGCGACTACAAGGTGCTAGTCATTGACTCCATTCAAACGCTTTATAGCCAAAATATAACCTCCGCGCCAGGCTCGATCACGCAGGTTCGTGAGATCACGTTTGAGCTAATGAGACTTGCAAAGAGCCAAAATATCTGCGTTTTCATTATCGGTCACATAACCAAAGAGGGTTCGATCGCAGGGCCTAGAGTGCTTGAACACATGGTCGATGTGGTGCTTTATTTCGAGGGCGACGCGAGCAGGGAGCTGAGGATTTTGCGTGGGTTTAAAAACCGCTTTGGTTCGACGAGCGAGGTTGGCATATTTGAGATGAGCCAGCACGGACTGGTGAGCGCAAATGAGGTATCGAGTAAATTTTTCACACGCGGCGGGGCGATGAGTGGCAGCGCGATCACTATCATAATGGAAGGCTCAAGGGCGCTTAGCATCGAAATTCAGGCGCTTGTTTGCGAAAGTGCCTATCCAAAGCGAAGCTCGACTGGCTTTGAGAGAAACCGCTTAGATATGTTGTTAGCCCTACTTGAGCGAAAGCTTGAAATTCCGCTTGGGCACTACGACGTCTTTATAAATGTTTCAGGTGGCGTTAAGATAAGTGAGACTGCGGCCGATCTAGCCGTCATCGCAGCGATAATCAGCAGCTTCAAAAACCGCCCTATCAGCAAGGACAGCGTCTTCATCGGCGAGCTAAGTCTAAATGGCGAGATAAGAGAAATTTTCAACCTCGATCAGCGCTTAAAAGAGGCAAAAACGCAGAAATTTAAAAATGCGATCATCCCAAACAAACCGCTTGACACGCAAGGTCTAAAGTGCTTTTACGCCAAAGATATCACGCAAGTGCTTGAGTGGATGTAGGGATAGTTTAATATGGTTTTCTCGCAAAATGACAGTGATCTACAAAGCCATAAAGAGATAATTTATGCTTTTGTGTCAAAAGATAAAAGATTTTTTAGAGAATATCAAAAAGAACTCACGCGAAATTTACCACTTTATCCAAGCTTAGAGCTATTGCTTATCGATTTTGCGGTCATTTTGGTGGAAAATTTTGACCAACTAAGCGAGCAAGATAAGCTAGAAATTTTTGACTTAGTTGAAAACAATATTAAGAACGATGACTATATTAGCACAGCATTTTTGACTGGCTTTATTGAGACGATACAAAATGTTTCAAACAAAGAGCAATATAAGAAAATTGAGAAGTATTTTGGTGAAAATACAAAAAATAAGGCAAAGCCATGCTAGCTCAAAAAGACATTTTTATATATGAAGATTTTTTATATATTTTTATATCAAAAGACATTAGATATTTTGCAATTTATCAATCCGAACTTTTAAATTTTGTTCCAGATACCCCAGGGTTACTTACTTTATTGGAAAATTTTGCAAATGTTACAGTTTATATTTTTAATGAATTAAGTGAGCAGGATAAGCTAGAAATTTTTGACTTAGTTGAAAAAAATATTAAGAACGATAACTACGTTGGCACGGCATTTTTGACTGGCTTTATTGAGACGATACAAAATGTTTCAAGCAAAGAACAATATAAGAAAATTGAGAAGTATTTTGGCAAAGAAACTTTATTGATTGCAAATGAGCTAATAGAATTTTTGGGCATATAAGCTTTTATAAAAACATTTAAATTTAATCATCAAGCACCGATATCCCACTTGGACAAATTTTGGCAAGTGGGTTGTTATATTCTTGGTGGCATTTTTCGCACTTTATAACACCTAGTTCTGCGCTTACTTGCTCTGCATTATAACAATGCGGACAAACCACATAGCTATCTTCTTGCGTATCTACTCCGATAGCTTTAATACTTGGGTCTTGATAGTCATTAAAGATTTTTCTAAATTCGCTTTTATAAATTTTAAAATCAATAAAACCAGCAAACTCAACTACATAATTTCTGAACGTAAAACAATATCTCTTCTCTTTCTCTCTAAAATTTAGATCATCTTCAAAAAATTTATTGTAAAAGTGGTTAAAAGTTTTCATAATTAAAATTTTCTATACTAAAACCAAATCTTTTTATGATTGCACCGGCAAATTCTCTTGTTTTTATCCAAGTTTTGTTTGAATAAACTAAAGTTTTATTATCTATTTTTTCTATTTCATTCCAAAAATCTATTCCAAAATTCTTATCCATAAATGATTTGAAGTGACTTATGATTTCTAGCTCTCGCTTTGAAAAATATATTTTATTTCTAGGATATAACGCATATTCGCAAGCGTTATATACATCTTGCACCAAGTCCTCTACTGTTTCATATTTATCTGTAGTTGGATCAACCAAATACTTATCTTGATGCCATAAAGAAGCTATTCTGCATAAATTTAATAAAAAATATCCCTTTTCTGCTAGCATTTTATTTCTCCAAAATAGAATTTCCATAAATTGGTATGTGTGTTTCATTAGCCTTATAGCCACCAATATTTCTAAAATTATCTAAGTAATTTTTATTTTTATCTTGTATTCTTAAAATCCAACCAGAATTTGAATTTGTTCCAATTGGGGCTTTTGGATCAGGTCCATGAATTCTAATTCTTTCAATACCAGCCTCATCAATAAATCTTATACCATTCCCATTTTTTTGAACCAACATTTTCCAATCTTTTGGAACTCTTGAAATAATTTCATCTACTGTTGCTCCCTCTAGCTTTGTAAAATCTCCAACCAAATTTAAAAATTTATTGTTTTATCGGGGCATGTATAGACGGTTTATTTGTTTTTCACCTTTTATAATATTGTCTAGCTCATATCATTTTCAAATTTATACATGCTGATAAATTCTATCAGCACCATCTTCTTGGATTTAAACCTTTTTTTATATAATATTAAATAACTAAATCTTTTACTTGGTAGTTATTTTTAACTTTTCATTTGGTATAAAAAACTCATTATCATTTGTTGGTATCTTTATAAGTGGTGAAAAATCAACTTTCCAAATATCAACACTATCAACAAAATTATTATCGTATGCAAACATAGTAGCCACACAAAGTGTTCCATCAGCATCATAAAACTCTACGTCCGAAATATGCTTGCCGCCACCAATATACTCATTGCTTTCATAAACAAAGCCAAAGCTTCCCATTTTACCATCATCAAAATAAAAAATTTCATCTGAAAATTTATAATCTTTATTATCATTTTGTGAATTTTTAATTAAAATTTCCACCATTTGCCTAATTTGCGCAGTTATATGTCTAACTCGTAATTTTTTATTATATGCATAAATCTCTTTCATTATTTAGTCCTTATTTAACAATAATGGTACCAATATTATATGTGTCATCTTATTCTCTAGTATCCAAGAGTTTTGCAATCCAAGTATTTCCAAATTTATCATTTCCTAAAAACATTAAAGATTTTATTGCAAATTTTGGTTATTTTTAGACACTTGCTTATATTTATTCCAAGCAACTATGACATTGTGTGCTTTTTTAACGACGATCTGCCAATTTGGGTCTTTAATAATCGCTTCATCATCATTATCATCTTCTGCAATATAATTTCTTAGTTCATCTCTAAAATCATGCAATGAATTTATAAGTTCATCCGAAAAACCTAAAGTGAATGCCCTATTTTCTACAAAGTCATCAAATTTTAAATCATCAAAAAGCGAGCACATCAATTCAACATAAGACGATACTCCACCATCAATATTGTCCTCATTTAGCCAATGCATTTTTTGTTGTTTTATATCAGAAGCTTCTTTTATCCAATAATAAATCCATGGTAAAAAATTTTTCTCAATTTTTAAATCTGTCATATTTATTGTTCCATAATTTTATTAAGTATATTCAAGTCAAAATTTTCCAATTCTATATGACTTTCAAAAGATACCGACGGTTTGTCGCTTTTTATTATATTGCCATTTTTATCATAAAACCTAGTATTTAGCGGTTCAAGCATATAAAATTAGATTATTCTTAAAAAAGATAAATTTCACACGATCATCACTGCAGCTACGGCAAATCCGCCGTCGTGAGTTATACTAAGGCTTGCTTCTTTGATATTAAAGCTTGTATAAATTCTTGGGCTAAATTTTATCTTTGGTGCGTTTCTTGCATCTTTACTTAGCACAATGTCTAAAAAGCCACACTCTTTGCTGATGCCCACACCAAGGGCTTTGCTAGCTGCTTCTTTG
Organism: Campylobacter concisus; assembly: GCF_002165815.1. Taxonomy (GTDB): domain Bacteria; phylum Campylobacterota; class Campylobacteria; order Campylobacterales; family Campylobacteraceae; genus Campylobacter_A; species Campylobacter_A concisus_BH. The sequence continues at coordinate 11,325 of NZ_NDYN01000001.1, forward strand.
GCCGCCCAAAATCCAGCCAAAGTCGCATCATTTTTTGCTAGCGCGATCTCGCTATCACTTAAAAATCTTTTTAAAAAAAGCTCGCCGTGACGAGCCTTTAGTCTTGAAATTCTATCTATCTTAACGATATCGATGCCTATCATTGCACCACAAAATCAGTAAAAAATATGTTTTTGATGTAGCCATCATTTAGCACTTCATTTAGCTTGCCGACGATCTCGTCTTTTAGCCTATCCTTGCCCTTTGCAGTGCTTACTTCTTCGTAAGTTTTAGATGAGAGCGTTCTTATGATGATATCTCTTAAAAGTGCCTTTTTCTTATCAAGCTCAGCAGTTAGTAGCTCGTCGCTTTGCTCTAAATCGATCTTAGTTTTAAGAAATCTTGATCCATTTTCACTAAGTAAATTTACGACAAACTGATCAAGCGGATATATCGGTCCCATGTTCGAATAGTCGTTGCCACCGCGTTTTGCTTTGTTTTGAGCGGGTGCTGGTTGAGTTTGAGTCTGAGCTGGTGTTTGCGCCATATTTGCCTCTTTTGGCTCGTCCGAACTAAGCATCCAAAACGCAAATAGCCCTCCGATAACTAGCAATAAAACAAATATCACGATGATGATTATCATCAAAGCGCCATTGCCACCTTTTTTTGCTTTTTTCTCTTCAACTTCTTCAGCCATCTTTCCTCCTTTAAGTTTTGGCTATAATTATACAAAAAATTCGCAAAAATGAGAAAAGATGATACATAAAACAAACGCCGCTAGGCTTTTAGACAAGCTAAAAATAGAGTATGAGATACTTGAATACGAAGTCGATCTAAACGACCTTTCAGCCGTTCATGTCGCAGCTAGCACCAAGCAAGATATAAAGCAAATTTACAAAACTATCGTCTGCCAGTGCGAGCCTAAAAATTTTGTCGTTGCCTGCTTGCAAGGCGATCTGGAGCTTGATCTAAAAGCACTTGCTCATGCATGCGGAGCCAAACGCTGCGAGCTTATAAATTTAAAAGATCTAGAAAAGATCACCGGCTACATCAGAGGCGGATGCTCGCCACTTGCTATGAAAAAGCACTTTGCCACATTCATCGATGAGCGAGTAAAAGAGCAAGAGTACGTGCTAGTAAGCGCTGGAGTAAGAGGCAAGCAGATAAAGATAGCTCCAAATGACCTTTTGAAGGCTTGTGAGGCTAGTTACGCTGATATCGCCAGGCTAGCCCTTTAAAAACTCTATAAATTTAAACTTCTCGCCTAAAAACTCAGGCGAGAGTAGAAATTTTGCCTGCTTGGTGATATTTTCATAGGCTTGCTTGCTGCCTTTTTCAAGCACCAAAGATAAAATTTCATCCACACCAAAGTCGCAAACTAAGGCATCATTTTGTTTTTTAAATTTAAGCATCAAAAAGCCAGCCAGAGAGAAAGCCTCTTTGACCTGTTTAAAACAAAGGCTATAAGTTAGATCTGAGCTTTTAAAATATGGCGCAAGGTTTGAAATTTCAAACAAAGAAAAAACTTGATGATCCTTAAAAACTCTTAGGCTAAATTCATTTTTTGGCTCAAATTCGCCGTAGTCAAAGCTTAAAAATCTCACCTTTTTAGCCGCATTTGCAAGCTGAAGCGCAAATTTAGCATAGCTAGTTGATATCTCGCCCTTTTTTATGCCAAATTTCTTTGCAAGAGCTAGTAAATTTTGATCCGCTTTTTGCCAGTGAAATTTTAGATCGCTATCCACAAAAAGCATATTATCTGCCTCTATCACCTCGCAGCTAAACGCGTCAAGCAGCTCATTTGAGATGACAAAAATTTCATCAAACGAGCATTCGCCCAAATTTTCATAGTGCCCTACTTTAACCTCGTCACCAAAGCGTTTTTTAAATGTCTCAAGCTGTTTTTTGCGTAAAATTTCATGAGGTTCTATAATGATAAACTCTAAATTTGACAAAATTTCTGGCTCAAGCGTAAAGATGCCCTGTGCAAAATCAGCCAGCATATCGCCCGAGTTTGCGCCGATCTCCACGACTTTGCATGAGCTAGAAATTTCGCCGTTTTTAAGTAGCTTTAAAAAGTAGTTTGCAAGGCAAGCGCCAAATAGGTAGCCAACACTTACATTTGTGTAAAAATCACCCTTTTTGCCGATATCCACGCCAAATTTATAGTAGTTTTCATTGACCCAGATATCAAAAAACTCGCTAAATTTCATAGATCAGGCAGCTTCCAGCCTCTATAAAATGCAAACATCCTGACTGTTATGCCAGCAGCAAGCAACAGCATGGTAAAAAATATATTGGTAAGACCTAGATGATATAGGATAAAGTAAGCAAGCCCCACGCCAAGGCTTATCGTGCCGTAAAGTCCGGTGCGCAAAAACCATGGGACTTCGTTTAGCAAGATATCTCTTAAGATACCGCCGCCAACGCCGTTAAAAAAGGCGATCATCATGACGCCAAAGATGTTGTAGCTATACTCAATGGCAACCATCGCTCCAACGATAGAAAAGCAGATAACATCGATCGCATCGGCAAAGATAAAGACAAATTTCTTCTCCAAACCATCTCTTTTTATATGTAAATTTGTGATCCTAGATGCGACAAGCATAAAGATGACGACGCTTACTGGCATGTAGTGAGTAAATGAATAAACTGCCCTGCCAACGAGCATATCACGCACGATACCGCCACCAAGTGCAGTTAAAAATGCGGACAAAAAGACGCCAAGCCAGTCACACTCTCTTTTTACTGCAAACAAAAAGCCACTAAGCGCAGCTGATGCGATACCAACGTATTCTACAAAAAGTATTAAGCTCATATTTTTTCCTTAAAAATGGGCATTTTATAATGAAATCTCATAAAATTTCATTAATAAATTTTTAAATAATAGTTTATTTTAGGCTATAATAACAAAAATTTTAAATAAGGAAATTTGATGAAAAAAATTCTAACTTTGCTCTTTTTGATCGGCTCATTTTTTGCGTTAAATTTAAACGCTGATGTGATCCAAAATCAAAAATTAAAAAATGCTATCAACATTTTAAACGCTTTTGGCACTAGAAATTTAAAACCAAATACCAAATTTACAGGCATCAAAGCCATCGCCATCATCCCAGACGTAACAAAAGCAGGTGCGATCATAACTGGCTCAAAAGGCAAAGGTGTATTTATCGCTAAAAACGACGATGGCGAGTGGTCAAGCCCATTTTTTGTAAATTACACATCTGGCAGCATCGGACTTCAGCTAGGATATAGCTCAGCTGATATGATCATCTTGTTTAAAAACTCAGAAGCCTACGCAAGCTTATTTAACGCAAAAGATACGATCAGCCTAAAAGCAGAAGCGACTGGCGGCGTTGGTAACGAAGTGGCGATAGCTAGCGATTTGCCTGAAATTTCAGCCTTTGTAGAAGAGCGTGGTAAGACAAGTGGGGCTTTCGTGGGCGTTAGCTTAGATGTGGCAAGACTTAAGATAAACGCACAAGATACAAACGACTACTACGATAGAATGTATGAATTTGAAGATATCTACAACAACAGCCCAAAAGCTAGCAAATACACAATCAAATTTAAAGAGATAATCTCAAAATACTTCTTATAATAACCTCTCATCTTGGCTCTTTTAGAAGAGTCAAGCTCTTTTTTACATTTTAAAGATTTTAGAAATTTAGTTTATAAATTTTGCAAGATTATGGCTTAGCCTTTTGCTAAACCATAAATAGTGATACAAAGCGTTTTTTAGGGATTGGAGAAAATTGAGTCATATATTCAAACGCCTCTTCGTAGTCGCCGTCAGTGTATTGCGCGACTTGCTCGATAAGCTCATAAAGCTCTTCGTCATCCATCGAGTCAAAGCTGCCTCTATTTTCCAAAACCTCTAACAAAACGGCGTCTAATTCTAGCTCGTCGTAAGTCATTTCGTTCCTTAATTCTGATTTAAAAAATGCGAAACTATACCAAAAGAAGCTTATAAAATACTTTACTTAGAATTTGTAATAAATTTTATGCATTTTTTAGTAGAAAAGTTGTAAAATCTTTACATTCATTATCAATTTGATAGGGATTTTGTGGAAGACTTTGAACTATTTTACAAGCATTTTAACGAGTTTTTAAAAGCTTTTGGTCAAAAGGGCTCTGAGATAAAAGAGCAAATTTTACGTGTGCTTTTTGTTAGCAAGTCGCATCTAAATGCTCAAGAAATTTGCCAAAAAATTTATGAAACTTACAAAAATGAAATTTCAATGACTTCGATATATACATTTTTAAATTTTCTTGAAGAGCACCATTTGGCAAATAGTTTTGAGCAAAATGGTGTTAAAAACTATGAGCTAAATTTAAAATCCTCTCACGATCACTTGATATGTGAAATTTGTGGCAAAGTGGTTGATTTTGAAGATGAGATGGTAGAGCAAAGACAAGATCAAATTTGTAGCCAAAGATCATTTAGTGCAGAGTCTCATAAGATGATACTTTATGGAATTTGCAGTGATTGTCAAGCAAAAAATGGGATTTAAATTTATCATTTCATTTTACTTTTTGATAATGAAAGACAAAAAAATTTCAGATTTGTTTAAGTTACAGATTAGATAATACGCAGACAAAATAAAAGGATGAAAATGGATATAAAAACACAAACTTTAGCACAAGTTGCAAGCTATTTTTCGATGATAGCTCACACAAATGGCAGACTAAGAGTAAGGGTTAGCCCAAAGATCAAAGAGCTAAGCAGTAGCGTAAATTTGGCCAGTTTAGATGACATGATAGCTCAAATAAATGGCATAAAAAATGTTAAATTTAACAAGCTAATCGGCTCTGTAACGATCGAATATGATCATGAAATTTTCCCTAAAAATCTCTGGGAGGATCTCTTAAAAGGGCAAAATTTAGAAGAAATTTCAGCTAAAGTAAATGAAGTAGCAAGAGAAGTAAAATATGCTTAACGAGCTTTTAAACACCTCTTATACGAGCGAAAAAAACGCACTTAGGCTATATGAAGGTCTGGCTTCATTTGGCGAAGTATTTGATCAAATCGCAAGTGTGAGAAAAAATGCGATCATCTTGATAGAGAAATTTGCAAATGCGCATGAGTATGAGCTTGTTTGCGAAAATGAAGCTATCTTTTTGCCAGCAAAAAATAAAGAAGATGCGCTGATAGAGACACTAAACTATGAAAATGAGCTAAACAAAATGTATGAAAAATTTTGTGAAAGCTTAGATGATGAGGAGCTAAAAGATCTATTTTTTAGACTTTGGGCTACTTCAAATAACGAATACATCACCTCTTTAAAGCACTGCTTAAAAGAAATTTATAGTGGAGCTGGAGCAAAAAATGAGCTAAATTTAAATGAAATTTCACAAAATTTTGAGCAAAATGGCATAACAAACATTTTAGAAAGCTATCAAAATGACTTTAATGAGATAACTAAAAGCTTGCAAAATATCGCAAGTGGCAAGGCTGATAAAAGCGAGTTGGCAAAGATCACAAACAACCCAAATTTCTCGTTTTTTAGTGGGCTTGCGCTTGGGGCATTAGGCATTTCAGTAGTTAGCAAAAATTTAAATAAGGATGAAGAAGATGAATAATTTACAAAATCAAACAAAGAAAGGATTTAAAATGGCATTACCATTTTTAGCAGGTTTAGCAGTAGGCGGTTTAGCAGTAGTTGCTTGGAGTAAAAGAGATAAGATCAAAGAGTGTGCCAAAGATGGCCTAGATAAAGGCAAAGAGGCTGCAAAAGATCTTTATAAAAAAGGCAAAAACGTCGCAAAAGACGCAAAAGACTTCATGGTTAAAGAAGAGAAAAAAGCAAAACGTGGCGTTAAAAAAATAGAAAAAGAGGCTGAAAAAGTAGTTAAAAAAACAAGAAAACCACGTGCTAAAAAGCCAGCAGCTCCAAAAGCTATCACACCAAACGATATAGCTTAAGGATAGAGAATGCAAGAAAATAGTCTTTTTACACTTTCAAACACAAGGCTTCCATTTGATCACTTCATCAGTGGAGCCTTGATCGCTGGTATGGGTGCGGCTGCGCTTGGCTTTAGCGACTATCTAAACAACAGAGCAACTAAAAAAGATGTCGCTAAAAAGATAGCAAAATACGCCGTAACTGGTGGTTTTGTAGGTGCTGTTGGCATTCACGCTTCAAATTTGATAGCACAAAAAAAATATCTAAACGCAGCAGCTTTTACTGCAGCTGGCATCGGCGGTCTTTTGATAGCTGAAGAACTAATAAAATTGGAGAGTAAATAATGAATAACCCTTATATCAATGAAGAAAACGCAAGCGAAGTAGTGGCAAATGACGCAGCAGCAACTCAGCCAAGTGCGGTTGATAATGCGATAAACAATGCAGCTCAAAATTTACCATTTGTACCTGAAAATTTTAACGCAGCTGGCTTTGTAAAAGGCCTACTTTTAGGCGGCATAGCAGCTTATGTGCTAACCAATCCAAAAGCACAAGAGTGCGTATTTAAAGCGATCATCAAAGGTGGCGAGCTAATAAACGCTGGCATAGAAGAACTAAAAGAGCGTTTTGAAGATGTCAAAGCAGAACTTGACTCACAAAAATAAGGTCACTCTAGCTCACAAGAGCAAAAATAGAGCGAGGTTTATTTGCGAGAGCCTAAACGCTAGAAGCGATGTCAGCGCTATCGAGGCTGCGATCTCAGAGCGAACCGATGCAAAAAGCGTGCGCGTAAATAAATACGCAAAAAGCATCGTTGTTGAGTTTGATAAGAGCTATGAGAAAATTTTAGATTTTATAAAAAGCTATGATTTTCCAACCAAGCCAAAAGATGAGAGCCTGCCTAGCAAAGCAAATATCTACAAAGCTGCTGCTGCACTTGGCGTAACGCCATTTATGAGTAACAAAACTCTAAAATCAGCCGTTACTCTTTACGCCACAGCTCCAAATTTAATAGAAGGTGCAAAAGAGCTAAGGTACGATGGCATCACCTCAAAAGTGCTTGAGGCAACTGCTATTGGCACTAGCCTTGCAATGGGCGATCATTTGGCTGCAAATAGCACAAATTTGATGATAAATATCGGCGAATACATGGAAGAAAGTGCTAGCCACAGAAGTGATGATCTCATAAAAGAGCTAGCCAAACCAAACATCGAAGAGGTCTGGGTCGAGCGAAATTTAAACGGCGAAAAGACGCTTGAAAAGGTAAAAACCGAAAATTTAAAAAAAGGCGACATTGTAGTAGTCGGAGCTGGCGAGACGATAGGCGTTGATGGCTACATCGTAGAGGGCAATGCTGATGTTAATCAAGTCTCAATGACTGGAGAAGCAGAACCCGTGGCAAAAGCTAGAGGCGACCGCGTCATAAGTGGCACTGTTGTCGATGAGGGCAGGATCAAAATTTGGGCTGAAAACGTAGGTAGCGACACCGCAACCGCAAGGATCAAAGAGTACATCCAAACTTCACTTAATGAAAAATCAGCCATCGGCGTAAAAGCTCTAAAACTAGCTGATAAGCTAGTGCCAGTTACACTCTCTCTTGCTGGGCTTTCGTATGTTATAAATAAAAATATGAATAGCGTTGCTAGCGTGCTTCAGGCTGACTACTCTTGCGCGCTCAAGCTTGCTACGCCAGTTGCGTTTAAGTCAAGCATCTCAAAAGCCGGCAGAAACGGCATCCTTATAAAAGGTGCAAAGGCGATCGAGGCTCTAAGCTCGGTTGATACATTTGTCTTTGACAAGACCGGCACTCTAACTCACGGACGCCTAAGCGTGGTTGAAATTTACTCTTTTAAAGATGGCTTTTCAGAGGCTGATATCTTAAATTTAACCGCAAGTGCCGAGGAGCACTACTTCCACCCAGTAGCTGAAGCGATAGTTGAGGCTGCAAACAAGCGTGGATTTAGCCATATCCACCACGACGAGGTTGAATTTATCGTGGCTCACGGTGTAAAAACTGCGATGCATGGCAAAGAGGTGGTCATCGGCAGTAGGCACTTTTTAGAAGATGATGAGATGATAAGCTTTAAAGCTCACGAAACGCTCATAAATAAGGCTTTACAAAGCGGACTAACCTTGCTTTATGTAGGATACGACAAAGAGCTTGTTGGCGTGATAGCTATGAAAGATGATATGAGAGCAAACGCTAAAGATATGGTGGCAAAACTGCGAAGTCTTGGCGTCAAAGAGGTCGTTATGCTAAGTGGCGACATCAAGAGCAAGGCTGAAGAGGTAGCGCGCGAGCTAGGGCTTGATAGGGTCTATGCTGAGTGCTTGCCAACGGACAAAGCAGCGATCATCGAAGAGCTAAAGAGTGAGGGCAAAAAGGTCGCTTTTGTGGGTGATGGCATAAATGACGCGCCAAGCTTAACAAAAGCAAATGTTGGCATCAGCATGCACAAAGGTGCTGATATCGCTAAAGCAACAGCTGATATAAGCCTTTTAAAAGATGATATCATGAGCGTAGCGCTTGCAAAAGAGCTTGCTAATAAAACTATGAAGTTAATTAGCTCAAATTTCCGCTCAACCGTTGGCGTAAATACAGCCATACTAAGTGCCGCAACGCTTGGCATGCTAAATCCAATAGCAACTGCTATGCTTCACAATGGCACGACGATCTGGCTTCTGCTCAACTCAATGAAGGGCGTGAAGATCAAGTCAAAATAAATTTGAAAGGATAGATGGTGTTTGAGAATTTCTTAAACTTTTTAAACGGCAAAATGGATGTAGCCAACGACTTTTTATATGGATATTTTTTGGTTATCATCCTTGTAGCTTCAGGAATTTACTTTAGCTACCTTACCCGTTTTGTGCAGTTTAGGATGTTTTTTGAAGCTTGCAGAGTTCTGGTAGAGAAAAAGGATAAGTACAACAAGCACCATCTAACGCCGTTTCAAGCGCTGATGATCTCGACTGCTTCGCGTGTCGGCATCGGCAACATCGCTGGAATTTCAGCTGCCATCGTAGCAGGTGGTCCTGGAGCACTTTTTTGGATGTGTTTGATGGCGTTTTTAGGCTCAGCTTCAGCCTTTATCGAGAGCACTTTGGCTCAAATTTATAAAACTAAAGATGTCTTTGGCTTTAAAGGCGGACCGGCTTATTACATCAAAAATGGGCTTGGCATAAAGTGGCTTGGCTCTTTGTTTGCCATCATTCTTATCATCACCTATGCTTATGGTTTTAATGGGCTTCAAAGCTACACCATGACCTCTGCTTTTGAAATTTACTACGACAAAGCAGGCAGCAACATCACCTTTGCGCAAAGTGGCTTGCCTATTGGCATCGGACTTATCCTTACAGCATTTACGGCTGTGATGTTTTTTAGCAAGAGCCACATCATCGGCAAAGTTAGCTCATATATCGTGCCTTTCATGGCGCTTACTTACATCTTGCTAGCTATCATCGCGATCGTTTTAAATTTCAAAGAAATTCCAGCCGTTATCAAGTTGATCATAGAAAGTGCATTTGATTTTAAAGCGATTTTTGGTGGATTTGCTGGAAGCGTGATCGTAATAGGCATAAAAAGAGGACTTTTCTCAAACGAAGCTGGCATGGGCTCAGCGCCAAATGCAGCAGCTGCGGCGCACACAAGCCACCCAGTCAAACAAGGGCTAGTGCAAGCAATGGCTGTCTTTATCGATATGACGATATGCATCGCCTCTGGCATGATCGTGCTTTTTTCTCAAGCATATCTTACAAAACAAACTGGCGTAAGTGGCGAAGTGCTAACCGCCCTACCTCTTGTTCAAGCAGCGATGAAAGAGTATTTTGGCGACTTTGGGCTACACTTTACGACCCTTGCAGTAGTGCTATTTGCCATCACATCGCTCATCGGCAACTACTACTACGCACAGGCAAATATGAAATTTCTAACCAAGAGTAAAAATTTAACGCTAGCATTTAAGATCACAGCAGTGATTATGATATTTATAGGCGCTCAGATGAACTTAAAACTAGCTTGGAACATCGCTGATATCACGATGGCAGCTATGGCTACGATAAATATCATCGCCATTTTCTTACTATCAAAAGTGGTGATAATAGCGATAAAAGACTACGAAGCACAAAGAAAAGCTGGTAAAAATCCAGAATTTGACCCAGAGAGTCTAGGCATCAAAAACACAAGCTGCTGGAGCAAAAACTAAAGGAGAAAATTTGGCAAAAGATATAAAGATAAGCGGCAAACTACTAGATCTAAACACCCACAGACAAGTAGCAAAGGTCGGCATGAGCGTCACTTTGGCATCTGTTTGCCTAAGCGCACTTTTTATGAAAAATAGATCTGTTAAAAAATTCCACGTAGCTTCTGGCATCGCATTTACATGCTTTGCGCTTTACCACGCTGGACTTTACGACAACGGCATCTTTAAAAAGATGATCGTAAAAGCAAAAACCGCTTCAAAAAAGGGATAAAATGAGACTAAGCGACGCTGAAATTTTAGACTACATAAACGAGGACCTACCCTACTTTGACTTCACAACGTCGCTTCAAGATATCGATAAAAAAGCCTCACTTGAAATTTACTCGCGTGATGAAATTTGCGTTAGCTGCGTAGATGTGGCAGCAAGCATAGCAAGGCTACTTGGCTGCGAGAGCGAAATTTTTGTCAAAAACTCTCAAATTTGCAAGGCTGGCGATGTGATCATAAAAATTTATGGCAGTTACGAAGATGTGCATAAGGCTTGGAAACTAGCCCAAGTCGCACTAGAATATGCTAGCGCCATCGCAACCTACACAAACAAAATAGTAAAAGCTGCAAAAAGCGTCAATGAAAAATGCGAAGTCTTGGCAACCAGAAAGAGCTTCCCATTTGCAAAGAAATTTTGTGTAAAAGCCGTGCTTGAAGGTGGTGGTGGCATGCACAGACTTGGACTTAGCGACAGCGTTCTTTTCTTTAAAAACCACATAAAAGCCTACGCTAGCTTTGATGAATTTCTATCACATTTGTCAGAATTTAAAACCAAAATGGTCGAGCGAAAGATCTGCGTCGAGGCTGAAAATTTAGACGAAGCAAGCAAGCTTTTAAAAGCAAAATGCGACGTCGTACAGTGTGATAAATTTAGTCCAGAGCTTATCAAAAACGTGCTAGCCTTAAGAGATGAAATTTCACCAAATACTATGATACTAGCAGCTGGCGGCGTAAATTTATCAAATGCAAAAGATTATGCAAATGCCGATGCGATAGTCACTTCTGCAATGTATTCAAAAGGCGTTGCTGACATCAGCGCAAGACTTGAAATTTTGTAAAATTTTACATATAAAAATACATATAATTTATATATAAAATAATAAATATCTCTAAAATTTTAAAATTTATGAGCAAACACACCATATCCTAAATTTAAGCTAGAGTTTTAATTCGCATACAGTGCAAAGCACTACTGAGGCATGCCACTTCTAACGTGCAAGGGGGTTTTACTTCGACTTCGTCTCGTAACTGCGAGCAGACGTGGGATCAAAAGGGAGATAAGGGGACAGCTTCGTAACTCTAGTCCCATTGTCCCCCTTTGGATAAAAAAGCTAGAATTTCTTCTTCCTAACCTCTTCAACTATGGCTTTAGCCATCTCATCTACTTCTGATGTTACTTCATTTGCTTGGTTAGCAATTACCACATTCTCTTTTGTTAGATTATCTATTTGAGCAACTGATTGATTGATCATATTTATACCTTCACTTTGCTCTTTTATAGATTCACTCATCTCATTTATTGATTGAGCTAATACATTTGTATTTGCTTCTATCTCACCAAGTGATTTTTGAGTTCTCTCTGCTAGTTTTCTAACTTCATCAGCAACAACTGCAAATCCTCTACCATGTTCTCCTGCACGTGCAGCTTCAATAGCAGCATTAAGTGCTAGTAGGTTTGTTTGATCTGCTATATCTCTAATGATAGTTATGATGTTTTTGATCTCATCACTTTGTCTTATAACATCAGCTGTCTTTTGAGAGATGGCATTCATTGAGCTAGACATTTGCTCAACTGCAGCAGCACTTTCTTGTAAGCTATTTGCTTGAGTATTTGCTGAGCTTGCTACTTTTGATACTGAGCTTGCTAGAAGTTTAGCTTTTTCTTCTAGTACTTGAGCTTGGTTTAGATTGTCATTTAGCATTTTAGATATTTCTATGCCAAGAGAGTTTATGCCACTTGCTATCTTACCATCATCATCAAGTCTTTTTGTAAAGTCTTGGTTTTTATAGGTGTTTAGTAGATCAAGTACATCTTTGCCATTACTTGAGATTGCATTTTTAAGAGCAAGTTGTAGATCTTTAAATGTGCTTTTTAGTTGATTTAGAGCTGGGTTATTAGTATCAGCTTCTAGACTTGCTTCATAGTTGCCATCTTTTATCTCATTTACAAAGGTGTTGGCTTTTTGGATGAAGGTGTTTTCATGCTCTTTTGCCGTCTGGATAACCTCTATATTTTCATTTATAAGCGATGACATGATGCAAATTTCATCTTTACCTTTTAAGCTTAGAAGTTTGGCTGAATTTGTCTTGTTGTTTAGATATAAGAAAAACTCGCCAAGCCCGCCTTTTACGCTATCGATGCCTGAGATGATATTTTTACCGACAAAAAATGAAACCAAAACAAGAAGCAGTATAAAACAGGCAAGTAAAATAACCATAGAAACAGCTAAATTGCCAGCTTCACTCATATCTTGTAAAGCTTTATCTTTCATATCATTTAACAAGTAAAGCTCATAGCTTCTAAAACTATCGATCAAATTTGTGATGCTTTGAAACCAACTAGCCGCCTCGATCTTGCCAGCTGTCTCATCTGGAGTAGCGATAGCACTTTTGATGATATCATCTATCTTTTTAAACTCATCACTTTGCAAGATCTCTTTTTGCAAGCTATCTGCGTATGTGCCCGCATTAAATTTCACATAGTCATTTATGAGATTTTTGATATTTGCGTTAAATGAAACTAAATTTACGTATGTATTTTTATCGATGTTATGTTTTATAAAGGCACCATTTAGCACCGCCCTTGTGATACCAAAATACTCTTTGATCTTTGAGATGCTAAAAATTCTAGCCAAGTTATCTTTCATATCAGACTCAGAACTGTTTGCTATGGAATTTTCAAATATAAGTGTATTTTCGATCATATCGTGAAATTTAGGAGCTATGAGAGCAAAATTTTCTTTGTTATCTACTTTGGCTCTTATGTTATTAAGCTCGTTTGAAAGCTCATCTTTGTTAGAAAGTTTAGACAAAACGCCATCAACTTTAGCTCTTTGCTCTTTTAAATTTTTATCAGCATCTTTGCCATTAGCTATAAAGCCTGCGCTATAACCACGCTCTTTTTGAAGTTCATGGATAAATTCGCTTTGTTTTATGATATCTTCGGCTGTATTAAGGCTTGATGCAGCTTGGCTTCTAGTCTTAAAAACTCCATTTAAAATATAAATACTTGTTGCACTTAAACAAATAAGACTTAAAATTACAATTAGTAAGATCTTTATTTTTATACTTAGATTATTCACTTTTCATTCCTTTGCATTACAAGATACGATATATAGGCTATTTCTCCTAAAAAACAAAGCGGATTTTATTACTTTAATAATTAAATATAACTTGAAAATATAAATTACATTTAAGCAACAATAAATTTACTTTAATTAGTAAATAGCCTATTTTAGGTAGTTTAAGAAATTTTAATTACAAATAAATGATATTAATTAATAAAAAATATTTAAATTTTCTCTAAATTTTATGAAAATAAATAGATAAATTTTGAAAAGTAGTTAAAGATATTTTATAAGCAAAGATGAATTTAAGCAGGAGATCACTCCCCTGCTTTGAAATTATTTAGAAAATTTTGGCTCAGAAAACGCTGTAAGTTTTGGTGCTTCATCGCCTTGATATTTTCTGATATTTACAAGAGCTGTGTGGCTGATGTTGCCGTTTGCTAGCTTACTTGTTGGGATATCTATGGTTAGCACGTTTGCAGAGCCGTTTTTGCAGATGCCACTATCAAAGCCGTCATACCAAGCACCCTCAGCTAGTTTTACAACGCCCTCTTTGATGTTTTTAGTGACATGAGCACCAGCTAGTACCTCGCCACGAGCGTTAAAGACACACACCAAATCACCAGTTTTTACGCCAAGCTCTTTTGCGTCATTTTCGTTTATCCACACTGGCTCGCGGTTAGCGATAGCATACTTCTCACGAAGTGAAGTTTGGCTTAGCTGTGAGTGCAAGCGGTCAGTTGGGTGGGCGCTTATCATGTGGTATTTTGCAGGTTTGTCTTTCATGCCTAGCCACTCGATCGGCTCAAACCAAGTTGGGTGCGCTTTGCAGTCATCATAGCCCATTTTCTCGATAGTATCTGAGTAAATTTCGATAAGACCGCTAGGCGTTCCAAGAGCGTTTAGCACAGGATCTTCTCTAAATTCACCAAGTCTTACCCAGTTATCACTATCTTGAGATGAGGCAAATGTGACTGGTTTGTTTTCATTCCAAAACTCTTCAAATGGCTTCATGTCGCTTGCAAGCTCAGGGATCGCTTTTACTTGAGCGTAGGCTGCGTCGTAGTACTCTTTGATCCAGTCAAACTCGTCTTTGCCGTTATCTGTGTAGGCGATGGCTAAATTTTTAGCATAAGCCTTGCAAAGGTCAGTGAAAATTTGATAGTCATCTTTCGCCTCGCGGTATTTTTCAACGACTTGTTTCATCGGCACTATGTTCATGTTTGAGTAGTCCCCTGTCATCGTGATGTCGTTTCTCTCATACTCTGTAGTGACTGGGAAGACGATATCAGCCATCTTTGCTGTCGGTGTCCAGTATGCTTCGTGAACGACAACCGTTCTTGGCTTTCTCCACGCTTTTAAATTTGTATTAGTATCTTGGTGATGCACAAGTGGGTTGCCGCCGACCCAGTAGATGAAGTCGATGTCTGGGTAGGTGATCTTTTTGCCGTCGTGATCTATCACTTTGCCAGGGTGAAGCAACGCATCAGCGATACGAGCTACTGGGAAAGCGTAGTTGGTTGCTTTTTGTAGCCAGCTTTGACCTGTGCCTGCTACTGCGGCTGCTTTTGCGACGAAGCGACCGTGTTTGTCAAACTCACCTGTATCAGTGCCGATAAACTCGCCTTTTTCGTTAAATTTACCCACACTCGCGCTATTTACACCGCCGATGACTGCGCCTTTGCATGTTGGTGCGCCGCCGTTTGAGTAGTGGTAGCTTAAGCCAAAGCCTCCACCTGGTAGGCCTATCTGACCGATCATCGCAGCTAGCGTTACCATCGCCCAGTGTGGTTGCTCACCGTGGTGAGCGCGCTGCATACCCCAGCCACTCATTAGCATTGTGCGGTTGCTTACAAATGTATTAGCTAGCTCTTTTAAGGTATCTTTGTCGATACCACAAATTTTGCTCGCCCACTCTAAATTTTTAGGAGTGTTGTCTGTCTTACCAAGTAGATATGGGAGGAATTTATCAAAGCCATAAGTGTAGTTTTCGATAAATTCTTTATCGTATTTGCCGCTTTCATATAGGTAGTGCATCATGCCTAGCATCATCGCTGTGTCGGTGTTTGGCACTGGAGCGATCCACTGAGCTTTGTCGAAGTATTGTGCTGTTTCAGATCTGATAGGATCGATCACGATCACTTTGATATCTTTTTTGTTTTTTAGCTCTTCAAAGTATTTAAAGCCTTGCTCATCAGTCGCTGTCCAAGCTATGCGAAGTGTCGCAAGTGGGTTTGCGCCCCAGATGACTACGACTTTTGAGTTTTCTAGCACTACTGGCCAGCTAGTTTGCTGCTCATAGACCTCGATACTACCTACAACGTGAGGCATGATGATCTGGCTAGCGCCTGTTGAGTAGTCGCCTAGCGAGCCAACAAAGCCGCCACTAAGGTTCATAAATCTATGAAGTAAAATTCTTGAGTTATGCACATTGCCGCTTGATTTCCAGCCGTAACTACCTGCAAAAACGCTTTGTAAGCCTTTTTGCGCTCTTGTTTTTTTAAGCTCTTTAGCAACTAGTTTGATGGCCTCTTCGTAAGGCACCTCGACCCACTCATCGATGCCGCGAAGCTCTGGTTTTGGGCTGTCTGGGTTTTCTAGGTAGCTCTTTCTTACCATTGTGTACTTGATACGACTTTTATAGATCATATCTGGCGTGTAGTGCTGAAGTGGGTTGTAAATTTCACTTGTCTTTTGGATAGGCTCTGACTTTACAGCGATGCCGTTTTTGGTTGTCACTTTTAGCATGCCCCAGTGAGCAGCTGTAAGAGTTTCGCCATTTTTTACAACACCCTTTTTAACCTCATCAGCAAACAAATTTGAAGCTGTTACGCCTGAAAGCAAAGGTGTAGCTGCGATTGCTGTTGCACCTTTTTTTAGAAAATCTCGTCTGTTCTCGTTCATTGTTTCTCCTTTTATTATCTTTAACTTCTCGCCTAGGCAAAGCCAAGGCTCCGACAAACCCCATCGGTTTGATCCCGCACTAAAGATTAAGATCGCAATCCAGCGATCTAAATTTTTGTTTTTCTCACTGAGCAGCCACCCATCGCTCGCATCGCTAGCGATATGCTTCGCTCATTCTCTCCCGCACGGATACCAAGTAGTTGGTATCCTCTAAAGGCGGTCGCTCACCAACTCTAAAGCCTAAGATCGCAAGTCTGCGATCTAAGTTTTGGTTTTCTCCGTTGAGCCAGAAGCAAGCGCTATTAAATTCCGCTCACTCTTACAAATTTACAGTCCGATCACACTGAAAATTTTGGCTCTTTAAAGGCGCTAAGCTCTGGTGCTTCGCCTTTAAATTTTTTGATATTAACAAGCGTCGTATGCGAGATATTTGCATTTGAGAGCTTGCTAGCTGGGATATCATTTGTTAAAACGTTTATGCAGCCATTTTTACAAACACCCTTCTCATCTGGGTCGTACCATGCGCCCTCGCAAAGTCTTGCCACGTTGTAGCTCACATCATCGCTCACCACAGCGCCTGCTAAAATTTCACCTCTCTTGTTATAAACACGCACGATGTCGCCCGTTTTGATGCCAAGTTTTTTAGCATTTTTAGTGTTTATCAAGATCGGCTCACGATCAGCCACCGCGTACGTATCTCTAAGCGACGTTATACCTAGCTGAGAGTGCAAGCGCACGCTTGGGTGTGGGTTTAGCAGGTGAATGCTGGCTGATTTTTTCTTCGCACCCAGCCACTCAGTAGGCTCCATCCACATAGCATGACCCTTGCAGTCGTCGTAGTTCATATTTGCTATAGTCTCTGAGTAAATTTCTATAAGACCACTTGGCGTACCAAGAGCGTTTAGGATAGGATCTTCTCTAAACTCAGCGTGTCTTACCCAAGCCTCGTTCTCTGCGGTTGAATCAAATTTAGTAGGCTCGTTTTTCTCCCACCACTCACTAAATTTAGGCATTTTTACGCCAAGAGCTTTGTTCTCATTGATGACTTTAGCGGCGCTATCGTAGTATGACTTGATGAAATCAAGCGGCTCTTTTGCCCCATCAGTGTAAATTTCAGCTACGCCGTCAGCATAAGCCTTGCTTAGATCAGAGAAAATTTGATAGTCGTCTTTTGCCTCGTTTTGTTTGGCTACGACTTGCTTCATCGGCATGATGTATTGGTTAGAGTAGTCTCCAACCATAGTGATATCATCTCTTTCATAAAGCGTCGTCACTGGAAATACAATATCAGCCATCTTCGCTGTTGGCGTCCAGTAAATTTCATTTACCACAACCGTTCTTGGCTTTTGCCATGCACGTTTTAGCTTATTTAAATTTTGCTGGTGACCAAAAGGATTGCCCCCTGCCCAGTAGATAAAGTCGATGTCTGGATAGGTGATCTTCTTGCCATTATGATCTATCGTCTTGCCAGGGTTTAAAAGCACGTCAGCGATGCGAGCTACTGGGAAAGAGGCTGCTTGCATCTCTTCTATCTCCGCTTTCAACCTCTCATCAGCCACATCTTTTGCATATCCTTTAAATTTACCATCTTTGATGACACCGATATCTGCTGGGTTGATACCGCCAACGACCGTTGCTGTGCTAGTTGGCACGCCGCCACCGCTGTAGTGATAGCTAAAGCCAAAGCCTCCGCCTGGTAGGCCTATCTGACCTAGCATCGCAGCTAAAGTGACTAGCATCCAGTAAGGCTGCTCGCCGTGGTGAGCACGCTGCATAGCCCAGCCACCCATTATCATCGTGCGGTTTTTATACATTTTAACAGCAAACTCTTTTATCACCTTTTCGCTGACGCCACAAATTTTGCTCGCCCATTTTGGTGTTTTTGGCTTGCCATCTTTTTTACCAAGTAGATACGGCAAGAATTTATCAAAGCCAACTGTGTAGCTCTCTAAAAACTCTTTGTCGTAGTTTTTGGTCTTATATAGATGATACGCCATGCCAAGCATCATCGCTGTATCGGTGTTTGGCACTGGAGCGATCCATTTTGCCTTGCCGTCAAAGAAATTACCCGTTAGGCTCTTGATAGGGTCAATTATAATGATCTCTTTATCGCTATTTTTTAGATCTTCTAGGTATTTGTACGCTAGCTCATCAGTCGCCGTCCAGCCAACTCTTAGCGTAGCTACTGGGTCACTTCCCCAGATAACCACCACTTTTGAGTTTTCAAGCACCACTGGCCATGTAGTTTGCTGCTCATAGACCTCTATGCCGCCCATAACGTGAGGCATGATCACCTGCCCTGCACCTGTCGAGTAGTCGCCAAGACCGCCGACAAAACCGCCAGTTAGGTTCATAAATCTAGCCAAAAGCGTAGTTGAGCTGTTGAAATTTCCGCTTGATTTCCACGCTGGAGACTTCGCATAAACGCTAGCAAGGCCTCTTTGAGCTCTTGTCTTTTTTAGCTCTCTTGCAACTAGCTTGATCGCGTCTTCATACTTTACCTGCACCCACTCATCTTGACCGCGAAGCTCTGGCTTTGGGCTATCTGGGTTTTCAAGATAGCTCTTTCTCACCATAGGATGCTTGATGCGGCACTTGTATATCATGTCAGCTGTGTAGCCCCTTAATGGGTTTGGTATGCTGCTTAAAACGCTAAGTGGCTTTGAGCCAGTCACAACGCCGTCTTTTACACTAACATCCATCATACCCCAATACGCCGAGGTTTTAACGCTGCCATTTTGTACTAAGCTTGGTTTTACACTGCCATTTCCACTAAAAGCGCAACCGCCTAGAAATGGTGTAGCAGCTAAAGCCAAGCTACCTTTTAAAAATTTTCGTCTTTGCATTAATAAATACCTTTTTTACTTCTCGCCTAGGCAAAGCCAAGGCTGCGAGCGGAAGTGCAAGCACTCCCTGCACCCACCTAAAGTTACTTGTCCGACTACGCGGACTAAATTTGGTTTTCTCTCTAAGTAAAACCATTAAATTTAAGACCTAGTTTTTGATCCTAAATTTTTGTTTTACTTCTCGCCTAGGCAAAGCCAAGGCTACGAGCAGCCACCCATCGCTCGTATCGCTAGCGATATGCTTCGCTCACTCTCTCCCGCACGGATAACTCTAAAGACCAAGATCGCATTTTTTAGCGATCCAAATTTTGGTTTTTCTTAAGTAAAACCTTTAAATTTAAGCCCCTTTAGCTCGCAAAACTGGTTAAATTCCGCTTGCAAAAGTGCCGTTTATTTGCCTAAATTCACATCAGATGAGTGTTTTTGTAGATATTCGATAACTAGCCACTCGTCTTTTTTCTCTATTGCGGTTCTGCCGATCATTGATTTTAAAAGTGACGGCCATTGATTTGCGTTAAAGTGCGTAGTTTGAGGCAACGCATGGCAAACGCCACAGCTCTCTTTATACATCTTATCAGCTTTTGCAAACATCGCATTTACATCGGTGCTAAAGCCATCTTTTTGAACAAAAACTGTCGTTTCTACCTCGTTCCATTTGCCGTTTTTGCCCTCTTTTATCACTTTGATATCAAAAGGTGCAGTTTTTGCAAATGCAACTGAGATGATCCTCGCGCCATCAGCAAAATAAACTACGTTGCTAACGGCCGGGTTTTGATAGCCTTTTACTTTGATCTGCGCTCTGTCGCCACTTGTTTGCAAAATTTCAACTGCATTGGTTGGTAGCAGCCTGCCTATGCTCTTAGCTGAGTTTGCGTCAGCATATACGTCCTTTACGACATCTGTGTAGTTCATACCCGCACCAAATGCAGCACAAACCACGATGGCTGATAGAATAATTTTTTTCATATTTCTCCCTTCAAAATGAAATCGTTAAAATTCTAGGGGCTTTTTGATTAATTACAAATTAAAATTAAAAATATGCTTTAAGAATAATGCAGAAAAAATTTATTTAAAAATGAGTAGAAATACGCCAGATACGATAAGGCAGAGGGCTAAAATTTCTTTTAAATTTAGCCTCTCACCAAGAAATATAACAGCCAAAATGACAGCTAACACAACGCTAAATTTATCAACTAGTGCCACTTGATATACCTTGCCCGCTTGCATCGCTTTAAAATACATAAGCCACGAAAGCCCAGTTGCCATACCACTTAGTATGAGAAAGAGCCAGTTTTTAGGGCTTAGTGAGCTTAGTGGTTGCCATTTTTTAGCCACGCTTAAAAGCAAAACAAGCATAAAAACGACAACGATCGTTCTTATAAATGTCGCAAAATCGCTATCGATATCCTTTACGCCTAGCTTTGCAAAGATCGCGGTAAGTGCAGCAAAAACAGCCGAAAGAGCTGCATAGATAAACCACTCTGGCATCTTTATCCTCTTAAATTTAAAGGGGCAAATTTGCTTTGCCCCAAGCTAAATTTATCCCTCGTAATCACCAAGCATATCAAGCGTAGGAGCAAAAAAGAGAGCCCCAGTCACTGGCGTACTAAAGTCAAGCAGCCTATCTGAGTTGCCTTTTGGCTCGCCGATAAACATCTTTTTAAGCATAAGTTCAACCGTTGAAAATGTGCTCGCATAAGCGATAAAGTAAGTGCCTGTTTTGCTACCTTCAGTAAATGGCATATTGCCACGCACGACCTTTTTATCGTCGCCTACATTTGCAGCAGCTGAGTGTGAATTTGTAGGTTTTACGCTCTCGTCCATCTCGATGTCATACTCTTTTGAGCGGCCTATCACCTTTTCTTGCTCGCTCACGCTTGTGGCGTTCCACTCTTGCATTTTATGGAAGTATTTTTGCACGAAAACGTAGCTACCGCCTTTAAATTTAGCATCCTCTTTGCCAACTTTTGCAAAAAGATCTCTATCTTCGCCATCAGGATTTTCAGTGCCATCGACAAAGCCAATTATCGCCCTGCCGTCGTGATACTTAAAGCCTTGAGTCTCATCTGTAAGCTCTGCAAATTTAAATAAAACTTCTTTGATATTTTGCGCCATGTCAAAACAGTCAGCCGCATTTAGCGCGCGGATGTGGATGTGGATATCGCCCTTTGTGCTAACAGCTTCATGTTTATCGCCTTTGATAGCTTTAAAATTTACAAGCTCTTTTGGCAATTCTTTTGAAATTTCAAGCTTTTTCCAAGCATCATGACCCACGCCAAGGACGCAATTTACATTTTCATTTGCGCCAAATCTAACTTTGGCAGTTTTATTTAAATTTACAACCAAAGCACAAAGCTTAGCAAAGCCCTCTTTACATGCCTTTTTGTCGCCTTTTAAGACCCATGTTTGAAAGACTGTGTTGTTACCAGGTGTTTGTGTGACCTCTTGTGAATTTACACTCATTTTTTCTCCTTTCAATTTAATTTTTATGCGATATTTTCTAAATTTAGTTGCTCATTTATCTGCTCGTCACTATCGTCAAAGACAAACTCGACCTTATTTGCACCAAAGCTCTTAGCTATCGCCTCAAGCGTGTCGCGAGCTGATTTGTGGATTTTGCTTTGAAGCTGCGAGATAAGGCGAACGCTCATCTTTTTGACCTCATTTCTAGCCTCTTCGATTAGTCTATTTTTATCTTCTTCTGTAAATGTGCTACCAAAAAAGCCATTTAGCGAGTCAGGCAACAAAAATGGTATAAATTTGCCATTTTTTTCATCGTAAAATTTCATATCTGCGATTGAAAATTTATACTTACATGGAGGCATTTTTATCTTGTAGCTAGAGTTTGCGATCTGCATGATCTCAAGTCTAGGGCTAGTTAGATCGTAGATGAAATTTATCTCAAACTCAAATATCATCGAAAGTTTCTTCTCACTCACTAGCCACCTTAGATACTCTTTGCCGAAATTTCCAAACGCATGATCTGTCTTTGTGACGATCTCTTTGCTATACACCTGAAAAACAGATAGTTCGCCGATGCTTTTAAGCTGCGAAATTTCAGTGCTGACTGAGACATTTTCGCTATCGTCTTTTGCCTTTTTTAGCGCCTTGTTTGACCTATAAAATGCAAATGCCAAAATAGCTAGCAAGATAGCTAATATCAAATTTGCGTATTCGCTCATATTTTCTCCTTTAAAGCCCGCATTTTATCCTAAATTTGTAAAGCAAAAGAAATTTATCACTCTGGCAAGGTGATAGGGCTCTTATAAGGCATGTGAGCTCCCACTATCTTAGTAGTCTCGTCCTCCAATCCATCAAGCACCTTTTCTCTCGTTTTGGCAGCTTGGGCTGGATCTATATCATAAGTGATAGATATGCTCGGCTCGACCTCTTGCACTGCTAGGACGTGAAGAAGGTCAGCTATAAAGATGATCTTGTCGTTATCTGACTCAAAGCTTATCATGTTGTGCCCTGGAGTGTGGCCGTAGGCTGGGATAGCCATGATCTTTAGTGCCCCGTCAAATAGTGGCTTTTTATGGTCAAAAAAGCTCTTATCATCCTTGTAAAGCGATAAAATTTCTTTTGTCCTCTCATCTTTGCCCTTCATCCAGTAGTCCCACTCCTTTTCATCTATAAGAAGCCTGGCATTTTTAAATGTCTTTTTGCCGCCATCTATGAGCCCACCTATGTGATCAGGATGAGCGTGCGTGATGATGACGTAGGTTAGATCCTCTGGCTTTATATTTCCAAAAGTTTGCAGATCATACTTTAAAACCTCCAAGCTATCTTCATAGCCACTATCTATGAGCGCCGTGTAGTCATCGCACTTTGCAAACATTACGTTGTGTTTGTTTGGTAAATTTTTAGTATTTGCCACAAGCTCTTTTTGCGCCTCATCTTTGGCTATTAGCTTATCTACTGGCGCATCAGTCGTCTTTAGTGAAAACACATAAAGCTTGCATCCACCCATAGATCCTATCCATACTTGATCGTTTTGCTTGCTAACCACCTCATCATCGGCACAAAAAGCCAAAGTGCAAAACAACGCAAGGCTTAATAAACACTTTTTCATATCTCATCCTTGAATAAATTTGCGAAATTTTAGTCCTGTAAATTTAATGAAAAATAATAATCCTTTAAAAAAATATATAAATAATAGTTTTAAAAATGGTAATAAAAAAAATTATATTTAAATAACTAATTTTAGATGAACTCTTTTATAAGATTTCTCTTTAAACGTAAAACTAGCGTAAATAACGTATATTTTTGTAAATTTAGCCTACGATTTTTCATTAAATTATTATTATTTTAATTAATAATTTATTTTAAGAATTTTAGAATTGGTTTAAATTTTATGTAAAGGACGAGATATGAAAAGATCCGTTTCAAGCAAAAAGTGTATCCTTTTAAGCGTTGCTTGCTGCACTCTTTTGCTTGCTAATCAACTAAGTGCTAGTGAGCAAAACAGAGGTAAATTTGGCGATATAAAAAGCTGGCAGAGCGATGAGTACAAAGCCGACTGGGGTTTAGTGAGTATGAACGCAGCCGTTGCGTATGCTCTTGGAGCAACTGGCAAAGGAGTAACGCTTGGTGTGATGGACTCTGGAGTGCTACTTAGCCATCCAGAATTTAGTGATGGCAGGGTAAGTGCGCTAAAGGTTTCTGGTAGCTACTATAAAGATGGTCAAAGATACCCTGACACCGCGTATGGCAACTCGCCATTAGTTGGAAAAGGTAGCGGAGATAAAAATAAAAAAGACTTTGGTGACTTTAAAAAAGGCGAGGAATTTAGCATAGATGGTGACTGGATAGCTGGAGTAAATGACTCTCACGGCACTCACGTAGCTGGCAGCATAGCTGCTTCAAGAGATGGCGTTGGCATGCACGGCGTAGCATTTGATGCAAGACTTATAATGGGCAATACTGGCGGCACTGACGGTATGACATATGGTCCAAATCAAGACTACAACTTCTTTTTAAAATCCTACGAGGGACTAGCAAAGAGTGGAGCTAGAGCGATAAATAACAGCTGGGGCTCAAACCGTAAATTTTACAAAGCCTACGAAGGTGCTACTGGGTATGATGGCGGCAATAACCTAGATATCAAAGATCTTGATGCTGCATATAAAAGCTACTATCCATTTGTAGTAAATGGCAAAAATTTCTTAGATGCAGCCTATGAGGTCGCTACAAGATATGGCGTCATCCAAATTTTTACTGCTGGCAACAGAGACGGGATGAAAGAGTCATATACAAGAGCGATGCTCCCATACTTTAGACCTGATGCTGAGAAGTACTGGCTAAATGTCACTGGTCAGCTAGAGGGCGACACGCAGCGCTACAACACACCTGGTCACTCAAAATGGTGGAGCGTAGCAGCGCCTGCAAAGCCTATATACTCAACCGTCGTTGATCTAAAAACTGGCAAAGCAGACTACGGCACAAAAGGCGGCACATCAATGGCAGCTCCACACGTCACTGGCGCACTTGGTGTCATCATGCAAAGATACCCATATATGAATAATGCTCAGATAAGAGAGGTACTACTAACTACTGCAAGGCAGATTCATGATGATTTCAAAGAGCCAGCTGATACTAGAAGAATTTCAGGCTTTAGTGCTGCGCTTGGAGTGCCTGATGAGCGCTGGGGCTGGGGCGTAGTGGATCTATATAAGGCGATGTTTGGACCAGGTCAGCTTCTAGGAGTGTTTGATGTAAATTTAAATAGCGATGATATCTACTCAAACAACATAAGCGATGTGGCTATCAAATTTAGAAAGACAGAAGATGATGCAGAGGTTAAAATTTGGACCGAGCGCAAGGCTGAGCTAGAGAAAATAGCAAATTTAACACCAGAGCAAAAAGCTGAACTTGAGATAGGTAACGCTAGAGAAAGAGCAAGAGAGCTAAGGGCAAGTGAGGGCTACGAAGGTACTCTTATAAAAAGAGGTCAAGGCACACTAAGCCTAGCAGGAGACAACTCTTATACTGGCAAAACCATAATAAAAGGCGGCAAGATCACAGCTCTTAATCAATCTCTAAAATCAAGCGACGTGATAGTAGAAAATGGCGGCGCACTAGAAATTGTAAGGCAAATGAGCGTGCCAAAGGTTAGTAGAAATAAATTTACCTTGCAACTATCTTTAGGAGAAGTGACCAAAAAAAGCTCAAATGACGTAGTAAAAGCCACTATAAAATCAGGCGGTAGCTACATCGTCTCAAACGGCGCTTCAAATTTGGATCTAAACTTTGAGAAAAACTCATTTATAAACATAAGTGAGCCAAGCTTAGAGATCATGCAAAGGCTCTATAACGACAGCACAAAATCAAAGACATTTACTGCAACTGGAAATTTCAAAGGCTATGAAGATACCCTTTCAAAAGAGTATGCATTTTTTGATCTTAGCAAAAACTATAGCGACAACAAGCTAGAGTTTACTCTTAAAAAATCAAAAAATACAATGACAAGCATCGCAGCTAATGACAACCAAAAGAAAGTTGCAGAGCTCATAGAAAGTACAGCAAGCAAGCCAGCGCTACTTCCTTCGCCATTTAGAAGCAGGCCAGCAGTTATCACAAGCGATCTTTATAGACACTTCATCTACACTACACCAAAAGAGGCAAAACAAACTCTAAAAACATTTGCAAATGAGGCAAATTTAGCTCAGCACAATGCATTTTTACTAGAAAGCATTATGCTTAAAAATGCAATTATCAACCACGAATCTGACCCATTTGGCATAAGAGCAAGCGACTCAAATGGTATGAAATTTTGGTCAAATACCATGTTTGACGCTATGAAATTTAATGACATAAAAGCAAACTCTATGACACAGCTTTTTGGATTTGACGGCAGTGTAAATGACGCATTTGTACTTGGCGGTGTTCTTGGTGCTAGCACAGAAAAAGTAAAAGAAGACGGCGATGATGCCTATAAGACAAAAGGCAAAAGCATCGGTATCTACGGCAAAAGCGAGATCGCTAACACTAAATTAGACCTTGGCGTCCTATACACAGATGCTAAGCGCAAAACTCAAAATGGTGCAACAATCGCAAGCTTTTACTCAAACGATCATATAAAAAGCAAAGAAAAAGCGCTTAATGCTTATGCAAATTTAGCCTTAACTAGCTTTAACACAGAAAATTTCTCGCTAAATCCTTATGTGGGTGCAAGCTATCTACGCATGAAAACTGATAGCACAAGCCAAAATGTAGGAATTTTCAAAATGGATGTTGATGAAAAAACTAGAAATTTAGGTATTTTTAGCCTTGGTCTAAACCCTAGCATACCATTTAGCCTAGGTAGCACCAAGATGAAATTTGAAGCTGATCTAGCATACAACAGACTAGTTGGCGACACAAAACCAACTATCGGTGTAAATGTCGCAAATGCTGGATATCTAGAGCTAGAGGGCAAAGAGGTTAAAAACCTTGGCACAGCTAGCCTTGGCATAAAAGCAAATGTCTATAAAAATGTAAATTTAGGCCTTTCTTACACTGGAGCTTTTGCTAAAGATGTAAGATCAAACAGCGTAAATGCTAAATTTGAGATATTGTTTTAGTTGATTTAAAGCTCGCTGCTTTAAATGGTAGCGAGCTTTTGAATTTAGAAGAGTTGAGTGAAAGAAAAGCCATTTTTATTAAGCGTATCTTTGATCTTTTCTTGATGCTCAAGACCCTTTGTCTCAAGCGTGATAGTGATGCTTGCATCGCCATAGTCAAGCTTAGTAGAGAAGCGATCGTAGTCGATCTTAACGATGTTTGCATTTGCTGATTTTAGGCTATCAGTTAGGCTCATGAGCGCTCCTGGCTTATCTACAAGTGTGATTTGCAAGGTCATCTTGCGGTGAGACTTGATAAGACCCTTTTCGATGATGATAGAAAGCACCTGAACATCGATATTTCCGCCACTTAGCACCACGCCTATCTTTGCGCCTTTTTTAAATTTGATCTTATCATGCATAAGTGCTGCCACGCCAGCTGCGCCAGCTCCCTCAACTACGATCTTTTGCGTCTCTAGCAAGAACAAAATCGCAGTTGCGATCTCCTCATCATCGACCTGAACAAACTCATCCACGCACTCAACGATATTTTTAAGCGTTATCTCGCTCGCATCACGCACAGCGATGCCGTCAGCTATGGTGCGAACTGACTTTGAGTTTATGCTCTTTTTAGCGCCGTAGCTGTTAAACATCGCTGGAGCGCCCTTTGCGCCGACGCAAACGACTTTGGTTTTTGGATTGACTTGTTTTATACAGCTTGCCACGCCGCTAGCTAAGCCACCACCGCCAACTGGCACTACAACCATATCAAGGTCGCTTATCTCATCAAGCATCTCAAGACCCACAGTGCCCTGCCCTGCCATGACGTACTCATCGTTAAATGGATGAACAAAGGTCATATCTTTTTCTTTGGCGTAATTTACTGCAAATTCATACGCCTCATCAAAGTTATCACCTTTTAAGATCACTTCAGCGCCAAGATCCTTTGTGCCAGCTACCTTTAGAAGTGGGGTTGATTCTGGCATGACGATGCAAGCATGCACGCCAAATTCTTTTGCACTTATCGCCACGCCTTGAGCGTGATTGCCAGCGCTTGCGGCCACGACGCCACGTTTTCGCTCCTCCTCGCTTAGGCTAGCTATTTTATTGTAAGCGCCCCTTATCTTGTAAGCTCCAGTTCGCTGTAAATTTTCTTCTTTCAAATAGACATTTGCGCCTAAAATTTTGCTAAGTTTTGCACTTAGCGCAAACGGGGTTTTATTTACAAAGTGACCGATCGTTATCTTTGCTTGGATTATTTTGTTTAATGAAACCATTTTTAACTTTCCTTTTAAAATTTATCTTTTGCCCTTAGTAATACGCCGCACTCGATGTGACACGAGTCTAAACCATGAGTTACAAGGTCGCATTTTACTTATTCTTCAGTTCGTTGAAATAAATCAACCCCTTAATTACCTAAATATCTATTCTTAGAAACATATCCACTCCACAAAAATTGAATTATTCAGGATAGTAATATAAACTTAGCTTTTTATTTATTAAAAAAATTGGTTTTTCATACATTTTACATCTGCCTCATGAAATATCTTGCAGTGAGAGATGACTGGCATTTTATCAGATCTTCTGGAACACCGGTGAAAATCACTTGCCCACCTTCACTTCCTCCACGAGGCCCCATCTCAATAATCCAGTCTGCCTCCGCAATCATTTCCAGGCGATGTTCAACGATAATTACCGTATTTCCTCTGTCAGCCATCTTTCGAAGAACCTGCATTAGATTCTCAATATCCTTATAATGAAGACCTGTTGAAGGCTCATCCAAAATATAGATATTCCCTTTTTTATTGAGTTCGCTTGCCAGTTTCAGTCGTTGGTTTTCTCCGCCAGACATACTGTTTGTTGACTGTCCCAGCGTCATATAGCCAAGGCCTACATCTCGAAGGCCTTTCAGTTTTTTGCTAATTTCCGGGTCATCAAAGAATTCCACAGCCTGATTTACGGTCAATGACATGACTTGTTCGATATTTTTCCCATTATAGCAGTAGCTAAGGGCCGTTGGATTAAATCGTTTCCCTCCACATTCTTCACAGACGATTTCTACCGGATCTGCAAATGCAATTTCCGGTTTAATAACGCCTCGTCCTCCACACACAGTGCAGGCCCCCTTTGAATTGAAACTGAACCATTCCATACCAATATCATTTACCTCTGCAAATTTTTTGCGAATCATATCACCAATACCAGAATAGGTCGCAGGTGTTGAACGTGAAGAGATACCAATTGGTTTCTGATCGATTACGACAGCCTCAGGATACTTCTCGGTAAGTTCACATCGAATCAGACTAGACTTTCCTGAGCCAGCCACACCACATACTGCCGTGATAACTCCCATCGGAATATCTATGCTAACATTTTTCAAATTGTGAAGTTTGGCATGTTCGATATGTAGGCTCTCTATCCACTCTTTTGGTGTTGTATTTAGTTTGATTTTCTGACGCATCGCCTTGGCAGTGAGCGTATCTGTCTTTTCAAGATCCTCCACTCCACCTTGGAAAACAATTTGACCGCCATTCACGCCAGCAAGCGGACCAAGCTCGATAATTTCATCCGCCAACCGGATAATATCACGGCTATGCTCCACAACAAGTACTGTATTATGCTTATCTCGAAGGCTTAGGAGCAGTTTTGCAATCCGATCCGCGTCCGCGGGATGTAACCCTGCAGTCGGTTCATCAAAGATATAAGTAATATTGGACAGACTACTCCCTAGATGACGGACAATCTTCAGACGCTGAACTTCACCACCTGAGAGCGTATCTGTCCGTCTCCCAAGTGTCAGATAACCTATACCTACATCTATCATACGCTGCAGGGTTTCAATAATCTGTCTGGATATAGATTTTCCGACCGGGTTGTCAATTGTTTTCAGCACACCAATCAGCTCACTTACTTGGATATCCTGCATATCTGCAATGTTATAACCGTTAATCTTTGAAGCAAGAGCTGCAGGGTTCAGACCAGTCCCCCCACAAGTTGGACAAGGCCCATCTACTATATACTTCGAAATCTCCTGTTGCAATCCCTTCTTCAGCTTGGATATGTCACGGTTTATATAGAGCCTTTTAAACCGTGGGACAACCCCTTCATAATCCACCTTATAAGTTCCTCCGGTACCATTTCCAATCATGGTGATTACTTCATTATTGTCCTCACCATACTTTAACAAATTCCATTCTTCATCCGTAAAATTTTTCAATTTCTTATCTGAATCAAGCTTTGAATGCTGCGTATACAGTACATTCTGCCATCCAGCAGCAAATTGGCTGAAAGTAAGACCTCTATCACTAAGTGTTCCTTCTAGATTAAATAATCTATCCTCAATCAAGGTCAATCTTTTCCCCAAACCAGTGCAATCTGGACACATCCCATGAGGATGGTTAAAGGAATAGGCCATCGAACCACCAGCACTCGGATTTCCAACACGGGAAAACAACAACCTAAGTAGTGGTGCTACATCGACTGCGGTCCCAACCGATGACCTTGAATTAGTTCCCATAGGTTTCTGGTCAACAATTATGACAGGCGTCAAACCTTCAATTGTTTCAAATGCCGGACGCTCATAATTCGGCATTTTGTTCCTGAGATAATAAGAATAACCCGCCTGCCACTGTCTTGAGCTTTCCACCGCAATTGTATCAAAGGCAAGTGAGCTTTTCCCTGATCCTGAAACACCTGCTAATACAACCAACTTACCTTTTGGGATTTTTATATTAAAATGCTTCAGATTATTCTCCGAAACACCTATAATTTCAATATAATCATTCATAGTACAACCTCAATAGAATAGAAAACTTAATCATTAATAAGCAATACGCCACACTCGATGTGATGAGTGTTGGCAAACTGATCAAAGAGCGCAAATTTTATCACTTTATGGCTTTTAGTAAGCTCATTTAGATTTTCTTTTAATGTCTCTGGGTTGCACGAGATGTAGATGATGTTTTTGAAATTTCTAATGAAATTTATGACGCTTTCACTTAGTCCTGCGCGAGGCGGATCGACAAGAACGTGCGAGAAGTTAAAATCGCTTAAATTTATCTCTTTTAGCCTATTAAACTCCCTAACGCCAGCAAATGCGCTCATCAGCTCATCAGCGTCCATGCGTAAAAATTTGATATTTTCTGCCCCATTTAGCTCGCAGTTTTTAAGGGCATTTGCGATAGAGCTTTTTGAAATTTCAGTGGCAAGGACGTTTTTAAATTTAAACGAAAGTGGGATGGTAAAATTTCCATGTCCGCAGTAGAGCTCAAGTAGGTCAGCGCCACCCTCAACGCACTCTTTTGCCCAAGCTATCATCTTCTCATTTACCGCTTTATTTGGCTGGATAAAGGCATTTTCACTTAGGCTAAATTTATAAATTTGCCCATCAACTTTTAGCTCATCAACTAAATTTAGCTCACCACTTAGCAGTTTTTGACCGCGAGATCTAGCTAGGATCATCACATCAAGCTTGCTAGCTAGAATTTTCATCGCCGCTTCAAACTTATTATCAAGCTTTTTGTGATAAAGAAGCGTGACTAAGGTGCCGCTTTTACAGGCGATAAACTCCACTCCAAAGAGCTTTGTGCGTAAAATTTCATCATCTTGCAAGCTCTCAAGTAGCCTTGGCATGAGATGTGAAATTTGCTCGCAAACCTTTGGGCACTCATCTATGAAGACTTTTTTGCCTTTTTCGCTTGCGTGCATAGTATAGCTAAGCTTGCTACCCTCGTGCCAGATGCCAAACTCAGCCCTCGTGCGGTAGTGCTTTGGGCTTGAGCTAAAAACATCAAATTTACCCTCGTAAAAGTGGGAGAAATTTTGCTTGATAAGATCAGTTTTAAATGAAATTTGCTCACTATAAGGGGTAAAAAGAGTGCATGATCCGCACTCTTTTAGGTATTTGCAGTCCAAATTTATGCTGCTTTCTCTTCGACTTTTTTACCGACAAATCTAACCAAAGCCCAGATCGCTAAAAATCCGCAAGGAAGTGCGATCCAAACGCTAAGACCAAGTGCGACCGGCAAGTAGCCAACAAGCACACAAACCGCACAAACGCTAAGTGCGTAGATCATCTGCGTTGAGACGTGATCGATGTGGCTACATCCTGCGCCCATTGATGAAAGTATCGTAGTGTCTGATATCGGCGAGCAGTGATCACCAAAGATAGCGCCAGTTAGAACGCTTGAGATATTTACGATCATATAAGCGTGCATCGCATCGCCATCTAAGCCGTAGTTTTTGCCCACTGCATAAGCTAGCGGGATAGCAAGAGGCATCAAAATGCCCATCGTGCCGTAGCTGGTGCCAGTTGAGAAACTGATAAATGAGCCAAGGATGAAAACAGCCACTGGCAAGATAAATTTAGGCGTTGAATCACTTAGTAGATCAACCAAATATCTTGAAGTGCCAAGCTCTTTTATAACCGCGCTAAGGCTCCAAGCAAGAAGCAAGATGACGACCGTGATGATCATAGTTTTCCAGCCCTTTACCCACGTGCTAATAGCCTCTTTTACATCAAAAATTTTGCGCCAAACGCCCATGACGATAGCTACTATGCTAGCGAGCAATGCTGCTTGAAATAGCGATGTAGCAGAGTCAGCTGCGCCAAAAGTATCTTTAAATGTTGAAAATGAAAGTGGATTTGCAAGGGCATTTTTAAGAGTATCGCCCTCAAGTGCAGCAAGACCGCTAAAATAAAAGCTAGTAAATGCGCCGATAACTAGCACAAGAAGTGGCACTATCGCATTTGAAGCGCTTAGTTTTACACCCTCTTTTGGCTCAAGAGTTTTATCTTCAAGGTCTTGAATTTGAGTTTTGCCTGAGTGAAGCTCGCCTCTTCTAGCGCGTCTTTCAGCTGCTAACATAGGGCCATACTCGCGCTGCATCAAGGCTGTGCAGACGATGAAAAACAAGATAAAGAGGTTGTAAAATCTATATGGAATGGTCTCGATAAATATAGAATAAGCGTTTATGTCAGTCTCGCCGATAAGCTCGTAGCCCTTTTCGATGAGCGAAACCTCAAGTCCGACCCATGTAGAGATGATAGCGATACCAGCAATCGGTGCTGCAGTAGCGTCGATGATGAAGGCTAGCTTTTCGCGGCTGATTTTAAATTTATCGCTTATTGGTCTCATGATAGGACCAACGATTAGGGCGTTTGCGTAGTCATCAAAAAACACAAAGATACCCATAAGCCAAGTTGAAATTTGAGCTGAAACGCCAGTTTTTGCCTTTTTGCTAAGCCAAAGAGCAACCGCTTTTGTGCCACCCATCTTTGTGATAAGTGCGACCACGCCACCTATGCAAAGCACTTGAAGCAAGATGCCTGAGTCGGTCTTGTCAGCCATCGAGTCAACGACCCTTGAAACGATGCCAGTAAAGCCTTTTACGATGCCCATAAAGACGTTTTCATTGATGATATTTATGAGAAACGTTCCGCTAAAAACACCGATAAATAGCGACAAGATAACGTCTTTTGTGATAAAAGCAAGCGCTATGGCCACAACTGGCGGTATAAGCGTGAAAACGCCGTAAATTTGTGCGTTTCTTTTGGCGACTTCTGGATCAACGCCAAAAAGAACGGCACTAAAAAATAGTAACAATAAAATTTGTCTCACATAAACTCCTTAAAATTTTTCTATCGCAAGTCCAGCCCAAGTCTGCGTGTTTGCCATGACTTCGACCCTGTTTATATTTACGCTCTCAGGCATATTTAGACAATTTACCAAAATAGTCGCGATATCCTCAGACGTGATAAAATTTGTATTTTCATAAAGACTATCCGCCTTTGCCTTATCTCCTCTAAATCTAACCTCGCTAAATTCAGTCTTGCAAAGCCCTGGCTCGATGTTTGTCACTCTGATATTTGTGCCAACTAGATCGTTTCTTAAATTTAGACTAAACTGCTTTACAAAGGCCTTTGTAGCGCCATAAACGTTACTGCCAGGATACGGCCACGAGCCAGCTGTTGAGCCAAGATTAAAGATATAGCCCTTTTCTTGCTTGTAAAGTAGCGGCAAAACCGCCTTTGTAGAGTAGATAAGACCCTTTACGTTGGTATCTATCATCGCCTCAAAGTCCTCTACCTTCGCATCTATCGTCTTTTCAAGTCCAAGCGCCATGCCAGCGTTATTTACAAGCACTTCTATGTCCTTAAATTTATCAGGCAAGCTCTCTACCGCCTTAAAAACAGCCTCTTTATCGCGTATGTCAGCTACGATGATATGCGTATCGCCAAGCTCGCTTGCAAGCTTTTTTAGCCTATCTTCGCGCCTTGCAAGAGCGACTATCTTATAGCCCTCTTTAGAAAGTCGTCTAGCGATCGCCTCGCCAAAGCCAGATGTCGCACCTGTCACAAAAGCTGTCTTTTTCATATCTCTTCCTAATTAAAATTTGGTTTTAAACCAAGCTCTTCTAAAAATTTAATATTTTTTTCGTTTTTATCTTTAATCGCATAATCAAGCGCGTTAAATCCAGCATCGTCAGTGGCATTCATATCGGCACCGTTATCTATCAAAAGCTTTAAAATTTCTGGCGTCGCGTGAGCTGCTGCATGCATGAAAACGCTTCTGTTTGTATGCTCCAAACCACACGTATCCTCTACTTGCATCATGCCTAAATTTATCATATTCATCTTAGATTGCTCGTCGATGTAGCTCTCGTTCGCGTTTGCCCCGCTCTTTAGCAAAAGCTCACAAAGAGGCGCATCCTCAAACTGCACAGCATAAAAGAGCGCACTTTTGCCAAAGAAATTTTTGTGATTTACATCGGCTCTATTTTTAAGCAAAATTTTCACATTTTCTAAATTTTTAAGAGCAAAAAATAGCGGCGTTTCATCGCCTAAATTTACGTCAGCCCCGCGCCTTATGATCTCTTCTATCATCTCGCTACTTTTGTCATTTAGCAGTGCGATATCAAGTAAATTTGTAAGCTCAGCGGTGGTGAAATTTTTAGAATAAAGCAAATTTGCAAGCTCGTCTTGGCTTAGCTTTTGAGCCATCATCTTTTGCTCAGAAGTTAGAGCCTTAGCCTTATTTACCTTTTTGCCGACACTAAAGCTTAAAAACTCATTTATCACGCTAGTTGCGTAGTAAGCGGCACTTGCACTATCAATGCCTAAAGCCTCATAAAATTTAACTAGCGGAGTTTGAGCGTTTTTATAGGCTTCGCTGAATTTTTTATATTTTAAGAAGTTAAACAAGCTCTCATTCGCCCAGTACCTAAAATACTCCATCTGAGCATCTTTTTGAGCCTCAGCTATCTCTGGCTTTGCAAGCTCTTTTTGATAGATATCAGGGGCAAATGAAGCTTTTAGCAATATCCATCTAAATTTATTTAAATTTTCTCTATAAACGCCCTCGCCAACGCAGCTTTGAGACTCACTTCTCACAGCCACACTCGCATCAAAAAGTTCTTTTACCTCTTTTAAATTTAAAAGCGAGCCATCACAAAAAAATAGCCCCTCATTCGCGTAAGCAAGCTCGTTTGGAGTAGTTTTAAAGATCTCTTTTTTAGCAAGGTCACTGCACTCTAATGCGTGTAAATTTACAAAAAGAAAACTGCTAAAAAATAGAAAAAAAGCTACTTTTTTCATCAAAGCTCCTTAAAATTTCGCGATATTGTAACAAATTTATATACTAAACTCGCTTATTTCATTAAAATTTAGGTATTTATAAATTTGATCTTTGTTTAAACTAAGACTATCTCTTACTATTTTTTTATACTCGCTAACGCTTGGCAAACGCCCAAGCAGCGCGCATACAGCGGCTAGCTCGGCACTTCCTAGATAGACCTTTGCGCCCATGCCCATTCTGTTGTCAAAATTTCTAGTCGAGGTCGAAAAAACAACAGCATTGTCATTAACTCTTGCTTGATTTCCCATGCAAAGCGAGCAGCCTGGCACCTCTGTCCTAGCCTCCAGCCTTCTAAATATCTCATAAACGCCCTCATCTTCAAGCGTCTTTTTATCCATCTTTGTTGGCGGAGCGATCCAAAGCCTAGTAGTAAGCTTGCTCTCACGCTCTAAAATTCTAGCAAGAGCCCTATAGTGGCCGATATTTGTCATACAGCTACCCACAAAGACCTCGTCGATGTTGTGCGCTCTTTTGCTATCAGCTAAAATTTCACTTAGCGTCGCCACATCGTCTGGGTCGTTTGGACAGGCGAGGATCGGCTCATCTATCTGCGACAAATCAATCTCTAAAATTTCAGCGTAACTTGCATCCTTGTCAGCTCTTAAAAGAGTTGGGTTTTCTAACCATTTTTGCATCTTCTCTTTTCGCCTGGCAAGCGTTTCACGGCTCTCGTATCCTGCTTTTATCATAGCTTCAATTAGCGCAACGTTTGAGCGAACATACTCCGCGACGCTTTCAACGCTTAAATTTACCACGCAAGCCGCTGCCGAGCGCTCAGCCGAAGCGTCACTTAGTTCAAACGCCTGCTCCACTTTTAGGCTCTCAAGCCCTTCTATCTCTAAAATTTTACCCGCAAAAATGTTCTTTTTATTCTTTTTCTCAACGCTTAAAAGCCCTTTTTTGATAGCAAAATATGGTATCGCATTAACTAGATCTCTAAGCGTCATGCCCTCTTTTAGCTCGCCTTTAAATTTGATCAAAACTGACTCTGGCATATTTAGCGGCATCATTCCAAGCACCGCTGCAAACGCCACTAGGCCGCTACCTGCTGGAAAGCTAATACCAATAGGAAATCTCGTGTGACTATCGCCGCCCGTGCCAACGCTGTCAGGCAAGACCATGCGGTTTAGCCACGAGTGGATGACGCCATCACCTGGCCTTAGGCTCACGCCACCACGTAAATTTATAAATTTTGGCAGGCTCTCGTGCATCTCAAGGTCACTTGGCTTTGGATAAGCAGCCGTGTGGCAAAAGCTTTGCAAGACAAAATCCGCGCCAAAACTAAGGCTAGCAAGCTCTTTTATCTCATCTCTAGTCATCGGCCCTGTGGTGTCTTGCGAGCCAACGGTCAAAATTTCAGGCTCCACGTAGGCGCCAGCTCTCACGCCATCCACGCCACAAGCCTTGCCAACCATCTTTTGAGCGAGCGTATAGCCACCGCCTAGCTCTTTTGGCTGATCTGGCTTTATGAAAATTTGCTCTTCGCCAAGCCCCAAGGCCTCTCTAGCCTTTTTGGTCACTTGCCTACCTATTATCAAAGGTATCCTGCCACCTGATCTTATCTCGTCACTTAGGGTGTTTGGGCTAAGTTTAAAATTTGCCACGAGCTTTTTTTCGTTGCCTGCAAGCTTATAAATTTCACCTTTAAATGGATAAATTTCTATCTCATCGCCCATTTCTAGCTCATTTACGTTTACAACTATCGGTAGTGCGCCACTATCTTCAGCGGTGTTGAAAAATATCGGAGCTATGGTCGTGCCGATCACGATGCCACCAGTTTTTTTGTTTGGCACGCCCTCTATCTCATCGCCCAAGTGCCACTGGATAGAGTTTATACCGCTCTTTCTGCTGCTACCAGTGCCAACCACGTCGCCAACGTATGCCACGCTCTTGCCAAGGCTTTTTAGCTCTTTTAGGATTTCTAGCCCCTCAGGCATCTTTTTAACCAGCATCGCCTTTGCGTGAAGCGGTATATCAGCCCTTGTATAGGCCTCGCTTGCAGGGCTTAGATCATCTGTATTTGTCTCGCCAGGCACCTTAAAAACCACTGCATTTATGCACTCATCAAGTGGCTTTTTATGCGTAAACCACTCAGCATTTGCCCAAGAAAGAAGCACCTCTTTTGCAAATTTATTGCTATTTGCTAGCTTTGCGATCTCGTCAAAATGCTCATGCACCAAAATGATATTTTTTAGCTCATTTGCCGCAGCTTGCGCGATAGTTTCGTCGCTATTTTTTAGCGCTCGCACCAAAATTTCCACGTTATATCCGCCAAGCATCTTGCCTAAAATTTTAATGGCACAAACTGCGTCAAGGCCGTCTATTTTAAGCCCTTCTATCACCTTGCCAAGAAATTCTGCCTTTATCTTTGCTGCGTCATCAACACCTGGATTTACGCGGTTTGCGAGCAAATTTATAAGAAATTTTAGCTCGTTTTGCGCCTTTTCATCACCACTAGAGTTGCCAGCAAGTTTTATCAGCTCGCAAATTTCGCTTGTTTGCTTGGCATTTAGCGCAAGCGGTGGCACGCCCTCTTTTTCTCGCTCACTCACGTGTTTTTCGTAGTCGGTAAAAAAGCTCATAAATTTCCTTTGTGATTTTGCCAGTTTTAGTCCAAAATCGCTGATTTTGCTTGCATTTTATCAAAAAGCAAAACAATCTAAAGTAAAATTTGCCCAAAATTTCAAATTTCAAGGAGCAAATGTGTCAAAAGCCTACTTAAAATCACCCATTGGAATTTTAGAGATCATTGCTAGTGAAAATGGAATTTGTGAGATAAATTTTGTAGATAAATTTGAAAAAGTTGCGGTAAAAGATGAAAATTTAAAGCTTTGTTTGGATGAACTGGAAGCCTATTTTAACGGAGAGCTTAAAAAATTTAGCGTTAGACTTGATCTAAAAACAACCAAATTTAGAGCCAAAATTTATGAAAATTTGCAAAAAGTGCCGTACGGCGAAACGACCACATACGCAGCTCTTGCACTTGCCGCTGGTCACAAGAACGCTTACCGAGCAGCAGGCTCAGCAAATGCCAAAAACCCACTGCCTATCATCATCCCCTGCCACAGAGTGCTAGCCAGCAGTGGCCTTGGTGGCTACTCAGGCGGCGAAGGTTTGCCAACTAAAATTTGGCTTTTAGAGCACGAAGCAAAGCATAAATAAGCCAAATGCAATATAAATTTTGCTTCAAAGCACCCCTTAAACCGACGAGCCAACCTCTTTAAATTTATCAACAAAATGCGATATCTCATCGATCACTTTTTGCCTTATTATTGGATAGTTTTTATTTAAAGGGCTGATCTTAGGCAGTATCTCGCCTATTTGTGTTCCGCTTTGACTAACAAAGCCACTCTTTAAAGACGAGCTTATAAACCTTCTTGCTCCAGCCTCATCTAAATTTAAAGAGGCGATAAGCTCGTTCGCCTCTTTTTTCATCACACCTTTTGCAAATTTAAAAAACTCTTCTATCACGCTGGCTCGGTCTTTAAATTTATCCAAGTTGCTTTGGTTTATAAAATCAACTATCAACCCCTCTTTTGAGCGATTTTCCAAGCTCGAGCGGATGATACGACGCACCTCATCAGTAAGGGCTGCTTTATCTTTTATCTTTTTATTATGCTCAAATATCAAACCCAAAATATAGTCTAAATTTATCTCCTGAGACTTTAGTAGATCAACCTCAAATACCACATCATCCCAGTTTATCCTCTCTTTTTCCTTCTCTTCGCCAGCCTTTTCTTTTCTTAGCCACTCTCTTATATCATTATACGTTCCGCGGTAGTCTTGCAAAGCCCTTGCGTTTGGCACTTTTATGCTTTGCATCTCTTTGATTTGTTCATCACTTAAGCCAAATTTATCCCTAAACTCACAAACTGCTTTTTCATCGTCTAAATTTACATCTTGCAAAGCCCTTAGAGCCACAAATTCATCGTAGTTTTGCAAAGCATTTTCCACCCTTAGATACTCTCCAAAAAGCTTTACAAATTCTTTCTTATCTTTTTGCGTCTCTATCTTAGTAGGATCAGGAAATTTCGCCTCTAGCTCGCTTACTACATCCACAAAGCCCCTTCTTGCCTCGCCAGATACCGCATCTGTAAAGCCATCCATATACTCTTTATAGCTTTTTTCGAGTATGACGCTTTTGGTGCTGCCTTTACCAAAAAGAGTTATAGCATCTTCTGTCGCTTTTTCTAGATCTCTAAATGTCACGATATTGCCAAAAGTTTTTGTAGCACCATAAATTCTATTTGTCCTAGAGTATGCTTGTATGAGCCCGTGATAGCGTAAATTTTTATCCACAAAGAGCGTGTTTAGACAAGGCGCGTCAAATCCTGTCAAAAACATGCCCACAACTAAAAGTAGATCGATCTCTTGCTTCTTTGTGCGCTCGCTTAGATCTCGGTAGTAGTCTTGAAACGACCCACCATCAACGCTAAAATTTGTCTTAAAGTAGGCATTGTAGTCTTTTATCGCGCTGTTTAAAAACTCTTTTGAGCTAACGTCCATCGACTCTGGCTCAAAGCCCTCATCAGCTATCTCGCCAACCATATCTTGCTCTTCGTTTTGTGAAAAAGAAAATATTGTCGCTATCTTTAAAGCTCGCTCTTTGTTACTTTGTAAATTTTTAAATGCTTCATAATAAAGCTTTGCTGCATCTACCGAGCTTACTGCAAACATAGCGTTAAAGCCCTTGCTACTTGCGTTTAAGCGGTGGGTTTTTTGATGAAATTTCTCTAGCACATACTCTGAAATTTCTTTGATACGCTCAGGGTGCAAAAATGCACTTTTATTCTCAGCCGCACTTAGCTTTAGCTCGTCTTTTTCTGTCTCTATGCTCTTAAATTTAGGCACGACGTTGTTATAATCAACCTTAAATTTAAGCACCTTCTCATCTCTTATGGCATCAACTATCACATATTCATGAAGCGAGCTTCCAAAGACACTTTGCGTAGTCTCTGCTCCGATGGCATTTTGAGGAAATATCGGCGTTCCAGTAAAGCCAAACTGATAAAATTTCTTAAATTTCTTCTTTAAATTTTTCTGCGCTTCGCCAAACTGAGACCTGTGGCACTCGTCAAATATAAAAACAACCTCTTTTTGATATATGCTTAGATCATCTTCGTTTTTCATCAGATTGTTTAGCTTTTGTATGGTTGTTACGATGATCTTTCCGTCATCTTTTTGAGTGTTTCGCTTTAGTTCTGCTGAGCTAACTGAGCCATTCACGCTATCTTTTGAAAATTTTTGATACTCCTTCATAGTCTGATAGTCAAGGTCTTTTCTATCCACTACAAAAAAGACTTTATCTATAAATTCAAGCTGCGTAGCAAGCCTAGCTGCTTTAAAACTAGTTAGCGTCTTGCCAGATCCTGTCGTATGCCATATAAAGCCGCCACCCTCTGGCTTTGCGTAGCATTTAGCATTATGCGAGCTATTTATCTTCCAAAGTATGCGCTCAGTCGCTGCTATCTGATAAGGACGCATTATGAGCAAGGTGTTATTTGTGTCAAAGATGCAGTATTTGCTCAGTATGCTAAGAAGTGTATTTTTCGCCAAAAATGTAGCTGTAAAGTCCTTTATATCTTTTATGGCTTCGTTTTTTGAATTTGCCCAGTTTATAGTAAAGTCAAAGCTGGTTTTATCCCGCTTGGTTGTATTTGCAAAGTATCTTGTATCTGTGCCATTTGAGATGATAAAAATTTGCAAGTATTTAAAGAGAGAATTTGATGAGTTAAAGCTCTCTTTGGAGTAGCGATGAATTTGATTAAAGGCTTCTCTTATCGCCACGCCTCGCTTTTTAAGCTCTATTTGCACAAGCGGCAAGCCATTAACAAGTATAGTGACATCATATCTGTTGTGCGATGAGCCAGTTTGCTCAAACTGATTTATCACCTGCAAGCTGTTTTTAGCGATATCTTTTTTATCGATAAGGCAGATATTTTGTATATGTCCATCATCAAAAACAAAGTCATATATATGATCATCTTGTATCTTGCGGGTCTTTTCCACTATGCCATCGTTTGGTTTATCGATATACTCTTCAACTAGCCTTTTCCACTCTGAGGGGCTAAATTTAACGTTATTTAATCCCTCTAACTGCTCTTTTAAATTTAGTAAAAGTGCTGTTTTAGAGCCTATATCTTTTTTATCATAGCCTTGTTTTATAAGATCAGCTATAAGCTCACGCTCCATATCCGCTTCGCTTTGGTAGCTTGAGGGCTGGATTGTCTTTTCATAAACATCCAAGACTATAAAATTTTTACTCTCAGCTATCGGCTTGATTTCGGTCATTTTCTTCCTTTGTTAGTTTCTTATTTAAAATGGTATATTGAGCTAATTTCCTGAATTAAAAATCCTAATACTCTTTTGTCGTTATCGTTTGGCTCAACACTCTCTTCGGCAGAATGTTTAGAATGACTTGAAATATTAATCAGTCTTGTTTCATACGGTTTTGAATCTCCGTCTGGAGTATTCGGCAAGAGATCGCCCCAGCTTTTATAACCAAGAAAAGTAGAAGTCTTTTCCAAAATATTTCTTAGAAAATTAAAATGGTACTTCTTGATTTGATTGCTCTCAATGGCTTTTTCTATCTCGGCTTTTAAATACAGATGATAAGCAAAGGGCGAATCGTTTTCTTGTTCTTCTAAAATATACACCCCGTCTTCATTGTTTTTTAAAACAAATTTATAGGCATTTAGTCCATTGTGCAAAACATTATAAAATAGGGGATTATGCGTAGTAATGATAAATTTTATATCAGATTCGCTCTCCTTTATTCTCTCAGCTAAATTCACAGCTATTTCTATTAGATTGTTCTCGTCCAGCGAACTAACTGGATCGTCTATAAAAATATATTTTAGATCATCAAATTCGTGAGTTGATCGGTTGTCTACTTCAGCAATATTTAATTCATCTATTACTTGTTTTATTAATACATAAAAAATACTCCAAACAAAAATACTTTCTTCTCCTTTTGAAATTTTAATATTATCTTCGGAGGCATTGTCATCTATAAAAGAAAAAGAAACTTCTGAAAATTCTGCATCAAATTTAGGTTCAAGTTTTTTACCCGCATAAAGCTGAAAAGTATCAATAACCTCTTTATCCAATCCTTGTTCTTCAAATATCCATCTAGTAAAAGAATTTGGCTGTATTTTTAATTTTGGCTCAGCATCATTATTCCAATAAAATAAATCCTGCGTAAAGGCATTGTAATAAATAATTTTCTTTTTATCGGAGTAGTCGTTTTCGTCAGTTCTTGGTTCTATTAAATTTTTAAATTCTACAGATAAGCGGGTCTTGCCCGTACCATTAAAAGCATAAATTAATTGTGCTTTTTTATTCAAATTTTTAAGCTTATTTGCTATTTCGTTAAGAGTACCAGCAAACACCACTATATCTCCTTTTCAATTTCTGTAAAATTTAATAGCTTTTCTCTGT
Organism: Campylobacter concisus; assembly: GCF_002165815.1. Taxonomy (GTDB): domain Bacteria; phylum Campylobacterota; class Campylobacteria; order Campylobacterales; family Campylobacteraceae; genus Campylobacter_A; species Campylobacter_A concisus_BH. The sequence continues at coordinate 54,110 of NZ_NDYN01000001.1, forward strand.
AATACTCATACTGCTTTTGCCTTAACTCTATCTCGCACGGTAGACCCTCGGCTATAGAGTTTACGAGCGTGTCAAATTTGTCGAGTATTTCGACGATTTTGCGCTGGGTTGGTAGTGATGGTATAGGAATTTTATATTCCAAAATAGCATTCTTATTTCCTCGTGGCATTTTTGCGCCTTTTGCATTTTTCATATTATAATCGAAAAATTTATCATCAGCCAAAATTTGATACAAATATCTAGAATTGACACTTTCATCGTTTAAACGCAAAACCAAAACGTCGCCACTTGCTCCACCGGTGCAGTCAGCTTGCCAAATTTTCTTTAAATAAGGGCGAATATTACCTATCAAAATATCTCCGATTTCAAATTTAGTCCAATTTCCACTACTAGGAACGCATTTTGAAGGTATTTTTCCGGCTTTATCTTGGAGTAAATTTTCAACACTTACATAATTTAATTCATTCAAAGCACTAAAGCTAATTCTACTACTTGAATAATCTGCAATTTTTCCAAGCATTTTTAGCTCACACCCCCCCCCATTTTTATTGAGCTCGTCAAAGCTTAAGAGGCGGTCGCGGTAAAATTCGTATTGCTTTTTTCTAGCTGTAAGCTCTGCTGTAAGCTCTGCTGTAAGCTCTGCTGTAAGCAGCGTGAAACAGTCCAAAATACGGACTATTTCACGCTGTACTTCTATCCGAGGTACAGGAATTTTAACTTTATCAATATCGCTTTTGTTGAGCGCAGGAATACTTCCTCTAGCAACCAAAATATCCATATTTTTCTTTTCAATCGACTTTAAAAAATAGAATATAAATTTAGTTAAAACATACTCCTCGTCTTTTGAAGTATAAGGATAGCATAATCCACCAGCCCAAAATTTACAATCAATAAATTTTACAAAACCCGCATATTCGCCTCGTGAGGCAATTGTAAAAGCATTGGCTTCATTATTGTACTTATCATAAAAGCCGTAGTAGTCCCTACTTGAATTAACAACGGGATATGCTCCTTTGTCCACTAAATCTTCTTGTTTAAGCGTACCTTTTGCTAAACTATTGCAAATATCCCCAAGCTCTCTAAATTCAACCCCATTCGAACAAAGCTCATTTATAAGATCAAAAATTTTACTCATCTCTCGCCATCCAGCTCTATCTGCGCGATGATCTCGTCTATCTGCGAGCGTAAATTTGAGATCTTAGCCACGGTCTCTTTTATCTGTAAATTTAGCTCATTTATATCTATCTTTTCGCGTGTATCTTTTGGCTCGACATAGGAGCTAACTGCTAGGTTGTAGTCATTTTGGGCGATAGTGTCATTATCCACCGATGTAGCCACGTGAGCGATCTCTTCTTTGCTAGCAAAAATTTCTACTATCTTTTTAATGTGCTCATTTGTTAAAACATTATTATTTGTTCTTTTCTCAAAAAACTCACTAGCGTCTATAAACTGCGTTTTGTTTTCACTTTTGTGCTTTGAGAGCACAAGGATATTTACAGCGATCGATGTGCCGTAAAAGAGATTTGGCGCTAGGGCGATGATGGTTTCGACGAAATTTTCTTTTACAAGATACTCACGTATCTTCTTTTCTGCGCCACCTCTATAAAAAATGCCAGGAAAGCTAACGATAGCGGCTCGCCCCTTTGCAGAGAGGTAGCTAAGAGCATGCATGATAAAGGCAAAGTCTGCCTTGCTTTTAGGTGCTAGCACGCCAGCTGGGGCAAATCTAGCATCATTTATAAGCGTGGGATCATCGCTGCCGATCCAGTTTATAGAGTAAGGAGGGTTTGAGACGATGGCGTCAAATGGCTTATCCTGAAGCTTTGGGTCTAAAAGCGTATCGCCAAGCTCGATGTGAAATTTAGAGTAGTTTATGTTGTGTAAAAACATATTCATGCGAGCAAGGTTAAATGTCGTGTGATTGATCTCTTGTCCAAAAAAGCCCTGCTCTACCTCATGCTTGTCAAATCTCTTTTTAGCTTGCAAAAGTAGTGAGCCTGAGCCACAAGCTGGATCGTAAATTTTATTTACGCTTTCTTGTCCATGCATGGCTAGCTCAGAGATGAGCTTTGAGACATTTTGCGGAGTGAAAAACTCACCACCTGACTTACCGGCATTTGCGGCGTAGTTTGAGATGAGAAACTCATAAGCATCGCCGAAAAGATCAATGTGGTTATCTTTAAAGTCACCAAAATCAAGCCCAGCAACTCCATTTAAAACAGCAGCAAGCCTTCTATTTTTATCTGCGACGCTATTGCCAAGCCTGTTGCTTGTCGTATCAAAGTCAGCAAAAAGACCTTTGATGTCTTGCTCTGACTCAAACCCAGCGGCTGAGCCCTCGATGCTTTTAAAAATTTGATCCAGATCGGTATTTAAATTTTCATTATTTGAGGCATTTTTTACGACATTTTTAAAAAGCTGACTAGGATAGATAAAGTAGCCTTTTTCTTTTATAATGACCCTTTTTTGCTCGTCATCTATCTCATCATCGCCCATGCTAGCGTAGTCGATGCTATCATCCCCGGCCTCTATGTAGTCGGTAAAATTTTCGCTGATAAATCTATAAAACAAAGTTCCGAGGACATACTGCTTAAAGTCCCAGCCATCAACAGCACCCCTTACTTCATTTGCGATGCTCCAAATTTGATTTTGTAAGGCTCTGCGTTGTGCCTCTTCGCTCATTTTATCTCCTTTAAATTTCCTTATAACCAACTATATTTAGCCCAAAACCGGCTAAGCTTACAAATTCTTTATTTTTATTTGAGCTTAGAAGCTCGATATCCTTTACGCCAAAGTGATTTAAAATTTGCGCTCCGATGCCGTAGTCTTTGCTTGTGTTTGAGTTGTCGCTATCTAAAAAGATCAAAATTCCACCATTTTGGCTTAGAAATTTGATAGTTTTTAAAAGCTCTTCGTATTTTGGACTGCTTAAAAGCTCGTGATCGGCAAGGATCTTTTGAAATTTGACATTTGCCTTGCTCTTTGGCTCGCCAAAAAGATAGGCTGAGTGGATTTTGCCTTTGTGATCGGTGATATCGTATCTTATAGCCGCGCAGTCTGCGATCTTGACGTCACTTTTTTCGCCAACTCTTATGAGGCTTTCATGGCTTAGCCTATACTCAACCAGGTCAGAAACGCTGATCATATTTAGTCCAAATTTCTCACAAAACTCCTCCAAGTAATCACGCCTTGCCATTGTGCCATCTTCTTTTACGATCTCACATATCGAAGCCATCGGACTAACGCCAGCAAGCTTGCAAAGATCGACCGAGCCCTCGGTGTGACCTGTGCGAACGAGCACGCCGCCATTTTTGGCGATAAGTGGGAAAATGTGTCCAGGACGCACAAAGTCCTCAGGCTTTGAGCTGGCCTCTGCTGCAAGCCTGATCGTCATATCACGCTCATATGCGCTAACGCCCGTTGTTGCGTCTTTTGCGTCGATCGTAACCGTAAAAGCTGTCTCGTGGCTCGATGTATTTTTGGCTACCATTAGCGGCAGATCAAGCCTTTTAGCGTTCGCCTCATCCATCGCAAGACAGAGCACGCCCTTTGCATGAGTGATAGCAAAATTTACCTTTTGCATGTCGCTACTAGCTGCTGAAAATACTAGATCGCCCTCATTTTCGCGGTCCTCGTCATCGACCATAACGACCATTTTGCCATTTTTTATATCTTCGATCGCTCTTAGTACATTTTCTAGTGCCATAATTATCCTTTTATAAATTTTTACGATTATATTGATATTTTGATAACTAAGAGATAAAAATAATATTTTTTCTTTGTCGGTAATCACTTTTGAGAAAAAATAGAATTTACACCAAAATTTAAGCTTTTGAGACTAAATTTAACTATTTAGTAGGATAAATTTATCTCACAAAAGCATAAAATTTAAATGTATATTTCATAATAAAACAAATTTTGACTTTAAATTTTAAAATATGCCTTAGACAAAGACAAATTGCTATTTTAGTTCGCTAATGACGATATGAAAGATAATTGAAATTTACGTTAAATAAAAAATTACAGTTTGATAAGTAGGTTTAAAAATTTAAATATTTTTATTTAAAAACGCGAGCCAAATTAGGCTCTCATCGTTATTTTAGCTATAAAAGTAAAAAATTTTAATAGAGAAAATATATTCAATCTGTTTTAAAGACAATATTTTATGTATTATTTTACATATTATTTAATAGAATATTTTTATAAAAATTTTGCATTAAATTTAAAAAGACAAAAAAATAAAAATGGATATGAAAAATTTAAAGTAGATGGCGCAGCGGACGGGGCTCGAACCCGCGACCTCCGCCGTGACAGGGCGGCATTCTAACCAACTGAACTACCGCTGCACCTAAGAGCAATGGTGGTCGCTATAAGACTCGAACTTATGACATCCACCTTGTAAGGGTGGCGCTCTACCAACTGAGCTAAGCGACCTAAAATTTAAAATATCTGGCGACCCTTAGAGGATTTGAACCTCTGTTCCTACACAGAGAAAGTAGAGTCCTGAGCCACTAGACGAAAGGGTCATAAACCCAAAAAATGGTGTCCTGCGTTGGATTCGAACCAACGGCCCCCTCATTAAAAGTGAGATGCTCTACCGACTGAGCTAGCAAGACATGATTATTTAAAAAAGAATTGAGATTATACAAAAAACATTATTATATGTCAAGAAAAAACCTGCTATATCCGATCGTCTTGATATATTAAGATCAAAACCAAAAAAATACTATACAATTGCATCCAACTTAGTAGATAAAGGATGCTCTCTTTATGAAAATTTTTTTTATAAAATTTACACTTAGTATCATTGTAGTATTTATTGTAACACAAGTGTTTTTCTTAAGGATATACTTAGTTCCAACAAGCTCAATGGAACCAACATATAAGATTGATTCGGTTATAGTTGCAACTCTTTTTGACTACGGTATATTAAACCCATATAGCCCTTTCTCGCAGACACCTCTTATATCATCAAAAGCCGATAGTGGGCACATATTAGATTCTACTGCTCGTCCAGAGCGTGGAGAAGTGATAATTTTTAGAAATCCACTAAGTCCAAAAACTCATCTTATGAAACGCGTCTTCGCTGTTGGTGATGATGAGGTTCAGTTCGCTTGTGATGGTCTTTATTTGAAACGTCCGCAAGATAAAGAATTTATTTTTGATCCGTATAAAGAACAATTTGCGGGCATACACTATGATGAAGATAGTGTAATAATATTTAATACCTTAGAACATGAGTATCAAAAAGAGTTAAAAGAAACTCTTAATGACGCAGATACTTCAGAAATAGCTTCATCTAAATCAAATTTTGATACTCAAGATTGTCAAAATGCTTTTATATGGAAGTTAGAAAAAGATACGTTTTTCATGGTTGGCGACAACCGTAATCACTCTTTTGATAGTCGTTTTTTCGGGGCAGTTCCATATAAATTTTTAGTTGGCAAAGTTAGATGGTAGCTATTTTGACACAATTTAGAAAAACGTCTTGACCAAAGATTAAAATGAAGCAAATTATCGGATCAATGAAATTTAAAGAAGGTTATGATAATTTTTATCAATCATAATTAAAACAAAAAATATGACTTTATAAAACCCACTTGTAAAAGACAAGCAGGTTTTAAAATGTTTTATTTCTCTAGTTTTTCTTTAAGTTTTTCTTTTTTAGATTTAGCTTTTGAAGCAGCTTTTTCTTTCTTTTCTTTTACTTTGTCAACAACTTTGTCTTTTTCGCCTTTTGCTTTTTCACTCATACTAGTTTCATCTTCTTTACTAGAAGTTAGCTCTTCTTTAGTTTTAGAAGCTTTCTTTTTAAATTTATCTTTTTTATCAGAGATTTTTTCTTTCATCTCGTCTTTTGCCTCATCCATTTTCTTCTTACCAGCTTTTGCTTTTTCGCTTACTTCGCTCTTGCCAGTAGTAGAAATTTCACCTTTTAGGTTATCAAAAGTTTTATCACCGATGCCATTTACATTTTTGAGATCGTCGATTGAATTAAATTTATTTGCTTTTCTATACTCGATGATAGCATCTGCTTTTGCACTGCCGATACCATCAAGGCTCATAAGTTCCTCTTTTGTAGCTGTGTTTAGATTGATTGCTGCCATAGCCATAGACGCAATAGCTGCAAGTGAAATCAAAATCTTTTTCATTTTTTGTTCCTTAAAAGTAAATTTGAAGTAAAATTCTAGCAAAGAGTAATTAATGAAGTATAAATATGGAGTAATATAAAAATTATTTTAAAATGGTTTAGAGAAGAGAATCCCTGAAAAATTTCAGGGAAAAAGTTTTATTTTCTAAGTTCGCGGATCTTAGCTGCTTTACCGCGTAGTTCGCGTAGATAGAATAGCTTAGCTCTTCTAACACGACCTTTTCTAAGAACCTTTATCTCTTCGATAGAATCGCTAAATATTGGGAAAATTCTCTCAACACCAACACTGTTAGCGCCGATTTTTCTGATGATAAATGTTTCGCCAGTACCGCTACCACGTCTAGCTATACAAATGCCTTCAAAATTTTGAATTCTCGTTTTGTCTCCCTCGTGAATACGAGTAGCCACACGCAATGTATCTCCTGCACGGAAGTCAGGGATATTCTTACCAGCAATTTGAGCATTTTCAAACGCTTCAATGTATTTATTTCTCATGTTTTTCCTTATTTATGTGGCTTTAGCTTTTGATATAAATCAGGGCGAAAGTACCTTGTTTTGCAGTGAGCCATCTTGTTTTTTAAGTTGTGGATTTTAGCATGATTACCCTTTAAAAACTCTGAAACTACAAAGAGGGATTTAAAATTATCAGGTTTTGTAAAAGATGGGGCTTCAAGCAAATTATCTTCAAAACTCTCCACTTCAAGGCTCATGTCGTTTCCCAAAACCCCAGGCACGTTTCTTGATATCGCGTCACTCATACAAAGTGCTGGCAGCTCTCCGCCAGTTAAAATAAAATCACCTATGCAAAGAACTTCGTCCGCCCAAAGTTCAACAACTCTCTCATCAAGACCTTCGTATCTGCTGCAAACAAAGCAAATATGATCTTTTTTGGAAAGTCTTTTTGCATCATTTTGACTAAATTTTTTACCAGCCGGTGTCAAAAATATCACATGGGCATTTTTATCTTTTTCTTTTAGAAATTTGATCGACTCATCTAAAGGCTGCGGAAACATCAAAAGCCCTGCTCCACCTCCGATCATATAATCATCAACTTTATTATGTTTATCGTTGGTAAAATTTCTTGGGTTTATAAAATCAATTTCAATAAATTTATTGCTAATCGCACGTTTTAAAATAGAATCGCAAAAGTAAGGTTTGACTAAATTTTCAAAAAGTGTAATAAACGTAAATTTCATGAATTTTCTAAGATATCTCTAGCACCTTTTACCAAAATCTCTTCACTATCCAAATTTACGTTTTCGATAAAATGCTCCAAATATGGAATATAAAAATTCTTTGGTTTGCCACCCGCAATAAGCTCTTCATCAGTTTTTATGTATAAAAGTGAATTTGCAAAATTATCTTGGATATCTTCTACGATACCCAAAATTTCGCTATTTTCTATAACTTTTAATCCAATAATATCAAACTGAAAAAATTCATCTTTTTTTAGTTTGCAGTTTTTTCTAGTAAGCTCTTTTGTAGTGTAGATAGTTCTATTTACAAGTGTTTTAGCTATGTCTAAGTCATCAAAATTTTCAAACAAAACCAGCTCTTTTGATCTGTTATAGTCTTTTATGATGAGCTGATCATTGTTTTTATCAAAAAAAGTCGCGCCCTTTTTAAATTGCTCTGGGAAGTCGCTCTTGTTGTGAAGCTTTAAATAGCCCCTTAAACCAACACATCTCCCGATGGTAGCGACTTCAACAATATCACTATTCAATAGCTTTTACCGTTACTCTATAACTTGTATTGTCTTTAGCTTTACAGCCAATAATAACGGTCTTTATAGCATTTATCATTTTGCCGTCTTTGCCGATAAGTTTTCCAGTATCAACCTTATCAGCACTTATAATGATCTCGACAAAATTTTCACCAAGCTCTTGACGCTCAATAGTCACCTTTTCAGGAAAATCAGCTATCAGCTTGGCGTATTCGTATAAAAAATTTTCAACCATTATTTTGTAATTTGTGCAACTCTATCGCTAAGTTTAGCACCAACACTTTTCCAGTAGTCCAATCTCTCTTTGTTGAAATTTATAACATTTGGCTCAACCATAGGGTTATAATAACCAATGCTCTCTATCCAACCGCTGTCGCGTCTTTTTCTGCTATCTGTAACAACTATACGATAAAAAGGTCTTTTTTTACGTCCCATTCTTGTTAGTCTTACTACTGTTGCCATATTATATTCTCCTCTTGTTTTTAAATAAAGCTTAAATTTAGATAAAAAATATCCAAATTTAAACCCTTTTATCAAACAGGTCTTTTTAAATTTGCTTGTGAAAGCATATTTGCAAGTCCTTTTGCCCCACCCTTTCCTGAAAATTTCTTAGCAAGCTTTGAAGCATTTTCAAACTGCTTCAAAAAGCGATTTACCTCTACTTGAGATAGTCCTGAACCAGCTGCCAAACGCCTTTTTCTGCTATTGTTTAAAAGGTCTGGATTTTCACGCTCTTTTTGCGTCATAGAGTTTATCATAGCCTTAATATGCAAAATTTCTTTTGAATTATCAAGGTCTATATCTTTTATCTGATTTGCAATATTTGAAAGTCCAGGTATCATACCCATCAAAGACTTCATACTACCAAGCTTTTTAACACTTTCCATTTGATCCAAAAAGTCATTAAAGTTAAACTGACCTTTTTTTATCTTTTGATTTAGACGCTTTGCCTCTTTTTCATCGATAATAGTCGATGTTTTCTCGACCAAAGTAGCTAAGTCACCCTCGCCCATTATACGGCTTACGATGCGGTCTGGTATAAAACTCTCGATATCAGCTACTTTTTCGCCAGTACCGACAAATCTAAGTGGGATATTTAGCTGTTTTGCGATGCTAATAGCTACGCCGCCCTTTGAGTCAGAGTCAAATTTAGAAAGGATAACTCCAGAAATTCCCAAAATTTCATTAAAACTTGTAGCTGTCTTTACGGCATCTTGTCCGCTCATAGCGTCAGCTACATAGAAAATTTCATGTGGATTTATCGCATTTTTTACATCTTTTATCTCTTGCATCAACTTTTCATCGATCGCAAGACGACCAGCAGTATCCACTAAAAGCACGTCATAAAGGCCGCTTTTTGCTTTTTCTAGTGCTTCTTTTGCTACTTTTATAGGGTTGTTTTCGTTTTCTATATAAAAAAGATCGATCTCATTTGCAACACAGAGCTGTCTTAGCTGCTCAACCGCTGCTAATCTTTGCAAGTCGCAAGCCGCAACTAAAACTTTTTTCTTTCTTAGTTTTAGATAGTTTGCAAGCTTGATAGTTGTCGTTGTTTTACCGCTACCTTGCAAGCCAGCCATCAAAACAATGGTTGGCGCAACTGGCGCATAGACAAAGCCTTGATTGCCAGGAGCTGTTAAGATAGTCGTTAAATTTGACTTGATCGCATCTAGAAAATTCTTTTGGCCAACGCCAGTTTGCTTTAGTTCGCTTTCGATAGACGCGAGTAGATCTTTGGTGACTTTGTGGTGAACATCAGCTTTTAAAAGAGCTTTTTTTAGAACGTCAAGTGCGTTTTTTAGAGCTTTTTCGTCATCTACAAAACGTATCTTGCTAACGGCTAATCTAAAAGACTCGCTAATTTGTTCGAACACTAATCACCTTTCTAAGTTGTTATTAAAGGGCGTATATTACTAAATAATTTCTTTATTGCTCTTTAAATTTCAAATTTATTAGATAGCTCAAATCCAAGAGAGTTAAATTCTCTTGGGATCGGCGCTTTAAATTTATAGTCTAAAAGAGCGATAGAATAGGCATGCAAGAACATTCTATTTGCCCTATTTTTGCCGTATTTCTCGTCACCAACGATAGGTAAATTTAAACTAGCCAAATGCACTCTTATCTGGTGCGTCCTGCCTGTTTTTATGACAACTTTTACCAGCGTTTTTTTACCCACAACCATGAGCGGTGAAATTTCACTGATCGCTTCTTTGCCATCTTTTGATATCTTTGAAAAGGCGCCATTTTTATTTTTTATCGTTAAGATCGGCTCATTTACGACGACCTCCTCGCTCATAATGCCCCTAACTGCTGCCACGTAAATTTTCTCAACCTTCATCTTTTTAAACTCATTTATGGCAAGGCTAGCAAATTCGTCATTTTTTACAAGAAGCAGCACACCACTTGTGTCTTTATCGAGCCTATGAAGGAGTGGAAATTTATAAATTTGACTGATTTTTTCACTAGTTACGGCAGCTGGTTTATTAATTGCTATTAAATTTTCATCTTCAAAGATAACGCTTGGCTTTGGCATCTCTTCGACGCTAAATTTAGTATTTTCGCTCATTAGCGCACGAGCGATCATCACCTTTTGTCCCTTGGCATAGACTAGCCCGCTGTCGATTAGCTCCTTTGCCTCGTTGTTTGAGATGTTTTTTTGCTTGGCTAAAATTTTATACGCTTTTTCTTCACTCATAAAGTGCTCCTTATATCTTCTATAATCGCATCAGCGCTGGCCTGCACGGCGATCTTACTCTTTTTGGCGTCACTATCTATTATGTCGCCGATCTTGCTAGCCTTTGCGATATAGATATTTTCAACTAGGCCAAATAACGCCTTTTGGTTAAATATAAACTCACCGCTAATTATCACTGGGTTAAATTGTGCGCACTCGATTGGATTGTGTCCGCCGATATTTGGCACAAAACTGCCTCCAAGTACGACTATATCACTAATAGCATAGACATTTACAAGCTCGCCTAAAGCATCAAGCAAATTTACTTTAGCTTCAAATTTATGTGTTTGGCTAAATTTAGCAAAGCTAAAGTCATGCTTTTTAGCGTACTCGCTAGCTAGCTTTTCCACCTCTGCAAATCTCTCAGGGTGGCGTGGTGCGATGATTAAAAGATCATTTTCTTTTAAATTTAAATTATCTAAAATCATCTCTTCTTCGCCCGCATGCGTACTTGCTAGCACGATCACTCTAGCTTTTGGCTTTTCATAAACTCTACTCACGCTTGGTAAAAACGCAGCTTTTATGTTGCCAACAACCTCTATTTCACCTGCTCCTAGCGTTTTTAGCCGCTCTTTATCAAGCTCGCTTTGAGCGTAAATTTTATCTATAAATTTAAAAAGATATCTGTAAAAAAAGCCAAATTTCAGGTAGCTTTTGTAGCTTCTATCTGAAATTCTTGCATTTATCAGTATCACGCGACTACCTTTTAGCTTCGCCATGAAAACTAGCATGAGCCAAAGCTCAGCCTCAAAAATGACTAAAATTTTGCTCTTTTTTAACCAAAATGGCAAGAAAATTTCAAATGGCAAAAATCTCGTGTTAGAACAAATTTTGCTTGCCGCTTCAAAGCCCGTATTTGTCACAACGCTTAAGCCTTTGCTATCAAATTTTTGCATCAAAGGCTTAAGCGCTTGCACTTCGCCAAACGAGCAAGCGTGAAAATGCACATCTGCATCTTTAAATTTAGGATTATTAAAGAGAAAAAAACGTGCTGGGATTGATCTATGATATTTTTTTTTGAAACTTAATAAAAGTAGAAAAATAGCCCCAAAAAAATAGAGTATTGAGGCTAAAAAATAATATATTATTATCACGAAAGTGTGTTATTGCTCTTGTTTATACAAAATTCTGCCACAATGCGGACAAGTAACGATATCTTCGCCCTTTATAACAGACGAAAAAGTTTTATCATTTATCTGCATAAAGCAGCCATAACAAGCTTGTTTTTTAACAGGCACAACGGCTGTGTTGTGAGCCCATTTTCTGATCTTTTCGTAAAATGCTAGGATCTTTTGATTCATCGCAGCGACAAGTTTATCTTTTTTAGCATAAACCTCTTTGCGCTCTTTTTCGATCTTTTCAAGCTCAGATGAAACCTCGCTTTTTATCTTTTCTAAATTTCCTTCAAGCTCTGTTTTTTTAGCGTTTAGCTCATCTTTTTGAGCATTTTTATTGTCTATTAGTTTTTCAAGTCTAGCGATCTCTTCATTTGCTGCTTCAAGCTGCTCTTTTGCGATATCTTCTTCAAGACCTAGCGCTTTTATCTCTTTTTCGCTTTTTGCGCTTGAGCTTTTTTTAGCTACGTCTTTGATCTTTGCGCTAAATTCTGCGATATGAGCGTTTGTGCCTGATTTTTGTGATTTTAGATCATTTACTTCTTCGTCAAGTCTTTCTACATTAACCGCTATAGTTTCACACTCTTCTTCTATGCTTTTATAGGCTTTTTCTACTTCTTGTATGCGCGGCGTAAAACCATCTATTTGTTTGTCAAGATCAGATAATTCAACTAATTGTTGCAAATATTTATTCATAATGTTTCCTTTTTTTGTTAGCAATATGTAAATGGGTTTTTAGAATTGCTTATTATAACTTCAATTTTTAGATTTTGCAAATATTTTGCTAAAAAATCACTAAAATAACGCTCGCTTTCATAGTGGTTTATGTCGATCAAATTTAGTCCATTTTCCTTTGCATAAAGGGCTTGGTGATACTTTAAATCGCCTGTTAAAAAGGCGTCTGCTTTGACATCTTGCATGAGATCTGCGCCACTTCCAGTGCAGATGCAAATTTTAGAAATTTCATCTTTTGTATAAACTGCTCTTAAATTTTCTAGCCCAAGTTTTTCTTTTACAAATTTGCAAAGCTCAGCAAATTTCATCTTCACATCAGCGTAGATCAAAAAGCCCTCTTTACTTGAAATTTCAAGCCCCAAAACATGCGTCACAAATTTTTCATTTAAAAATGCAAGGTCGGCATTTGTGTGAAGTGAGATGAGCGAGATATTTTTTATCATCATCTCTCTTATGAGCGAGCTTGGATAGAGGCTGTAGTCTAGGCTCTTTAGCCCTTTAAAAATAAGCGGATGGTGAGTGATGATGAGCGAGTTTGGCAAGACATTTTGCAAAAGCTCGCTATCAAGATCAAGACTTAGATAAATTCGCTCAAATTCGCTATCAAATGAGCCAACTTGAAGGCCACTATTGTCCCAAGACTCTTGGCTCGCAAATGGGCAAATTTCATCTAAGATTTTATAAATTTCAGCTATTTTCATCAAATTTTACTTTTACTCTAAGCTCTCTTTATATGTTAGCGCGCACTCTTTTGCAAGCTCGCGAATTTTTAAAATGTAGTCTTGTCTTTGTGTAACGCTGATCGCTCCGCGCGCGTCAAGCACGTTAAATGTATGAGCTGCAAGCATGCAGTAGTCGTAAGCTGGCAGTGAAATTTTAGCCTCCAAGCAACGCTTACACTCGTTAAATGCGTTTTCAAACTGGTTAAAAAGCATATCAACATTTGCCACTTCAAAGTTATATTTACTCCACTCATACTCGCCTTGTTTATGCACGTCGGCGTAGGTTACGATGTTGCCATTAGAGTCGTCCCAAACGATGTCATAGACGCTATTTACGTCTTGTAGATACATAGCTAAGCGCTCAAGACCGTATGTTATCTCGCCAGAGATGAGCTCGCATGCGATGCCGCCAACTTGTTGAAAATAGGTAAATTGCGTAACCTCCATGCCATCTAGCCAGACCTCCCAGCCAAGTCCCCAAGCACCAAGTGTAGGGCTCTCCCAGTTGTCTTCGACAAAGCGGATGTCGTGATTTTTCAAATTTAGACCAAGTCTTTCAAGGCTTTTTAGATAAAGCTCTTGGATATTTTCTGGACTTGGTTTTATGAGCACTTGAAACTGATAGTAAGCGCCAAGGCGGTTTGGGTTTTCGCCGTATCTACCATCAGTCGGACGGCGGCTTGGAGCTACGTATGCGGTCGCCCAGGGCTTTGGTCCAAGGCTTCTTAAAAATGTCGCTTGGTGATATGTGCCCGCACCTGCTGGCATGTCGTATGGCTGAAGTATGACGCAGCCTTGCTCTTGCCAATAGTTTTGAAGCGTTAGTATTATTTGTGAAAATGTCATTTTTTGCCTTTTATTTTATTGATATATAAATTTCTATTTTATCTTTTAGGTATTTTTCAAAGTCTGTTTTATAGGTTCTTTCTAGCTCGCTACTTTCAAAATATCTCCAAATTTCATCCCAAAATTTTGCAACATTTTGTGGCTCATTTGCAAAGCTAAAAAGAGCGTACTTTCCGCTTTGTATATTTAAATTTTCACTATCTTTTTGGCGTGATATTGTGCCGATGAAGTTATCGTAATGTCCATTAAAATCACTTTCGTAGTTACAGTAAACACTATAAATTTCACTCTTGCCATCATAGTATTCACTCATAAATTTGGACCATAAAGCTGGAATTTTGCCGTTGCCGTCCATTTCATCTTCATTTTTAGTGCGAGTTTTTACTCCATAAATTTCAAAGCTATTTTCTAAATTTATAATCTTCATAAACTACTTTTGTCCGTTAAAATTTTCAACCGCTTGGTTCCACATGAGCTTGTATTTTCGCTTTAGAAATTCAACTTCATCTTGTGAAATTTTAAGCTGTTTTGTAAGCGTCTCGACCGTTTTTCTATCCTCGTCATAGAGCTCTTGCATCGAAATGAGCGCCTCTTTTAAAAATTTATTCTCATTTCTTAAGGTCTCAAGCGTCTCATCTTTTGCGTCAAGCACCTTTTCGTGTAAATTTAGTATCGTGCCGATCGTCTTTTCAACAAAGGTAAAACCATCTTGGGTTTGCGGCTGCAAAGATAAATTTTGCGAAACACTAGGCACCACGCTCATCGTTCCCTCGCTCGCTTCTATCAAAATTTCTCCATTTTCCTCTTTGGTTTTTAAAACGCCACGATTTATCATATCCTCGATAACTTCGCGCTCCAAGTGCACAAGTTTGCAAAATTCATCAACTCCAAGATAGGTCTGCACCGCTTCTCCTTTTATAGTATCACTTCAACCTTTGAAGAGTCTTCCTCTAAAGCCTTTATCTTTGCCTCTCTATCGGCCTTTAGCGCACTTGCTAGCCCCTCATCTTCAAGGGCTAAAATTTGCACCGCAAGATAGGCTGCATTTATTGCGCCAGCCTTGCCGATAGCTAAGGTTGCCACTGGCATACCACTTGGCATTTGCACAGTTGAGTAAAGTGCATCAACGCCGCTAAGAGCCGAGCCAGCCATTGGTATACCGATCACTGGCTTTGTTGTATTTGCAGCGATTGCACCAGCTAGGTGGGCTGCCATGCCAGCAGCTGCGATGAAGACTTTTGCGCCCTTTTTCTCGGCATTTGCGACGTACTCGCTAGTTCTTTTTGGGCTTCTGTGGGCTGAGCTGATTATCAGTTCATATTTTATGCCAAATTTCTCCAGAGTCTTTGCCGTCTCGCTAACGATCTCATAGTCGCTTTTACTTCCCATTATAATAGAAACAAATTTCATATTTTCTCCCTTAAAAAACTAAATTTTGGCAGCTTAACGCCAAGGTTTATCTCATTTTCATTGCCACTGTGAATTTCGCTCATGACCTTGCCTTTTTTGGTGATGAGCTGCTTAAATTTGATAAATTTCTTGCCATCTTGCGAATAGACCTTAGAGATTTCATTTTCACTATCAACTATATGCGAGCCAGTAGGTGCTACGATCTCATAGCTATTGCCTGGGAAAATTTTATACTTGCACTTAAAAAACTCGCCGTCTTCACTTATAGCATTTACCTGATGAGTGCCCTCTTCTAGGCTGCTCGTATGGTTTTGCGTATCGGTTCGCTCATAAGGTCTATGCACTAAGTAGCCGTCAGTAAAACCGCGATTTTTCAGCGTATTTATCTCATTTTCATAAATTTGCGCGTCAAATTTATCATTTAAGGCATCATCTATCGCCATTTTATAGGCTCTTGCTGTGCAAGCTGCGTAGTACTCGCTCTTTGTGCGGCCCTCTATCTTAAAGCTATCAATGACACCGCTATCAACGATCTCTTTGATGTGTGAGATGAGGCAAAGATCCTTTGAGTTCATGATGTGAGTGCCGTTTTCGTCCTCTTCTAATCGGAAAAGCACGCCGCTCTCTTCGTTTTTGGCGTAGAGTTCATATTTAAACCTGCAGTCATTTGCGCAGCTGCCGCGGTTTGACATACGTCCGCTTTGCACTGAGCTTACCAAGCACCTGCCAGAGTAGGCAAAGCACATCGAGCCATGGACGAAAATTTCGATATCAAGGGTTGGAATTTCCTCTTTTATCTTTATAACATCTTTTAAATTCATTTCACGTGCCACGACGATGCGTTTTGCGCCCATATCGTGATAAATTTTAGCGTCTAGCACGTTCATAACGTTTGCCTGAGTTGATAGGTGTATCTCGATATCTGGAGCGATCTCTTTTGCTAGGCTCATAACGCCCGGAGTTGCGATGATAAAGGCATCTGGCTTCATCGCTGAGATGGTTTGCAAGTGCCTTTTTAGCGGCTCTATCTGAGAGTTGAAAGGAAAGGCATTTATGGTCGCATAAAATTTCTTTCCCTTTTCGTGCGTGTAGTCTATCGCCTCTTTGAATGTTTCAAGGTTAAACTCCCTTGCCGATCTAGTCCTTAGCGAAAAGCTAGCCACCGAGCCATAAACAGCGTCGGCTCCGTATTCAAGGGCGATTTTAAGTTTTGTTAAATTTCCAGCTGGAGATAAAAGCTCAGGCCTTTTTAGCACTATTTTTTACCTAGACTTTCTATCAAGGCTTCGATGTCATCGTTGCTGACAAGGTTTTCAGTCGTTGTATCACCAGCGATATGAACAGCTGAACCAACACGCTTATCATCATCGATACGACCTTCAAACAATGTATTCATATATTTGCTAAGTGCTCTCATAACGTTGATAACGCGCTCGATCTTTTGTCTGTGGATGTCTTGATACTGCATCATATCCATAGCCATCATGATCTCATCTTGTCCCATTTGTAAATTTGAGATGATATTATCGATCGTGCCAAGAAGTGCGTTGTTTTTCTCCAAAGCTTCGCTAAATGCGGCGATATTTGGAAATTTTTCACTTAGCGTCGTAAATAGCTCAACGTTTGAGTTTATCGCGTCTTTTAGGCTATTTGAGTCGCTCTCAGCGTCCATAAAAAAGTTATTTATCGTCTCAAGCTTGTCAAACATCTGAGTAGCTTTCTCTTCGCTATCTCTTGTCACATCGTCAAGCTGATGCACCATTTTATGGTCTTCAGTCGGTGGTGGTGGTGGCCAAACGCCGTCCGCGCTCACTCTGTAGTTTTCGCTCTGTTTTGAGCTACTCTCTGACTTTGCTTGTGGCTCATCTGCTTTAGCACTCATTGCCTCTGCAACTTCTGCTACCTCGTCTGTTTCCTCTTTGACGTCCGCGACCTCTTGGCTGGCATCTTTAGTATCACCTAAATCATCCTCTAATCCGCCCGCCATAAGCGCGTCAAGTTCCTCTTGGGTCATAAAAGCTCCTAATAAAATTTGCCTTGATTATATAGGATTTAAATAAAAAGAAAGTTTAAAAAGTATGCGTTTATCTTTAAATTTATCAAATTTTAGGTAGCATTTTTGAAAAATAAACGACTTTAAAAGGCTAAAAATGACCGTCGATCTTCACAACCACACACCTCTTTGCAACCACGCAGTTGGTGAACCGCTAGAATTTGTGAGATGCGCCATAAAAGCTGGCACAAAATACTTTGGCTTTAGCGATCACGCGCCGATGAACTACGATGAAGCTTATAGGATGAAATTTGAGGAGATGCAAAGCTATGAAGACGAAATTTTACGTTTAAGAGATGAATTTAGCGGTGAGATAGAAATTTTACTTGGCTATGAGATGGACTTTTTAGATGGCTTTATGGACGAGCGAGTTTTTGCTAGAAAGGTTGATTATCTAATAGGCTCTGTGCATTTTTTTAACGGCTGGGCGTTTGACAACCCTGAATTTATCGGTGGCTACGAGGGCAAAGACTTGGATCAAATTTGGCAGGAGTATTTTGACCACATAGAAAGATCGGCTAGACTTGGTAAATTTGACATCATGGGGCACATCGATCTTTTAAAGCTATTTAAATTTTTACCCAAAAAAGATGTCAGGATCCTAGCCAAAAACGCAGTAAAAGCGATAAAAGAGGCAAATTTGGTAGTCGAGATAAACGCAGCTGGCTTTAGAAAACCTATCGGCGAGCAATATCCAAGCGTAAATTTGCTAGAGTTAATCGCCGAAAATGACATCACTATTACCTTTGGCTCAGATGCTCATGCCAAAGAAGATATCGGTAAAAATGGCGAAATTTGCGAGCAGATAGCTAGAAATTTGGGATATTCAAAGTGTGCGATATTTAAAAACAGAGATAGAGAATTAGTAAAATTTTAGTTTGGGGTCAAATAAAATATAAAAATAATCTTAAATATAAAATTTTGTGATACAATACGAAAATTAAAAACCAGAAGGAGATAAAAAATGGGAAAATTTGTCCAAAACATCGATCATTTTTTTGATTTTTGCAAAGAAAATGAAGTTAAATTTGTAGATTTTAGATTTACTGATCTAAACGGCGCTTGGCACAGCATAAGCTATAACATAAAAGCTGTTACAAAAGAGAATTTCACAAACGGCATCCCAATGGACGCTAGCTCGATGAACGGCTGGCAGCCTATCGACAAAAGCGATATGATAATGAAGCCAGAAGCGACATCTGCGTTTTTGGACCCATTTACCTCTGACATCACAGTCGTTGTTTTTTGCGATATCTACGACATTTATAAAGGTCAAATTTATGAAAAATGCCCTCGCTCGATCGCAAAAAGAGCGATGCAATATGTAAAAGATAGTGGGCTTGGCGACGAGGCATATTTTGGCCCTGAGAATGAATTTTTTGTATTTGACAACGTCAAAATCATCGACAGCCCAAACTGCGCGATGTATCAAGTAGATAGCGAAGAAGGCGAGTGGAACGACGCTGCGGACTTTAAAGATAGCTACAACACAGGTCACCGCCCACGCAGAAAAGGCGGCTACTTGATGACTCAGCCAATCGACAGCATGGTCGATCTAAGAGCTGAAATGATGCAGGTTTTAGAGCAAGTTGGCCTTGAAGTATTTTTAGGACACCACGAAGTCGCACAAGGTCAAGGCGAGATCGGCGTGAAATTTGGCAACTTAGTCGAGGCTGCTGACAACGTTCAAATTTACAAATACGTCGTTCGCATGGTCGCTCACCTAAACGGCAAGACAGTTACATTTATGCCAAAACCGCTTTATGGCGACAACGGCAGCGGCATGCACGTGCATCAATCAGTTTGGAAAGATGGTAAAAATTTATTCTACAAAGAGGGCAACTACGCAAATTTAAGTGACTTTGCAAGGCACTACATCGGCGGCGTTTTAAAACACGCAAGAAGCGTTGCAGCCTTCACAAACCCAAGCACAAACAGCTACAAACGCCTAATCCCGGGCTTTGAAGCACCATCTATCCTCACTTACTCTAGCCAAAACCGCTCAGCGAGCATCCGCATACCTTACGGCGCTGGCGAGAAGTCAGTTAGAGCTGAGATGAGATTTCCTGATAGCACAGCAAACCCTTATCTAGCCTTCTCAGCGATGCTAATGGCAGGCCTTGACGGCGTTAAGCACAAATACGAGCCAGTTGGTCCGATGAATGAAAATTTATTTAAACTTCACCTCGATGAGATCAGAGAGCGCGGCATCGAGCAGCTCCCACACACACTTCGTGGCAGCCTTGAAGCGCTTATTCGCGATAACGAATACCTAAAACCGATAATGAGCGATCTTTTCATCGACACTTATCAACACATGAAATTTGAAACTCAGGTTTGGCCTTACGAAGCACGTCCAACCGCTTACGAGTTTAAGACTTGCTTCTCTTGCTAAAACGCAATCTCCAAGCTCATTTTGGGCTTGGAGACTTCTTTAATCAAATTTAAAATATAAAATCCTGCGATTATTAAATTTAGAGCTAAATCCAATAAGCATTATCGCTTAGAAATTTCTTTTAACCACAACAGATAAATTTTTTAAAAATATAAAATCTATATAGTTAAATTTTGAACTAAATTTGGCTTTACACACAAGAATAAATTTTAAATTTAATAAGCCAAAACTCATGCAAATTTAGAAATTTAAAGCTTATACATAAAAATAGTCATAGCAGATAAATTTGAAATTCCAAATTTAATACGGCAGTTAAAATTTGAGCTAAATTTGATTTTGCAAACAAGGGGTAAATTTGCCAGAGTTTTAAATTTGCCTGCCTCATTAAGAGTTCAAATTTAACAAGCTCTAGCTCTTTTAAATTTGCAATATAAATTTAAGATTTTATTTAGTTAGGATAGCAGCAGATAATTTTATTAAAAGCTAAATTTGACCACTTTTATTTAAAAATTTACAAAAAAGCCAAATCCCTAGCTATTTTGCACTTCAGGCTGTCCAAAGAGCCTATTTGCCTCTTTTATAACGCCCTCTTCTCTTTGCTTTTTAAGCTCCTCTGGGCTTTTGCTCTGACTTAGCGACATCAGCTCTTTTGCAAAGTCATTTTGTGGCTGAGCTAGCGCATTTACCCTAGTTTCAGGCGCAGCAGGCTTGCTTGCTGGCTCATCTTTTTGCTCGTCTTGCTGCCTAGCCTTTATCTTAGCGATCTCCTCGTCAAGGTAGCTATATTTATCCTGTGGCTCTTGTGGCTTAGTTTGAGGCTCAGGCTTTGCCGCAGGAATTTGGGTTTTAGCATTTACGATCTTGATTTTTTTACCAAAAATTGTATGTAAAATTTCATGCATTATGCTCCAGCTTTTTTTGAAAAATGCCAGCTCATCGCCAGTTGCATTGACGACTAAGCCAAGCTCATTTTCATTTAAAAAGCTAAAACTTATGTGATTTTTAAAAATTTCTCCAAGTTCAAAGCTTCTATCATAAATTTTTGCCACAAACTGCTCGTATGGCGTCTTTGGTGCCTCTTTTATGGCTAAAATTTGCTCACTCACGCCAGCTTTTGGCTCGATCACAGCCACGTTAGGCTCGCTCTTAGCAAGCTTTATCGCTTCATCGATATCTTGTAAATTTAGCGCCTCTATCATCATAAATAGCATAAGCATCAGCACAAAGCCATTGTCGCTTGATACGCTTAACATCGACTTTGCCTGCGCCAAAATTCTAAAAAATCTCTCATATATAAGAAGCGAAAATTTTGGATCATTGTCTAAAAATCTCTGCTTTAAATTTGCCAAAATTTCATCTATGATCATCTCTGGCTCATAGGTCTCAAGCTCGGTTACAAGCACTCTTATGGCGTTTTTATCGGCATTTGCAACGTGCTCGATGATTTGCTCGATCCTACTTGGATCAAGAAGTCCGAGCATCGCTGCCACGCTTGATTTTGTGATATTGCTAGCGCCATAAATGATAGCTTGATCAAGCAGCGTTAGCGTATCTCTTAGCGAGCCGCCGCCACTTCTAGCTAGTATCTCAAGCGCCTCCCTCTCGTAGCTCACGCCCTCTTTGCTAAGGATAAATTCAAGGTGTTTTACGATCTCATATCTACTTATTTGTTTAAATCTAAAATGCTGCGTCCTTGAAAGCACCGTCGTTGGCAGCTTCAAAGGGTCGGTAGTCGCAAGGATAAATTTAACATAGCTTGGTGGCTCTTCAAGCGTTTTAAGAAGGGCATTAAACGCCTCTTTTGTTAGCATATGCACTTCGTCGATGATGAAAATTTTATATCTAGCAGCCGTAGGAGCGTATTTTGTCTGCTCGATGAGCTCTCTTATATCGTCGATCTTTCTGTGGCTAGCTGCGTCCATCTCGATGATGTCCATGTGGCGTGACTCGTTTGCCATCACGCACTGCGCGCAGACCTCGCAAGGCCTAGAAGTTGGCCCTTTCTCGCAGACCAAAGCCTTTGCAAATATCCTAGCACTCGATGTCTTACCGCTCCCCCTAAGGCCTGAAAACAAATAGGCATGACTCACTCTGTTTTCGTCAAGTGCGTGGGTTAGGCTCTTGCTTACGGCTTCTTGTCCGATGAGCTCATCAAAATTTTTTGGTCGATATTTTAGGGCTAGTGCTTGCAACTGCTTTCCTTTTTGCAATTTTAATTTGCTGATTTTATAAAAAAAGGCATAAATTTATGGTTATGATAAAGTTAAATTTCGCTAAATTTAAGCCAAACTTTAGCGAAAAGGATAAATTTGCAAGCATTTATATCTGGATTTTTCACCTCTTTATCGCTCATTTTAGCCATTGGCGCGCAAAACGCATTTGTCCTAAAACAGGGCATCAAAAGAGAAAATATCTTTATCATCTGCCTTATTTGCGCCATTAGCGACGCCCTCTTGATCTTTGCAGGGGTTTTTGGGCTTGGTAGCCTCGTGCAAAACTTTTCCATCATCAAGCAAATCGCCCTATATGGTGGCTTTTTATTTTTGCTTTTTTACGCACTAAAGAGCTTTCACACATGCTTTTTTAAGGACCTTAGCATGGATACTAGCGGCGAAAATGTGAAATCAAATTTAAAGAAAAACATCCTTTTAACGCTCGCATTTACTTGGCTAAACCCTCACGTCTATCTTGACACGATGATCCTAATAGGCTCGGTTTCGACTAAATTTAAAGATGAAAATTTGATATTTGGCGTGGGAGCTAGTCTTGCCTCATTTTGTTTTTTCTTCTCACTTGGCTATCTGGCTAGGTTTTTAGCGCCCATTTTTGCAAGGCCCATCTCTTGGAAAATTTTAGAGTTTTTTGTCGGTCTCATCATGCTCTCCCTTGCTTTCATGCTCATTTTTGCTAGCTTCTAGCCTCTTTTTTAGAGCCTCTTTTTTGCGAAGTTCGAGTGCATGGGCTTCATTTAGCGCGTCTTCGCCATCTAAATTCGCTCCGTCTAAAAATTTGCGGTAGTCTTCAAACTGCCTATTTTTTATCCCCCAAAGCACGCCAAAAAGCAGGGCCGCCCCCATCAAAACCGAGATAAAAACAAGCATCGCAAGAGTCGTTGTATCCACTATTTGTCCTTAAATTTTCTAACTATAAAAAGCGAGTTTAGTATGACGCTTAGTGAGCTTGCCGACATAAAAAGCGCGGCAAATAGCGGCATGACGTAGCCACACACGGCAAATGGCAGGCTAAGGGCGTTATAAAGCAGGCAAAAGAGTAAATTTTGCTTTATCGTTTTGTAGGTAAATTTTGAAATTTTCACCGCTTTTACAAGGCTTTGAAGGCTATCATCAAGTAGCACCACGTCGCTTTTCTCTAAGCTCACGGCTGCGCCACTTCCCATGCAAATAGCCACGTGAGCGAGGCTAAGCGCAGCTGCGTCGTTTATGCCGTCTCCAACCATCAGCACGTTTTTGCCCTGCTGCTTAAGCCCAGCTATAAATTTAGCCTTTTCATCAGGCAGCATCCCTGCTCTAAACTCGCTCACACCAAGTTCATCTGCCACGTTTTTTACAACATTTTGCACGTCGCCACTTAGGATGCACACTTTCATGCCAGCACTCTTTAGCTCGTCCATCAAAGCCTTTGCCTCGGGCTTTACGCTATCTTTTAGGTAAAATTTAGCCACCAGCTCGCCCTGCTTGCCCACAAAAAAGCTCACATTTTCTTCGCACTCATCAAATTTCACCCCACTTTCAGCCAAAAAACGCCTACTTCCAGCCACAAAACGCTCACCCATAATATCAGCACTAACTCCCTTTGCCACGCTTAAATTTGCATTTTCAAGCTCAACTTTCTTTGCGCCTTTTTGTTTTAAAAACTCAGCCACCGCCACGCTTATTTGGTGGTTTGAGATGAGACAAAGCGAGTAAATTTTATCAATGCTCACGCCATCTTTTACAAAAAACTCGCTCACTTCAAATTTAGCCTTTGTAAGCGTCCCAGTCTTGTCAAACACTGCTACATCGCATTTTGCTAGACTTTCAAAAAATTTAGCCTCCTTAAAAAGCACCTTGTTTTTAAAAGCAACCCCAAGGGCGCAGACACTGCTAACTGGCGTGGCAAGGGCAAGCGCACAAGGGCAAGCGATCACGATGACGCTCACGGCTGTGACTACCGCTTCTGAAAAGCTAAATTTAAAATACCAAAACCAAAATGTAAAAAAAGCTAGAGTTAGCACGCCAAGAGAGAATTTTGAGGCGATTTTATTGACTGCTAGCTCGATATTTGGCTTTTTTAGCTCTGCGTTTTGGAGTAAATTTATAAGCTTATTAAGATATGAGTTTTTAAAAATTTGCCTTGCCTCATAGACGATCTGTCCGTTTAGACAGACAACGCCGCTTTTTACCTCGCCCCCACAGCTTAGTAAAAGTGGCAAACTCTCACCTGTTAAGCTTGAGCTATCCACGCTCGCCTCGCCACTAAGCACCACCCCATCAAGCAGCGCTCTCTCGCCTGATCTTAGCACGATCTTTTCGCCTAAATTTACATCCTTTGGCTCTTTTAAAATGTCCTTGCCGTCCTCTAAAACGCACACTTTTGCAAGCAGCATATCGCTTAAGAAATTTGAGGTCTCAAGCGCCTTTTTCTTGCCTAAAATTTCTAAAAATTTACCGATAAAAACAAAGGTTATGATCATCGCAACCGAGTCAAAATAGCTCTCGCCGCTTCTTGTAAGCATCGCAAAAATGGAGTAGATGTAGGTTATGCTAGCCCCAGTGATAACGAGCAGGTCCATATTTGGCGAGGCGTTTTTGATAGCGATCTTCGCCCCTTTAAAAAACTCGCTGCCAGTGTAAAAAAGCACAGGCGTTGCCAGCACAAACTGCGCGAAGCTTAGCAGGTCCTTCACATCGCTTCTGATACCGCTAAAGTAGCCGCCATACTGCGCGATCGCCAGCCACATGATATTCATCGTGGCAAAGACGCCAACAAGCGCTTTTGCGTAGAAATTTCTCCTTTTTTTGACTAGCTCGTCCTCTTTTTGGCTCGCCGCGTAGGCCTTTGGAGTGTAGCCAACGGCGTAAATTTTCTCGATTATTTGCTCCACCAAAAGCTCTTGCTCATCGTAAACGATGACTGCTTTTTGGCTAAGCGAGTTGATATTTACCTCCAAGATACCAGGCAGGCTAAACAGCGCCTTTTCAAGCAGCCAGATGCACGCCGAGCAGGTTATGCCGTCAATGAGAAGCGAAATTTTAGAAAACTCGCCCTCTTTTGTCACTAGCTCGCTAAAATTTGCCGCTAAATTTTTGACATTTGCGCCGCTACTTGCAGGATTTAGCGTGTTTTTGCCAAGGCGCTCATAAAACTCGCCAAGGCCACTTTCATTTAAAATTTCATAGACGCCTTTGCAACCAGCGCAGCAAAACTTAAGCCCGCCTTTGGCCTCTATCATCGCGCTTTCGTCAAAGCTTTGCTTACAGTGAGAGCACCTACACTTCACGGACGCTTCTTTTTAAGCTGATCTAAATAGCCATATATTGTGATCTTTGAGACATTTAGCTTGGCTGCTACGACCTCGATAGCGCCCTTGATGTTAAAAATGCCCTTTTCGTTCATAAAGCCAACGAGTTCTAGCTTTTGCTCTTTTTTGAGCTTCTTACCCTCGTTTTTGGCGATGATCTTGTCGATCAAGCCTAAGACGATCTTTGTCACATCGTCATTTTGCTCGCCATCTGGCTCATTTTCACTCGTTTTTAAGAAATTCCCAGCCACTTCAAAAAGGCTCTTTGCCACGCTCGCATCGACATTTACGCATATAGCTCCGATGATCTCTCCGTACTCGTCTCTGATAAATGCAGTTGAGGACTTCACCAGCTTTTCGTCTTTGGTAAAAAAGTAGTTTGCTACGTAGTCGTCTTTGAAATTTTTGCTATTTAAGACCTCGCTTACAAGGTGGTCAAAACTTTGTCCGACCTTTCTGCCAGTGACGTCGCCAGCTACGCAGACGACTGAGCGCTGTGGGTGAGAGAGATCGTGCAGCACGACTTCGCAGGCAAATGGCGAGCTTTTTTGGATCAAATTTGCCGTTGGGATAAATGCCTTTAATATAGGATGCATAAGGCGCCTTTTGTTTTTGTTTAAGTTTAGCCAAAATATTTTTAAATTTTCGATAAGAAAAATATAATTTTTTATGAAAATTTGTGAAATTTAAGTGGTAATAATAATTTTTTATCTATAATCCTTTAAATTTTTAAGGAGAAAATATGAAAATTTATGAGACCGAAATTTCAAAAAAGAAAAAGGCTCACTACTCTTTGGCGACCGAGCACAACGGCATCCTCTACATCTCAGGACAGCTTAGCATGGATCCAGAGACTAGGCAGATCCCAGATGGGCTAAAGGCGCAAACAAGGCAGGCTTTAAAAAACCTTGATAACGTGCTAAAGCTGGCAAATGCGACGAGAAACGACATCTTAATGTGCCGCATCTATACGCCAGATATCGACTTTTGGGACGAGATAGATGACGAGTATGCGCTATTTTTTGGTGATCACAAGCCAGCTCGTGTCGTAGTGCCGACAAACAAACTTCACTTTGGCTGCCTGCTAGAAATCGAAGCCACAGCGATACTTGATAGAAAAATTTAAAAAGCTTTAAAGGAGCAAAAATGCCTAAATTTATCTGCTCAAAGTGCGGCAAGAGCGCAGATTTTGAGACGCCTATATTTGCGTGCGAGTGCGGTGGGCTTTATGATCTGGAGTTTAAACCAGCCAAATTTGATCTAAATTTGATCGATCAGCGCGAGTTTAGCCTATTTAGATACCGCGAGTTTTTCCCTATTAAAAACGAGCTTTGGCGCGACATCAGCCTTGGCGAGGGGCTAACAAAGAGCGTGAAATTTGATGACGCACTCTACCTTAAAATGGACTATGCGATGCCAACGCTCTCTTTTAAAGATAGGGGTGCGGTGATGCTTATTTGGTTTTGCAAAACTCATGGCATCAAAAAGATCTTGCAAGATAGCAGCGGAAACGCTGGAAACTCGGTCGCTGCATACGCTGCTAGAGCTGGCATAGAGTGTGAAATTTACGTTCCAAAAGGCACAAGCGAGAAAAAGATAAAGATGCTTGAGTACTACGGCGCAAAGGCGGTTGTCTTTGACGGCACACGCGACGAGACGGCAGATGCTTGCAGAAAAAGGGCAAAAGATGAGGGAATTTTTTACGCAAACCACGTGTTTAACCCGCTTTTTTACCAAGGCACCAAAACATATATATATGAAATTTACGAGCAGCTTGGCTTTGTCCCTGAAAATCTCTTTTTGCCAGTTGGCAACGGCACCTTGCTACTTGGCAGCCAGATCGCGCTAAACGAGCTATATGAGGCTGGAGTGATCAAAAAACTGCCTAAAATTTTCATCGTTCAAAGTGAGAAGTGCGCGCCATTTTTAGGGGCAACAAACGAGCCACTTGCAATCAAGCCAGAGCCAACTTTAGCTGAGGGCATAGCGATAGCAAAACCTGCTCGTGGCGCTGAGATATTAGCTAGCCACTATGCAGGAGAGCGCGAGGTGATCACGATAAAAGAAGAGGATATTGAGCCAGCTAGAAATTTCTTAGCAAGCCGTAGTTTTTACGTCGAGCACACCACAGCAGCGATCTACGCTGCCTATGCAAGCTACGCAAAATCACACAAGATAGAGGGCAGAAGCATCATCTCGATGTGCGGTGCTGGACTAAAAAGCGAGCATTAAGATAAATTTGCAGGTCATTTTGCCTACAAATTTGCCTATTTTAGCGACTTTGGTCGTGGCATTTCTTGACAACAAAGTTTTATTTTTATAAAATGCCAAAACTTTCAAAAAACTTTTGAAGCCCAGAATTCTGCAATCTTATCCCCGCATTTAAAGAGGAAAAATGGAAAACAATAACCAAACCGAGCAAAGTGCTGCTCAAAACACAAAAACTACAAAAAAACATCAAGCATCAAGAACCCACGTACCAGTCGACGGACACAAGATCGAAGAGCTAAGAACGCTTAGCTTAGATGAACTAGTGCAGATCGCGAATGGCGTTGGCGTCGAAAATCCACGCGAATTTCGCAGACAGGATTTGATATTTGAGATACTAAAAACCCAGACAAAACAAGGCGGCTTTATACTATTTACTGGAATTTTAGAGATCACAAACGAGGGCTACGGCTTTTTAAGGGCTGTTGATGCGAATTTAAGCGACAGCTCAAACGACGCTTATGTTTCAAACTCTCAGATCCGCAAATTTGCACTTCGTGTGGGCGACATCATCACCGGCCAAGTAAGAGAGCCAAAAGATCAAGAAAAATACTACGCCCTTTTAAAGATCGAAGCGGTAAATTATATGCCTCTAGCAGATGCAAAGGAGAGGCCACTCTTTGACAACCTAACCCCACTTTTCCCAACTGAAAAGCTAAATTTAGAGTATGATCCGATGAAGCTAACGGGCCGTGTGCTTGATCTTTTCACGCCTATTGGCAAGGGTCAGCGTGGCCTCATCGTCGCACCTCCAAGAAGTGGTAAAACAGAGCTTATGAAAGAGCTAGCTCACGGCATCGCTAAAAATCACCCAGAAGCGCAGCTAATGGTGCTTTTGGTAGATGAAAGACCAGAAGAGGTTACCGATATGCAGCGCTGCGTAAAAGGAGAGGTATTTAGCTCGACATTTGACCTGCCAGCGCTTAACCACGTCCGCGTAGCAGAGCTAGTCATCGAAAAGGCAAAACGTCTAGTTGAGATGGGCAAAGACGTCATCATCTTGCTTGATAGCATAACCCGTCTAGCGCGTGCCTACAACACAGTAACCCCGCCAAGCGGCAAGGTGCTAACAGGCGGCGTGGATGCAAACGCACTTCACAAGCCAAAACGCTTCTTTGGCGCAGCTAGAAACATCGAACACGGCGGCTCTCTAACCATCATCGCAACAGCACTTATCGACACTGGCTCACGTATGGATGAAGTGATATTTGAAGAGTTTAAAGGCACTGGAAACAGCGAGATCGTGCTTGACCGCAACATCTCAGACCGCAGAATTTACCCAGCTATCAACGTGCTAAAATCAGGCACCAGAAAAGAAGAGCTACTTCAAAAGCCTGATGAGCTTCAAAAAATTTGGGCTATCCGCTCTGCGATCGCGACAATGGACGACGTCGAAGCACTTAAATTCTTATATGCAAAAATGCTAAAAACAAAAGATAATAAAGAGCTTCTCTCTATCCTAAACGAGTAAATTTAACTGAGTTTGAAGCGCTTGCTTTGAGCTCAAATTTCTTTTTTTACATCAAATTTATCAACAAATATTTCATAAATTTATTAATTTATTTTTTTCAGTTTTATTTTTTTTTTTTTGTAAAATCCGAATTTCTAACTTCTACAAAAAGGAAAAATATGAAAACAAAAGTCGTTCTTTCAGGCATTACAGTAACACTTGCTCTTGCTCTAACTGGATGTGGTGAGCCAACTACTTTGGCTGAAATTTGCAAAGCCGATATGGGTAGTATCAAGCACTTTAAAGGCGAAGTGAAGGTTTATAAAAGGATAAATTATGACTGGAAATATAATACGGAAACCCAAAAAGATGAGTTAAAAGAAGATGGCATTAAAGGCTATCTTATAGTTGATAAAGATACAAAAGTTGATCTAGAAAAATTTAACGTAAAAGCCGATGCTTTTAGTATGCCAAAAGGTAGCATACCCGAAAATACACCGCATATGTATATCTTAAAAAAATATGATGACATAGGCGAAGGTGATAAAACAGAAGTTTTAGCGACCCTAGAAACTTTAAATCCAAGATGTAATGTAGATGGCAGCCTAGAGCTCAAACAAAAAGATACAAAAATAATTGCAATAAAATAACAAAAGGTGGGCTAACCACCTTTTAAAAACTTACATCATCTCACTTTAAATTTATACGTCACTTACTAAATTTTTCTATATCTTGATTGATTAAATTTTCATATTCACAAAGCTCATTGCAAGTCTTTTTGCTCTGCTCGATAAGCTCGTCAAATTTAAATCCAAGCATCACGATACGATAAAGGTTGGGCTTGTGTTTTCGCCAGTTGTAAAGCGTTGCGACATCAACGTCTAAATGATAAGCCATATCACGTTTTGTCATCTTAGCCACTTTACACTCCTTTTTTTGAGTGATTTTATAAATTTTATTCTGATAAGAAAACAATTGAATTATTTTATGTTTTTTATTAATTTAATTGAATATTTAAACTTTATTTAATATAAGAAAATTTAAAATAGCCGCGTAACATTTTTTAAATAAGGAGTAAAAATGAAAAATGTAGTTTTAAAAGTTGCTTTAGGTTTAAGCCTAGCTAGTGCCGTTGCTTTAGCGCAAGGAGCGTTTGTGGGATTTGAAGGAGACTATTCTTTTAATTCAAATTTAACAGCAAAAAGCGACAATGGCAAATCAAAAGCTAAAAAAGCACAGCCAGGTCTTGGTATAAAAGCTGGTTATGACTTTGATGTAGCTAGAGTTTATGGTGCTTATATATATGATTTTAAAGTTAAGAAAACAGCAAATGACGAAGATAAAAGCGTAGCTGAGTGGAAAACTCATAAATTTATAGTTGGAGCTGACTACACTCCAAGCGTAGCAAAAGATCTTAAACTAGTTCTTGGTGGCTACACTGGTTTTTCAAAGCTTAAGCTAAGGGGTGGCGATGCTGAAAATCCGATGGAAAGTGCTAGCACGAACGGCTGGATACTAGGTGCAAGAGTTGGTGCTGAATACTCTATTAATGAAAATAATGCAGTTGAATTTGGCATAAAAGCTGACAGAACTGACTATGGTAAGATTAGTAAATTTGATTTTGTCGACACTAAAGAGACAAACGTCGGTCTTTATATGGGATATACATATAAATTTTAATAATTCGCGAGCTCAAATTTCAAAGCAAATTTGAGCTTTTACTAGAAACTATAAATTTACCAGTTTTTCTAAATTTTCGCCGTCTAAGCGGTAGGTTCTCCACTCAAGAGATTGATTTTTAGCGCCCATGCTTTCATAAAATTTGATACTTGGCTCATTCCAGTTTAGGCAGCACCACTCAAGCCTTTTTAAATTTTCATCCTTGCAAATTTGAGCTAGAAATTTAAAAAATGCCTTGCCGATGCCTTGATTTCTAAACTCTTTTTTGACGTAGATGTCCTCAAGATAGATCCCGCCAAGCCCTAAAAATGTAGAAAACGTGTAAAAATAGATAGCGTAGCCGATCGCCCTGCCCTCACTCTCGCAGATAATGGCTTTTGCGTGATTTTTATTAAAGATGGAGTCCGCGAAAATTTCATTTGTAAAAGTGACTTGATCACTCATTTTTTCGTAAGCTGCAAGCTCCCTTACAAGCTCGCAGATCACGTCTATATCGCCTCTAGTCGCTTTTCTTATTTGAAATTTCATTAGTTATCGCCAAAGAGTGCTTTTAGATCCTTGACCATTCCGCCGTCACTATCGTTGCTGCTAGTTTTTGAGCCAAGCTCGTTTAGCTCGATCTCATAGCCAGTTAGCATGCTTGCTAGGCGGATATTTATACCGTTTTTGCCGATAGCCTTGCTCTTTTGCTCGCTCGCAAGTGTCACGATCGCCTTGTTTTCTTCGATCTTTACAGATGTGATGATAGCAGGTGCCATAGCGCGAGCCACCAAAATCGCTGGCTCAGTGGT
The DNA here is from genome assembly GCF_002165815.1 of Campylobacter concisus. Classification (GTDB taxonomy): domain Bacteria; phylum Campylobacterota; class Campylobacteria; order Campylobacterales; family Campylobacteraceae; genus Campylobacter_A; species Campylobacter_A concisus_BH. Next base: position 85,704 of record NZ_NDYN01000001.1, read on the forward strand.
GTATTCGATCGCATCGATGCTCTCACCATGAAGCTCTTTGCTTACGGCATTTATCCTAACGCCCTTTGTGCCGACCGTTGCACCGACTGGATCGATGTTTGGAGTGGTTGAGATGAGCGCTACTTTTGCCCTTTCGCCAGGGATCCTCGCACTTCCTTGAATGATGATGCCACCATCTTTTATCTCAGGCACCTCTGAAGTTAGCAGCGCCTCAAGAAATTTAGGTGAAGTCCTTGAAAGCTCGACCTTTATGCCTAAATTTTTATCTGTAAAAACTTTTCTAATGACCGCTTTTACCACATCGCCTACTTTAAATTTCTCGCCTTTTATGCGGTTTTTGCGTGGCAAGATGGCACGAAGCTCATCTATCTCGATAAAGGTGTTTTCGTCGTTATCGACTCTGACAACCGGACCAAATACCATGTGTCCGCTCATCTCGTTATATTTTTGTAAAATTTTCTCTTCGACTAGGCGTTGGATGTGATACTCAAGCTCCTTGTGAAGCGTTTGAGCGGCTGTTCTACCAAGGTTATCAAGGCTTAGCTCATAAGTGAGCTCGTCGCCGATCTCTACGCCACTGTCTATCTTTTTAGCCTCTTTTAAGCTTAAAAAGTGCTCATTGTCTTCAGCAAGCCTCTCATCGTCGTTTGCTACGATTGAAATTTTTTGATAAAGCTTTAAATTTTTATTAGCATCGATGCTCACGTCATACTCATAATTTTCTCCATAAACCCTTTTTGCAGTGTTTATCAAAGCTCTTATGACGCGCTCTTTTACATCTTCTATCTCTAAATTTTTCTCATTTGCAATTGACTCGATTATATCTGAAATTCTTTCCATTTTTTCTCCATTGTGACGATAAATTTCGGGGATTTTTCGTGAAGTTTTGAAATTATACATAAGCCATACTTTTAATAACATTAAGCTTGTTATTAACTTTTATTTAATCCTTTTTTTATGATGATTTGGGTATATTGACCGATTAAAATTTAAGATTTTGAAAGGATTAAAAATGGAGCTAAAACTTGCAAGAGCCGAATTAGACGCAAAACCAAAAACGATTTCACTAGAAAAGATAGAGGCAGCTGTCGAAAAAGAGGGTCAGAAAATTTTCTATTTTGATAAAGAAAATACGCACAAACAGCTAATCGCCTTAGTCGAGCACTTTGAAGAAAAAGGGCTAAGCGTTTATCACAGAACCGTAAAATACGGGCTTGATGATAGCGATTATATGTATGAAGTGCATATACTTTAATGAGTAAAAAACTCTTTATCCAAACTCTAGGTTGTGCTATGAATGTTCGTGACAGCGAGCATATCATAGCCGAGCTCTCACAAAAAGAAGACTACTCCTTAACACAAAACATCGAAGAAGCTGATTTAATCCTTATAAATACCTGCTCAGTTCGTGAAAAGCCAGTTCATAAGCTCTTTAGCGAGGTCGGAGCCTTTGAAAAAGCCAAAAAAAGAGGCGCAAAGATAGGCGTTTGCGGCTGCACTGCAAGCCATTTGGGTAGTGAAATTTTCAAGCGTGCGCCTTATGTTGATTTTGTCCTTGGTGCAAGAAATGTTAGCAAGATCACAAAGGCGGTAAATACGCCTAAATTTATCTCAACCGACATCAACCACGACGAGAGCGAATACGCATTTGGCGAATTTAGAGGCTCGCCATACAAAAGCCACATCAACATCTCGATCGGCTGCGATAAAAAATGCACCTACTGCATCGTCCCACACACCAGAGGCGATGAAATTTCTATCCCTTCAAGCCTCATCCTAAAAGAGGTAGAAAAGGCCGCAAAAAGCGGCGCAAAAGAGATATTTTTACTAGGGCAAAATGTTAATAACTACGGCAAAAGATTTTCAGGCGTGCAAGAAAATATTGATTTTAGCGACCTTTTAGTAAAGATAAGCGAGATAGAGGGCGTTGAGAGGATAAGATTTACAAGCCCTCACCCACTTCACATGGATGATAAATTTCTTGAAATTTTCACTAATAACCCAAAAATTTGCAAATCTATGCACATGCCACTTCAAAGCGGAAACACAAAAGTTTTGCGCGAGATGAAGCGCGGATACACAAAAGAGTGGTTTTTAGACCGCGCGCTAAGACTTAGAAAGATGTGCCCAGATGTTAGCATCTCAACTGATATCATCGTCGCATTTCCAGGTGAGAGCGATAGCGAATTTGAAGATACGATGGACGTCCTTGAGCAAGTTAGATTTGAGCAAATTTTTAGCTTTAAGTATTCGCCTCGTCCGCTTACAAAGGCAGCTACTTTTACAAATCAAATAGATGATAAAACAGCTTCAGAAAGGCTAACGCGCCTGCAAAATCGCCACAGCGAAATTTTAGACGAGATAGTAGCGGAGCAAAAAGATAAAATTTTTGATGTATATTTTGAAGAGCTAAGGGCAAATGGCGGCGTTGCTGGGCGAAGTTTTAACAACTTTTTGGTTCAAGTTGATGGCAGTGAAGAGCTTCTTGGCACTATGCAAAAAGTAAAGATCACAAACCCAAAACGAATGGTTTTGTATGGCGAGCTGCAAATTTAAAAGCACCCTTGAAAAGCTCGCCCTAAACGTAGGCGTCTTTTTCATCTACATTTTGATGTGGCTCATTTTTCTAACCTGCAAAAAGAGCTACACTCCAAATTTCTTACCACAAAATGGCTGCGTCGTCGTCTTTTGGCACGGCAGACTTAGCTTTATGAGCTTTGCTTACAGACGCTGGTGGAGCAGCCGAAACAGAAAACAAGGCAAGGTGATAATAAGCGACCACAAAGATGGCGAGCTAATCACCAGAATAATCAAATTTTTTGGCATCGGCACCATTAGAGGTAGCAGCTCAAAAGGCGGTGCAAGGGCGCTCATAGAAGCCTTAAGAGAGATAAAGCAAGGCCACGACGTCATCATCACACCAGATGGCCCACGCGGACCAAGACACAGCGTCGCAGACGGAGCTGCGGTGATCGCACAAAAATCATCTTGCGAAATTTATGCTCTAAATTTCGAAGCAAACTCGTTTTGGGAATTTAAAAGCTGGGATAAGATGATACTTCCAAAGCCATTTTCAACTATAAAATTTAGCCTCTCAGCACCTTTTAGCGTGGCAAATTTAGAACAAAAAGAGGCAAAAGAGAAGATACAAAATGAGCTTTGGCAAGCCTCACAAAATGACGGCGGCAAGAGCGTGCTACAAAATAAAGAGGACTTTAGGTCAAATTTAAAAATTTGGTGGAAAAAATATGCTCATAAAAATCCGCAAATAAGCGATGAGATAAGAGAAATTTTGGACGAAATTTATGAAAAATAAAATCTCTATCTTTATTGCCATTTTTATAATAGCCTTGTTTGGGCTATTTTTTTACAGCGACAACTCCTACAAGCTCGCTCTTGAAGCGAAATTTTACTACGAGAGTAAAGAGTATGAAAAGGCTATAAATTTAAGCCAAAAAGCCCTTGATCTTGACGCCTACAACAAGATGGCCGCCACCACGCTTAATCAAAGCAAGGCAGCTATAAAATTTAGCTCATACATAAAAAATGGCAAAGAGTATCTTGATCGCATCAAAAAAATGAGCCAAAATGGCGTCAGTAAGGCTGATAATGAGCGCATCAAAATGATGTGTGATGTGATGATAGAGGATTTTGAAAGCTTAAAGAATTCTGCACTTCTTAATGATGAGCTAAAAAGCGAAGCTCTGAAGATGAAAGAGGCGTTTGCAAAACTAAAAAACGAGCTGTTTTAAACTTATTTAATCCCTTTTTAGCTAACATACCAAAAATAATGCACTAAATTTAGGAGAGTTATGTCTTTTAGCATCAAAAAGCTTTTTTCAAACCTTTTCTTAAGCGCCGTGATCGAGGGCAATGAGTGCGTTTTTTACGGTCAGGTCTTTAGAAATGGCAAGCTTATAAAAACCATAAATGCTAAATTTACAGACATAAGCATCGATAGTGTCGATGAAAAAGTTTTAAAATACATAGAAGAGCAAGAAAAGGCTTATTTTGGCGTCTATGTTTCGCTCTTTTTTAACGACGACTCACAAGGTGCGCTGCCTACTGCTAACTTTGACGAGTACAAGAAATTTAACATCAACACGCAAAATTTAACCAGCCTTGTGATGCAAGATAGCTGGAGCATATATGCAAATTTAAACGCTATAAGAAGATATAAAAACATCTTTGGACAAGGTAGTGTCGATCTTATCTACTCGCCTATCGCCCTGCTCTTTCACGAGCTTTTAAAGCGTGGAATTTCACCAAAAACCACGCTATATCTCTATATCCACTCGCACTCTTTTGCGCTTGCGATATTTAAAGACAAGCAGATGAAGCTCTCTACGTTTTTAAATATGAGTGACGCTGAAGAGGGCAACGAAGAGATAGAAAGCCTAAAAGAAGAGGATATAACAGACATAGATAACCTCATCGTCAAAGAAGAAGATGGCGCAACGGCGCTTGATGATTTCAAGAGTTTGGATGATTTCTTAAGCGATGATAAACCAAAAGAATTTGAAGATCTAAACTACGAGCTAAACATGCCAGCTTCGACCAATGTCGAGAAGTCAGTGGCGATCTTTGGGCGCGATATGAAGATGTTTGACTACATCGCAAAAGCTATGAAAGAATTTTATGAAAACCCAATCTACGGCGGCGATTTTATCGAGCAGATCATCGTTTTTGAAAACACAAAGACAAGCGCGACCTTTTTACAATACCTGCAATCAGAGCTATTTGTGGAGACATCAAGCTATCCGATCAATACAAATCACATCATGAACGAGATCATGCAAGAAGAGATAACACTATGAAATTTAGCTTCATCACTCCAGAACCAAGACCGCTTCTATCTATCTTTAGCAAGCTCTGGCTAAGCCTCATAGGCTTTGTCTTTGCGGTGCTTTTGGTGGCAAATTTCTTCATCGTTTATAAAAACTACTCAACCAAAAAAAATATAGAATTTCTAGCAAATGAGCAAAAAGAGCTTAGCCAAAAGATAGTCACTACGGATGAAATTTCAGCCAAACTTGCCGTGCAGATAGACTCTGCAAACGACATCTTTACGTCAAATTCTATCCTAAAGCAAAGCTTACACAATCTCTTTGACCTTGTGCCTGATAGCATCACGCTTGAAGAGGTCTTTATGGATAAAAACTCGCTCATCATACGCGGCATAACGCCAACAAAGGATGTCTTTAACCAACTCCTAGCCTCGCCGCTAAGGTCTATTTTCACCACGTCAAACACTAGCTTTTATCAGAGCAAAAACGGCTGGTACGGCTTTATAAGCACAAATAAGATTGATAATTCTGAGGGATATAATGAGTAAAAAAGATACGAGCTTAGAAAAAATCGACCCAGTAAAGCTTTTACTTTTTATATTTGCTTTTATCATAGTTTGTTTTATTATGATATTTGGCTTTATCGTGCCAAACATAAAAGAATTTAAAAGCCTCTCAAGACAAAACTACTCGCAAACCTCATCATATACGAAGGTAAAAAACGAATTTGAAGCTAAATTTAAAGCGCTTGAAGCGACAAGACAAAAAGATGGTGCTATCATCTTGGCCTATGATACAGCTTTTGATAAGGATAAATTTATAAATTTCGCATCGCAATTTTTTAGCGAGGTAAGCCTTAGCAAGATAGAAGAAGGCGAGAATAACGCAACTGAAAAGTTCTTTAGATACCGCCTAAATGTCACCAGCTCACTTAAAACCCCGCAGAAATTTTATGACTTTCTAGATGCACTTAGCAGCTACGATAGCATCATAAAAGCAGAATTTCCTATCGTGATGAAGGGTGAAAACGACAAGATTCACACAACTTTTAATATAAAAGTTTTTGGGTTAAAGTAACCAAATTTAATAAATTTCTTCGCATCAAATTTAAAACTGCACCGCTCTTAGCAAAAACATAGGTATAAAAAAGCTAGAGCCATCTCTACTATAAAGCTCTTACACGCGCAGATGCTGGCGCACATAAAGCGAGGTTGCAAAACTATACAAAGAGCTTCAAACCACGATTATAATGGCGACAAAAGATATTTTTGAAAGCAAGGATCAAATTTTAAAGAAATTTACGAATACGATATGAAGAGCAAGCAGCTTTTCAAAAATGGTGAAGAGGTGCAGATGCCAAAAAATGAGGCAAAACTCTTCTTTTTGCTCGTGAGTAATATAGAAAAAGTGGTGAGTTATGAAGTGATAGAAAACTACGTCTGGAGCGAGAAGTCGATGAGTAACGAAGCACTTAGAATGACTATCAAAAAGATAAGGGCAAAAACTGACGCCAACCTCATCAAAAACATCTCAGGCGTTGGGTATAGACTTAGCGGATCAAACTAAATTTAACTTTGTGTAGCTTTTATAAATTTAAGCTACACAAATTCTTACTTTTTATCCACACATTTGCCAAGTTGGCAGGCTCTTTTATAAAGTGCGTCTGCCTTTGTTTCATCGCCACTTAGCTTTGCAAGCAAGAAGCACGACTGAGCATACTCAAGCTCGCAGCTCTTTGCCAAAAGCTTTAAAACTCTAGCCTCAGCCTTGGTTCTATCTATCTTATGAGTTTTTAAATTTTCGCTTTCGATGTATGACTTTAGCCCCATTGCCTCGTTGTAGCAGCCAACACCGTCGCCACTATCGCAAGCTAGTTTATAAAGCTTTAGAGCTTTTTCGATATCTTTTTGCTCCTCAACCAGCCCTTGCTCATAAATTTGACCTAAATTTGAGCAAGCCGTCGCAAGCCCAGCGCTGCAAGCCTTTTCATAGTAGCCTTTTGCCTTTACGAAGTCCTTTTCGTTGCTAAAATTTACAGCTAGGTTGTTACAGTCGATGCTATTTCCGCTCTCGCAGTTTTGTACCATCTTCTCTTTTTCAAGCTCAAGACGCTCCGCCCTAGCCTCCTCATCACTTTGCCAAAAGCCAAAGCTCACCATCTTTTGCCACGACCAGCAGCCACTTAGCATAAAGCTAGCAGCTACGATAAGCCCAAAATTTAAAACTTTTTTCACTTATTTTCCTGCTTACATGCCAAGCTTTGCGCCTAGTCTTTTCATCTGTGGGCACGCCTTGTTTAGACCGCGAAAGCAAGCGACTTTGTAAATTCCATAAGCTCTCTTTTCATCCTTGTTCATACCAAGACCTAGCTCATACATCGCACCGATATTTGCGCAGCTTGGCAGATCTCCAGCGTTGCAAGCGTTTGTGTAGGCCTCCATCGCTAGGTAGTAGTCTTGTTTGACGATCTCGCCCTTGCGGTAGGCATTGCCTAGATGATAGCAAGCTTGCACACCGCCACTGTTGCAGCTATCTTTGTAGATTTCGACCGCTTTTTTTGGATCTTTTTTCACGCCAAGGCCGTTTTCATAGAGCGTGCCAAGGTTTGAGCAAGCAAGCTGCACTTTCGCATCGCAAGCCTTTTTATAGTTTGCGTAAGCGTTGTCATACTCTTTCATAAGCTCAAAATTTACACCCAAATCGTTGCAAGCTTCAGCATCGCCGCTCTCGCACTTTGGTGTTAAAAGATCGATGGCATTTTTTGAAATTTGCTCTTTGTTTTGCACCACTTTTTCGTCCTTTGGTTGCTGCCATGAGTCATCTTGTTTTGGCGTATCCCCGATGCCGATGACATTTAAGCAGCCTGTGAAAAATAGAGCGGTTAAAAGTAGTAGATATTTTTTCATTTTTGTCCTTTTAGTATTGTCCAAACAAGTCATTTAGGGCTTCGCTGATGCTTGGGTGAGTGAAAATTTGGTTTTTAAAGAAATTTGCATCTGCTTTTAAATTCATAGCGATCGCGATCTCGTTTATGATCTCATTTGCGTAGATGCAGTGAAAGCTCGCCCCCAAAATTTCGCCGCTACTAGCTTCAACGATCGCTTTTAGCATGCCCACATCGTGATTTAGCACCTTTGCTCCTGGCACTGCCGCCATGCTAAGCTTTAGCTCCTTGAAATTTAGCCCAAGCTTGCTAGCTTCTTTTGCATTTACGCCAACTCTTGCTAACGGAGTGTCGGTAAATAGCACATTTGCGTGGATGCTTCTGTTTTGTGTAGTGCGTTTTTTATCGCCAAAAATTTGCGAGAAAACTATCCTAAAATCATCCAAGCTAGTGTAGGTAAAAAGCTCTCCGCCGCGCACGTCGCCCACTGCGTAGATGTTTGATACATTTGTTTGAAGGCGCTCATTTGTCTTTATAAAGCCTTTTTCGTTTAGCTCGACGCCAACTGCTTTTAAATTTAGATCATCTAAATTTGCCACTCTGCCAAGCGCTACTAAGAACGCATCTGCCTTGATAAGTCTATCTTCATTATCTTGTTTGAAATTTAGCGCATTATCTTTTAGGCTCTCTATCTCGCAGCCCTCTAAAATTTCGATGCCTTGCACGTTTAGCGCATCTTTTACACTTTTAGCTATATCTTCATCTTCGTTTTTTAGCAGTTTTGAGCGTCCGACGATGGTCACTTTTGAGCCAAAATTTGCAAACATCGATGCAAACTCGATACCGATAAATCCGCTGCCAACGATGACAAGATGCTTTGGCATAGTTTTTAGATCGAGCAAGGTTTTACTTGAAAAGACGTTTGAGTTTGTTATCTCAAATGGTGCATACGCCTCTTTTGAGCCAGTGTTTATGATGATAAACTCGCCTTCAACGACTTTTTGCTCGCCACTTGAGGTTGTAACTAGGACGCTATTTTTATCTTTAAACGAGCCAACACCATCGATCACGTCGATATTTTCTTTATCATTTAGCATCGCGTAGTTTTTAGAATTTAAAGCTGAGATTAGCTTATTTTTGTTTTCGATACTAAGCGTGTAATACTCGTTTTCAACGCTATTATCTGCATATATCGCCTCTTTTGCAGCTGTGATTAGACGCTTTGTCGGTATGCAGCCCACGTTTATGCAAGTGCCTCCATACATCTTTGGCGATCTCTCGATTAGCGCGACTTTTTTACCAAGCGCAGCAGCCTTTACAGCTAGCGTTTTGCCAGCCTTACCAAATCCAATAATAACAATGTCATATTTCATTTAATTTCTCCTATTATGTAGTATGTAGTTTCGTTTATCTTTTTGATATCCATTTTGTATTTATTTGCCCAGCTTTTGATGATCTCATCAACACGCTCTTTTATCTCTTTGACGGTTGCGACATTTTTTATCTTTAGCCTATCCTCGCTCCCGCTCATCGCTACAAAGCAAAGGTGCGGCTTTAGATGATCGTTTAGCTCGATCACACTCTTTGGCAAAAGGCCGTCAGTGTTATTTAAAATTCTACGCATATGCTCAGTGGTCGTTTCATCTATGTTGTAGCCAAGCTGTGTCAAAAGTGCGTTATGATCCATATCGTTCCTTTTTGCTTAAATTTGCGATCATTATAAGATAAAATTCGATAAAATCGCCTAAATTTTCAAGGACAAATATGAAAAAATTTATCATTTTTCTATTTAGTATTTTGCTATTTTGGGGCTGTTCGGCGCAGCAATTGTCGCAAAATTTAGGTCTTAGCGAGCCACCACTTGATCCTGAAGTAGAGCAGATAGCAGACGCCATCTATCTATATAACGAAGGCAACTACCCAAAAGCTTGCAAGAGATTTTATGACTACGCAAAAGATGGCAATGTCCTAGCCATGCAGCAAACTGGCGTTTGTTTTCGTGACGGCAAAGGCTTTAGCAAGGATATCTTAAGGGCACTTTTTTGGTTTGAGACAGCTGGCAGATACGGCAACATAGACGGGCTAAGAAGTGCTGGATACATCTATGAGTACGGCCTTGGGGTCAATAAAAATTTAGAAAAAGCGATATATTTTTACGAAAAAGCCACAAGCCTTGGCTCAAGTGAAGCTAGCTACGATCTAGGGCTTATATATCTTGGTAAAAATGACTATAAAAAAGCGAAAATTTATCTTGATGAGGCTTGCTATCATGGCAAAGAAGAGGCATGTATGAAGCTAAAAGAGATGAAATTTTAGCTCTTAATTAGTTTCAACAGAATTTAGAGCTGAATATCCAATCAAAATCACACTTGCTATCATAAGAACAGATACAAAAATTCCCATTTTTATCCTTTATTTTTTTAAATCTTTTATCTCTTTTAATATCTTTTTAGACTTTGCATTGCCAAGCAATATCAAAATTAATAAACCAACTGCACACATGCAAACACTATAAAATTCTAGCTTGTCAGCATAGTCCTTATAGTGAGTAAAAATCCAACTAATAAGACCAACCAATATTGTAACAAAAATTCCAAGCCAAAATTTTAGCATGCCCAAGCGCTCTTTGGCTTCGTCCAATTTTGGCATTCTCTTCCTTTTTTGTTTTTGTAATTATAGCATTTTAACGTATAAATTTAACAGCTAGCTATATTTTAGCTCCTACGCATCCGCCTTCTGAGCGATCAATACGCCCTCTATCATCTTTTTGATATCTCCATCAAGTATCGCGTCAGTTTGTGAGTATGCCTCGCCGCTGCGGTTGTCTTTTACCTGCTGGTATGGGAAAAGCACGTATGATCTTATCTGGTGTCCCCAGCCGATCTCGCTCTTTTCGACGCTGTTGCTAGCCTCTTGCTGTTTCATCAGCTCAAGCTCGTAAAGGCGAGACTTTAGCATCTTCATCGCTGTGGCTCTGTTTTTATGCTGGCTACGGTCGTTTTGACACTGCACGACGATGCCAGTTGGTATATGAGTGATACGGATGGCTGATTCTGTTTTATTTACGTGCTGACCTCCCGCGCCGCTAGCCCTATAAGTGTCTATCTTTAGATCTTTCTCTTCTATCTCGATCTCTATATCATCATCTACTTCAGGGCTCACCATAACGCTAGAAAAGCTTGTGTGGCGGCGTCCTGCGCTATCAAATGGGCTTGTACGAACGAGCCTGTGGATGCCATTTTCTGCTTTAAAATATCCATAAGCGTTTTCACCCTTTACAATAAAACTCACATCCTTTAGCCCTGCCTCTTCTCCCTCTTGAAAGTCCAAAGTCTCGACCTTAAAGCCCTCACGCTCGCAAAATCTAAGATACATCCTATAAAGCATGCTCGCCCAGTCGTTACTCTCGGTGCCGCCAGCTCCAGGGTGGATCGATACGATCGCGTTTTTGCCGTCATCCTCGCCACTTAAAAGCATAGAAATTTCTAAATTTACTATCTTTTCATCTAAATTTTTAGCATCTTCAAATAAAGAATTTATAGTCTCCTCATCATTTTCAGAATTTGCTAGCTCAAAGAGCTCCTTTGCGTCGCTAACTGCTTGGTGAGCGTCGCTAAATTTAGCAAGCATGTTTGAAATTTTTGTCTTTTCTTTATTTAATGCCCCAGCTCTTGCGATATCTTGCCAAAAGCTAGGGTCTTGCTCTATGGCCTCGATCTCTTTTAGCCTAGCCTTGATATCATCAGGCTTTACGATAGAGCCTATGTTTTCAACTTTTGTTTGTAGCTTCTTTAAAAGCTCGTTGTATTCGTAACTATCCAAGTTTTTCTCCATAAATTTTTGCCGATTTTAGCCAAAAGTTGCTTACATTTTTAAATTTACGCCCTTTTAATCCTTTTTTGTTACAATGCCAAGTTAAAATTTAGATAAAAAGAGTCAATATGCAAATCATAAGAACTATAAAAGAACTTGAGGAATTTGTCTCAAACGCAAGCGGCAAGATCGGTTTTGTCCCAACAATGGGCGCACTTCATGACGGACACATTAGCCTTATCAAAAAATGTGTGAGCGAAAATGAGATAAGCATCGTCTCAACTTTTGTTAATCCAACTCAATTTCTACCAGGCGAAGACCTGGAAAAATACCCAAGAAAAGAGCAAAGCGACATCCAAATTTGCGAGCAAAACGGCGTTAGCGCTATCTTCATCCCAAACGAAAATGAGCTTTACTTTGAAGATGAGCCGCTCATCGTCGCTCCAAAGAAGCTTTCGACCATTTTAGAGGGCAAAACTAGACCAGGACACTTTGATGGCGTCTTAAGAGTGCTAAATAAGCTATTTCGCCTAACTCGTGCAAATAGCGTCTATATGGGCAAAAAAGACACTCAACAACTAATCATCGTGCAAAATATGATAAAAACATTTTTCCTAAACATCGAGCTAGTTGCCTGCGATATCGTTAGAGAGCCAGACGGCCTAGCACTTTCAAGCAGAAACGTCTATATCTGCGACGAAGATAAGTGCAACGCGCTAAGGCTTTCAAGGTCGCTAAATAAAGCACAAAATTTGATCCAAAACGGCGAAGAAGACGCAAGCGAGATCAAAGCAAGCATGCTTGAGGTACTTGAGCCGCTAAAAGTTGATTACGTCGCGGTTACGGATAGAAATTTAAATGAAATTTCAAAGATAGAAAAAGGCAACACCATCATCTTAGTAGCCGCCTTTGTAGGCAAAACTAGGCTAATAGACAACATCTGGATCTAAAAATGCCAAAACTTCATCTAATCTCGCTTGGTTGTAATAAAAATTTAGTTGATTCTGAGATCATGCTAGGACGCTTGCAAAACTACGATATCACAGACGATATCAGCGACGCAGACGTCATTATCGTAAATACTTGCGGATTTATCAAGTCTGCCAAAGAAGAGAGCATACAAACCATCCTTGAGATGCACGAAGCTCGTAAAAATGGCTCTTTGCTGGTAGTGACTGGCTGTCTTATGCAGCGTTACAAAGATGAGCTCATGAAAGAACTGCCAGAGGTCGATCTCTTTACCGGCGTGGCTGATTATGACAAGATCGACGAGATCATCTTGAAAAAGCAAAATTTATTTAGCCCGCAGACTTATCTGCAAGCAAACGAAGAGCGTGTGATAACTGGCTCAAACTACCACGCCTACATCAAAATTTCAGAGGGCTGTAACCAAAAGTGCAGCTTTTGCGCGATACCGACATTTAAGGGCAAGCTAAAATCGCGCTCACTTGAAAACATCACAAATGAGGTCAAAAATTTGGTTAAAAAAGGCTACTACGACTTTAGTTTTTTATCCCAAGACTCAAGCTCATACATGCGCGATCAGGGCGTTAGCGACGGGCTAATAAATTTAATAGACGAGATAGAAAAGATAGAAGGCGTAAGGAGTGCTAGGATACTTTATCTCTACCCAAGCACGACCAGTAGGGAGCTCATTTCGCGCATCATCGCTTCGCCCATCTTTCACAACTACTTTGACATGCCAATCCAGCACATCAGCGAAAATATGCTAAAGATAATGAAGCGCGGAAGTGGCGCTAAAAAGATAAAAGAACTTTTAAATTTGATGAGAAATGCCGAAAATTCATTCTTGCGAACTGGCGTCATCGTGGGACATCCAGGCGAGAGCGAGGAGGATTTTGAAGAGCTTTGCCAGTTTTTGGAAGAGTTTAAATTTGATAGAATTTCCGCCTTTGCCTACTCAAAAGAAGAAGACACTGCCTCTTTTGAAATGGAGCAAATCCCAGCAAAAATCATCTCAAAAAGGCTAAGTAAGATAGAAAAGATCACCAAAAAAGTGATAAATGAGAGCTTGCAAAAAGAGCTTGGCAAGCAAATTTACGCATCGCTTGAGGGCATTAGCAGCGAGGGCGAGATGTTTTACGCTGCCAAAAAAGATATCTGGGACAAAGATATAGACGGCGAAATTTTGATCAATGAAAGCGACGTAAAAGAGCTTGAGATCGGCTCGCTTTACCTTTGCGAGGTCAGCGACGTGGTTGATCAAAAACTAGTCGCCACCATCGTCAAAAAAGCAAAATGATAAGCCAAAATGTGCTTGGTAGGCTAAGTGCTGGCGCAAACCTGCTTGCCTTCTCGCACGGTATCGATAGCACTGCACTTTTTTACATTCTACACGAGGCTGGGGTCAAGTTTGATCTAGCCATAGTCGATCACAACGCCAGAGAGCAGAGTAAAATTGAAGTTGAAAGCGCCAAAGAGCTTGCTAGTAAATTTGGTAAAAAAATCTACATAAAAAGCGTAAATTTAGGTAAGTCAAATTTTGAAAAAAACGCGCGCGAGGCGAGGTATGAGTTTTTTGGAGAAATTTGCCAAAAATTTGACTATGAAAATTTGATCCTAGCGCATCAATTTGACGATAAATTTGAGTGGTTTTTGATGCAGCTTGGCAAGGGCGCTGGGCTAAAAGAGCTATTTGGCATGAGTGAGCTTGAGAGAAGAGAGCACTTTTGGCTAGTAAGACCACTTTTAAATTTACGCAAAAAAGAGCTTCAAAACTACCTTGACGAGCGAGGATTACGCTACTTTGTCGATGAGACAAATTTAGAGGGCAAGCTTAAAAGAAGCTTTGTGAGGCTAAATTTTAGTGAGCCATTTTTGGACGAGTATTTTAGCGGCGTGAAAAAAAGCTTTGAGTTTTTGGAGGCTGATAGGCAAAACCTGCTGCCAAATATCACAAAAATGGATGATGAAATTTTCATTATAAAAAATGATAGTAACGTCGTTCGGGGCGTTGATATGGCGGCAAAAGAGCTAAATGTGCTTTTAAGCAAGGCTCAAAAAGATGAGCTAAGCGCAAATTTAGCAAAGCAAACAAGCGTGGTGCTAAGTGGCAAGATCGCCGTTGGCTACGCTGATGAATTTGTTTTGGTAACGCCATTTTGCAAAGCCGTAATGCCAAAAATTTTTAAAGAAAAGGCTAGAATTTTAAAGCTCCCAGTAATAAATAGAGGCTATTTATTTGCAAATGACACTCAGATAGAACATCTTTCTAAATTTTTTAGTAGATAGAGCGTTTTAGGCTATAAATTTGATCTACCAAAGGTTAATTTAAACTTTTTATCACCAATTTTTTACAACAATCTTAACAAGTCTGCAAAAATTTAAATTTCTATCTGCAAATTTAATCTACAAAGGTCAAATTTAAAACTAAATTTTACTCCACTCTCACAAGCAAAAAGCAACCACCCACATTAGCAATTAGAGCAAAAACTGCAAATTTGGTTTTGGATATTTTTCTCTAACATAAACTGCTTTTGCATTTAAATTTATAGTAAAAGGCAATAAATTTGACCCACAAAAGAGCAAAATTAAAGTTTTAACACTAAATTTTACCCTTATGATCCTCACACTAAAGCGTTAAGCCTGCAAAATTTAAAATTTCTATCGGTAAATTTATTTATTTTTAGTTTATTACAACTATTTTTGGGGCTTAAATTTAGCTACAAATTTAATCTGATAAGCAAAAATTTAAAGCCTTAAGCAGCAAATTTACTCAGGTCTTAAGGTAAATGCTCGCTTCAACCTTGGCTAATACAGCACTAAACCTGCAAATTTTCTATACTAAAAGTCAAATTTAATCTATCGAGAGCCAAATTTAGGGCAATAACTAATAAATTTAACTTATGACTGTTTTAAATTGCAACCGCGCACCACAACGACAAAAAACTATCTGTGATATAAATTTCTCAAGCAACAAAACTCTAAATTTATCCACATATCTTTGTTGCAGAATAGCCACCCATCTTTAGACTTAAATTTAAAAATCACAGCGCTCTTTTGGCTTTAATGTCGTATATTAAATTTAACTTTGCTACCAATAACAAAGATATATGAAACTAAATTTTATAAACGAGATAGTGAAATTTGTTTCTTACTAAATTTAAAATTTAGCCTCAACCGATCTGCGATATCAAATTTAATAAACGCGTCCAAAAAGTCAAATTTATAAATCAGCGCCAGTCCCAGCAAAAGCCAGCCCATAAAACAAATTTAGACAAACCAGCGATTTAAATTTTACCTCATCAAAGCCGTTTGCATAAAATAATGCGTAAAATTTTATAAATTTTATTACGCACTAGGCGAGTATTTTTTCTATCAGCTCTCTTTTTAGCACAAAGTCATAGCCAAAAGCATCCACAACGACACCAGCATAACTACTCTCTTTTAGCATCGCAAGATACTCTTTTAGTCCTATCTCTATGCTCTCTTGCTCGCTGTCGTTTCGCCAAAGCTTCATCGCCTCTTTGCTAGTAAATGCCGGAAAATAGCTAAGCTTTTCGCCCTCATCTTCAAGCAGGATAAATTTGATATTTGAGCCCTCTTCTTCATAAACAACGCCGCCATCAGGCTTTGCAAGTGCTTGGTTTAAAAGCACTGGAGCAAAAAAGCTAGCCTTTTTTAAAGCCGATATCAAATTTACCTCATTTTGCTGACTGGGATCACTTAAAAATTTATCCATCGCTTCTTGCATTTTAGCCCCTAAAAGCCTCATCTACGGCCTGGCAGATCGTGTGGATGAAAAAAATATGCGACTCTTGAATTCTTGCTGTATCGCTTGAGCTAACGACTAAATTTAGATCACATCCTTCATTCATCGCACCACCGCCTTTGCCGCTAAGTCCAAGCACCAATGCGCCCATTTTCTTGGCACTTTTTATCGCCTCAAGGACGTTTTTGCTGTTGCCACTTGTTGAGATCGCCACGAGCAAGTCGCCCTCCTGTGCCAAAGCCTCAAACTGGCGTGAAAAAACATAGTCAAAGCCGTAGTCATTGCCAATAGCCGTAAGTGCCGAAGTATCGGTAGTTAGCGCGATGCCTGGCAGTGCTTGACGCTCGCTTTTATATCTGCCAGTTAGCTCGGCCGCAAAGTGCTGTGCGTCCGCCGCAGATCCGCCGTTGCCACATATCAGCACCTTTTTGCCATTTTTTAGCGTATCAGCCACCATCTGGCAAGCACGCTCCAAGTTACCCAGCAAATTTACATGCTCGCTAAAAGTCTTTTGGTGAGCCTCAAGCTCATTTTTTATCATCATTTTTAGCATCTTTTATCCTTTTTATTATCCCTGTTGTGCTTTTGCCCTCGACAAAGTCAATCAGCCTGACCTCTTTTACGATATCGCTGCCAACGACCTCTTTGCCTTTATAATCAGCCCCTTTTACAAGCACGTCAGGCTTTATCTTTGTTATCAAATTTAATGGCGTATCCTCATCAAAAATCACGACATAATCGACAAATCCAAGCCCGCTTAGCACGCAGGCTCTATCTTCTTGCGAGTTTATAGGTCTTGCTTCGCCTTTTAGCCTCTTAACTGAAGCGTCCGAGTTTAGCCCAACGACCAAAAGATCGCCAAGCTCCCTTGCGCGCGCTAGGTATTTTACGTGCCCAGCGTGCAAGATATCAAAGCAGCCATTTGTGAAAACGACCTTTTTCTTGCCCTTTTGGCTCAAAATTTCTTCTAGCTCCTCGACACTTTTAAGCTTGTGCTCGAAATTTGCCCCAAATGAGCTATTTAACAGCTGCTCGATCTCGCTAAAACTAGCAGTTGCGCTGCCGATCTTAGCCACGACGACGGCTGCTGCGAGGTTTGCTATCTTTATAGCCTCTTTTATATCAGCCCCAGTTGCTAGCATGTAGCCAAGTGTGGCAAGCACCGTATCTCCAGCACCAGTGACGTCAAAGACCTCTTTTGCCTTAGCAGCAAAGATGTGTAGCTTGTCGTCATAAAGCGCGATGCCCTCTTCTGAGATCGTGATGATCGAATAGGTCAAATTTAGCTCGTCCTTTAGCTGTTTTATCGCCTTTTCAAGCTCGGCCTTGTCTTTTATCTTTAAATTTGTAGCCTCGCTCGCCTCTTTTTTATTTGGCGTTAGAAGGGTCGCGTTCTTGTACTTTGAGTAGTCGCTGCCTTTTGGGTCTATGAGCACTGGAATATTTAGCCTCACGCACTCGTTTATGATCTCTTGGCAGACTTTTTCGCTA
The DNA here is from genome assembly GCF_002165815.1 of Campylobacter concisus. Lineage (GTDB taxonomy): Bacteria > Campylobacterota > Campylobacteria > Campylobacterales > Campylobacteraceae > Campylobacter_A > Campylobacter_A concisus_BH. The sequence goes on from NZ_NDYN01000001.1 coordinate 103,411, forward strand.
AGCACGCCTTTGCCGTAGTCACTTAGCAAGACAGCCTTGAAATTTGCAAGATTTTCTTTTACTTTTAAGACAAGCTCATCTTCTAAATTTATCTTGACAACACTCTCTTTATCGATCCTGACAACTTGCTGGTGAGATGCCATAATGCGGCTTTTTATCGAGCTCTCACGCCCTTTTTCAGTAAGGATGAGCTCATCTTTTACATTTAGCTCAGCAAGCTTCTCTTTTATCTTTTTACCAGCCTCATCATCTCCTAAAACACTAGCCACGCTCACATTTGCGCCAAGTGAGAGTAAATTTCTTACTACATTGCCAGCGCCACCAAGCGTGTAGGTTTCGTTATTTATCTTTACAACTTGCACTGGCGCTTCAGGCGAGATGCGCTCGCAGCTGCCCCAGATATAGTGGTCCAGCATGAGATCGCCGACGACTAAAATTTTAACTCTCTTAGCCATTTAGCTCTTCCTTATAAATTCTCTTTATCTCTGGCAAGTAGTCTTTTATCGCCTCTTCTAAGCTCCAAGTAGCGCTAAAACCAAATGCCTCGCGAGCTGGGGCTACGTCGGCCTCTGTGTGAAACTGATAAGAGCCGATAAATGGATTTTTGATATATTCGTTGCCTAAATTTACGCCGATCTCGCGCTGCAAGATGTCAGCGATATCTTGAAAGCTTCTAGCCTTGCCAGTAGCTGCGTTATAGACACCACTTGGTGCATCAAGCGCTTTTATGTTTGCCTCAATGATATCTTTTATATAGACAAAGTCGCGTTTGATCTGGTCGCTACCCTCAAAGAGCCTTGGGGTCTTGCCAGCTAAAATTTGAAGTCCAAATTGAAGCACCATCGAGGCGGTTTTATTTTTGAAAAACTCGCCCTTACCAAAGACGTTAAAATACCTCAGTCCAACCACGCTCACGCCGCGCTTTGCGTAAATTTTATTGATATTATCCATGCTTAGCTTGCTAAAGCCATAGACGTTATTTGGCGCTTCGCACTCGCCGACGGTTTGCGGGCTCTTTGCGTTGCCATAAGTCGCCCCTGAGCTAGCGTAGATCATCTTTGCGCCCAAGCTCTCGCAGATATCAAGCAAATTTACAAAGGCATTTACATTTGTTTTTATTAGCTCGTCTTGCTCTTTTACGGTCGTATCAGAGATCGCTGCTTCGTGGTAGATGACGTCTGGGCGAAAGCTTTTTATCTTTTCAAGCGTGCTAGGGTCGTTGATATCGCCAGCGTAAATTTCGCCCTTAAAGCCAAGTAAATTTTTAAAATGGCCAAAGCTTTTTAGGTTGCCGTTGCTAAATGTCTCGTCGTTTCTAAATTTATCCACGACAAGCACGTGAGCGTCTTTATAGTTTTCATCAAAATAGTGCGCCAAAGCTGAGCCGATAAAGCCAGCACCGCCAGTTATAACTATCTTTTTTCCGTTTAAATTCATAGTGATTTTTCCTTTTTTAGCTTATTTAAAACATCTCTTACATCTTTAAAATTTATGCCATCAAGCAAGAAATTTCTGCCCACACCTGCTCTTTTGCCAGCCTCGACGTCGCTTGGTTTATCGCCTATCATGATCGAGTTTTCAAGCTCTATGTAAAACTCTTTGCAAGCATCAAGTATCATTTTTGGATTTGGTTTTCTGCAGGTGCATTTTTGCTCTGGAGCGTGCGGACAAAAATAGACTTTGGTGATAAAAATTTGCTCTTTTTTAAAGCTTTCTAGCATAAATTTGTTTAGAGCGTCAAACTGCTCCTGCGTGTAGTAGCCCCTGCCGATGCCTGATTGATTTGTCACGACAAAGAGCTTGTAGCCAGCCTCAGCAAATTCCCTCAACGCATCAAAAATGCCATCAATAAATTTAAAGTCTTTGATCTCGCAAACGTATCCAGCGTCCTCATTTATGACGCCGTCTCGGTCTAAAAAAAGTGCTTTGTTGGCTGTTTCTTTTATCATTTGGTGATTATAGCCAAAATATTTTAACCCGCCCCTTGCAAATTTACATTTTTGTATTATAATGCCGGCACGTTTTTTAAAAAGGATGACAAATGAAAAAACTACTAATCGTTTCAAGTGTTGCAGCACTACTTTCAACTGCTGCTTTCGCTGCAGATGGCGCTACTATCTATAAAAAATGCGTTGCCTGTCATGGCGCTAAAGCTGAAAAAGTTTTCAATAACAAAGTTCCAGCTTTAACATCACTTGATGCAGCAGCTATCGAAGCAGCTCTAAAAGGCTACAAAACAGGAGCAAATAAATTTGGTCTTGGCGCTATGATGAAACCGATCGCTACTCCAATGAGCGACGACGACATCAAAGCAGTTGCAGAATACATCCAAACTTTAAAATAATCACAGGGGCGCTCGCCCCTTTTTTCTACAAATTTAAACTCACACCAAATTTTAAAATCCTTTTTGGCAGATAGTCATCTAAGTTGCTGATCGTGCCATTATCTATCTCTATTAAATTTAGATTATATTTTTTATAAAGCTCTATCTTTTGCTCTTTTCTTTTTATATACGCCTCATCATCTTCATATCCCCAAAATTCTATATAAATCTTGCCTTTTGGTATGTAGAAATCACAATATATATCCTCTTTTATCGGCACTCTTTTTTCATAAGCATAAGCTATGTCTTCAGTAAAAGTTTGCGCTAAACGTATCAGCTATATTTCTTTGGTTAAATTTTACGTAAGATTTTTGGCGCAGCTTTCGCCTCATAAATTTTGTTATCAAATTTACTAAAATGACAAATATTATGATAGGCAGCGCAAAGCTAAAAAACGCTGGCAACATGATGGATAGTAAATTTGCCGTATCAAAAAGTTGCATTTTAGCTTTCCTTGCTGTGCGGGGAGATCAAATTTTGCTTTTAGATGATAAACTCTGGCTCAAATTTAGAGCCATTTACCCTGACAACTCTTGCTGGTATGCCAACGACTGTTGCGTTTGCTGGGACATTTTTTAGTACAACCGAGTTTGCGCCGATCTTGGCATTTTCACCGATAGTTATGGCACCAAGTATCTTTGAGCCAGCGGCGATAGTCACGCCATTTTTAATGGTTGGATGGCGCTTGCCACACTCTTTGCCAGTGCCGCCAAGCGTCACTTGATGATACATCATCACATCATCACCGACCTCAGCCGTCTCGCCGATAACCACGCCCATGCCGTGATCTATGAAAAATCTCCTACCAATCTTTGCCCCTGGGTGGATCTCGATGCCTGTTAGAAATCTTGCTATTTGTGAGATGAGTCTAGCTAGAAAAAACCACTTTTTTTCATATAAAAAATGAGAAATTTTATGAAACAAAACCGCATGGATGCCAGGAGTGTTTATGAGTATCGCTAAAAAGCAACAACTATGCACCGATGGGTCTTTTTCACGGACAGTTTGAACTAGCTCTTTTAGACTCTCCCACATATTTTACGCTCCGTAAAGCTCTGTACTTAGGTATCTCTCGCCGTTATCTGGAGCTATGAAAAGCACTTTTTTGCCAGCGCCAAGTCTTTTAGCCACTCTTTTTGCAGCCACGTAAGAAGCGCCGCCACTTATGCCTATCATCAAGCCATCGCTCTTTGCGATCGCTCTAGCTGCGTTTAGTGCGTCATCGTTGCTTACTTTTTCTACTTCGCTAACTAGGCTCATATCCATTGTATTTGGTAAAAATCCAGCTCCGATGCCTTGAATTTTATGTGGTCCTGGGTTGCCGCCACTTAAAACTGGTGATGCCTCAGGCTCTACTGCGATGATCTTAGTGTCATAGCCTTTTTCTTTTAGAACCTTTGCCACGCCGCTTATCGTGCCGCCTGTGCCAACGCCTGCTACAAAGGCATCAAGCTTGCTAAAGTCAGCCACGATCTCAGCAGCTGTTGTTAGCTCGTGAGCTTGTGGATTATACTTGTTTTCAAACTGGCTTAGCATTATGTGATTTGGCTGAGAAGCTAGCTCAGTAGCTCTTGCGATCGCTGCTTTCATACCGCCAGCTGCAGGAGTTAGCTCAAGATGAGCGCCATATGCAGCCACGATCTTGCGTCTTTCGATACTCATGCTCTCAGGCATGCAAAGGATCACTTTAAAGCCAAGTGCAGCACCGCACATAGCTACGCCGATGCCTGTATTTCCGCTTGTTGGCTCAACGATAGTGTCGCCATGTTTTAGTGTGCCATCAGCTAGCATTTTTGTGATCATATTAAATGCGATCCTATCTTTTACAGAGCCGCCTGGATTAAAAAACTCTAATTTTACGTAAATATCAGCCTCGTCAGCACCTGTTTTAACCTTTACGATAGGTGTATTACCGATCGTTTTTACGATGTTATCGTAGATCATCACTTCTCCTAAAATAAATTTCTCGTAAATTTAGCATAGAATTTAAAATAAAACATAAAAAGTCCTAATTTGCGCTAAATTTAAAATAAAAATTTAGTTTTTAATGCTATCAAGCACCTCTTGTCCGTTTTGGCTTAAAATTTTGCCTTTGAAATTCTCTTTGCAAAACTCTAAAATAAGTGCATGATAGAGCTTTAAAACCTCACTTTCGTCAAATTTCTCGCTATCAAGAAATTTATAAATTTCATCATAATCAAGCGAGCTAAACCACTCAGCCGCCTCGTCATAACACTCGAAATTATAGTCAAAATATGCCATTATCCTAAGTGCATAAGCATCAACAACCATGTAAGGCTTGCCACAAGCATAAGCAAGTATCGCGTCGCAAGTCTCAGCGCCAACGCCTTTTACGTTTATGAGCCACTCACGGCTAACGTTTTCTTTAAAATTATCAAAGCTCTCAAATTCATTTTTTATAGCCAGACAAAGCGTCTTTAGCCGTTTTGCCTTTGTGTTATAAAAACCACTTGGCTTTATGAGCGTGGCAAGCTCGCTATTTTCAAGCGTGCAAATGCCTTGCAGGCTATCTTTGCCTGCTTTTTTTAGATTATCTAGCGCTTTTTCAACATTTTTCCAGTTGGTATTTTGCACCAAAATAGCGCCCAAAACAACCTCAAAAGTGCCCTCGCCTGGCCATTTTAGCTCATCAAAATTTCTCTTTTTGTAATTTAGTAGGGCTAAAAACAGATCAGTTGATCTCATTTTAAATTTTCTTTAAAAGTTAGATAAAACTGCTTTGCCGTCCTGCCACTCCTGCTGGCTCTTAGGGTAGCGAAATTTTTAGCAAGCGTATGAAGCTCCTCTTTGTCGCCAGTGTAGTCCTTAAAGTAAAAATCAATCATTTTTAGATACTCATCGTAGTTGCCTTGATAAAAGCTGATCCAAAGACCAAAGCGGTCTGAGAGCGAAATTTTCTCCTGAGCTGCGTCGCTGTAGTGGATTTCTCCGTCTATTAGCTGCGAGTTTTCATTTTCACTTTTAAACTCGCTTATTAGGTGGCGGCGGTTTGATGTGGCGTATAAAAGGACGTTTTTAGGAGGCTTTTGGATAGAGCCGTCCATAATAGGCTTTAGAAATTTATACTCATTACTGCCATTTTCAAAGCTTAGGTCGTCACAAAAAATGATAAATTTAAACTCGCTTTTTCTGATCTCATCAATGATGTCGCCAAGATATTTTAGATCCTCGCAGCCAATCTCAATGATACGAAGCCCCTCTTTATAAAATTTAGTAAAAACAGCCCTTACAAGGCTTGACTTGCCACATCCTCTCTCGCCCCAAAGAAGCACATGATTTGCCTCGTCGCCAGCTATAAAATTTCTAGTATTTTTTAGCAAAATTTCTTTTTGTTTCTCTAGCCCATAAAGTGAGTCGATATCGACAAAATCAATATCCTCAACCGGTTTTAACATCCCTTTTGTACTTCTATAAATCGCTGCGTACTTCATACCCCAATCTATCATCTCTTATCCTTTCTTAGATAGACCAAAATTTCAGCCAAAACATCGTCGTCGTCCTTGCTGCGTGACTTTAGCCTGATCTTCTCGTCATCATTTTTTGTTATTAGTATATTTTGTTCGCTATTTGAGATCGTCTTTATGCCAGCTTTTAGAGCTAAAATTTTGATGATGATAAGGTCTAAAAACTGCTTTGTAAATGTATCTATCTTGCCAAATCTATCCTCAAGCTCGCTTTGTATCTCATAGACTTCACTCACTTCTTTGCACTTGCTAAGGCGCCTGTAAATTTCAAGCCTTAGCCTATCTTCTCTTATAAATTCTTGATTTAAAAAGGCGCTCACGCTAAGCTTTAGATCGATCTTGTCAAGCTTTGCGGAGTCTTGATTAAGAAGCTTATTGATCTCATCTTCTAGCATCTTTAGATATAGCGAGTAGCCGATAGCCTCGATGTGACCGCTTTGCGCCTCGCCGATGATGTTACCCCCGCCCCTTATCTCAAGGTCGTGATAAGCTAGCACCGAGCCAGCTCCCAAAAATGAGTTGCCCTCAAGTGCTACAAGGCGTTTTAGCGCGTCCTTGCTAATGGCGTTTTTATCCTCCACCAAAAAGTAGCAATAAGCCTGCTTGTCGCTTCTACCCACGCGACCACGGAGCTGATGCAGGTCAGCCATGCCAAATTTATTAGCATTTTCTACGATTATGGTGTTTGCATTTGGCAAGTGGATGCCGCTTTCAACGATGCTGGTGCAAAGCAGCAAGTCATACTCGCCCCGCTCAAATTTCATCATCTCATCTTCAGCGACTTTTGCATTTATCTTTGAGTGAAGTATCAAAATTCTAAGCTTTGGCAAAATTTTCCTTAGATCATTTGCCGTCTGCTCGATGTCTGCGATGTGGTTGTGGATGTAAAAGGTCTGCCCGCCACGTCTTAGCTCACGCATGATCGCCTCTTTGACGACCTTTTCGTCCCACTCTCTCACGCTTGTTCTCACATCCAGCCTCGAGCTTGGCGGAGTGGCTAAAATGCTATATGTTTTTATCTTGCTAAGCGCCATATTTAGGCTTCTTGGTATCGGTGTGGCACTCATGCTTAAGATGTGCGAGTGTTGAGAAATTTCTTTTAGCTGCTCTTTTTGCTTAACGCCAAATTTATGCTCCTCATCAACCACGATAAGCCCTAAATTTTCAGCCTTTACGCCAAGAAGCGCATGCGTACCCACGCAAACTATGGGCTCATTTTCTTTTAGCGCTTTTTGCAGGCTTGATTTTTCTTTGGCGCTTGAGAAGCGATCCAGCCTAAAGACCTTTATGCCAAATTTGCTAAATCTCTGGCTTAGCGTCTTGTAGTGCTGCGAGCTAAGAAGTGTTGTTGGCACGAAGAAAAGTGCGCTAAAACCTGATTTTATGCAGGTAAATATGGCATTCATAGCAACTTCGGTCTTGCCAAAGCCGACATCGCCACTAAGCAGCCTATCCATAACTTTTCCGCTTTTTAGCTCATCTTTTATATCATTTACAGCTTTTTGCTGGTCGCTCGTGTATGAAAAACCAGCGTCTTGGACGAAATTTAGATAAGAGATGTCCTCTTTTTGTAAAATTTTGCCTGCGATTAGCTCCCTTTTTGCTGCCATCGCCACGATCTTTGAGGCGATCGCGAAGAGTTTTTCTCTAACCTTCTCTTTTATCTTGGCAAAATTTGCCTTGCCTAAGCGATCAAGCACCGCCATAGAGCCATTTTGCGCGATGTAGCGATCTATCAAATTTAGATGTTCAACCGGCAAAAGAAGCTTGTCGTCATTTTGATAGGCGATAACCACAAATTCTTTCGTCGCGCCCAAAACCTTGATCTTTTCAAGCCCCAAAAACCGGCCTATGCCATACTCTTCATGCACGACGTAGTCATTTACTTTTAGCTCATCCACCACGAGGCTTGAGCGTTTAACTCGCCTTTTTTTCTCAAATTTATTTAGTGAGACTACGATCTCGTCGCTTGAGGTTAAATTTACTACTAAAGGCGAAATTTCAAGCTTTACGTTGGCAAAGCCATCAAGCTCGTAGCCCTTAAAAAGCCCCTCATTTCTTGAAAGAACGGTTATACTTTTGCTCTTATTTAGCTCAAAAAAGTCAAAATTTAAAGTAACTTCTAAGTCTTTATAGACCTTTGGCTCGGACAAAATTTCAATGCCCTTAAATTTCTCTTCAGGTGCGTCATAAATTTCAAAATCGATCTTTTTAACAAGCTTTGAGTCAAATTCTTTTAAGTAGTCGCTAAAGCTATCTATCGCCCAAAATCCAAGTGAATTTAGATCACTCACCAAGGCATCACTTTGCATATCCTCGATCTTTTGACTCACTTTTTCAAACTCATCTTTGCTAAGATTTGCGATAAAAGGCACGATCTCGGCCTCGCATAGCTCATTTTTGTTGCTTATCTGCGTGGCGGTGTTATAGTTTCTGATGCTCTCCACCTCATCGCCAAAGAGCAAAATCCTAACAGGATCATCCATATTTACGCCGTAAATGTCGATCACTTCGCCACGTATGCTAAACTCGCCAACGCTTTCAACGATATCGACGCACTCGTAGCCAAATCGTATGAGCAAGTCGGCAAATTCGCTTAAATTTAAATTGTCTTTTAGCTTGATCGTTGAGCTCTCTAAGTTTTTTTGCGTTGGAAGTGGGTTTAAAAGCGTGCTAAATGGGCTTATGATGATCTTTTTGCCATCAAATTTATAGTATTTGCTAAGAACGGATGAAATTTCAAAGAGCTCTTCATTAAAGCTTCTTAGATCATCGCCTTTTTTAGCTCTAAAATCAGGTAGTTTAAAGGCGCTAAAGCCAGCAAAACTGGCCGCATCAGCGCAGAGTGCCGCCTCTTTGTCATCTTCGCAGATGAGAATTTGTGGGGCGTGTGTTAAAAGATACTCATAGACCTTTGCTTGCATAGTACTCTTTTAAAAAGGCTTCGGCCAGGTGAAACGAGCCAAATGCTAGGTAAATTTTGCCGTTTTTTGCCTCTTTTATATCGTTCATATCGCTTGACTCAAACTCTCTATGCGAAATTTCAAGCTCGTTTAGCGCCTTGTTTATGAGCTCTCCGCCAAGCTCCCTGCCCTCGCAGTGGTAGTGATAAAGCAGCACGTCCTCAATGGCTGGCTTTAGAGCTGCTAAAACTGCCTTGAAATCTTTATCTAAAAATGAGTTATAAACTAGCGTTAGTTTCTTGCCACTAAACTCTTCTTGGCTAAATTTCTTAGCCACAGCCTTAGCGCCAAGCTCGTTGTGACCGACATCCACATATAAATTTGAAGCGATCTTTTCACATCTGCCACGAAGCGATAAAGCACCAAGCCTTTTGATATCTATGCTACTATCTAAAATTTTAGCCGCGGCGTAGGCTAGAGTTAAATTTGAGCGCAAAAACTCTGGTAGATTAAATTTATCTGCGTAGTTTGCGATCTCGTTTAAATTCTCTCTGGTTAAAATTTCTCTTGGGAAGCTCAGAGTTGCGCCTTTTTCGCTTGCGATCTCTTTTGCGATAGCCACACTTATCTCGTTCATCTCATCATTTAAAATAGCTCTTTTGCCCATGGCTTCAAATTTCGTGCGTGAAATTTCTTCTAAGCTATTGCCTAATATCGCAGTGTGGTCAAAACCGATCGGAGTAAATATGCTTAGCTCTTTTTCAAAGACATTTGTCGCGTCCAGCACGCCGCCCATGCCAGCCTCACAGACAAAGTAGTCACAACCCTCAAAAAGCACCGCAGAAAGCAGCGTCATATACTCAAAATAGCTCGTTTTTATCTTGTATTCATCGCTCAAAAGAGCTTGCAAACGCTCGTGAGCTCTCTCTAAAATTTCATCGCTAGCAACCTCGCCATTTAGCCAAAATCGCTCATTAAATTTAAATATATGTGGGCTCGTGTAGTGGCCTACTTTTGCGCCTTTTTGGCTTAAAATTTGCGCTAAAAAGCGGCCTGTGCTACCTTTGCCATTTGTGCCGATGATGTGGATTATCTTAAAAGGCTTTAGATGGCCTTTGATCGTATCATAAGCCCTTATGATCCTGCCATAGTCGATCTCTTTGTAGTAAAGTGGCTTGCCGTCAAGAAATTTCGCTAGGCTCATTTTTCCTCGATTATCTTTGGCATGACTTGGTTTCTGCCGCCCTCTTTTGAAAGATAGAGCATCTTATCAGCGCCCTCAAGCGTCATCGTATCGCTTAAATTTGCGCTTCTTGTCGCCACACCAGAGCTAATGGTAACTTTGATGCGCTCGTTTTTATAGATAAATTTGAAATTCTCGATCATGCTTCTTAGCTTCTCGCCAAATCTAACTCCATCTTTTAGGCTCGTACTTGGTAGCAAAATGACAAATTCCTCACCGCCATATCTACCGACAAAATCAACCTTTCTAGCATTTTTCTTAAGCACCTGAGCCACGGCTGAAAGGATCACGTCACCAGCTTCGTGTCCGTAGGTGTCATTTATCTTTTTAAAGAAGTCAATATCAACAAAGCAGATCGAATAGTCCGTGCCGTAACGTTTATAAGCCTCTTCTATACGCTGAATTTCACTCATTAAAGCTCTTTTTGTAGCCACTTTTGTCAAAAAGTCCTCTTTGCTCTCAAGCTTAGCAGCTTCAAGCTCTTTTTCTAGGCTTGTGACCCTGTTTTGAAGCTCAGAAATGGTAGCTTGCTTGCTATTCATCTCAAGGCCAAGCTCCTTGCTCTCGATCTCCAAGGCACCTGCGATCTCGATAAGCATGCTCTTTACATGATCGATGCTATTTGCATTTAAATTTACATTTTTAAGATCATTTTTGATGCTTTGCACCTTAGCTGAGCTACTTTGAGAGCTAGCTGCGATATCTGAAATCCTCTCGCCTATGCTTTGCAAGATGTTGTTTAATGAGCCAACTTTTTCGATGATCTCAGTTCTATCTTCTTCGATCCTGCGATCGACAAAACCCTTTATCTTATCTTGAAATTCTTTGCTGTTTAGGCTTTGTGGATTTTGCTTTAAAACGCTTCTAATAGTACTAAGCTCGTCGCCAAGTTCTTTTGTTATAGAAGGCTCAAGGGCAAAATTTAAAAGCTCCACTAAAGCGTTTTCTTCTGCATTTTCATTTTTTTGAGATAAAAATTTCTCAAGCTCAGCGCTCATAGTCTTTAGATCGTCAAAGTCTCTCACGCCGTAATATTTCAAAAAGTCCAAAAATTCAGTATCGTAAGAGCTTACAAAGTCAAACCATTTAAGGCACATCTCTTCAAGATTTTTCTCATCATATCTTCTAGCAAGTAGCTGCATGCCTTGCTCTGCTAGAGCTTTTGCATCTTTGTTGTGAAGCATAGAGATGGCTTGGAGGATTCTTCTTGCAAAGGCATTTAGTGACTTTAACTTTTTATCATCGACCACTTGTGCTGTGCCATTTTTAGCACCATGAGAGAGCCTAGCGGTCATAAAAGCTACAAACTCATCAACCGTTTTTATATGAAGGCTTATAGCTTGCGCTTTATAGTCATCACCAAGCCTTGAGATATATTTTTCTATCTTTTTGCTCTCTTCAGTTGTAAAGCCATATTTTTTAGAAATTTCATTATAAACTTCGGTGTAATTTTCTGGCGTTAGCATCAAATGGCGATCTTTTATCTCGCTTAAGGCTTCCTTGACTATTTGACTAACGGTTACTGCTGCCATTTTTGTATCCTTTTACAGCTAAATTTGCGATGTACTCATCAAACGCCTCTTTTGAGGCCTCTTTTATAGCTTCATATTTTTGAGTATCACTAAGAACGCTATCTGCAAATCTTACATCTTTTTGACGTCTTGCCACGCTAAAATCATACTCGCCAGTAGCAGGTATATCTACGACACGACCATCTTTAAATTTGGTTTTATAGTTTAGAGTTAAAAGAGCTTTATAAGATGTGATATAGCCGTATTCATCATAGATGATCGCCTCGTAATTTAAACTTTTTACCGAAACTATTATCGAAGTATCAGCACTATCTTTGCTTGATAGTGATTTATGTAGCCTTGCGACCATGCCCTCTTTTACGGCGTCTTTTATCCAGACACTATTTTTTGGCTCTTCTTTGCTGATGATAACATCAACATAAACTCTATCTCCAACCAAATCCTGCGAGATCTTTGAAACTGGTTTATAGCCACATCCGCAGATAAATATAGCAATAAAAAACGCTAAAAAATATCTCAAAATTTATCCTTTAATGACAAAATTTACTAATTTGCCTTTTATATAAATCTCTTTTAAAATTTCTTTTCCTTCAAGCCATTTAGCCACATTTTGCTTAGCTTGTTTTAAAATTTCACTCTCACTCTCACTTGCTGCTACTTCAAACTCAGCCCTTTTTTTGCCATTAACTGTAACTGCAAGAGCGATGCTATCTTTTACAAAGACCTCTTCTTTTACAGCTATCTTTGTGAAATTTTTTCTGCCAAAAAGCTCTTCGCTAAGCTCATTTGCAATATGCGGCACGATAGGCTCTAGTAAATTTAAGATGATGAAAAAGCCCTCAGCATTTACATTCTCATTATCCTGCGCATTTATAGCGTTTAGTGCCTCCATACAAGCAGCGATTAAAGTGTTAAAAGCAAACGTATCGCCAAAAACCTCAGTTGATTTTTTAAGCGCTTCATAAATTTTAAGCCTTGCAAATTTCTCATCTTTGCTTAAGCTTTCGTGATCTATCTCAGGTAGTTTATCTATCTTTTTGATAGTTTGCGCCTTCTCCCAAAGCCTATTTAAAAACCTAAATGCACCTTCAACTGCGCTGTCGTTCCACTCAAGCTCTTTTTGAGGAGGAGCGGCAAATAGGATAAATAGCCTTGCCGTATCGGCGCCATATCTATTTATGATATCATCAGGGTCTACGACGTTGCCCTTACTTTTACTCATCTTTTTGCCATCTTTTAAGACCATGCCTTGAGTTAGTAAATTTTCAAACGGCTCATCGTCTCTTAGATAGCCAAGGTCTCTTAAGACCTTTTGGAAAAATCTAGCGTATAAAAGGTGCAAGATCGCATGCTCGATACCGCCGATGTACTGATCTACATTCATCCAATAATTCACGCTCTTTTCATCAAGCGCTTTTTGCTCCCAACTCTTCTCATCGCTTGCAAATCTAGCAAAATACCAGCTACTCTCTACGAATGTATCCATCGTATCAGTCTCTCTGATCGCGTCTTGGCCGCATTTTGGACACTTTGTAAATTTCCAAGTTGGATGTTTATCCAAAGGATTGCCCTCGCCTGTGATCTCGACATCTTCGGGTAGCGCGATAGGTAAATTTTCCTCTTTTTCTGGCACTACGCCGCAGCATTTGCAGTGCACGATAGGTATCGGCGCACCCCAGTATCTTTGGCGAGAAATTCCCCAGTCTCTTAGTTTGTAGTTTGTGATCCTTTTGCCAAGACTATCTTTTTCAAATTTCTCTATTATAAAGCTTTTGGCATCCTCTGAGTTAAGGCCGTTTATAAGCTCAGAATTTATAGCAACTCCGTATTCCGAATATGCTTTTGAGCCCTCACTCTCGCCCTCAAGTGGCTTTACGACATGTTTTATAGGCAGATTAAATTTGCTTGCAAACTCGAAGTCCCTTTGATCATGCGCAGGAACAGCCATGATAGCGCCACTGCCATAGTCAGCTAGTATGAAATTTGCAACCCAAACTGGGACCTTTTCATTTGTGAGTGGATGAACGACGTAAATTCCTAAAAATTCTCCATCTTTATCGCTTGCTTGACGCTCTCTTGGGCTTTGATTAAGTATTGCTTTTATCTTTGCCTTCTTGCTTTCATCAAATTTATCACTTTCAAGAAGCGCTTTTACGATAGGATGCTCTGGCGCAAGGGCTGTGTAGCTAACGCCATAAATCGTATCAGGTCTTGTTGTAAATACCTCAAAGCCGTCAAATTTACCACCTAAAGTCTCTTTTGAAGCCTCATCAAGGCTAAATTTAAACTCCAAGCCGTAGCTTCTGCCGATCCAGTTTTCTTGCATTGTGATGACTTGATTTGGCCACTTACCTTCAAGAAGTTTTAGATCTTCAAGTAGCTCGCTAGCGTATTTTGTGATGTTGAAGTAATATCCTGGAAGCTCTTTTTGCACAACATCATTACCGCATCTCCAGCATTTGCCGTCTTCAACCTGCTCGTTTGCAAGCACGGTTTGATCGTACTCACACCAATTTACGATGGCATTTTTTCTATAAACAAGCCCTTTTTCAAACATCTTTATAAAAAAGCTTTGCTCCCACTTTGTGTAAAGCGGGTCAGATGTAGCTAAAATTCTCTTTTTAGAAAATGAAAAGCCAAGGCTTGCAAGCTCCTTTTTCATATAGTCGATGTTTTCGTAAGTCCAAATTTTAGGGTGAATTTTATGTTTTATGGCTGCATTTTCAGCTGGCATACCAAAGCTATCAAAGCCGATAGGATGAAGCACATTGTAGCCGCTTTTTCTATATGATCTAGCCAGCGCATCGCCGATAGAGTAGTTTCTCACATGCCCCATGTGTATGCGTCCGCTTGGATATGGAAACATACTTAGGATATATTTTTTTGGCAAGCTTAGATCGTCTTTTGGTTCAAATTCTTCATTTTTATCCCAAATTTCCTGCCACTTTTTTTCTATCTTTAAAGGCTCATATTTTCTCTTCTCAGCCATTTTTTCTCCTAAAATTCTTCTTGTGATTTGCTTGATTCTATTAGTACCAAGGCTAGTGAAAAGATATTTGCAATAACCGCTCCAATAGCTAATGAATAGCTAAGCGTTGCATTTTCAGATACTTGCAAAATAACAAAAGCTGGTATAAGGTGCAAATCAGCAACCAGCGAGCTAGCAAAAAGCTCAGCTGATAGTAAATTTTTAACACCGATCTTAAGTAAAGTTGAAACCAAATTTATACTAGCTGCCACAAAAAGGGCGATCTCGTTTTTATCATATAAAAACTCCGCCGTAGTCGTAAGACTCATCAGCGCAAAAAATATGTAGATAACTTTTCCCCAGTTCATTATCTCTCCTTACACAACGCCTTTTTCAAACATAGCACGCTCTTTATCACGCTCTTTTTTGATCCTTTGCTTCTCAGCCTCTCTAGCTCTAAAATGCTCGATGCTAAATTTAAACCAGATAAGAAATGGTGATGAGATGTAGATCGAGCTGATCGTTCCTATAACGATACCAACGATAAGGATAAATGAAAATCCATGTATCATATCTCCACCAAATAAAAATAACACAACAACAGTCATCATCGTAGTGGCTGAAGTTAGGATAGTCCTTGAAAGTGTAGCTGAGACTGACTCGTTGATAACGCCCTCGATATCGGTTCTCTTGCTCTCTTTTATGCCTTCTCTTATCCTGTCAAAAATGATGATCGTATCGTTTAGCGAGTAGCCAAGCACCGTTAATACAGCAGCTAGCGTGTCCAAATTTACATCTATATCAAATAGCGAAATAGCACCAACAGTTATAACGATATCGTGAATTTCAGTTGCGATCGCAGCTAGCGCAAATCGCCATTCAAATCTAAATGTGATATAAAGAAGCACGCCAATTAGTGAAATTCCAAGAGCCATCAGACCCTTTTGCCTAAGCTCGTCACCAACCTTTGGACCAACGATATCAACACGTCTTACTTCAAAATTTCCAGTATCTTTTAAAATTTGCTTTATCTCAGTGCCGATGTCACCAGTTAAATTTGAACTTGATCCTGAAAATCTAATAACAGCCTCATCTTCGCTTCCAAACTCAGTAACAGAGGCGTTTTTAAGCACTTCATTTGCGCCAAAAGCGTCGCGAATTTTATCAAGTGGCGCTTTGGTGTCGTATTTTAACTGGATAAGCGTACCACCAGAGAAGTCGATGCCGTAGTTTAAACCCTTTGTTGCAAGCAAAAAGATCGAACCAACAAATAAAAATATAGAAAGTGCGAGTGACACAAATCTAAACCGCATAAAATCATAAACTTTTGCCTTAGTGAAAATTTGCATCCCTAGCTCCTTTTATAACCAAACCAAAGTCTGGTATTTCCGCTTTTTTCTATCTTATCCATGACTGCATCAAACATACCATGTGTGCCTAAAATGGCCGTTAGCATCGAAGCCATGATACCTATCGCCATAGTTACTGCAAAGCCTTTAACTGGGCCAGTACCATAAGCATAAAGCACTGCAACTGTGATGATAGTAGTTAAATTTGAGTCGATGATAGCACTCATAGCGTGCTCATAGCCCTTTTGAACGGCTGTCCTTATCGCCACGCCTTCACGTAAAAGCTCACGTATACGCTCATTTATGATGACGTTTGCATCAACCGCCATACCAATCGTTAGCACGATACCAGCCATACCTGGCAAGGTAAGCGTCGCTCCAAAAAGTGCCATGACGGCTACTAATATAACAACATCCGCAACCAGCGCGATATTTGCAAAAATTCCAGAAATTCCATAATAAACTAGCATAAATAGTACGACTAAAATAGATCCAGCAGCAAGCGCTACCATACTTTGATTGATGCTCTCTTGTCCTAAAGATGGACCAACGCTTCTTTTTTCTAGCATCTTAACAGGTGCTAAAAGTGCGCCACTTCTAAGCGCGATCGCTACGTCGTGAGCCTCATCAAGTGTAAAGCCACCGCTGATCTGACCACTGCCACCACCTATTCTTTCATTTATAACTGGAGCTGAATAGACCTTGCCATCAAGCACGATAGCAAGCCTTTTGCCGACATTTGCACCAGTAAAATCGCCAAAAATTCTAGCACCTTCTGAATTTAGTGTGAAATTTATGATCGGTAGGTTATTTTGCTGAGAAAATGCAACCTTTGCGTCAGTTAGCATCGAGCCATCAAGCACAGGGATATTTTTAACGACATATTTTACGCGGTCGTTTTTAGCATCCTTAAAGATCACGTCACCATAGCTTTCAGCCTCGGCCTCGCTCATGGTATTAGCCTGATCTTGTCTTTTATCATCAACTGCCATAAGCTGTAAGTGAGCAGCCTTTGCGATAAGATCTCTCGCTCTTTGCTCATCCTCTTCGGTTTTTATGCCAGGAAGCTCGACTAGGATATTGTCTTTGCCTTGTCTAGCGACTGTTGGCTCAGCTAGACCAAACTGATCAAGCCTGTTTCTAATGGTCTCAACAGCTTGTGAGATCGCATACTCGATCGTATCAAGCCTCTCTTGCTCTGTAAGAGTGATATGATAGTTTAGACCATCTTTTTTGATATCAAGCCCTTTTATCTCAGCAAGCGCCTTATCAACCTTTGGAGCCTCGTCACTATCAAGTAGCGCAAAATCAACACTATCTTCTTTTATCTTAAATTTATCAATAAGCACATCTTCTTTTTTGGCATAATAATTTATGCTTCCAGCGATTGACTTGATCTTAGAGTGGATGGCTTCGTTGGTTTCAACACCAAGAAGCATATGAAGACCGCCTTGAAGGTCAAGTCCTAGCGAAATTTTAGCTCCGCTTTGAGTCTGGAAAAAAGATGGCACCGAAAAGCCAAAACCAAAAACCAAGGCTAATATTAATATAATCAGCCTATATGTAACTCTTGCGTTACGCATTATTTATCTTCGATCTTTTTAGCTACAAACTCGCGTGCTATACGAACGATTACATCATCGTTAAGTTTAACTTTGATAAAATCATTTTCGGCTTTAATCACTTCACATATAAGTCCGCCATTAGTTACTATTTTATCGCCTTTGTCAAGAGCTGCAAGCATTGCTGCGTGGGCTTTTTGTTGTTTTTGTTGAGGTCTGATAACCAAAAAGTAAAATATGGCGAAAAGCACAACAAGAGGTAGTAATGATGTTAAAAAATCAGCGTTTTGCATGGATTTCCTTATTTGTAAGATTTTTAAACGGACATTTTAGCACTAAAATTATAATAAAAGCCTTTGTCGGTGCTTTTTTGCTTTCTAATTTCATTTTTTTAGCCATGGCTGAAAATCAAATTTTAAATTTCATCTCACCTTTTCTCACGCTAGCTGGAATTTACATAGTCATAAATTTAAGCAGGGCTGGATTTTTCGCGGCTGGATTTTTCACTGGAATTTTGTGGTTTTATTGGATCAGTTTTAGTTTTATCTACTATGAGCTTGTCTGGCTTATCCCATTTGTCATCCTCTTTGTAGCCCTTGTTTATGGACTTTTGTTTTGGATAGCCTCTTTTCCAAGCTTTGTGGCACTAAGAGCCGTTTTGCTATTTTTAATAAGCTACGTGCACCCATTTGGCTTTAACTGGTTTAACCTTGAGGCAACGCTTGTTTTAGGCGCTTTTGAGCCAAATACTAGAGGGCTTATATTTATATTTTTAGCAGCCATTTCTTTTAGTTTAAAAGGTAAAATTTTAAAATTTATCCTAGCTTTTATCTGCCTCATCGCCGCCTTGCAGTTTAAAAGTAACGAGGCAAAGACTCTGCCATTTGACGTGGAGCTAGTAAATACTAATGTCGCTCAAAGAGTGCGCTGGGATAAAAACTTGCGTATGAAATTTACAAATGAAAATTTAGACATGATAAATAGCGCTATCGCCGAGCAAAAGCGTCTCATCGTGCTTCCAGAGAGTGCGTTTCCACTATTTATGACAAATGAGCCACTGCTTGTTGATGAGCTAAAAGAGCTTTCAAAGCAGATAACTATCGTAGCTGGCGCGCTTGCTTATGAAAATAAGCAAATTTATAACTCTGCATTTTTGTTTCAAGATGGCACTCTTAGACGAATGGATAAGAAATTTTTAGTGCCATTTGGAGAAGAAATTCCTCTGCCAAAATTTATGCAAGATGCAGTAAATAAGCTATTTTTTGGCGGAGCTAGTGACTTTAAAAAGGCTGAAAATTTTAGCGACTACGAGATAGACGGGATTAAAATCAGAAATGCTATCTGCTACGAGGCGACAAGAGAGGAGCTTTATAAGGGCGAATTTGACGTGGTCGTGGCTATCACAAATAACGGTTGGTTTGTGCCAAGTAGCGAACCTGTGCTTCAAAAAGTGTTGATAAAACACCTTGCTACAAAGTATAATAAAGCGGTCTATCACAGCGTAAATGGCTCAAAAAGTGAGATCATTTTGCCTAAAAAAGCGTTTTGGGATGAGTTTTAAAAGAAATTTAAAGTGGCTTTTAGATAAAGCCACTTTTTTGATTATTTTTTCAGTAAAGCCTTGAAAGTATCGACTGCATCAAGCTTTTCCCAAGGGTATTTTGCATTTCCCACTTGACCTTTTGCAGCTACTTTTGCATATAAAAATGTCTCTTTACTTGGCTTATCAAGACCAAATTTATTTGTTATCCAGCGAGGTGTTAGAGAAAAATGCTCGCTTACAAAATTTGAAAGCATATCGTCATTTACGCCGTTTGCGTGAGTTCCCATAGTATCAACGCTAACTGAAGTTGGCTTTGCAACGCCGATCGCGTAGCTTATCTGAACGATACATTTTTTAGCAAGGCCAGCTGCAACTATATTTTTAGCTATCCAGCGCGCTGCGTAAAGTCCGCTTCTATCAACCTTTGTGTAGTCCTTACTTGACTGAGCACCACCACCTATCGGGCTATATCCACCAAAACTATCGACGATTAGTTTTCTGCCTGTTAGTCCGCTATCATGAAGTGAGCTATGATTTACATATCTGCCTGTTGGGTTTATATAGATGATCGTTTTTTCTTTATTATATAGCTCTTTTGGAAGGCCAGTTTCGTCTATTAAATTTTGTATTAGTGCGCGAAGCTCTTCTATCTTCATGCTCTCCACGCAAGGTGCAGAGACGACGATAGTGTGGATACTTTGCGGTTTGCAGTTTTCAAAGTTGTCCTTACTGCCGTAATCAATCGTAACCTGCGTTTTTATATCAACACCAAGTTTATCAGGGTTTGCTTTGGCAAATTTATATACTTTTTCACAAAGCATTCTTGCGTAAGTTATAGCTGCTGGCATAAATTCTTTCGCTTCGCAGCTTGCAAAGCCAAACATGATGCCTTGATCACCTGCTCCGATCTCACCATCACTTTGATCAACGCCTTGATTTATATCTGGGCTTTGTTGATTTAAGCAGACTTTGACCTCGATATCGTCTGGGTGCAAGCACTGCTCTTTTGTAAAGTTGCTCTTTCCGTCATATCCGATATGCGCAAGAGCGTCTTTTACGATCTTTTCGTAGTCTTTATAAGAGAGTTTTACTTTTGAGTTTATCTCTCCGCCTATTACTATGTTTTTTCCAGCTACAAAAACTTCGCTTGCGACGCGTCCATTTGGATCTTGCGTTAAGATAGTATCAACAATGCTATCAGCGATGATATCAGCGCATTTATCTGGATGACCTGGACTTACAACTTCAGAAGTAAATAGATACATTTTCGTCCTTTTCCTTGGTTAAATTTTCGTGCAATTGTAACAAATCTATATAAAAAACGAATTAATCTTTTTAAATTTCTTTATATTTAAAAATCATTTAGCTAAAATCAACAAAAAACTAATTTATTAAGGTGTCAAATGAATATGTTTAAAAACATTGCAAGAAGATACGCCGATGGAAATTTGATCGTTCAAATTTTAGTTGGTATCATCCTAGGTGCCCTAGTTGGCTTTTACACACATTATCAAGCAGCTCCTTACAACCAACTCTCAGCTAAAATTCAAACCATCCAAAAAGAGAGTGGCTTAAGCGTAGATGAAGTCATAAAAACTCACCTTAGCCAAGATGAAGCAAAACAGTTTGATGAGGTCAAAGCAAAGGCTAGTTCGGCTGATTCTATCGCTGCTTCAGCCTCAGTTTTAGGAGATTTGTTTAAAGGCGCTCTAAAAGCGATCGCACCTATTCTTGTATTTGTTTTAGTTGCAACCTCTATCATTTTAAAAGATTTTGGACACACAAAAGGCATGCAAAAGATCATCACACTCTACCTTGTTGGCACCTTTTTAGCAGCTGTTGTGGCGGTTATTGCTAGCTTTTTATTTCCTATCGAGATACCGCTAAAAGGTCTGCAAAGCGCTGATATGTCAGCACCTCAAGGCATCACAAACGTGCTAAAAGACCTTATCTATAAAATGGTAGAAAATCCGATAACCGCCCTAGCAAACGGCAACTATATAGGCATCATCACTTGGGCGATAGGCGGTGGCATCGCTATGAGATACGCTACACCTGAGACCAAAAAGGTATTTAAGGATATAAGCGACGGCGTAACTCACATCGTTAAATTTATCATTAGATTAGCTCCGTTTGGTATCTTTGGTATGGTTGCTATCAGCATTCATGACACTGGATTTGAGGCACTTGCAGGATATCTAAAACTGATCTTAGTTCTTGTTGGAGCGATGCTTGTAGTGGCATTTATCGTCTATCCAGCGATGGTTTTTGCACTAACTAAGAAAAATCCTTATCCACTTGTGATGATCTGCTTAAAAGAGAGCGCGATCTCAGCGTTTTTTACAAGAAGCTCAGCTGCAAACATCCCTGTAAATATGGCGCTTTGCAAAAAGCTTGGACTAAAAGAGGAGCTCTACTCGATCTCTATCCCACTAGGAGCCACCATAAACATGGGCGGTGCAGCTGTTACCATTAGCATCCTAGCGCTTACTGCGGTAAATTCTATCCCATCTATCACAGTTACATTTGGCGATGCGCTTCTTCTTTGCTTCATCTCAGCCCTTGGCGCGTGCGGCGCATCTGGCGTGGCTGGCGGATCACTACTTCTAGTGCCATTAGCGTGCGGTCTTTTTGGCATTGGCAACGATATCGCTATGCAGTTTGTCACAGTTGGCTTTACGATAGGCGTCATCCAAGACTCAGTTGAAACTGCGCTAAATAGCTCATCAGACGTGCTTTTTACAGCCGTAGCCTCGGAGACTTCAAACTAATCTTCATAAAATTTCAGCTAAATTTTGGCTGAAATTTTACTTTTATCCATTTTTTTGTAAAATGTCCCAAAAATTTAAAGGATAAATATGCAAATTTGGGATCTAAAAGCACTTTTTGCAAACGAAAAAGAGTGCGAGCAAAGCGCACTAAATTTACAAAAAGAGTGCGAGAAATTTAAAGATAAATACCTTGAAAATTATGAAAATTTAAAAACAGACCAGTTTTTAAAGGCATTTGGCGAATATGAAAATTTGATAGCTAAAATTTCAAAGGTAATGACTTACGCTTTTTTAAATTTTGCCAAAGATACAAGCAAAGGCGCATTTTACGCAAAGATCGATGAGATCGCGACAAAAGCAAATGAAAATTTGATATTTTTTGAGATCAAATTTAATGAATTTGCCCCTAAAAAACAAGAAGAGATCATCAAAAGCTCTAAAAAATATGGCTACTATCTAAGCAATCTCGCCAAAGCAAAACCGCACCAACTTAGCGTTGCCGAAGAGAGAGTGCTACTTCGCACGGCAAGCACCGGAGCCGAGGGCTTTTCAAGGCTTTTTGATGAGAGCATGAGCAAGATGAGGTTTAAATTTAAAGGCGAGCTTTTAAGTGAAGAAGAGATTTTAGCCAAGCTTCATGAGAGCAACCAAAGCGTGCGAAAACTAGCCGCCAAAAGCCTTTCAAACGAGCTTAGCAAGCACCAGCACCTTCTTGGCTACATATATAATATGATAAAAACTGATCTAAAAACGAGTTGCGAGTTGCGAAATTTCAAGCTTCCTGAAGAGCCAAGACACCTTGAAAATCAAATCAGTAAAAAAAGCGTTGATTCGCTCATCGCTGTAACTGAGAAAAATTTTGATTTAGTCTCTAAATTTTACGAGCGCAAAAGAGAGATTTTAGGCCTTAAAAAGCTTTATGACTACGATAGATACGCGCCTCTTAGCAGTGAGGGGGAGTATAAATTTGATGAGTGCAAAAAGATAGTTTTAAAGGCGTTTGGGACATTTTCACCTAAATTTGGCGATATAGCAAAAAGCGCCTTTAATGACGGCTGGATCGACGTTTATCCAGCGCAAAACAAGCGAGGCGGCGCATTTTCTCACTCAGGATCAAGCGACACGCACCCTTATGTTTTGCTAAATCACACAAACCAGCGAAGAGACCTTTTTACGCTAGCTCACGAACTTGGCCACGCTGTGCATCAAAAGCTCTCATATAGCGTAAGCTACCTAAACTCAGACACTCCGCTAACCACGGCTGAGACGGCTTCAGTCTTTTGCGAGATGCTAGTTTTTGACCACGTAAAAGACGGCCTTAGCAAAAAAGAGAAAATTTCACTGCTTGCTGGCAAGATCGAGGATATATTTGCCACGCTTTACCGCCAGATAAATTTCACCACCTTTGAAAGGGCCGTGCACGCACATGAGGGCGAGATCAGCCTAGATGAGCTAAATAAAATTTGGCTAAGAGAGAGCAAAAAGATGTTTGGCAAAAGCGTCACGCTAAATGACTACTACAAAATTTGGTGGAGCTACATCCCGCACTTCATTCACACGCCATTTTACTGCTACGCCTACTCTTACGCGCAGCTTCTTGTGCTTGCACTTTTTGGGCTTTATAAAAGCGGCAAATGCAAAAATTTTGTCGAAATTTACACCGAGTTTTTGAGCCTTGGCGGGAGCCTTAGCCCAAGGGAGCTTGTGGGTAAATTTGGCTTTGATATAGATGATAAAAATTTCTGGCAGATCGGCATAAACGAGGTCAAAAAACTAGTAGATGAGTTTTTAGAAATTTCAAAAGGAATAAAATGTTAGACGAAATTTTAGACGATGAGAAATTTGCACTTTTGATGAAGATGCACGTCTATGAGTGCATTGATTTTTTGCTTGAAAAGGGGATAAATTTCTCAGTTATGGCAAATTTGCCACTAGTTAGCTTCGAGCCTAGCTTGCCAGATGAGATAAGTGGCAGCTTTAGCATGCCAGTCATTATTTTCTCACTTGGTGGCTACACGCTTGAGAGTGCTAGGCTAACGCAAGATGAGCTTAGCTTTGAGGCTGGCTTTGGTAGTGAAAATTTCGCCTCAATGGTCTCTTTCCCACTTGGAGCGGTGGTTCAAATTTTGGTTGAGAATAGCCCGATCCTTGTAAATTTCTCTATCTACAAGCCAAAAGAGAAGCAAGTCGATCACGCTAAAAAATCAGCCTCAGTCTTTTTGCAAAACCCAAAAAATAAAGATATATTTAAGAAAAAATAGTAATTTTAAGCATTTTTGGCTAAAATCAAAAGAAAATTTAAAAAGCGAAAAATGGAAAATTTACTATCAAATTTAAACGAAGCCCAGCGCGAAGCGGCCACCCACATAGATGGCCCGATGCTCATCCTTGCAGGTGCTGGCAGTGGCAAGACAAAAACGATCACGACTAGGCTTGCCTATCTCATCGGCGAGGTCGGCATAGACGCGGCAAACACGCTAACTCTTACTTTCACAAACAAAGCCGCCAACGAGATGCGCAGCAGAGCCATGGCGATGCTAAGCCAAAGCGGCAAAAACTACTCGCCGCTACTTTGCACATTTCACAAATTTGGACTTTTGTTTTTAAAGCTCTATATAGAAAAGCTTGGCAGAAAAAATAACTTCGTCATCATCGACACAGACGATAAAAAACGCATCATCAAAAGCTTTGAAAGTCCAGTCGCCACGGCTATTTTGTCAAGTGAAATTTCAAACTATAAAAACTCACTTTTGAGCGTTGAAGAGGTCTATAAAAATGCAAATTTCTCTTCATTTGACAAGAGCAAGGACAACTTTTACAAGCAAGCAGCGCAAATTTATGAAAAGTACGAGGACTATTTAAAGGCGAACAACCTTGTTGATTTTGACGACCTGCTAGGACTTACATATAAAATTTTAGACGAAAACGAAGATCTTGCAAGAGAAATTTCAAACCGCTACAAATACATAATGGTCGATGAGTATCAAGACACAAACGATCTTCAGTATAAACTGCTAAAAAAACTCTGTCTATGCCACGAAAACATCTGCGTAGTGGGCGATGATGACCAGAGTATTTATGGCTGGCGCGGTGCAAAGATAGATAATATCTTAAATTTTAAAGATCAGTTTAAAGATGTAAAGATCATCAGACTTGAGAAAAACTACCGCTCGAGCGAGGCTATACTAAAGGCTGCAAACGAGCTAATAGATCATAACCGCAACCGCCTTGGCAAGAAGCTTGTGGGCACAAAGGGCGAAGGCGAGGCTGTAAATTTGATAGAGAGCTTTGATGAGAGTGTCGAGGCTGGCAAGATCGCAAAAAATATAAAAGAGCTTTTAATTAAAGGCGTGCAAGCAAAAGATATAGCGATCTTATACCGCATAAACGCGCTTTCTCGCTCGCTTGAAGATGGGCTAAACAAAGAGCAGATCGCTTATAAAATGGTTGGCGGAGTTAAATTTTATGAAAGAGCCGAGATCAAAGATATCATAAGCTACTTAAGGCTTATAAACAATCCAAACGATGACTTTTCAATAAGGCGCATCATCAACCGCCCAAAGCGAGGATTAGGCAAAGTAAGCCTTGATAAGCTAGAGAAAATGGCCTTTGAGGGCAAAATTTCCATTTTTGAAGCAATCTCAAACATCTCTGATAACGACGAAGCCTTTAGTAAAAAGGTAAAATCAGCCCTTCTTGAGTTTGCAAACAACCTAAAAGAGCTTCAAGAAAGCAGCTCAGTTTTTGACCTCATAGATAAATTTGAAGCTAAATTTGGCGTGAAAAAATACTACGAGAGCTTGCCAGATGGCGCTGAAAGAGCAGCGAACATCGACGAGTTTTACGCTGTTTTAAAAGATCAGATCAAGCAAAATCCAAGCTTTGATCTGGAGGAGTTTTTAAATGAGATCACGCTAACAAGCGAGCAAGACGGCATTAGCGACGAGGCTATTAGCATCATGAGCGTGCACGCGAGCAAGGGACTTGAGTTTGAGCACCTTTTTGTGATCGGCCTTGAAGAGGGATTTTTCCCGCTCATTGGCGATGGTAGCGACATCGAAGAGGAGCGCAGGCTCGCTTATGTGGCGATAACAAGAGCTAAAAGGACACTTAGCCTAAGCTTTGCAAATTCGCGCTTTTACAAAGGTCAGCGCACGAGGCTAAATAAGAGTAGATTTTTAAGCGAGAGCGGTATCACGCATGGCTCGCTAGTTATCGAACAGAGCAATGAATTTAAAAAAGGCGACCTTGTTAAACATAAAATTTTTGGTATCGGCCGCGTGAGTGCGGTTAGCAAGATCAAAAAAGAGTTTAAACTTACTATAAATTTTGGTGGCAATGTAAGAGAGATCATGTCAAGCTTCGTGGAAAAGGCCGTATGAACGCCATTTTCGTGGCAAACAAGCCTGCTGGCATGAGCTCAAACCACTTTTTAGGACGACTAAAGAGAAAGTATGGCGTTAAAAAGGCTGGATTTTCAGGCACGCTTGATCCATTTGCAAGTGGCTGTCTGATAGTCGCTTTTGGCTCGTATACGAAATTTTTTAGATTTTTAGACAAAAGCCCAAAGGTCTATGAGGCGACGATCTGGCTTGGGGCGAGTAGTCCTAGCATGGATAATGAAAATATCACTGAAATTTCAAATGTAAAAGAGCTAAATTTAGAAAAGCTTGAAGCCATAAGAGGCGAGCTAACTGGTAAGATAAGCTATATCCCGCCAAAATTTAGCGCCAAACATATAAATGGCACAAGGGCATATAAACTAGCAAGAAGTGGCGAAGAATTTGAGCTAAAGCCAGAGACAATGGAAATTTATGAGAGTGAAATTTTGAATTATTCACACCCTTTTTTGACACTTCGTTTAAGCGTAAGTGAGGGGAGTTACATCCGCTCTTATGCAGAAATTTTTGGGCAAAAAGTTGGTTATAATGTAACTTTAAGCTCATTAAAGAGGGTAAGCGAGGGTAAATTTCGCTATGAAAATGAAAAATTTTTAAATATTTGCAATTTTTTAAATATTGAGCAAAACACGTATTTTGGGGATATTAATAACATACTAGATGGCAAGAAATTAAAAATTAACGATTTTGAAACACAAACACAAGGAATTTATTTGCTAAATTATGATAAATTTATGAGCGTAATCCAAATCATGGATGATACTATAAATTACACTTTAAACAAGGTAGAAAAATGTTAATCTTAGCAAGAAAAGAAAACGAAGAAATTTTACTAGGTAACGACATAAAAGTCGTCGTAGTAAGTATCTCAAAAAGCACCGTTAAGCTTGGTATCGAGGCCCCGCGCAACACAATGATACTAAGAAGCGAGCTGGCAAACGATATCAAAAACGAAAATATCCACGCCACCAAAAAAGCAAGCGAAGCCGATATCCACGAGCTTGCGAAAAAAATCGAGAAATGAAAAGCTTTGCAAAGATCAACGTATTTTTGAAGGTAGTTGGTACCAGAGGCAACTACCACGAAATTTTGTCACGTTTTGTTCTTTGCGAGCAGCTTTTTGATGAAATTTATTTTGAGAGGTCAAATTCTTTTGCTATCGAATGCGACAACAAAGAGATAAAAGAAAACATCATCCAAAAAGCGATAGACGAGCTAAAAAAAGCTGGCTTTTCAAACGAGCTAGATGAGTTTTTTAGCTCTCATAAAATCATCATCAACAAACAAATCCCAATAGGTGCTGGTCTAGGAGGAGGTAGTTCAAACGCCGCCACCTTTTTACTTATGGTAAATGACGAGCTAAATTTAAATATAAAACGCGAAAATTTGATGCAAATAGCTTCCAAAATCGGCGCAGATGTGGCCTTTTTTGTAAGTGGCTACAAGGCAGCAAATGTAAGCGGCATAGGCGAGATCATAAAAGATTTTGACGATGAAGTGCCAAATTTAAATATCTTCACGCCAAATGTTTTTTGCTCCACACCGATGGTTTATCAAGAATTTAGAAGCAATTTCTTACAATACATAGACGTTAATGCTGCAAAAAAGATGCAAAATTTAAAGAGCAAAGAGCTACTTGAAATTTATAAAAACGAGGAGCTAAACGATCTTTTTGCCCCATGCTTTAAGCTCTATCCACAGATGAACGAGTTTAGGGATAAATTTCTAAGCGGCAGCGGCAGTAGCGTATTTAGCGTAAAATAAAAGGTAAAATTTTGATAAAAGATCTAGCAAAAAACAAAAAAGCTTTGCACGACTTTAGCATACTTGAGACCTTTGAAGCTGGCATCGTTTTAAAAGGCAGCGAGGTCAAGGCTCTAAGGGCTGGCAGAGCAAATTTAAAAGATAGCTTTGTGCGCGTCATAAAGGGCGAGCTTTTCTTACTAAACGCCCATATCAGCTATCTTGAGACTACACACAGCGCATTTCGCCCAAACGAGCGAGCAGCCAGAAAACTTTTGATGCATAGAAAGCAGATCGATAAAATTTTCGGTCAAGTCTCGCAAGATGGGCTTACTTTAGTCGTTTTGGCACTTTATCTAAGCGACAAAAATATCGTAAAAGCAAGGCTTGCGCTTGCAAAAGGTAAAAATTTACACGATAAGCGCGAGACTTTAAAAAGGCGCGAGGCAGACAAAGAGGCAAGAGCTGCTATAAAAAGATATGTTTAAGGGATAAGATGAAGAATTTACTCGTTTTAATAATCGCTTTATTTGCTTTTTTTGGTTGCGGCGATGACGAGAGCAGCAGCGTAAATTTTAAAGAATTTAGTCTAAATGAAGAGGTCAAACTTGTAGATGTAAGCGGCAAGGAGCTTACTTTGGTTAGAAAAGATCACGGCTTTGCTATCAAAAATGATGAAAATAAGGTTTTAATGATCGACATTTTTGGCACATTTTGCCCGCCTTGCCAAAAAGAGGCAGCTGAACTTACAAAATATCAGCTTGAAAACAAAGATAAATTTACACTAATCGGACTAACTCACTTTGAAAATGTCACAAATGAGTATGTTTTGCATGAATTTATGCAAAAATTTAATGCCTACTACTTCATAACAAACGACCAAAAGATAAATGACAGACTTTCCGAGCAGATCGTAAGAGATATTGAATACAAACATGAGATCGCACTACCTTTTAAGGTGGTGATAAAAAATGGCGAATATCAAATTTTAACAGACGTAGATAGCGTACAATACGGAGTAAAATACTATCTTGGCGGCATAAAAGTCACAAAAATGAAAGAAGATTTGGCAAAAATCTATGAAACAAAATAAATTTGCCTTATATTTGGAACATCATTTGCTTATAAATGTGTGAAATTTTAGAAGGACTTTAAATGTTTGTTTTAGATAGATCAAAATCTAGCCCACTCGTCGAATCAGCCCTTGCAGGCAGAGAGCTACGCCAAAAGCTCATCTCTGGCAACCTTGCAAATGTTGATACGCCATTTTACAAGGCTAGAGATGTAAGATTTGAAGATGTTTTAAGAGAAAAAGCAAATGAAATTTACAACGTTTCAGAGAGCAAAAAACTAAATTTAGCTAAAACAAACGAAGCGCACATGGCTGCGGTTGATTTTCCAAAAAGCGACACAGCTCAAATTTTCTTGCGCGATGGTCACATGGCTAGAAACGATGCAAACACAGTCGATCTTGATGTTGAGACAACAGAAATGGGTAAAAACACAGTTATGATAAACGCCCTTGATAGCGCCTACAAGGCTCAGGGCAATATCTTTAAAAGCGTAATAGACGCAAGTGCTAAGAACTAGGAGAGATGATGTCATACTTAAATGATTTTGATATTAGCGGATATGGACTAAGCGCGCAACGCTTCAGGATGAATGTCATCAGCTCAAACATAGCAAACGCTCAAACCACAAGAACAGCCGAAGGTGGTCCTTACAGAAGACAAGAGGTCATCTTTAAAGAGATGAACTTTGATAAAATTTTAAACGATCAGCTTAAAAACTCACAAAGTCTGCTTGACTATGAAAATCCACTCGATGATCCAAGCTCGCCTAAAAACGCTCACCCTGCCCTAACTAGCGTGATCGTAGATAAAGTGGTGCGTGATGATAAGGACTTTCAACTAAAATACGATCCTAGCCACCCAGATGCAAATGCAAATGGCTATGTCGCATTTCCAAATATAAACCCAGTCATCGAGATGGCTGACTTGCTCGAGGCGACAAGGGCTTATCAAGCAAATGTAGCGTCATTTCAAAACGCAAAAACAATAGCACAAAGTGCGATATCACTTATTTCAGGACAAGCATAATGATAAATAGCATAAATTTAGATAAGTTAAACAAAAGCGAAAATTCAAACAAAATAGCAAAAGCAGGCGAAGAAGGCGGCTTTGAAAACGCACTAAACGACTCTTTAAAAGAGCTAAACAAGGTTCAAATAAATGCCGATAAAGCCATAGCTGATCTCGCAACTGGCGAGGTAAAAGACTTGCACCAAGCAGCTATCGCCATAGGCAAGGCGGAGACCAGCATGAAGCTTATGCTAGAGATTCGCAACAAAGCACTAAGCGCATACAAAGAAATTTCAAGAACGCAAATTTAAGCCATTGAATGAATTCCAGAAAATCAAAAATAACCATACTTTTTTTATTAATTACTTTTGGAATTTCAATCTTTGTGCTTGTTATATTTTATAGAGCAAGCATCGAGCGAAAGCTTCCTAAGCTTCAAACAAGCGACGTAAATACCGCAATCCGAGGTAATATCGTCACGAAAGACGGCTTTAGCATCTCATCAAGCCAAAAACTCTACAAAGTGATGCTTGACACCAGAAACATTGATCCAAACAAAAAAGAGATGTTCATCAAGCTCTACTCGCTTTATAGCGGTGACGATCCAAACAAAGTAAGAAAGATCATAAACGGCACAAAAGGCCTTGTCACGCTCTCTTACAGCATCGACGCAAAGGGCGCTACCTATCTTCAAGAGCTCTCTAGAAAGCTAAACCGCAAGGGCATTTTGATCTCGTACCTTGATCCAAAGACTGGCCTTGCCTCATTTCAAGGTATGCGCGTGATGGAGAGCGGTCAAAACCGTAAATTTATGTCAAAAGACGCTCTCACGCCAGCTATTGGCTACGTGAGCAAAACAGAGAGCGACGCACTTACCAAAAGCAAAGGCGTAAAAGGGCTTGAGAGATACTACGAGGACTACCTAGCTCCGATACAAAATGCCAAAATCCTTGGCCCACGCGATATTGGCAACAATATAATTTTAACCAGCGATTCAAATTTAGCAACGAGGGTTGATGGCTACAACGCAGTGCTTTCTGTACCGCTTAAATTTCAAACCAAGTTAGAGCAAATTTTAGATGAAAAACGTGAATTTCTAGATGCAAAAGAGCTAATCATCTGCATAATGAATAGCAAAAATGGAGAAATTCTAGCCCTAGCTTCTAGCTCAAGATATGATCCATCAAATATAAGAAAGCAAGATTACAGCGCGCTAAATTCAAGCGCAAGCGAGTATGCATACGAGGTTGGATCGGTTTTTAAGCCATTTATCTTCTCCATACTGCTTCAAGAAAAAAAGGTAAATCCTTTTGAGCTAGTAAATACCTATAACGGTCGCTATCAGCTAGGAAAAAGAATCATCAAAGATACCCACCCAGAGCCATTTATGAGCGCTGAAGACATCATCGTACACAGCTCAAACATCGGTATGATCCAGCTAGTAGAACGCCTAAATGGTCCGCAAATTTATCAAGGGCTTTTAAATTTTGGCTTTTCAAGAAAGACTGGCATCGACCTGCCATACGAGCAAGTAGGCATGATGCCAACGGTTACAAAGCTAAATTCATCGACTTATAAGGCAACAGTTAGCTACGGATACGGCCTTCAAGCGACATTTATGCAGCTTTTAAAAGCCTATAACACCTTTAACAACAAAGGCATCGAGGTGACGCCGCACATGGTGGCATATCTTGAGCGAAACGGCAAGCGCTACGATCTGCCAAAAGCAGAGCCAGCACAGGTCATCTCGCAAGAGACCGCAAAGATA
The DNA here is from genome assembly GCF_002165815.1 of Campylobacter concisus. Lineage (GTDB taxonomy): Bacteria > Campylobacterota > Campylobacteria > Campylobacterales > Campylobacteraceae > Campylobacter_A > Campylobacter_A concisus_BH. The sequence goes on from NZ_NDYN01000001.1 coordinate 135,142, forward strand.
ATGAAGAGAATTTTGATAAAAACAGTTGAAAAAGGTACTGGCTTAAAGGCATTTACGCCAGGTCTTGAGATAGGCGGTAAAACTGGCACCGCGCACATCGCTTCTGGAAAAGGCGGATATAGCAACACCTATAACGGCTCGTTTTTTGGCTTCGTAAATGACACAAGAGGCAACAGCTACACCATAGGCGTTTTGGCAAGAGATCCTAAAAAACCTTACTACTACTTTGGTGCGCAAAGTGCGTTGCCGACATTTAAAAAGGCCGTTGATCTAATGGTTGAAGATGGCTATTTATTCCCAGATCCTAATGTCATAGCTGAGTTTGAAGCTAAAAAAGACAAGCTCAAAAACGACAAAGCAAAACAAAAACCAGCGCTAGATTAAATTTAACTTTTAAGATATAAATATTAAATTCAAATTTAGAGTTTAAAGTAGAAATTTGGATCTAGGCAAGCGGCCTAAATCCAGAATTTATGCAAGTCCAAGTTCATTTAAGACAGAGCTTAAATTTACAGAATTATTTGTATTTTTGCCAAGGCTATTTTGCTTCTCAAGCAGTGTTTGGCTTGTAAGCGCCATGTTTAGCTCTTTGCGGTAGTCACTTAAAATTTTATCCATGATTTTAAGTAGCTCATTTTTTTGATCCTGCGTTTTGGTCGGATCATTTATGCTTAAAAGCTCAGTTAGCTCCTCTTTTTTCTGAGCTATTTTCTCTTCTATTTTGTTTGAATTTAGCTCATTCACAAAGCCAGCAGCACCGATCTCTGTAAGCCTTTTCTTAAACTGCTCAAGCTTGTCTGAAACCTTTGCCTCGCTTGTGATCTTATCAAGCGTTAGACTTAAAATTTCATCAAAACTATTTTTTTTATCTTTAGCTTTGCTTGAGCCTGACTGCAACAAATAATCGATAATATCGTTATTTTGAACCTTCATACATCTCCTTTTAAATTTGAGATGCTTTTTATAAGCAAGATTTATTCCTAAAGGCTAAATTCTCTAGCGTTTTTTGACTTTTCTAGGATAAAACTAGCAAATTCATCGCTAAAATTTGGACACTCTACCACTTTGTAAAAGCTAAAATTTAGCTCTTTTGCAAGCTTGGCGTACTCGATAACTAGCTCAAAAATGGTCTCAGAGTTATCTATGCAAAAAGATAGCGGATAGATAAGCGCTTTTTTATTTTTGCACTTTGCTAAAGCCTCATTTAGAGATGGCTCTAGCCATTTAACTGGGCCAAGACGCGACTGATAAGCAAGGCTCACATCTTTAAAATTTAGCCCCTGCTCTTTTAGCATTTTGCTTAAAATTTGCACATGTTCGTTTATGTGTTTTTCGTAGATATCGCCATTCTCTATGATCTTGCGAGGCAAAGAGTGAGCTGAAAAGATGAGGCTAACGTTGCTTATATCGGTATCTTTTACCGCTCCCTGGATATGAGAGATAATGATCTGATTGTAAGTGTCATCATCATAAAATGGCTCGCAAAGTGAAATTTTAGCTTTAAAATTAAGCTCCTCTTTTGCCTTTTTAAAATCAGCTAAGCTCGAAGTTATCGTAGTTTGTGAGTGATGAGGATAGAGCGGCAAAAGCACTATCTCATCAAATTTTTCATACTTTTTAAGCACATCTTTTACAAATGGCGAAGTGTAGTTCATCGCAAAATCAACCGCGTCAAATTCGCTTTTAAGGCTTGAAATTTTCTCACAAAGCTTAGCTGTAAGCTCACAAAGTGGAGACTTGCCACCTATTTGCTCGTAGTTGTGCTTCGCAGTTTTTAGCCTACCTTTTGTGATCATGAAAGCTACAAATTTTCTTAAAAATTTATTTTTTATACCCAAAATATATGGGTCATTAAACATATTTGTTAAGAAAATTTCGACATCATCAAGGCTGTTTGCACCGCCCATATTTAAAAGCAAAAGAGCTTTTTTCATTAAAATAGCTCTTTAATCTTTATAGCGTCATCGATGTTTGAAAGTTCGCTACTCTCGCCACTTTGGCAAAGATCGTAAAAGGCCTCGTATTGCGCTTTTAGCTCGCTATTATTAGTATCTATCTTTAAATTCATCTGTCCATTTTCGCTCACTTGATGAAGTTTGTGATCGATAAGATCGCCAAAATAGACGCCATTTTTCGCATTTACCTCTATCTTAAAGCGCTCTAGTGAGCCACAAAATGAGTCAGTGATATGCACTAGAATTTGATTTTTACTTTTAAAGCTTATCGCCACGTTATCGGCACTTTTGGCATTTGTCTTGTTTGTTTGAGTGTAGTAAAAGTCGCTGACTTCAGAATTTATGATATTTTTTGCTAGGTCGATGTCAGAAACTGAGAGCTCATTTATGATATTTCCGTCGCAAAGTGGCTTAAAATGTGCGATAGAAATGCTATAAATTTCCTCTTCTTTTAAAAGTGCTTTTTTAAGTGACAAGATAGTTGGATTAAAACGCTCTGAAATGCCTGTGCAAACCCTAGTTTTGTTTGTTTTGGCGGCATATTTTATCTCTTTAAGATCGGCGATACTTTTAAAAACTGGACGTGAGATGAGGATATTTTGGCAATATTTTGCACACTGGCAAAATGCCTCCACCATCTCCTCTCTTGGCGAGCAAAGCACGACTGCTTGAGGCTGGGCAACCTCTATAAATTCTTTAAAATCAGTATAAAAATCAGCTCTGCAAAACTCATCAACATTGTCTTTGTCAAAAATGCCACAAATTTCAAACTCGTTTGAGCGTCTAAGCTCTAAATAATGTTTTTTACCTGTGCTGCAATAGCCGATAATGCCGATTTTTAGCTTCACATTCACCCTTTAAAACTTTAGAAATTTTTAATTATTTTATTTACAAATCGCTTTTAAATAGATAAAACAAGAGATAGTTTTCAAAATATCACTATTTTTTCTCTTTTTAGAATTTCGCAAACGAATTTTGGCTAAAATCAAGCAAAATTTTAAAACTAACGAGGATAAAAATGCAAAATTTAGATATAAGAAAGGCATATCTTGATTTTTTTAAATCAAAAGGTCACGAAGTAGTAGCTTCTGCACCACTCGTGCCAAACGATGCAACACTACTTTTTACAAATGCTGGCATGGTGCCATTTAAGAGCATTTTTACAGGCGAAGTTCCACGCCCAACACCACCTATCCGCACTAGCTGTCAGACCTGCATAAGAGCTGGTGGTAAGCACAATGACCTTGATAACGTCGGCTACACAGCGCGCCACCACACATTTTTTGAGATGCTTGGCAACTTTAGCTTTGGCGAATACTTCAAAAAAGAGGCGATCTCTTACGCTTGGGAATTTGTCACAGAGGTGCTAAAACTGCCAAAAGATAAGCTTTATGTGACCGTTCACGAAAGCGATGATGAGGCGTTTGAAATTTGGAGTACTCACATCGCAAAAGAGAGAATTTACCGCTTTGGCGACCACGATAACTTCTGGCAGATGGGCGATACTGGACCATGCGGCCCTTGCAGTGAAATTTTTTACGATCAAGGCGCTGAGCACTTTAACACATCAGAAGATTACATGGGCGGCGATGGAGATAGATTTTTAGAGATCTGGAACCTTGTCTTCATGCAGTATGAAAGAAGCGCGGATGGCAAGCTAAGCCCACTACCAAAGCCAAGCATCGATACAGGCATGGGGCTAGAGCGCGTTACTGCCATTTTACAGGGTAAATTTAGCAACTACGACAGCACACTTTTTATGCCGCTAATTAGCGAAGTGGCAAAGCTTTGCGGCAAGCCATACGTCTATGAAAGTGGCGCTAGCTACCGCGTCATAAGCGATCACATCCGCTCAGTCACATTTTTGCTAGCTCAAGGCACGACGTTTGACAAAGAAGGCCGTGGCTACGTGCTTCGCCGTATCTTACGCCGTGCGATCCGCCATGGATACTTGCTAGGCATAAAAGAGCCGTTTATGTATAAGCTTGTCGATAAAGTTTGCGAGCTTATGGGCGGACACTACACCTATCTAAACGATAAAAAAGCGGCTGTAAAAGAGCAGATAAAACTTGAAGAAGAGAGATTTTTAGCGACTATCGCAAGCGGACTTGAGCTATTTGAGAGTGAGCTTAAAAATACAAAAGAAATTTTTAGCGGAGAGGCTGCGTTTAAGCTCTATGACACATTTGGCTTCCCACTTGATCTAACGGCTGATATGCTTAGAGAAAAGGGCTTAAAGGTCGATGAGGCAAGGTTTGATGAGCTTATGAGTGAGCAAAAAGCACGTGCAAAAGCTGCTTGGAAAGGCAGTGGCGACAAGAGTGCGAAGGGCGACTTTAAAGAGCTGCTTGAGAAATTTGGCGAGAATAAATTTATAGGCTACGAAGAGCTTAAGAGTAAAAGTAAAATTCTAGCCCTACTTGATGAGGAATTTAAAAATGTAGATAGCCTAGACGCTGGCAAAGAGGGCTGGGTGATGTTTGATGTCACTCCATTTTACGCTCAAAGTGGCGGTCAGTGCGGCGATAGCGGTAAGATAGCAGGCAAAGCAAATGTGCTTGATACGCAAAAATTCCATGGGCTAAATTTATCTTTAGTAAAAACTAGCGCGGTGCTAAAAGTTGGCGACGAAGTAGAGCTTGAAGTGGGCAGCGACAGAGCGGAGACTGCGCGACATCACAGTGCTACACACTTGCTTCACGCAGCCCTTAGAAGCGTGCTTGGCACACACATCGCTCAAGCTGGCTCAAACGTCGAGGCAGATAGGCTAAGATTTGACTTCTCTCATCCAAAGGCGCTTACTAGCGAAGAAATTTCAAAGGTTGAAAACATTGTAAATGAGTGGATCTTAAACGGTGCAAATGCAAAAACGCAGGTTATGGAGCTTGAAGAGGCTAAAAAAAGCGGAGCGATCGCACTATTTAACGAAAAATATGCCGACAAAGTAAGAGTTGTGAGCTTTGGCGATGTCAGCAAAGAGCTTTGTGGCGGCACACACGTGAAAAATATAGATGAGATCGGCTCATTTTTCATCACAAAAGAGAGTGGCGTAAGTGCTGGCGTTAGGCGTATAGAGGCTGTTTGCTCAAGGGCTGCGCTAAATTTAGCAAGATCATTTAGAACTGAGCTTGAAGAGCTAAAAGATGAGCTAAAAAGCACCGAGCCGCTAAATGCTATTAAAAAGCTAAAAGGCGAGATAAAAGGCTTAAAAGATAAGTTAAAAAACGCTAAAAGCTCTGGGGAGCTAGCCTTTATAAATGTAAATGATACCAAGCTTTGTGTGGCACACATCGATGGTGGCGACATAAAAACTTTGATAGATGAGTTTAAAAATGGGCACGAAAAGGCTGCTATTTTGCTGATCCAAACAGATGAAGAGGGTAAAATTTCTCTTGCAGCTGGCGTGAAAAATGCCTCACTAAAAGCTGGCGCTTGGGTTAAATTTGCAGCGCAAATCCTTGGCGGCAATGGCGGCGGCAAAGACGACTTTGCAACAGCTGGCGGCAAAAACGCTCTAGCCATCGAAGATGCCATAAAAAGCTCACTTGAGTATGCAAGGCAAGCTTTAGAAAAATGATTCATCAAGAGATCGCTTTTTTTAAATTTGATCAACTAATCATCTTCTTGCACATTAGCTTCGTAGCTCTTTTTATAGGGCTACAAGCTGGTTTGGTGCTTGCTGGAAGCTATTTTATAAAAAATAAATTTGAAGATAAAGAGCGCTATCACATCTTGCTTCACATCATAAGACGCTTTGGACTAGCTATCTTTGCGCTAATTCTTGGCATCGCGCTAACTAGCCTGATAATGATCTTTTTCTTTGATGATGGCAAAATGCAAAATCCTATGACAAGTGCGATAGTAGCGACCAAATGGGCGATAGAGCTATTTTTACTCTTGAATTTAAGCTATATCTTTTATAGATACAAAAAGGCTTTAAAAACTCTAAGATCACACGAGATGATCGAGCTAAACGAAAGCCTAATCGTCATCATCTACTACTTCACGCCGCTAAATTTACTAGCCTCGCTTGCGGCTGTCTATCTTGGCGTAAGCTATAGGAGCTTTTGATGATCACTCTTGCTTCTAGCTCGCCAACAAGGGCAAATTTACTAAAAAATGCTGGGATAGAATTTAAACAAATTTCTTGCAGCTTTGATGAGAGCATGATAGCAAAGAGCCTAAAACCAGAAATTTACGTCCAAAGCGTCGTAAAAGCTAAAAAAGAGCAGTTTTTAAAGGCAAATGGCAAGCTTTTAAATTTACTCTTTGCAGATAGCTGCGTGGCTTGTGGAGATAAAATTTTAGGCAAGGCAAAGGATGAAAACGAAGCACTTGCTATGTTAAATTTACAAAGTGACAATGAGTGTAGCGTCTATACGGCGATGATATTTTTAGGCGAATTTGAGCTTATAAATGTGAGCAAGACTACATATAAATTTGCTAAATTTAACGAGCAAGATCTAAAAAGCTACCTAGAAAGTGGCGAGTGGCGAGGCAAGGCTGGAGCCATGACGATAGAAAATTTTAATAAAAAATACATCACCTCCCAGCACGGCGAGACAAGCACGGCAATGGGGCTAAATTTAAAAATATTAAAGGCATTTTTATGAAATATATCTTGGCATTTATCTTTGTAGTTGCCATCGCACTTGGTGGAGCGTTTTTATACTTTTATTCGCAGGTGAGATTTGACGCTTATACCATCATCGACTACAAGCCAAAGCTTGCGACACAAATTTTTGATAGAAACAACGAGCTTATCGCAAATATCTTTGAAGAAAATAGAATTTACGTCAAATATAACGACATCCCGCCACGTGTCATCGAAGCACTCGTGGCTATCGAGGATACGAGCTACTTTGAGCATGGTGGTATCAACGTCGAAGCCATGGCAAGAGCGGCGATAAAGGACATCAAAGCTAGAAAGCTAGTCGAGGGCGCATCTACGCTAACTCAGCAGCTCATAAAAAACCTAGCCCTAAGCCGCGAGAAGAAATTTACAAGAAAGATAAAAGAGGTCGTGCTTGCTATGAAGCTTGAAAGCGAGCTTAGCAAAGAGGATATCATCGAAAGATACCTAAATCACGTATATTTTGGGCATGGCTACTACGGCATCAAAACTGCTGCAGAGGGCTACTTTAGAAAAGAGCTAAATGAGCTAAGTATAAAAGAGATAGCGATGCTAGTTGGCATGCCAAAAGCGCCAAGCACTTATGATCCTACAAAGCACCTCGACCTCTCTCTTAGCCGCGCAAACAGGGTTCTTGAGAGGATGTATAGCATCGGCTGGATAAACGAAGATGAGTACCGAAAGGGCGTGCTTGAAGAGCCAGCAGTCTTTGACGATACGCTCACACGCAACAAAGCCCCTTACGTGGTCGATGAGATCATAAAAGAGGCTTCAAAGAAATTTGACGATATAAAAACTGGCGGTTACAAGATACAAAGCACAGTCGATCTAAACGTGCAAAAGATCGCTCAGGACGCCCTAGTCTATGGCTACAATGAAATTTTAAAAAGAGATAAAAAGGCAAATCCAGAGATGCTAAATGGCGCTATCGTCGTCACTCATCCACAAAGCGGACAAATTTTAGCTCTAATTGGCGGCATCGACTACGCAAAAAGCAGCTACAACAGAGCGACACAAAGCAAACGACAGCCAGGATCAAGCTTTAAGCCATTTATCTATCAAATAGCCCTTGATAGCGGCTACTCTGTCGTCTCTCAAGTAGCTGACATCGCTAGGACGTTTGATATGGGCAATGGCAAAGAGTGGACGCCAAAGAACTATAGCGGCGGCTTTCAAGGCTACATCACGATAAAATCAGCCTTAACCCAGTCTCGCAACCTCGCAACCATAAATTTACTAAACGATCTTGGTCTTAGCTCGGTTCGCAAACAGCTTACAGATATGGGCTTTAACGACATCCCTGAAAATTTATCAATCGCACTTGGTAGCTTTGGTATTTCGCCACTTGACTTTGCGAAATTTTACTCGATGTTTCCAAACGATGGCGAAGTGGTCGAGCCTACGCTCATTAAGCATATAGAAAATAGCTTTGGCGCGTCGATGGACTATGAGCCTCAAAAGAAGCAGGTGCTAAAACCTGAGCAGGCATTTTTGATGACTACCTTGCTTCAAAATGTCGTAAATAACGGCACTGGGCGCAACGCAAAGGTAAATGGCATCCAGATCGCTGGCAAAACTGGCACGACAAACAACAACATCGATGCTTGGTTTTGTGGCTATTCGCCTGATATCGAGGCCATCATCTGGTACGGAAACGACGATAACAGCCCTATGAAAAAGGTCGAGGGCGGCGGCAGGACAGCTGCACCTGTCTTTAAGAAATTTATGGAGGGCTACATCAAGCTCTACCCTACCCTAAGACGTGCGTTTGAGCAGCCTGATGGCGTCTATAAAGGATACTACAACGGCGCTGATGAGTACTACACAAACGACTCGCCGTTGCCGCAAAATACGCCAACAAATGACATCATTCAAGATCAAGAAAACGATGGATTATTATTTTAGGAGATAAGATGAAAAGTTTAAAAATTTTACTTTGTCTAGCGCTTGCAAGCCTTGCGTATGGCGCTGATCTAAACACAGCTAGCAAGAGCGAGCTAATGAGCCTTGGACTAAACAAAAGTCAAGCACTAAACGTCATAAAGTATAGAAAAGCTCATAAATTTACAAGTGTCGAGGAGCTTGAGAAGGTTCAAGGCATCGGCTTTAACGACATGCAAAAGGTCAAAGAAAAACTTAGTGTAAAAGATAGCCAAAAGGCGAAAAAAGCTGAACCTAAAAAGAAGTCAAAAAGCAAAAAGCTAAAAAGTAAGAAAAAGAAAAAATAGTTTTTCTCTTATAAATTTCTAGCCATTTACATTTTAGCTCTATCATTACGCCCCTGAAAGAAGGTGGCTAGAAATGCTAAACATCGACAAAATAAGACATATAAGCTTTTTGTAATTTTTAATTTTATTTGTAGCTTATATGTTTTTCATAAACTACATATGCTCTTTGCTGGAGTTTTTTGCATTTTGCTTGTGCCATTTTTGTTAAAACCTCTTGTTATCTTTTTCATCATGATTAGTAGCATCTGCCTACTTTATGCAAACTTATGGCGTCATTATAGACAAAGGCATGCTATTAAACGTCTTGCACACTGACACAAGAGAGGCATTTAGCTGTTTTAATGCCAGCTTAGCCATTTGGCTTATTTTTGCAACCATCCTGCCTTGCGTATATGTAGCGCTTGTAAAGATTAGCTATGGAGGTTTTAAAAGTGCGCTTAGATCAAGGCTAAAAATAGCCCTTAGCACTTTAGTAAGTGCAGCTGTAATCTTTGCACTCATGTCTAAAATTTTATAACATTTTTTAAAGAGCCGCAACGCCTCAACCATAAGCGTTTTACTCCCATACTACCCCATCTACTCTAGCATAAGACTAGCAAAGTCTTTGACGCAAAAACCGCTGCTTTTTACCTACGTGGCAGATGACGCAACGCTTACTAACGATAAAAAGAAAATTTTAGTTTTGATAGTTGGCGAGACACAAAGGAGCAAAAACTACTCGCTAAATGGCTACGCTAAAAATGATACAAACAAATTTACCAAGCAAAAAGATGTAGTAAGTTTTACAAATTTCTACTCATGCGGAACCGCGACAGAGACTAGCGTGCCTTGCCTATTTTCAGACTTAAAGCGAGAAAATTTTAGCAACCGCGAGGCTAAGGCTCGTGAAAATTTAGTTGATATCATCAACAAACTTGGCATAAAAACATACTTTTTTGGCAACAATAGTGGCGGCTGCAAGGGCGTTTGCGACAATCTTGATCAAAACCACACTTCAGAGCACAGAGCAGCTGGCTTTGATGAAGTGATATTTGATGAGGCAAAAAAGGTCATAAAAGATGCAAATTCCACTACATTTATCGTGCTACATTTGCAAGGCTCACATGGCCCTATCTACTACAAAGGCTACCCAAGCAAATTTAAAGAATTCACCCCAACATGCGACACTGCCGAGCTAAACAAATGCACGCCAGATGAGATAGCAAACACCTATGACAACACCATTTTATATGAGGACTATCTACAAAGCGAGCTGATAAAAGCCCTTGAAGCAAGAAAAGATAAATTTGAGGTTGCCATGTTCTTTTTCTCAGATCACGGAGAGAGTCTAGGCGAAAATGGCATATATTTACATGGCCTGCCTTACTCCATCGCTCCAGATGAACAAAAACACATCCCAGCCATCGTCTTTTCAAGCGATAGTGAGCTTTTAAAAAGACTAAAAGCTAGAAAAGACGAAAGCCTTTCGCATGATTTTGTCTTTAGCTCAGTTCTTGGATATTTTGGGGTAAAAACTAAGGCTTACGAGCCAGAATTTGATATTTTTAGGGAGTAAATTTAAAGCCAGCCTAGGCAAAGCCCGAAGCTGGCGCAAATTTAAAAGCTGATCTCTTTTATATCAGCTACTTTTAGTATCTCGCTATAAATTTGACCGATGATCGCGACGCGGTTATTTCGCACTTTCTCGTTTTCAACGTTTATCATAACTTTGTCAAAAAACTCATCTATCTGCGGTTTTAGAGCAAATAGCGCTTTTAGTCTTGGCTCGTATGCTAGGCTCTTATCGACCGCTTTAAACGCCTCATTTAAGGCCTTTTCAGCATCTATCTCAAAGAGGCTCTCATCGACCTTGCTAAATTTATCATCTTTTATGATGTTTGCAAGGCGCTTAAATGTCGAGAAATTCTCTCTAAAATTTGGCTCACTTGAAATTTTAGCAAGCGCCTCTATCATCTTAGTTAGCTCCAAGATGTCCTTTTCTCCGCTTTTTATGCAAGCTTTTACGATAGAAGCGTTTACGTCAAAGAAGGTATAGAGCCTATCAAGGATGAAATTTATAAGCACTTCAACGTCAAATTTCTTATAATCTTTTGCGATATCTTCTAAAATTTCTTTTACGTTAAATTTCAAATTATGCGCCAAAACGATCTTTATCACGCCATTTGCCGCGCGTCTTAGAGCGTATGGGTCTTTCGTGCCGCTTGGGATTTTGCCGATACTAAAGAGCCCCATTAGCGTATCAAGCTTATTTGAAAGCGCAACAACCGAGCTAAAGACCTTGCTTGGGCACTGCGCCTCCTCGCCGTCTGGCAGATACTGCTCTTTTATGGCTAAAACGACGTTTTCATCCTCATTTTTAGCCTTTGCGTAGTAAGCACCCATGATACCTTGAAGCTCGGTAAATTCATAAACCATCTGAGTTGTAAGATCAGCCTTGCTTAGCATCACAGCTCGCTCTAGCTTAGCTCCGTACTCGCCAGCTTCTTTTTTAAGTAGCTCACCATAGTTGCTAGCTAGTTTTTTAGCCACTTTTAGCTCTCTAAGCTCTTTTTCATAGATACTTCCAAGCTCTTTTAGGTAGGTTATATTTTTTAGTTTTTCTGGGCTAAATTCGGCCTTAAGGTCGCTTTGCCAAAAGAACATCGCGTCGCTTAGCCTTGCTCTTAGCACCTTTTCATTGCCCTTGATGATGAGCGAGTAATCTTTTGTGATGGCGTTGCTAACGACAACGAAGCCATTTGCAAGCTTGTCATTTTTAAAAACTGGGAAGTAGCGCTGATTTTCTTTCATAGAGGTGATGATGACCTCACTTGGCACTTCCAAAAACTCCTCTTCAAACGAGCCAAGAAGCGCTGTTGGGTACTCGGTGATCGCCACGACTTCAGCCAGCAAGTCTTTATCGATCTCGATCTTTAGCCCACTTTTTTGGCTGATCTTTTCAAATTCATCAAGTATGATCTTCTCTCTCTCGTCCGCTTCAAGCACGACCCCACGGCTCTTTGAGCCATCAAAATACTCTTTTATATTTGAAATTTTTATCTTGTCGTAGCTAACGCTTCTGTGCGGATAGGTAGAGTTACTGCTCTCTACGCCAAATTTGCTAAATTTAATGACCTCATCGCCGAGCAAACACAAAAACGATCTTATCGGTCGGATAAACTCAAATTCGCCATTGCCCCAGCGCATAGACTTGCCAAAATTTAGACTCTTTAAAAACTCCTCGACCATGTCACCCATTATCTTAGCGACTGGCTCGCCCTTTACCTCTTTTTCGTGATAAAGCACCTCTTTGCCGTCTATCTCTTTAAATTTAAGCTCACTCTCGCTTATGCCACATTTGCTAGCAAAGCTAAGCGCAGCCTTTGTAAAAGCTCCGTCTTTTAGCGCTACTTGCTTTGGTGCGCCAACGAAACTAGCCACACTATCTGGCTGAGCCTGCGGGAATTTCTCATGGAAAAAGACCAAACGGCGCGGCGTGTAGTAAAATTTAAACTCGCTTTTGATGTTATATTTTTCAAGCACAGCCTGCCATTTAGCGTTGATGTTTGGCAGCTCCCTTAAAAATGGTATCGCTGGGAGCTCCTCGACTCCGATCTCTAGTAACAACTCTTTCATATCTCACTCTTTTTATTAAAATTTTCTCTTTTTTCTCTTATCATCTCTCTTGCTCTCTCCTTCTCTTGCGCCTGCAAAATGACGCCTCTTATCATAAATATCACAAACAAAACAAACGCTGCGATCATAAAAATATCTAAAATTTGCACCATCTACTCCACAACGATCTCTTTTTCGTTTTTATAAATTTTCACCCTCGCCCGCTCAAAGCTATACTCGCCATCTTTTAGCCTTTTTTTGCTATAAACTCTGATCTTGCCATGCGGCGTATGCAAGTAGCCGCTCTCTAGCCTACCTGAAATTTTAGCGATCACGTCGCCACTTCTTGCAATGCTTAGCTTTGAGCTATCTAGCAAATTTTCGCTCACATCTTTTGTGCCATGCTCATTTATGATCTCATAAGAGCTTATTTCAAGCGCCTCTTTGTAAAATTTCACTCGCCTGATCAAAATGTCAAGCTCATCGCCCACACCGACGCTATTTTTAGGATCATATACGTAAATTCCACGGCGATTTTTTGAGATGATAAAGCCATGCTTATCTTTTAAGATGACAACGGCTCGCTCCACAAGTGCTGGCATGGCCTCAGGACGCTCAAAAAGCGTCTCTATGTCAGCTTTTTTGTAGTTTTGATCATCTACTTTTTTAGCTTCTTTTTTTAAATTTTCATTTGATTTAGCAGGGCTTGGTTTGGTTGAGATTTTAAATTTAAGTGCAAAGTGATCTGAGTAAAGATCGCTCTTTGCAAAGCCATGCTCATCAAGCACAAAGCTTGGCTTAAAGACCTCAAAACTGCCATCAACATAGCTTAGATCGCCATTTGCTATAAAGCTAGGCGAGAGCAAAACGTGATCAATGGCTCGCTTTTTGCCATGGACTGCATGAGAGTATCTATCTTTTGGGGCTAAAAAGCTATAAAGATCGTAATATCCACGAGTTGCGATGATATCGTTTAAGATGGATTTTTGCCCATAAGGTGAGTTAAAATCACCTAAAACTATGGCATTTTGTTCATTGCCTAGAGCTGCTCTTAGCGTTCTTTCGGCCTTTTTTTGCATATTTATGCCGTTTTTATAAGCTGGGAAGTGATTAACAAAAACGCTAAATTTCTTACCCTCCACCTCAAAAACGACCTTTAAAATGTTTCTAGTTTTTACATTTGGCACTTCAAAAATTTCACTGCCACTTGGCTTTATCTTTGATATGAGAGCTAGCCCAACTGGAGAGTTTTTTGCCTTGCTAAAGGCTATAAATTTATACTCACTGCCATCAACCAAAGCCTTTAAAACCTGCTCGTTTTCGATCTCTTCAAGTGCGATGATGTCAGTATCTATGGCGTCTATGACCTGCCTTGTTCTTTTTAGTTTTGAGCTAGCCGCCTCGCAGTCCCACTTTGAAGTGCTAGATTTAAAGTCAGGATATTCGCTGCCATCATCCTTGCAGTCAAATAAATTTTGCACGTTATAAGTTGCGATGCTTATCTCGCTAGCAAACGCCATCAAAACGGCAAAAACTAATGCAAAGAGTGCTCTCAAACCTCGCTCCTAAAGTCGAATTTAGAGATGTTTTGTCTGATCGCCTCATACGCGATGATGCCAGCACTCATGGCTAAATTTAAGCTCCTGCCCTCTTTTCCCATCGGGATCGTTATGGCATTTTTAAAATTTATATCCATAAAATCTCTTGGCAGCCCAGTGCTCTCTCCGCCAAAAAATATAAAATCTCCTGGCTCAAATTTAGCGTCATAGTAAAGCCTGTTTGTCTTAGTCGTAGCAAAGAAAAATCGCTCTTTGTGGTTTAAATTTGCCTCCAAAAATTCATCCAAACTCTCCCAAATTTTTGGATCTAAAATTTTCCAATAATCAAGCCCAGCACGTCTAACAGCCTTTTCGCTCAGGTCAAAGACAGTTGGCTTAACAATGTGCAGCTTTAAATTTGCATTTACGCACATTCTGCCGATAGCTCCAGTGTTTTGCGGTATCTGAGGATGGACTAGGACTATGTTAAACATAAGTTTTTCTTGCCTTAAAAAGTGTTATAAACTGCCTTATTCTAGCCAAAATGGGCTTTTAAGAGTTTTAAAAAATTAAATTTTACTTATCTATAAATTTAGCGTTTTGCAAGAGTTTCAAGGTGCTTTGTGATGGCAAGCAACTGCCTTCGTTTTATCTCAGCGGCGATCATCTCATTTTTAAAGCCAGCCACCAAGATCTCGCTCACATCGACCTTTGCGTCAAATTTAGCTTCATAAACTCCAAGCTCTTTTGCACGCCCTATGCGCTCTTTATTATAAGCTCCCAGCCACGATTTTAAGGGCATATTTAGAGCAATTTCTAGTAGCTCATTGTCGCTTGACATCTCTTTAAAATAGGGCTCTTTTAAGATAGAAAAGTAGCTCTTTGGCAGGCGCATTTTCTCTAAAATTTCCTTTGCGTCAAGCTCAAATTTACCAAAAAGCATATACAAAAACAGCCTCTCGTCATCTACAAATTTCCTAGCACTTTTAAGTTCGCTCAAAAACTCATCACTCCCATAAATTTGCACGCCAAAAATTTGCTCAAAAAGTGAAAGCTTAAAAAGATAAAATGCCCCTTTTTCAAGATGCTCTGATCGAAAAAATTTAATGAGTTCGGTATTTATCCTATCCTTGCTTAGATGCGCTAGATCAAGCGTTTTCATAAGCTCTAGCGTCTCATCAGCTATGCTAAAATCAAGCCTAGCGCTAAACTGTACGCCCCTAAGCACCCTTAGAGGATCTTCTTTAAATTTCTCACTATCGATGTGCCTTAGCGTCTTGCTCACAAGGTCCTTTTTGCCGCCATAAAAGTCTAAAATTTCGCCGTCAAAGATGTTCATCATCATGGCATTTACCGTAAAATCGCGCCTAAGACTTGCAAGGCTTGCATCATTTATGTAGCTTACGGCAAAGTCTTTGTGCGAATTTCCGGTCTTACTCTCGCTTCGTGGCAAGCCAAGATCGTAGTTTTTGTATTTGTAGATGAAGTAGCTTTTGCCAACGCCACTAGCCTTTATGCTAGCCATCAGCTCGTCAAATTTAGCAGGCTCGATGTCATAAATTTCGATGTCGTAGTCATAAATTTCTCGTCCCAAAAGCGCGTCTCTCACGCAGCCACCGACTAGATATACGCGCTTAGTAAATGGGGCAAATAGCGATCTAAAAAAGTCTAGTTCGCTATTTTTGTAAATTTCTGTCCCAGTTTTTGCCTCAAATTTATTATTTTGAGAGATTTTGGAGTCTATTTTCGATGTTTGCAAGGGTAAATTCTAAAAATTTAGTCGTTAGCTCGAGCCTTTGGCTAAGGTCTTGCTCACTAGTTTGCTTAAGCCCTTCAAAAAGCACCTCGATGCGCTCAGCAAGGTTTGCTAAGAAAATTTCCTCCTCGCTTATCTCTCTGCTCTTTGGCAAAATTTGCACTATCTTTGGCTCTAGCTCGCTTTGCGCGCTTATCTCAAGCTCTGGCTCATCAGCCGCCTCTTGCCCCCTAGCCTCCATAGCCAAAAGCTCTTTTTTTAAATTCTCCCTTTCAAGCTCTTCTTGCTTTTTGCTTTGCAGCGCCTCTATCTTCTCAAGCTCGGCGCTAACCTCACTAATGGCCATCCTAGCGATATCATCAAGCTTCATAATCTTATCAACCACCTTTTAAATTCATTTATCTCTTCGTCACTTTTCATCCTGATAAAAAACTCTTTCATCTGCTCATTTTTTATCACGCGCTCCTTGCGAAGTCCGCTCAGACGGTTTATCGCGCTAAGGGCGTCCTTGTTTGATGGGTCTTGTTTTAAGATATTTTTATAAATTTCAAGCGCATCATCTTTTAACCCCTGCGCCTCGTAGATCAGTGCTTCAGTGATCGTGTTTTTCATTTTTTGATAAATCCTGCTATCACGTCGCCTATCTCGCTTGTTGAGCAAATTTCAACTGCGTTAAATGCGGCGATATCTTTTGTTCTATATCCCTTTGCAAGCGCTGTTTTTACGGCACTTTCTATCGCATTTGCAGCCTCGCTCTCGCCAAAAGCGTATCTTAGCATCATCGCTGCACTTAAAATGGTCGCGATCGGATTTGCTATGCCCTGCCCTGCGATGTCTGGCGCTGAGCCGTGGATAGGCTCATAAATTCCCACTTTGCCGCCCATGCTAGCGCTTGGTAAAAGTCCTATCGAGCCACAAACCATGCTCGCTTCGTCACTTAAAATGTCGCCAAATAAATTTTCAGTAAGTATGACGTCAAAATTTGCTGGCGCTCTTACTAGCTGCATCGCTGCGTTATCGACATACATAAAGCTAAGCTCTACTTCAGGATAGCCTTTTGCCACCTCGCTAGTCACCTCGCGCCAAAGCTGGCTTGTCTCAAGCACATTTGCCTTATCGACCATGCAGACCTTTTTCTTGCGAAGCATAGCCGTCTCAAAGGCGATCTTTGCGATGCGCTCGATCTCAAATTTATAATAAATCATCGTATTAAACGCTCTATCTTCGCCTTTTTCACGTGGCTGTCCAAAATAAAGCCCCCCAGTTAGCTCGCGAACCACGACAAAATCAACGCCCTTTAAAACCTCTGGCTTTAGCGTGCTAGCATCCACTAGCTCGTCAAAGATGATGGCTGGGCGTAAATTTGCATAAGCTTCTAGCTCTTTTCTGATCTTTAAAAGCCCGCTCTCTGGCCTTAGGTGTCTTGGCAGGCTGTCCCATTTCTCGCCACCGATCGCTCCAAAAAGCACAGCGTCGCTACTAAGCGCTGAGCTTAGCGTCTCATCTGGCAGTGGCTCGCCAAAAACGTCGTAGGCTGCGCCGCCCATAAGCTTGTAGTCATACTCAAATTTGATACCAAACTCAGCGCTTACAACGTCTAAAACCTTTATCGCCTCGTCGATGATCTCAGGGCCGATGCCATCGCCTTTTATAACGCAAATTTTATAGTTTTTCATCGCCGCTCCTTAGTTCATCTTCGCTTTTGCGTATTCGATAAGGCCGCCAGCGTTTAAAAGCTCTTGCATAAATGGCGGGATAGCGTTAAATTTATACTCTTTTTTTGTGCTTTCATCTACAATGACGCCGTTATCTACGTCGATCTTTAGCGTATCGCCCTCGTTTATCTCCTCAGTCTCTTTTATCTCAAGTATCAAAAGCCCTGTGTTAAAGCTGTTTCTATAAAAAATCCTCGCAAAGCTTTTAGCCACAACAGCTGCTATGCCAGCCTCTTTTAGCGCTAGTGGGGCGTGCTCTCTTGAGCTACCGCAACCAAAATTTTCGCCAGCTACGATGATGTCGCCTTTTGCTATTTTTGAGCTAAATTTAGGATCGGCGTCTTCCATGATGTGTTTTGCTAGCTCTTTTTCGTCTGAAGTGTTTAAATATCTTGCGGCGATGATGATGTCAGTGTCGATGTTATCGCCAAATTTCCAAACTTTGCCTTGTTTCATTTTTAACCTTTAGTTTTGTAAATTTGGGCTGATTTTAACCAAAAGAAGCTAAATAAATAATCAAAACTCGGCAGCTATCGGTTAGTGTGGGTAAATTTAAGGTCTTTTAAGCGATGCGTATGAGCTAAGAATTTAAGTCTTACTAAATTTAGCGGCAAAATGGCTAAAAAGCAAAAATAAAAACATGCACCGCCCAGTTTAGCAGTTAATGTCGATGCTCAGTTTTATCAAGCCAGCTAGCCTCCGCCAGCAGGATTATAAATTTAAGAGCGGTTATTTTATTCGTAGTATTCGTAGCTGATTTGTAGTTTTTTGTATAGACCGATCTCTTTTATGTCGCCGTTTTCGTAGTATTTGTCCGCGGGCTTAAATTTAACAGAAGTTTTATGCGTCAAATTTCCCCGCTCGTCCCTCATTATGTCTTTAAACTGCAAAATTTGCCAGATTTTTGCCTCAGAGCCAAAGTAATTTACCGACGTATACTCCATTTCATCGCCATTTGCGGCGTAGTAATAAACCCATTTTGAGTTCGGAGTTTGCGTGATTTTTTCGTATTCGCCGTTTGGCTTGCGCTCGAAGCTTATCTCTATGCCGTGCCGCGGCTCCATATTATCTTCTATCCGCGTTAAAACGCCCTTTTCGTCGTAGACGTAGCTATCGTCTATCACTAGTTCCCTGCCCGAATACACAGCCCGAGCGATCATTTTGCCATCCTTACCGTAAGTAGTTTTCTCCGTGCGCGGGTAAAATTTATCCTCGATATACTGCTCTTTGGCTGTTGCGACTAAATTTTCGCCGTCAAATTCGTATTCGTATAGATAAACGGCGCTGTCTTGATATTTTTTGCGGACTAGCCCGTCTTTGCCGTACTCAAACAAAACCGAGCTGTTCGGCACGCCGTTTATGTGTTCGGTTTCTTGCACTATATAGCCGTTTTCGTTAAACTCCGTCCGCTTCACGCGCGTATTTTCTAATGCGCCAGAGCCATCCATAGAGTATTCATACTCCGTAGCCGTCATGCTTTTGACCTTGCCTTTTAGATCCTTTTTGCTCCAGTCGCTTTCTGGCAAAATGGCCGAATTTAGAAAGCAAATCGCTGATGCCACCGCTAAAATAGCCTTTAAAATTTTCATTTTTATCCTTTTTAAACCATGCGTATCATACTCAAAAAGCGGCATAGTCAGTAAAATTCTGGCTTTTATGAGCTTAAAAATGCGCTTGAACTGGCTTAAGTTTTAAGCAAGTCTTAGGTGAATTTACATTTTTTTGGTGTTTAATAAATTTATGCCTTAGCCTTTTGCAAAATTTCTTTCATCTCATCTTCGCTAAGTGGCTCAACAAGCACGTTTGCAGCGTCAATGAAGCGGTATTTTTCTTTTGGCAAATTTGCCATAAAAGCTCCATATTCACACTCATCAAGCACGTGAGCGTCACTATCATCCACGCCCACAACTAGCGTAAGCACCCAGCGCGATACCTTGCGATCCCCAAGCGCTTCTTGTGCCTGCCACGACGGAGATGGAGCATAAGGCAAGATGGTCGGTAAATTTTCACTAAGCGTATATGTGCCAAGAATTTCGTTGCCGTCTTTGTCTTGATAGAGGTGCTCTCTTGCGCTGTATGCGTCAAGATACTGCACCTGCCTCATCATCTCATCAAATTTAGCCGCAGGGCTGGCACTTGCAAAGATTTCATCTACCATAACCGCGTCAAACGCCACGTCTCGCTCCACGCCAGAGATATAAAGCGTTTGATTTTTCTCTTTTATATCTTTTAACGCCTCAAGCCCCCACATGATGTCAGTCTCGTAGTCAAATTTTAAAATTTGCTCACTATCATAAATTTTTTCGTTATCGCACTCTATTTTTGAGCCAGTTTGGGCTGAGAGCTTTGAGAGTAGCTCAAGTGCGATCTGCCAGTCGCCGACGCCACTTGGAGTATAAACGCGCACGATATACTCGCCATCTTCGTAGTTTAGCTCAAAGCCACGAACGCTCTTTTGCCACACGCCTGCTATCATCACGTCAGCGCCCAGCTCATTTGCGCTTGGCTCCTCTTGCTCGCTGTTAAAAAAGAAAAGTCCCTCAACAAGAGCTGAAATTTCACGCTCGCTTAGCGCCTTTGCGTATCCGCCAAGCAGCTTCTTTTTATTTTTTACACTAAATGTCAAACTCATAAATTCTCCTTTTTGCTCTAAAATGTCATCACCTGATCGCACTCTCTCACCCACTCGGACAAGATATCCATGCTGCCTTTCACCTCAGCCTCAAAATAAGGCTCTCCCACATGCAAACCGCACCTTGTTTGGCAGCTGCCACAAACTTTTAGCATCACGCCACCAGCGTAAAGCTCTTTTAGCATCGCCACTAGATCAACGTCGTAGTTTTCTGGCTTTTTGGTGCTATTTCGCGCAAGATCGACTGCGTCGTTCATAAGAAATATCCTAACCTCTTCGCCCTTTTCTTTTAGCGCTCTAGCTAACCTTAGCGCGTTGTAAGCGTTGTCCGTGCCGTTATATGGCTGATTTGTAAATATAAATAGAAATTTTTTCATCTCTTATCCTTTTGCTAAAAATGTAGTGCAAACTGGGCAAATTTTAGCCAAGCTAGGTAAAAAGGGGATAAATTTATCTAAAAAGCAAGAGCACGCCGATCGTGCAGACGATGATGGCGGTGCAAATTTCAAGTAGCCTTAGGTGAGTTTGTAAAAATTTCTTTAGCATAGCTCCGCCAAGCGCGTAGATATTTAGCGCGCAAAACTCGATGAAAACAAGCGTTACAGTGATAACGCACATACGAGCTAGGCTAAAAGGGTCATCTTTATCCAAAAATGTAGGCAGCAAGGCTGAGAAAAATATCCACGCTTTTGGGTTTGAGACGCTAACGATGAGACCATTTATAAACATCTGCTTTTTGCTTGGCAAATTTGAGACGTTTGTGATGCTAAGCTCGCCCTTGCCAAAAAAGAGCATCACGCCAAGATAGAGCATATAAAGGCCTGCGATGATATTTAGCGCCTTAAATGCGTATTCAAAATGATGCAATACCGCGCCCACGCCAAGCATACAGCTAAACGAGACAAAAGCGATCGCTAAAAGCTGCCCAGCCATCACGAAAAACGAGTGCTTGTAGCCAAAGCTCATACCAACGCTCATCGCATAAGTCATGTTGATGCCTGGCATCATCGAGATAGGCGCAAGGGTGATAAAAAATAGCAAGAAATTCATGAGATGCCTTGAAATTTTAATGAAATGCTAAATCAAAATCTATAAATTTATGATAAAAGAAGGCTTTATTAGCAAATTTAGCTTGCTTTTGGACGTGAGAAATTTGACTTTTGGCGCTAGGTATATAAATTTAATAAATTTAGCGCAAAATAAAGGCGATTTAGTGTGTGTTTCGTAGCCTAGATAGCAAATTTATCTTTTGCCACGTAGGCGCTCTATAAATTTAATTGCCTTCAAAGCTAGCTAAATTTAGAGCAAAATAGCTCACCTTTCATTTTTAAATTTATAAATTTAGGCTATTACTGTTATCACGCCAAGCCCTTTGTCGGCGGCATTTTGGTAAAAATTTAAAAGCCCAGTAAAGTGCTCTTTTAAACTCGCCCTTATATCTTCAAATTCGCTCTGCCGCCCAAAGATATCAGGATACGTGTTTGAGCTAGCAAATTCTTTTAAATTTATCTTTGCTAAAAGTGCGCTAATATCAACATTTTTCAACGTCTCAGCCACCTCTTTTACATCCGAAGCGTTAGTATAAGAGATCATCTCGCTTAGCTCTTCATTTAAGGCACTACGCCCAAAAATAGCCCAGCTAAAAGGCTCATTTGAGCTAAAAATATCGCCAGTCTTAAGCCTCTGCTTGAAATTTCTACCAGTTAGCATCTTGCACATGGCGTCCCACAAATTATTCAAGTCGTATTCGTACAAAAGCTCGCCGACGTCGCCATTTTTTATCTTTTCTATATCATCTTGCAAGTAGGCGTAGTAGTGTGCGCTAATCCCCATTTTAGAGCCTTAAATTTAATGTGAATTTGAAAAAAGAGAGGGCGGAGCTATAAATTTAACAGCTCTGCACAATAAAAAGCGGATATCGTGAGATGATTTTAAATATTACGCGTAATTTTTCTACCAAATGAGAAAAATCAAAGCTCACTTAAAAGCACTCGCGATATCTCCGCTAAAATTAAGCTTAGTGAGTTAAGAAAAACTCTTGAATTTTAGCTTTGTCGCTTGTTTTTGTAAGAGCAAGCATCAAAAGCACTCTAGCTTTTTGAGCGTTTAGATTGTCGCATGTTAAAAAGCCGTATTTTGCGTCATCAACTTCGCCGTTCATAGTTGTCTCGCCGCTTCCCACACGTGAGTCGCGAACTACCACTACGCCAGCTTTTGAAGCCTCGCCAAGAGCCTCTAACACGCTAAAGTAAGGGTTGCCGTTGCCAAGGCCAGCGCTAACGATACCTTTTGCGCCGTTTTTAACAGCTACATTTACAAAGTCAGGATTGTCATTTGCGTGAGAGTAGATGATATCAACCCTTGGAAGCTCTTTTACGCCAGTTAGATCAAAAGCTGAGCTTGCTGTGTGTTTTCTGATCGGATTCATATAGTATTTTACGTTGCCATAAAAGACTGTGCCGATTTTGCCGCTGTTTGGTGATTTAAATGTATCAACGCCTGTTGTGTTAGTTTTTGTCACCTCACGAGCCGCGTGAATTTCGTCATTCATAACAACTACAACGCCCTTGCCTACGCTATCTTTGCTGATAGCAACGTTTACAGCGTTAAATAAATTTAGTGGGCCATCAGCGCTTAGTGAGCCACTATTTCTCATCGCACCTACAAGCACAACTGGCTTGTCGCTTTTAACGACTAAATTTAAGAAGTAAGCTGTCTCCTCCATAGTGTCTGTGCCGTGAGTAACGACGATACCATCGGCTTTGCCGCTGTTTAGAAGCTCATTTATTCTATTTGCAAGCTTAAGCCAAACTTCGTTGTTCATATCTTGTGAGCCGATATTTGAAATTTGCTCGCCTTTTATGGTAGCGATCTTGTTGATATCTGGCACGGCTGCGATTAGTTTATCAACCGTAACAGTTCCAGAAGTATAGCTTGAATCAAGCGAGCCTGAGCCGCTTCCCGCTATCGTTCCACCAGTAGCTAGGATGTAGATGGTTGGCTTAGCAACCGCTAAAGTAGCACCTAAAATCATGAGTAACACCGCCTTAAAGATTAAACGCATTTTAGCTCCTTTGCATTAAAATTTGCTAGAGCATTATAACGTCATATATTTAAAAAATTTATTAATTTTTAAAATTTATATTTATTTAAAAAATTCTTATCAAAAGCATATAAATTCCAGTTGAAACGACTATGCTAAGAAGGGCATTTTTGAATTTCAAATGCACTAAAACAGCCGTAAATACCGCCACTATCTCGCTTAAGCCGTATGGAAACTCGCTAAATTTCGTATCTTTTAGCCCGTAGCAGACCAAAATGACCATTATCATCATACCCATGTGCTTCTCGATAGCGTCCAAATAAGGATTTGACTTATAGTTTCTTAACGCATAAAACGGCGTCGCTCTCGTTATAAAAGTAGCCAAGGCGCTTAAAAGCACCGCCACAAAAAGCACCATCTCACTTGAGCTTACACTTATCAAATTTTATCCTTAAACAAAAGCAAAAATACAAAACAAAGCGCCATCGAGCCAACAAGCACAAATTTAGCTGGAAACAGGCTCACTCCAAGCACTCCAAAAAAGACCGCCGCAAAGAGCACGCGGTAGTTTTTATCATTTTTAAACATCTCGATGACGACTACTGTAAAAAGCGCTGTTAAGCTAAACTCAAGCCCTCTTGTATCGGCCTTGATAAAGTCACCAAGTATCGCACCAAGCAGCGTTCCAGCCGCCCAATAAGACCAAGATAGGATATTTAGCCAGGTAAAGACAAAACTTCGATCACTAGCCTCTTTTAGCCCCAAATTTTTAAATATCGCAAAGGTCTCATCTGTTAGCAAAGCGATGTTTAAAAGCTTAAATTTGATCCCGCTATACTCTTTTAAAAGTGAAATTCCATAAAAAGTGTGGCGCAAATTTACAAGGTAGCTCACGATAAAGACCTCAACATAGCTCGTGCCAACGCTAAAGAGCGAGAGCATCATAAACTGCGCTGCGCCGCCGTATGCTAGCGTGCTAAGTGCCACAGCAATAAATGCGCTCACTCCCATGCTTTTTGCCAGCACACCAAAAGCGACACCAAGCGGGAAATAGCCCATAAAGATAGGAATGGATAGTTTAAAAACATAGTTAAATGTCAAATTTTACCTTCATAAAAAGCCAAAATGTTAGCAAAAATTTAAAAATTTAGGATAAAGGCTAGAAATTCTAGCCTTGTAGGGTAAAATTTGAGATTAAAATTTGATGATTTCGCCGTCATTTGGGATAGTGATCTTGCTCTCTATACCTTCTTTTTTAACAAATTCACGAAGATCCTTACGGCTTACGCTCGTGTGATTTACGGCGTCCATATGCACTGCAATGATAGTCGCGCCATTAAGCACTTTTGCAGCGTGAGCTACGTCGGCTTTACCCATTATGATACCGTTGTCAGGAAATGCTAGCACGCGAGCGTCGCCCGTATTCATCACGACTACACTAGGATTAAATTTGTTTAGAGCCTTATTTACGTCCGCAGTCCAAAGCGTATCGCCCATGACGTAAAGCGTTTTGTGCCCCTTTGCCTCAAACACGACGCCCATCGCATCGCCCGAAATAGCAGCAAACTGCTTATTTTCATACATCTCTGCTGTGCCGTGAGCGCCGCCTGCTTTATATAGTTTCACTCCTTTAAATTCAGCCGATTCGTCTAGCACTCTTACGTCTTTAAAGCCTTGCTTTTTGATTAGCGCCGCATCATCGTTATGCTGAGCAAAGATAACGATATTTTTAGGTAAAATTTCAGCCGCGACCTCATCCCAGTGATCAGGATGCGTGTGCGTAACGATGATCGCATCGACGCCCTTATACACCTCTTTTGCATCCATAGGAAGTTCTATCAAAGGATTTCTAAGGTGTGAGTTTAGCGTCCCCTCAAAGCCAGGATATTTACCCTTTGGTGCAAGATACGGATCGAGCAAAAAGTTCACTCCCGCATAGTTTATCTTTGCGGTAGCGTTTCTGATATGCTGAAAGCTGTCTTGTGCGTTTGCCACGCCAAAGCCCAAAAATAGAGCGACTAAAAATAAAATTTTGTTTATTTTCATTATTTCTCCTTGTAAAATTTACTAGCTCAAAATACCAAAAAAGACTAAAAATATATTTAAAAGAGTTAAATTTAAAGAATAGATTTTGCTCTTTAAAATTTAATGACCTTTTCGCATTTTAAAACTAAATTTTATAAAATAACCACAAAATTTATAAAGAAAATTTATATGAAAAAGATAGTTTTACTAATATTTTTAACACTAAATTTAATAGCTCTAATGACAAATCCAAATATCAAAATCCCTCAAGCAAATAGCTGCAACATCGAGGATAACTGCATTGATTTTAGCCGCAGATACAGCGATGATGAGTATAAAAGACTATTTGGAGTTTATAAAAGTGAGTGCGAGGTTAAAAATTTAGACGCATGCATCTATCTGGCTGAGTTTTACAAAAGCGGACTTGGCGTAAAAAAAGACGCGACAAAATCACTAGAAATTCTTAACAAAGCTTGCGATGAAAATAACAAATTTGCCTGCCACAACCTTGGTGTTGAGTATCAAGAGATGAAAGATCACAAAATGGCTTTAGAAGCTTTTAAAAAAGGCTGTGATCTAGCTTTTATACAAAGCTGTTTTAATGTCGCAGTTTTATATAATAACGGCACCGGCGTAAAAAGAGATTATAAAAAGGCAAGTAAAATTTACAAAGAAGTTTGCGAGCAAAATTTCTATGAAGGATGCTACAATCTAGCAGTTTTATACCACAACACGCCAGGCGTAAAGTGCGACTACAAAGAAGCGGTAAAGCTTTATAAAAAGGCTTGTGATAGCGACTTTAGCATATCTTGCTACAACCTAGCGAGCTTATATCAAGAGCAAAAAGAGTATGAAAAGGCCAGTAAGCTCTATTTTAAAGCTTGCAAGCTTGACTTTGCCGATGCTTGCAATAACCTAGCCAGCCTTTACGACGACGCTCTTGGCGTAGAAAAAGATGATGAAGTGGCGTTTAGATATTACAACAAGGCATGCAGACTAGATAGCGCAAGTGGGTGCAAACATCTTGCATACTTTTACTATCATGGCATAGGGACAAAAAAGGATAAAAAGCTGGCAGAAAAAGAGCTTAAAAAAGCTTGCAAGTTAGGCCTTAAAGAGGCTTGTGAGATAGTTAGAGATTTTCACTAAAGAGCATTTATGAAAAATTTGATTTTGTTTTTATCTCTCATTGTGCTTTTAAATGCAGAAAATTTAGACGAGATGTGCCAAAGCGAGGGCGATATAAGAGCAAATTTAACGAGCTGTTACAAGGCTGCTGCAAAAATTTATAACTCTTCAAGCGATGATAAAGATTTTAAAAAGCTAAAAGAGATATTTTTACTAGCTTGCGAAAATGATATAAAAGAGGGTTGCTACAGCGCTGCGCTCATCTATATAAATGGCTACAATAACGTGGGTAGCGAGCTTAATCAAACTATCATATTAAATAGATACGCTAGATTTTTAAACTACGCACTTTTAGATAATGGCAAAAAAGAGGACAAAACGACTGCCAAAAGCTACTTTCAAAGATCATGCAAGCTAGGCTTTAAAAAGGGCTGTGATATGAGAAATTTATTAGAGAAGCTTGGGTATTAAATTTGATATTTACTATAAATTTAAACCTTTTTATCTAAACTTATTTAAATTTTTAAAAGGACAGGTAATGAAAAAGGTCGTTTTATTTTTAACCTCTGCGGTGCTTTTGTGGGGCGCAAATTTAGAGACAAAAACGCTTGAGTCTAGGTGCGAAAACAAAGAGGCTAAAAGCTGCTTTGAACTTGGTAATAAATTTGAGGAGAGCAAAAACTACCAAAAAGCGGGCGAGTTTTACAAAAAAGCTTGCGAGCTAAAACACGCAAGTGCTTGCAGCAGCGTGGGCGTACTCTACGACATGGACTACATAAAAGATGTAAATAACAAAAATACAGCCAAATTTTACCAAAAGGGCTGCGAGCTAAACGACGGCTTTGGCTGCGCAAGGCTCGGCTTTGTCTATACGCTAGATAAAAACTATAAAAAGTCAAAAGAGCTGTTTTTAAGGGCATGCGAGCTAAAAGATGGCGACGGATACTACGGCCTTGGCCTTTTATACTATGACGGAAATGGCGTAGAGCAAGACGTCAAAAAGGCAAAAGAGCTCTTTGAAAAAAGCTGCGACATAGGCCACCCTGCTGGCTGCAATAGCCTTGGCATGATGCTTCATAGCGGAAAATACGTAGAAAAAGATCAAAAAAGAGCTAGCAAACTCTTCATAAAAGCTTGCGAAATGGGCTTTGGAGATGGTTGCCACAACCTTGGGGTTATTTATTATGAAACAGAAGGAGATAAAAATTTAGCTAAAAAGTACTTTGGCAAGTCCTGCGAGCTAGGCAACGACGAAGACTGCCAAATTTACAATGCATTATAAATTTAATGCACCTGCCCTTTTGGACCCTTGCCCTTTGGGGTCCTATCTGAAAAGTAAAAAACATCAAGCGTAAAAGCAACGAGTATAAGTCCAACAATAGCCAAAGTCGCGTCCATATTACCTACCTTTTAAGTCCATTTACTATCTCTAACATCGAGTCACTCGTAGTTATCGCCTTTGAGTTTGCCTCGTATGCGCGCTGGCCGGTGATAAGGTCGGTCATCTCTTCAACAAGCTGGACGTTACTCATCTCGACAAAGCCTTGTCTAATGGTGCCAAGTCCGTCAAGGCCAGCCACACCTACCACCACGTCGCCGCTAGCGCTTGTCTGGAGGTAGTTATTATCGCCCATCGAGTGAAGACCGGCTGGGTTTATGAAATTTGCTAGCTCGATCTGACCTATCTGAGCCATGTCTGTTTCGCCAGCTTGCAAAACTGAGACGGTGCCGTCTGTGCCTATTGAAATTTGTGTCGCATTTGCAGGGACAGTGATCTGCGGGATGAGCTGGTAGCCGTCGCTATTTACGATCGTGCCGTTTGCGTCAAGCTTAAATGCGCCGTTTCTAGTATAAGCCGTCGTGCCGTCAGGGAGCTGAATTTGAAAAAAACCGTTGCCAGCTATGACCATATCTAGGTTGTTGCTAGTCTCTTTAAAATACCCCTGAGAGAAAATTTTATTTATCGCTGTTGGGCGCACGCCAAGACCAACCTCGATGCCTGTTGGGCTTGTGGTAGTCTGGCTTGTCGCAGTGCCTGCGTACTCCATGACTTGATACATAAGATCGGCAAATTCAGCTCTATTTTTCTTATATCCATAGGTATTTACGTTTGCAATGTTGTGTGAGGTTACGTCTATCTGCGTCTGCTCGGCGATCATGCCAGTGGCCGCAGTGTAAAGTGATCTCATCATAGTTTTATCCTTTTATTAAGCTTTTAGGGCTAGTTTTTGAACAGCATCTTGGTTAAGGTCAGTCATGTGGCTTGTCATAACCTTTTGATACATATCAACTAAGCGCTGGGTTTCTATTAGACCCACCATTTCTAAGACTGGATTTACATTTGACATCTGAGCGTAGCCTTGCATCACGCTATCAGCCTCGTCAAGCTCGGTTATGTCGTCAAAATTTCTCGTTTCAAAGAGATTGTCGCCGACCTTTTTTAGATCTCTTATCTCTCTTGGCTGAGCGATGTAAAATTTAGAAAATTGATTGTTATTTGAGTATAAATTTCCATTTTTATCAACGGTTAGCACCTCGCCTTGTGGCACTTGGATGCCTCTTTGACCAGGATTTTGCGCCTCATAGCCACTTGGCAGCACCCTATAACCCTCTTTTGTGACGATATATCCGTCCGCGTCAAGGCTAAAAGAGCCATTTTTGCTTAGTTTTACGCCATTTAGAGTATCAACTAAGAAAAAGGCATCGTCTCTTTTTATCGCAAAGTCAAGCGTGTTTGAGCTGTATTTAAAGCCACCAGCGCTAAAGTCGGTATATTCTTCGCTCACTTGTGGCACACGATCAAGCGTTCTATTTAGAAATTTAGCTCCATCTTTTGTGTGATTTTTAAGTGGAAGCTCATCTTGCGTCTCTTTAAAAATTCTCGCAAAGTCACCGATAACTACGTCATTTCGCTTGTAGCCGATCGTATTTACATTTGCAAGGTTGTTTGAGATGACATTTAGTCTGTTAAACTGCGTTACCATGCCAGCAGTGGCTTGATAATAACCATTTTGCATAAATTTTCCTAATCAAAATTTGATTTTTTAGAATTACTAAGCAATCATCGTTCCAACTTTCTTTTTATAGACATTTAAAAAATTTTGGGTATAATCCACTTTCTTTTAACCAATACTTAAATCACAATGATACGATTTGAAAGGAATTTTATGAGCGCCGCAAAAGACTCTTTTTCTCAGATAGAAGAGCTTTTTGTTGAAAATGCAAAAGGCTTTTTGACATACGAAAAATTAGTAAAATTATTAGACAAAGCTCCGACGGCTACGGTAGTAAAAAAGATAGAACAACTAGCAAAAACAAACAAAGTTCAGCTCATTACATCTGCTGAGGCTGCAAAACTTAGAAATTTAGCTGATGCTAAAAAACGTCAAGAAAATGCTCAAAAAAGCGACCAAGATATCGACGAAGACCTCGATCTTTCAGGCGAGAGCGACCTTTTAGAGTGGTCAAGATCAGATAGTCCAGTAAGGATGTATCTAAGAGAGATGGGCCAGATCGCGCTTCTTACAAAAGAAGAAGAGGTCGAGATCAGCAAAAGAATCGAGCTTGGCGAGGATATCATCATCGACGCATTTTGCTCGGTGCCGTTTTTGATCGATTTTATACTTGATTACAAAGAGCCGCTTATTAACAGAGAGCGCCGTGTAAAAGAGCTTTTTAAAAGCTTTGAAGACGAGAGCGAAAACGAAAATGAAGATGGCGAAGAGGATATAGACGAAGAGGATGAGGAGAACGAAGAGAACGAAACTCCTAAAAAATCAGCCAAAAACGACAAACGCGCAGAAAAAGTTATAGAGAGCTTTAAAGCCCTTGAAAAGGCTAAAAAAGAGTGGCTAAAGACTGCAAATAAGCAAGATAAAGTTGAAAGCGACGACACAGCTTCGAAGATGACGCTTGCATTTAAAAAGAAAATTTTAAAAGAGAAACTGATGGACCTTGGCCCAACAAGCAAGCTAATTAGCGAGATCGTAAAATCAATGGAGACAGCTCTGAAAAGCGACGATGAATTTGACAGAGAGCTAAAACGCTTGGAGTATCGCTTGCCGATGTTTAGCGACGAGCTTAAGAAAAATCACAAAAGCATCTTAAAAGATATCATCAAGCTTAGCAAAGAAGAGATTGCAGCCCGCGTGCCAGAGGCTACGATGGTCTCAACATACGTCGAGATCAAGAAGCTTTTTACGACAAAAGAGGCCAGCAAACAAGGCTTTGACCTTGAGCCAGCAAGACTAAAAGAGATTTTAGAGCAGATCAAACGCGGAAAGAAAATTTCAGACGAAGCAAAAGCTAGAATGGCTAAGTCAAACCTCCGTCTAGTCGTAAGTATCGCAAAACGCTATACAAACAGGGGATTGCCATTTCTTGACCTCATCCAAGAGGGCAACATCGGTCTTATGAAAGCGGTTGATAAATTTGAATATAGAAAAGGCTATAAATTTTCAACCTACGCCACATGGTGGATCCGCCAGGCTATCTCACGTGCGATCGCTGATCAGGCAAGGACGATTAGGATACCTATCCACATGATAGAGACGATCAATCGTATCAACAAAATCAACCGCAAATACCTCCAAGAAGAAGGCAAAGAGCCTGACGTAAGCGTCATCGCAAAAGAGGTCGGACTAAGCGTTGATAAGGTAAAACAGGTGATCAAGATCACAAAAGAGCCTATCAGCCTTGAAGCTCCTATCGCAAATGAAGAAGACGGTAAATTTGGAGATTTTGTTGAAGACAAAACTTCACTATCGCCGATAGATCAAATTTTAAAAAGTGACCTTAGAGAGCAGATTGATGATGTGCTTTCACAGCTAAATGAGCGTGAAAAGGCGGTTATTTCGATGAGATTTGGCTTGCTTGAAGACGAGAGCGACCGCACGCTTGAAGAGATCGGCAAGGCGCTAAACGTCACTCGTGAACGCGTCCGCCAGATAGAAAGCTCGGCTATTAAGAAGCTAAAACACCCAAAAGTTGGTAGAAAACTCAAAAACTATATCGAGGGCTAACAAGCCCTGCCCTTTTGGGCATCTGCCCTAAACTCTATAAATTTCTAAAATTACTCTCTAGTCTATAATTAAGTTATTCTTGCGACCAAAGTACCAAAAGATACAAGTAAAAATTTAATGTTTTTGTATAGCGTTTTGCCCTACTTTGGCGTATATACTCTTGCCTAGACGGCTTTTCTTTTGGTAAATTATTAGCATCTATACCATTTAAAGGACTTTCTCTTTGAAAAATTTATAGCATCCATACTCAAAAATTGTTTTAAACATTACATATAGCTCTCATCTTAAAGTATAATTAATCTAACCTTCGTTTTGAGGGCAGGCTTGCTATAAAATTTCAAACGAGAAATATCAAATTTTTGATTTGAACATATATTCTAAAATCAAAAAGTAAAGCATAAAAATAAAAAGAGAGTTTTACCGGCACAAGACCGGTAAAAATTTATTCGCCTAGAAGTTTATCTAGTTTTGCAGCCAAGCTCGTAGTGTCGTGAGCTTTAGCCAAAGAGGCAGCATGTAGCTTTAAATTTGCTTGTAAATTTTCTTCCAAGCTCTTTGCGATGTCTCTGCTATCAAGATTTTCTACGCTATTAGCGTTTGCTACGCTTCTAGCAGCTAGAGCGTTCATGCCCTTAAATACAGCATTTTGTGTCGAGCCGATCTCTGAGCGAAGTGAATTTATGTTTTTCAAAATATCGCCAGAATTTGAGCCATCCTCTTTAACATTTAAAAGAGCATTTGTGCTTAAATTTATATTTTTTGTACCTTCACCTGTGAAAAAGCCAAGCTCGGCGTCAAAAACGTTTTTGCCGTTAAATTTAGCCTCTTTTACGCTGTCGCTCATCGCATTTTTAAGCGCATTTATCTCGCCTTTTATGCCCTTTTGCTCGTTCGCTGAAAGAGCTGGGTTTGAAAGCTTGCTTGATAGCTCGCCGATCTTGTCCGCACTCTCGCTTAAATTTAAAAGCGTTGAGTCGGCGATCTGAAGCATACCGATCATATCGTTTGCATTTGCCATGCCCTCATTTAGGACATTTGTTTGCGAAAGTAAGCTCTCTGCGATTTGCAAATTTGCACCTGATGCTTTGATCTCGCTATTTGCAGAGATGGCGTTTAGCGCCTTTTTCTCGCTATTTTTAGCTTGATCTAAATAATAGTTTCCTGAAGCCTGGTTTGCAGTATAAGTTCCTAACTTCATATCAACTCCTTTTTAGTAGTTTTGGGATGGATTTTACTATAAATTTCATAAAAAGTTGCAAAAATATTTCTTAAAGCAAAAAATAATCTCTATAATGTGCATTTCTATCCTATATTTAGACATTCTAGTGATCTTAGAAATTATCCTAAGACTAGTAGTATTTCTAAAACTTGGCACAAATTATGGCACACTAGGGGGAAATCCCCTAGTATTATTTAAAGTATTGAAAACTAGCTGGTGTCATTGCATTACCTAGTTGGGTGATAGGATTAGAGAATAGGACATCATAATTCTTCTCAATTACTGAAGAATCGAATGGTGTTTCTAAATCTAAGCCAGCCTTAGAGTTCAATAGTATACCGAATAAAGCTTGAGCTGGTTTCTCTTTTAGTATATCACTAGTTAATACTTTCTGTATTCTAGTAAAGAACTTAGAGAACATCAAGAAGCCTCTCTCTTCTAAAGCCTTTCTAGCTGGAGACATAGGTATATCGTAGTTAATGAAGCTATCTATAATCCTATTATATATCTCGTCTTTAGGCAGACCTTGTCTCTCTAACTCTTTTTTAAGAGCATACCTAGCTACGAAGTCAGATGCACTTAGTATCTTAGCTAGAGTCTGATACATTGTAGTCTCTTTAGTTATAAACATAGTCTCTAATGCTGTTCTTACAGGATAAGGTAACTTAGCCTTAATAGCATTTATCTTCTCGTCTATAGCATCTTTACTATCCTCCATAGATATATCCTCTACGATCGAAGTAAATAGACCTTTCTGAATCATCTCTTTAATAGGAGAGTCATTAAGCCTTCGCTTGATATTCTCTATCTCTGCTTTATTCACTCGTTTACCAGACTTTTCTAAAGTCTGAAGCTCTTTTAATCTATAGACATTCTTTCTATATTCTTCTAGTAGGTTTACTCCCTCGACATGATCATCCCACATCTGTTTAGGATTACCGCCTTGCATTAGTATAAGGTTGAAGTTACTAATAATGTTAGAAGTGATTGTCTTAGTATTCTTAGCCACTACATTACT
This sequence comes from Campylobacter concisus, assembly GCF_002165815.1. Classification (GTDB taxonomy): domain Bacteria; phylum Campylobacterota; class Campylobacteria; order Campylobacterales; family Campylobacteraceae; genus Campylobacter_A; species Campylobacter_A concisus_BH. The sequence goes on from NZ_NDYN01000001.1 coordinate 168,647, forward strand.
CTTAGCTATCTTAGTTGCCTTTTTAACTAGTGTATCTGCCATTAGGGCTATTCGTTTTAATTGTCCAGAAGAGAGTGAAGAGAATGCTTTAGTCTTCTTAATATCTATATCTCTAAAGCCGAATACCCAGTTAAGCATATCTGCTCTAATCATTATAGGTCTATCAGCAAACTTTTCTTCTAGCTTATCTAAGAAAGGTTTAGGTAATAGTCTATAGATCTCTTGTATTCTCTCATCTTTAGAATGTTTAGATAGTTCTACGAATGGTATCTTGAATGGATTGACTTCAGAAGCATGATCTATATAATAGTTATATAGACTTGTAGCTACCTCTTCATTATGCTTAATAGTAGCAATTTTATCTTGAGTTGTAGAAGCATACTGGGCTAGAGATTTAAAGATATTAGTATCCATACCTACTATCTCACTCTTGACACCTTTATTCATAGTATATCTAAACTGATCGAAATGTCCTGTAGCATCTAGTGTAGGAACTAATGAAGGTTGATCACTAAGTACTCGTTGAGTTCTCTTAAACATTGCATCAGCGTTAGCTCTATGTTTTTGTTCTACAGCTTTTAGAGTAGCTAAGAATTGCTCATTACTTACTCCATTACCACTAGTTATATCTTGTACATAAAGATCATTCAAGGTATGACCTCTAGATTGTAAAGATGTAAGCTTAACAGCAGCCTTATTCCACTTAGGTGCATTACTTACCCATTCATTTACATAGAATGCTCTAGGAGCAGAGAATGTATCTGCATCGTCTTTAGTAGTAATATTGGCTACTAGTTTATACCCTTCTGTCTTTAACCTATCGGCTTCATCTACTCTTGCTATAACTACATCAGTATCTGCATTATATACCTCAGATCTATAGCCTTTAATAATATTAAACTCTGATCCATTAAATAACTTCTTACGAGCTATCTCATTTTGAGTTTCTAAGAATGAGAATAATCCTTGCATAGCAGATTTCTCATTAGCTATCTTATCTATAACTAACTCTTTAGACTTCTTAGGCAATCTATCTATAGCTTTCAGAGATACTAATTCATCTATTAGATCTACTATTAATGAATTAGAAGAAGTGATAGCCTTAGATGAACCGAGCATCTTAGCTATATTCTCTGCATTAAGGAGTTGTCCATCTTGATCAGCTTGATTAGTTGCCATATAAGTAGCTAGACCACTAGCTTGAGCTTCAATGAAGTTATAATACTCTTCAGGCTTAACTTTAGATAGAGCTTCATATCCTTTAGCTATATCCATAATCTCTTGCTTGATCTTAGCTTGTCTATCTTTTATTTTATCCTTATCTTTTAAGTATTTAGATACTTCATCTAATGAATATTTCTTAACAAGATAACCCATATCAGTATCTAACAAGGCAACACCTAAGTTTTTAGCTTCTATGTCATCTAAAGGTTTAGAGAATAAGTTAGCTAAAGTTTTCTCAGTTACTGTTTTAGTGGCTAAGGCATCAGCATCAATTCTATTCGCAGTATAGATATATCCCTCTATTGTCCTACCTAGTTTATCTGTTTTAGTAAAGTCTTGCCATAGAGTATGTAACCAGCCGCCATATCTAGCTACTTGTATTTTGTGCATAAAACTTTGTAATACTTCTCGCTTTTCAGGGTGAATAGCAGCTTCTACTTGTAGTTTTACCATATTCGTTAAAGAATCTAGGTAAGACTTAGGATACTCATTTACTTTAATTGTCATATTATTTTTCTTAGCCCAGTCTATAAAGGCATTAAAACTAGCCTTGATTTTATCGTTAGCTTTCTCAAATGCTGCATCGTAAAAGGCTCTTACCATAGTCATCTGCTTAGCTCTAGCTTGGACTACTCTAGCATTAGCGTTAGCTAGTTTTAAATCTAAAGCTAATAAGGCATCGTATAAGTTACCAGATTTAGCTCCCTTGAATGTCTTATTGAAGGCATAAGAAATAAAGTCTTGTACTACTTCGACCATTCTTTCGAATAAGTTAGTAGCCTTAGACTCTTTACGCCTATGCTCGTAAGGTATGCTCTTTAGTTTTTCTACCAGAGTTCTATCAGTTATACCCATAACCATAAACTCATTCAAGCTATTCAAGTAAGCTTCACTACTAGAGCTAGTTGTAAAGTGCTTATACATTTTCTTAGCTATCTTCATATCTTCATTAGCATCTCCAGTAGATACTTTAGGCAAAAAGTCTTCTACTTCTAAATACTTGATCGCTTGAGAATGTATTTCTTTTAGATATTGTCCTTCTCTAGAGTTAAGCCCTGCTGTCCTAAGACCATATTCTAAACTAGCGTGGAGTACTTCGTGAGTATAAGTTTCTTCTAGGCTCATACCAGACCTAGTTGGAGTTGAAGCTCTTACTATTTTAGATACCCTTGCATAAGGATCGAATGAGCCTTCATGCAACTTGCCCTTAGCTTCTTCTATTCTGACTTTTAAATCTTTCAGCGATTCTTTAGAGGCATTGATCACTTGTTTAAAGACATCTTGTAATTGCTTACTATGATTTTCATCGTATAAGCCATCTAGCTTATCTATAGATCTCATTTCAGTTTGTTTAGATAGGAGTGTCTCTGGATTGCCATCATAGGTAAACTCCTCAGTAAGAGTGCTATCTGCATTTTCACTAGAGTTATTAGGAGAATGAAGAGATTTATCTATAACCTGACTATCTAGAATGCTTCTAATCTGACCTTGTACGATATCTAAAGAGACATCCTCTGAATGCTCTAAGTAATGAAGCACTTGTTTTAGTACAGGACTTGCTAACTTGACTTCATTGATATAATCATTGAATGCTGTAAATCTATCTGCTACTCCACTAGCACTTCTTTCTCCTGATTGCTTTTTAGACTCTTCAGTGAGAATAGAATTAACCTTATTCACTGTTTCTTGAAGTACAGGCATAGGTATATTACCAGATCTAATGTATTCTCCAACTAGGGTAGCTTCTAATTTATTGAATGCTTCAGCTTCTTCTTTAAATCTAGAGTTGTTAGGGATATTACTAGGTATGCCTAGTTCTCTAAGCTTACTAATCTCTTTCAAGAATTGTTTAGTTTCTTCTTTAGATGTAGCCATACCACTATATAGATCAGTAAATATCCTTTCAGCATACTCTGTTCTATCCTTCTCTTCGAAATCTAAAGGAGTTTGAGATTTAATTAATTCATGCTTTAACTCTTTTAGATCTTCTATTAAATCTCTCTGGCTATCTTTCTTAAGCTTGGCTATTACACTATCGATTATATCTACTCCTTTAGTTTTAGTCATAGCTGGAGTGATAAGTAATCGCTTTAATTCTTTAGGATCGTTAAGAGTACCTGTAAGAGTATATTCACTGCCTTCGATACCATTCTGTAAGTTGTCATAGACTACTGAAGCGTGCTTTAGTATAGTTCTATTAACTTCACTAGATATAACGAAGTCATTGAAGGTTAAGTCATTCTTCTCCATATCAATGGTAGTTGCTACATTTTTTATCTGTGAGGCTAGTTCTCTAACTAAGTTACGATTTTCAAGATCTACAGAGGCATTCTCGTTATAAATCTTATTAACTTCTTGAGCTTTCTTAGCAGATACGACTAAAGCATCATGTACTGGTATTACATGTATACCAGATTTATCTATCACTACAATAACTATACCTACATGAGTTCCGTCTACACCGTGTATTATCAGTACGTTAGATGCAGCACCTACATCAGTAAACATAGAATACTTACCATTTATAGTCTTAGCTATCCACTTAAACTTACTATCAGCCATTTCAGTCTTAAGTCTTTGCATAGTAACTTGTCTCTTATAGTTATCGTTAGTCTTATCTACTTTATCGAAGATAGAAGACTTAGCATTGCCTACAGAGTCATCAGCTAAGTAAGACGTATAAGGTAGAGGATGTTTCTTAAGTACTTCTTTCTCTATAGCCTCTTCTTCTGCTATAGTTAGAGTATCTGTATTTAATTCTTCTTTTCTTATAGTTTTAGCAGCCTCAATCTGGGTAGCTACATCATTAATCCTTGCATTAACTCCTTGATTTATGGCTTCATTCATCTGACGTACGAATGGATATGTAGCTTCTAGAGTTGCTATAGCAGGCTCATTGAGTACTGAGAAGTATAGTGCATCTAATAGTTGTCCTACAGTATACTTCTTCTTGCTAGTAGTACCATCCGAGTCTGTAACGTCATCTAACCATATCTCTTTAGCTAGGATACCTTGATCAGAATTAAGGTACTCCTCCATAGGTTTCTTTACTTTTTCAATATCTAAGTTACTCTTATCTAGATTTACTATATTAGCTAATATCTCATACGCTTGCTTACCAGCAGGATCGTTTCTTTTAGCATAAGCGTAAGCTAGTTTAGGTAGCCCTTCAGTAAAATACCTAGATAGGTTAAGTATAGAAGCTTTTTCTCCAGCACCATAGCTAAAGACTTGAGATATAGGTTTAGCTGCTTTTCTAGCTTTAGAAGATACTTTACCCTCTTCTAGCTCGAATGTATGAGATACCTCTTGAGAGACTTTACCTGATAGGTTTTCTATTAATCTAGATAGAGTAGCACTCGATTTCTTACTTGGATTTAGTCTTAAAAACTTATGAGCGTTATTTATAGCTTCACTAGTATTAGCTTTACCAGCTTCTAGGTATTCACCTATATTCTTAGCAAACCTTTGGTACAAGTCAAGAAAACCTTTATCGTATTTGTCATTGATCCTTTCACTAGTATTAGTACCATAACTAACTCCACCAGCTGCTAGATTATCTACATAGTCAGGAGATAACATATACTGATTTAGTTTTAATATAAGACCATTGTTTATACCATCAATCTCTGTAGTTATTGTAGTCTCGAATGAGTCCTTACCACTATTTCTAGCATTCACTAGATCTCGTATAGCTAAGGCAGCTTGGATAGCATGAGATACTTCTTCTATCTCAATAGTCTTACCAGCTATCTTATGTTCTTTACCATCGCTTATAAGAGCTTTTATAAACTTCAAGTAGTCTTTAGGATCACTCTCAGCGAACTTCTCTACGATAGCTTTACCAAAATCTATTGAAGACTTAGTAGCTTTTTTATCAGTCTTAAATCCGAAGGCTTGAGCTATAGATATATAGAATGCTGGAGTAGTAACTTCACCATTCTTGATCTCGTAAGTGTCTTTAGAATCTACTGGAGTTACTAGAAACCTATGGAACTTAGTCGCTTGAGGGTTTATATTAGTACTTCTCATAAAGAATCTATTATTCTTACTCATAAACGAGTCAAAATATATAGGAGCTGTACTATCTTCTGAATTAATGTAATTCTTCATAGATTCAATTGATTGCTCAATCTCTCTATTCTTACCCTTTACAGAGTCTAAATCTGAAGGAAGAATATATTTAGGGCTATTAGGATCAGTAGTAGTCTCATCTAGTTCTACATAACCCATACCTTTCTTTAAAGCTTTTACATAGCTTTCATCATTCATAATCTCTGTTATAGCTTCTCTATCTATAGGCATATATGGAGTAGTTTTAATTACATTAAGAGCTTTCTTATGTATAGTAGATATTTTAGTATTGCCCTTACCTTTTATAAAGGTATATGGACTATCATCTACTTCAGGTTTTTCGGTTAGATAAGAGGATACTTCAGCTTCGCTATCTTTTAAAGTAAGTGAGAGATTATTCATCTTCTTATATAGATCAGTATCTCCATCTAGTTTTAAGAACTTACGATAATTTACATTACCTAAGCCATAGAAATTAACTTTAGTACCATTATTAGAATCTATCTCTATAGAAGTTTCTTTAACTAAGTCATTCTTGATCAAGGCTCTAACAGCATATAGACCTAGTTCTTGCTCTATTAGAGATACCTCTTCTGAACTAGTAGTCTCTTTATTTACATTAAAGCCTATATCTTTTAGGACTTTTCTACCTATAGCAGGTAACGCTGTAGAAGCGAAGGTGTGTGTCATAGCTGTCTTTATAAACTGATCGTTTATAGCCTCTTCAGAAAAGCCCATCTTAGATATGGTATCTAGTGTATCCATATAGTCAGCAGTGTAATTCATAGGACCTGTTATAAGCCACTCTAAGCCACGATACATCAAACTAGCTCTTACTCTATTGTCATTGAGCAATAAGCTTGCAGGAGCTTTCTTATCGCCATTCTTACTATCAGGTAAGACTGAGACTAGATTACCTTTCTCGTCTGTAAGTCCTACTCCTTTTAATAGTGTCATATCTAATTGAGTATAAACTGATGCTCCTAAGAAGTCTCTAATATTATTAACTGCTGTCTTAGGATCTTTTACTAAGATACCGTTAGCTTTCTCACTTGGTTTAAAGTGAAAATTAAGCTGTGTAACTTTAAGTTTATGCTCTTCAGGCATACTAGTCTCTTGATCTAAGAGAGTATCCATAATAGGTTTAGAATCTACCTCGATAGGTTCTAAAGGTTTAGGCTCAGGTTTTTTAGGACTTGTATTCTCGGCAGGTTTAGAAGCTGGAGCGGTATCTAAAGTAGTATTAGTACTAGGTTTAGGGACTTGTTCAGGCTTCGATTCTGCCTTAGGTTTAGGCTCTTGTACTTTTTCTTGTATAGGCTCTGGTTTACCTTCTTGCTTAGGCTCTACTCGCTTAGATGTCGGTTTAACCTCTGGCTTAGGAGTAGGTTTAGGCTCTACTTTAGGCTGAGTATTCTCTACCTTAGTTTCTGGCTTAGGTTTAACAGTTTCTTTCTTAGAAACATCTTGTTTAGATTTAGTCTTGTAAGCTACTAGACTACTGATAGTATCTATTGTATCTATCTCGTTTCTAAGCTCAGCTAGTTGCTTAGTTAGAATATTATTAGCTTTCTCATTAGGTCGCTTAATCCATGTATGGTAGCCTTCGTGCTTGTCATCTTCACGATCTATAGCACCCTTGATCACTTCTACTGGAGTATCAGCTGAAGCTTGTTTAGGTATTCTAAAAGTATATACTGATCCATCATTGATCGGATACTTACTAGCATACTCGTATAGTTTAGCCTTATTCTCTTGAGACTTCTTAAAACTAGAGATATTCTCACTCATTTTAGATAGGTCTTCTTTAGAAGTTCTAGAAGACATAGCCTTAGCTAGATAGTTAGTAAGTGAAGGTCTTTCTTTACCATATTTATCTGTAAAACCTTCTATGAATATATCTTTAGATATATCATGATAACCTTCTTTACCATTAGCTAGATTGTCTTTAATACTAGTAGCTAAGCTAGTAACTGCTTTATACTCTTCTGGTGAGAAAGCATTAGGTGAGTTCTGGATATCGTTGTAAGCACTCATTAAAGTATTATAGTTATTCTCTATCTCTTTAGCTCTTGAACTATTGTTATTAGGGCTATGAAGTTCTTGTCCTTTTAACATACTTTCAATTATCTCTGGCTGTTGCATTCTAAGAGCAGCTAAAGTACTCTCTAGTGGAGTCATACTTTCTATTACATTATAGTCAGGATTTTCTTTTTTACGAGCGAAGTGTTCTTGGATAATCGGACCTATGTTTTTAACAGTATTCTGAACTTCTTTAGGTAGCTTAGAGAAGTTTTCAGTCTGACCTATATAAGATAAAGCTCCACCTATCTCACCCATAAACTCTTTAGTTGTAGGAGTCTCTGACGGAGTACTAGCCCTAGATATAATATCTAAAGCTTTACCTAGCTCTTGATTATCTATAGGCTCACTAGAAGCGTTAGCAAGATCAGTATTGACTTCTTTATCATTAGTTCTAGTGTAGATATCTTTAGCTTTAGTATAGATACTCTTACCTGTATTGAGAGCAGTAGCTGGGATATGAGTACTAGCTCCGATAGATCCACCTACTAATCCTCCAGCTATAGCTGCATCTCTAGCTTGTTCTTCTTTCTCAACTGCTGTTAGATCAGGTCTAGCACTTAGTTCTAGTTTAGTTTGTAGATACTCTATAGGGGCTTCACCTACTGCACCTACTGCAGCTCTACCACCTAGATAGCCAGCAGTTTTAGCTCCTTGTTTAGCTATGCCACCTAAGGCATATTTTAGTACTTCTTTAGCTGTTAGGTCTTTAGCTTCTTCAGAAGCTGTCTTAGAGAATGTAGGCATCATCTTAGAGATAATGCCACCTTCACTAGGAGTAAAACCATTCTTAGCTATTCTAAGCATATCTTCTTCAGGTAATGACTTAGTTAGATAACCAGCTACTTCTTTTAGATCAGCATTATAAAGACCTTTAGGTATAGACTTACTCATACCTTTTAGTAAAGCTGAGGCTTCTATGTAGTTTAGACCTGTATAGGCTAAAGCAGCAGGAGCTTGCTCTAGGATACCATCTATGCCTACCTTATCTTTATAGACATCTTTATCACTTAAGCCTTGCATTCTAGCTAAAGCTTCTCTCTTATCTATATCCATATTAGTAGCTTTAGTTAGAGCATTAATACCAGCTACTCCTAGTTGGATACCTTTACCTAAACCACCTGTAGCTATAGTAGTGAGTACTTCAGGGTGAGTTAAAGACTCAGTAGCCATACCGCCTATAGTTTTAGCCATATCCCATACTGAGTAGTTATCTCTATCCCATTGTCGTCTTAGACTCTCAACTGTATTAAGACTTTGAGCATTGATGTCTTTACTAGCCTTAAGAGCCTTATTACCCATATAGTTCAAGCCATCAGTTACTCCTGACATTAGTAAGCCATCATCTGCTTGAGCTTTCTTCCAGTTCTTATTCCAACGTTGAGCTAAACTAAGACCATCATCTTGGGTATGAGTAGGCAATACTCCATCTAACATATATCCAGCAGTATCTACTACATCACCTAGACCTTTTACTGCTCCACCGATACCTTTTAGAGCATCTCCACCCCATTCTAGAGCTTGAGATTTAATAGTACCCATAGTTGTAAAGTCATGGGCATCATCAGTAGGTACATAATCTTCAGTGAATACTCCTGCCGCATTCTCTAGTCGATTAACTCCTAATTGTCTTGTAAACTGATTAGCTAGTTCTCGTCTAGTAGTATTGAGTTTAGCCCTATCTTTATCTAGCTCTGCATCTATTATATCTTGTTGCATTAGACTAAGTTGTCTTCGTTGCTCAAACTCATCAGCTCTCTGTCCATTTTCTATAGCTCTCTGTAGTCCGTGTAGCTGTTTATTTATACTCATGCCTCTAGCTAATAGACCTTCAGAAGTTAATCCTGTTAGATCTGGAGTGGCATAAGGATTACGAGCATTTAAGGTCATATTTCGCTTAAAGTTAGCATACTGCTCTCTCCTAGCTTGCTCTGCTGTAACGTTAGCTAACGTCTCGTCAGCTAGGTCTAAACCTATCTGATAATCGTCTGGCTCTAGTTCTGCTAACTTATTTGTAAAGGCTTGTTGAGCTTTAAACTTCTTGTCTGCTAAACCCATATTCTCTCCTTTATGGTAATATTTTTTAAGGTAATAGTATTATTATATCTAACTAAAAGAATAATATTGAAAAGGTAAATTATTTACAAGGACATCCTTTTCGAATACAATAAAATTAAGTTTAAATTTAAGAATATACTTTTACAATACTGAATTAAAGTATATTTAATTATGCTTACACCTAGTATTTAATATTAAAGGCTACTATGACTTGGTCTGAATGGTTAGAGAAACATAAAGTATTATTAAATCAGCATCCAGCAGACTATGAGCGAGAGTTCGTCCTAAGAGTGTTATCTAAAGTTAGTTCTATAACGCCTGATATGGTTGTTCCACAATTTAATTTCAAAGATCATAATGGTAAAAATAGATATATAGATTTTATGGTTGTAGTAGGTAAAGATACTTACTTAGCTATCGAACTAGATGGTAAAGCTAAGTTTGACAACTACAACATATTCGACGACACAATGATGCGACAAAACGATCTTATTAAGCAGTTTAATCACTTACTTAGATTTACAAATAATCAGATGTTAAATGAAACAAACTGGGTTATTGATAGTATTACAGAATATATAAAGGAGCTAAAAATACCAAAAATACTTGATCTAGAACTAACTGAAGAAAAACTTATCCAATTCGAAACCAATAAAGCGATAGAAGAAAACTTACAAAAAATTGAGAAAGAATTAAAAGAAGTAAAACAAGAAAATAATTCCATGTCTTTCGGCACTGCCGTCTTAATAGTAGCATTAGCTTTAATAGTTCTTATTCTTTTTTCTAGTATTGCTTTTAAACCTAATAAAACTATTGAAGTAGTAAAGGAGCAACCTAAGCCTACTTACATACAAGCAATTGATGCGAAAAATCATATTGGAGAGTATAAAGAAGTCTGTGGATTCATTGCAGATATAAAGCAGTTTTCTAAAGGGGTATACATTAATTTAGATGGTAAGTACCCTAATATACCTTTTACTATTGTAGTTTGGGAAAGAGATTTTAATTCAGAACTAGACAAGGCTTTAGATAAGATAATCCCTACAAGTAAGATTTGTATTCATGGAAAGATAGAAAGTTTTAAAGATAAACCTCAAATATCATTAACAGAAATAAGGCAGATAAGAAAATGGGATTAAAAGAACTCTTTATCAGTACGTTAGAAGATGTTACACATACTATGAAAGCATTTGAGAAACAAACTCAGATAGATTTAGAAAAGCTAAAACGACAAAATGTTTTAATTAAAAATAGTAGTCTTAAAAAAGCTCTTGAATATTCTAGAAAAACTTTATTGTTAGAGAGATTAGATAAACCTTCTACTGCAGAGAGTAAAAAGATATATCAAGATATAGAAACTTTTCAAGAACTAGTAAAAGCAGAAGAGATTAGTGGAGATTATTTTGAGATTGAATTAAATGAAGATAGTCCATTAAGCAATGAATATCTCTTATATTTTAAGATAAATTTAGCTACCTTAGTCGATAAAATTATAGAGAACAATAAACTTACTTCTAATTATAAACAAGCTTACGAAGAATATAAGTTTATGCAAAAGAAACTCTACACTAAAATAAAAAAAGGGCAATAATGAGTAAGATTGAAGATATTGTAGCTGATGCAGAAAAAAAAGCTAAAAAGAAGTTAGACGAGTATAGAACTAAACAAGAAGCAGAGCTTCAAGCTAAGCAAGTTCAAGCTGATTTAGATAAACGAATAGCTGATCGAGAGCTAGAACTAAGAAGAGAACAATATCTAAAGGATAAGTTCTCTAGTGATCCTGATAAGTATACGAAAGCTATGGTAGCTAATAGTATTAGTACTAAGTTTAATCTTGACAGTCTTATAGGTATCTCTAAAGTACTTTCAAGCGAGTCTTCCGTTGTATCCCATAACGAGTTACAGACGGAAGAAACTAGATTTACGACAGCCGTTTTGTTTCTAGCAGGCTTTGTACTTATAACTATTTTTGCAGTATATCTATCTAATAGTTATTAATTTCTAAGTAAATTAAACCAAGTAGAAGAAGATGGTCTGTTGGTAAGTGATCCTGCTAGACGAGCATCATTCTCTATAGCATTAGCTTTCTTTTCTCTCTTGACATATCTTTCCCAATTACGTTCTCTTTTATAATTAGCAAAATCTTCTATGAAAGTTCCCATACTTTCTTTGTCTGGAGTAGGTAAAGTAATTCCTAAAGACTTTCTTTTCTTACCGTTACTATCAGTATAACCTAATTCATAACTATTCGCATAAGTTAAACCAGTAGCTTGTTTAGGACCTTTATGCTGTTTAGATACAAACTGAGCAAGATCTTCAAGAAGGTACGCTATATCTTGATCTTTATCGCCGAATGCCTGAAACTCACCTTGCTTTAATGCTTTCATTGCATTAAACTCCTCAGGATTTTCTGCTACTTTTAGAACTGCTTGAAGCATTTTAGGATTACTGCGTAAATTAATCCCTTGCTTTCCAGTAGGCATGACTAAAGGTACATAAGCTAAAAAATCTCTAGAAATATTACCATTAGAGTCAGATAGAGTAGTTTGTTTTAGATTTTCGAAAACTTTAGGATCTGCTTCTTTAGCTTCATGCCAAAAGTTTTGTTGCATATCCATAAGAGCTTCATTAGAAGTAGAAGAGTTTCTTATTTCTTTAGCCAATCTTTCATACTTATTAATTTCTGGACTCCACCCAAATTGTTGGTTACCAAAATCATCTCTACCTTGTATAGCTTTTTTCATTTCTGTTTTAGAAAAAGGATCGTACACTTTATAGAAACCTACATTGTTTAATTGAGAATTGAAATGCTCTTTTTCTAAATACTTTGTATCTGCTAGCATCTTATCCATGTCTGTAAATATTGGATGTTTCTTTTTATACTCCTCGTAGAACTTTCCTTCTTCACTTTCTTTATCGTATGTAGCAGGTATCTTTAAAAAACTTCCAGCTCCATCAGGATATAGAGTATAAGCTTTATCCTGATTATACTCATCTGCCAGTGTTTCTCGTAAATACTTATTTTGAGCAGAATCTACACGATTATGAAGTACGTCATCCCTAAATTTAGAGTTAGTATTCATTATAGGGAGCATTGATTGAGCATAAGATTTTAAAACATCTTCTGGTAAAGCAAGAAACTCTTCTGGACTCAAGCTAGAAATATTCTTCAACTGTTGCTGAGATAAAGTTCTATCAGAGTATTTCTTTTCTGGACTAACTGGTTTACTTAAATCTGTTGGCTTTTTCCAGACATACTCAAAATCTAATGTATTAGGGTTTAGTTTTCTTTCATACTCATCTCCAGTAGATGGGTCAATGAATTTACCATCATTAGTTTGCTGTATATTAGGACGAGGAGAAGTAGAGTCACCAGCTCTCTGAGCCATCATAACCTTATCTCGTTCAGCATTGTACCAATCTCTATTAGCATTCTCTTTATCTATTCTAGCTTGAGCTTCTTTTTCAAGTAGTTCAGCTTGTCTAACCGCAGCAGGCTTACCGAATACATCATTAATCATTTTATACTCATTCTGTAGATTGTTAAATCCCCATTGAGCTTGATCGTTCTGTATTCTCTGGTGAGTGTTTCTTAGATTACCATATTGATTTTCTATGCCTTGTCCTATATTCTTTAAACGATTGTTTTCAAGAAGTAAAGGATTATTCTCTGCATCGAAATCTATCTCTTGTTGAGTCTTAGTATTCTGCTTATCTCTAAGAGTATTTAGTAACTCTTCACTCTTTACTTTTAGAGGATTAAGCTTCTCTTGTAGTTCGTTATCTAACGTTAGATTTCGATTCCTAAGACCAAAGTTCTCCACCTGTAAAGGGTGGAGTTCCTCTAGTCTTTTCTCTTGCTGATACCTATTCCAAGCTTCTTGCATTGCAGAGAATGTTCTGAAGTTATCACTCTTCATAGGAGAGTCGAAGTGAGGTATCGAGATATATTGTTGAGGATTATAGTATGACATATTATGCTCCGTAAGCTGCTGTTAATGCTGCTCTCTGACCTTTAAGCCTATTATATTCAGCTCTATCTCTTGCCATATTCTCTTTAAAGGCATCTCGTTGTAGTTGCATATTCTCCATCTGCTCTTTATAGAGTCTATTATTCTTACGCATATCTTGTAAACCTGAGTAGATACCATAAGCACCCATAGCTAAGCCACCTATGTTACCTAGCATTTCTCCATTAGTACCTCTAGTTACTGTAGATCCATCAGCTAATGTAGTAGTTGTACCACCACCATTCCACCAGTTACGGATACCATCCCAAGCATTAGTTAAAGCATTGCCACTATTATTAGGGATTGTTAAGTTTCTACCAGCTAATGTAGATGTATTGCTTGTATAAAATTGTTTAGGAGCATAACTCCCACCTAGTTGCATACCAGTACCATTAAATCCATTAGATTGAAGCCAATTAGGGATATAGGTAGACTGATTTAGTATACTATCTTCAATATACGCCATTTTTTCTCCTTTATTTAAATCTGTTATAAGAGTCTTGCTCTAAAAATTCTGAAGCTCTAAATAGCTCACCTGTAGCCATTGCATTCTCTTGAAACTCAGCTATTGAAAAAAGAGTTAAGAGTTCTTGCATGGATTCGTTATTTATATCTATGTTAAACTCTTCTAAATTAAGAGTACTGTCTGCAGATTCTGCTTTAGCTTTCTCCGCTTCAGCTAGAGCTTTAAGATCTTCTATGTCTGCAGCTAAATCTCTTACTTCTCTGTTTTTCTTATCTTGATTAAAAGTACTCGTTATACTAACAGCTGTACTTGCCGCTTGCAAGGCTAACATTGTAGTAGCCATATTAGCTCCAAGTTTAGTAGCTCCAGATAAGAATCCAGACATACCACCATACATAGATAAAAGATTTCCACCTATTTTCCAATATTTAGCATTAGGACCTTCACTATCCTCAGCAGCAAGAGACATGATGCTTCCTGCCATCGAAATAAAGGCAGCAGCTCCTCCACCTGAAGAACCTGCGAAGACAGCACTGGCTATAGGGACAAAGACTATTCTAAAAAAATCTCCAAAATGTGTGCTTTCTTTTTCTTCCCACTCATATTTAGTAGTAATTTTTAGAGTACTTAAAAAAACTTCTAATTGAGCTACATAAGGAGTTCTATACCATAATCTAGAAGGCATAGGAGGAATGGCATAAATAGCTTCAGAGTATGCTGTTGCAATATCCCACGAAGGATCAAAATTAGGTCCATAATGATACCTACTCCTAAGATCGTAAGTCATAGGTTGAAAAGCACTTACTGTTTTTTTTCTAGTCCTTCTTTCTTGGATTTCGTATTGAGTAGATTCCATTACAGTAAAAACTTCTTCTCCTCGATTAAACCAAGTTTTACCTGTAGTCTTTTTATACTCATCAGGATCTACTTTAATGTAAGGAAAAAGACCTTTAAATGTTTGAGGAACTACACTTGTATTAACATTAGGATTATATTCTCCTACTCTTATTCCTTTCGAATAAGGACCTTTATAAGGTATTAGGGTAAAAGTATTCCCACCTTTCATTAAATCTTTAGGATTTACAAAACCTACAGTGAAATCTTCGTCTAGTATTCTCATCAGTCTGCTCCTAAA
Organism: Campylobacter concisus; assembly: GCF_002165815.1. Lineage (GTDB taxonomy): Bacteria > Campylobacterota > Campylobacteria > Campylobacterales > Campylobacteraceae > Campylobacter_A > Campylobacter_A concisus_BH. The sequence continues at coordinate 183,696 of NZ_NDYN01000001.1, forward strand.
GAATGCTCATAATCATCGCTGTGATCTACTATAAGCCCAGTATCTGTGTACCATATATCGAATATAGTATCTAAACCAGAATAGTCAGAACTATGCCCATCATCATCTGTATTGCGACAAAAAAAGAAGCTAAGATTTAACCCATACTGAGTAAATTTAGAAAAAATCTTTTTTTCTACTTGTTCTTGTGTAGAGCTACTCCAATCTGGTATATTTAAGTATAAGAATAATTCATTACACATCAGCTCTGATCCTGTATAGCATATTTTAGTCATAGGTTCATTTATGATTTCTCTCTTTATAAGTTGAATATTAAAAAAGTACCTACCTACCCAATATACACTTCTAGGAGCTTTTTTAATATCTTCTCCAGTAGAGGCTATCTCTTCAAAATATTTATAGATTGTGTGTAAATATTTTTGCCAAAACTTATTTTCTCGCACTCTCTTATACAAGAACCAAGTTAAATCTAGATATTGGCTAATCTTAGCTGTTGCAAGATTTTTAGTACTCATCATTTCGTGAACAAGATCCTTGCCTTTAGGGTCTTTTTTACTTCTTTTAGGTGTAGACCTTTCTTTATATCCAGCTTTTTCTAGAGCCATCCGTGCGTACTTATTACTATAAATAGATGTAGATAAAGGATACTCTGCAGCAAGATATTCTGCTCTAGCACTACGTTTAGTGGCTATACTATCGCTATTTTTACCAAAGTAAATACCTCTTTCTTTCTTGAATTCATATTCTATAAAATAAGGACTATTCTCTTTAAAAAGTAGTCTAAGATCATTTACCCAGTTATCCACTTCTACAATTTTAGAAACTACTTCTATTTTTAATTGAGAAGTAGTTGTACCTTCATTGTTTACTTTTTCTTCCGTATGCCCTTTCCATGTTAGTCCTTGAGATAATCTAAATAGAACTCTTTTAGTAGCTTCATCTACATCTTTATCGACTTCGATTTCAGTAAGATGTAACTCAATATTCTTATCTAAAGGATCTATATTGAAAGTAGTTTTAATTTCTTCTAATAAGAGAGGCTGATAGACACTCTTAATATAATTTTTAAAAGAAGTAAAAATACCTATATCACTCAAAAATACTCTTTGATCTACTTTATACTTAGAATCGTTTTCTTTTTCTTGTATAACTAGTGCAGAAGTACTCCCTAAATACTTAAAAGTATATCCATCTTTTAAAAACTCTTTAGAAGTAAAATTATATTCGATTTGTTTAGATATAATATATTCTTCCGCTAAGGTATTCATAAAACCTAATTGGTAAGATTTTATCTCTCCTTGAATACCAGTTACTTGTTTTATTCGTTCAAAATCATAAGTCACAATATAAAAAGCAGTTTTTCGACTATACGGTAGTTTAAACTTTACAAAACCTGCTTCATGCTGAAAATTAATATCTAGAATATTTTTATATAGTGCTTTATTATTAGAGATTTTTCTGTTTTTCAAGTTTAAAAATTTTTCTAAATAACTCTTTTGTATAGGGTTTTTATAAGCTTGTCCTATTTTATTTTTCTTAAGAGGATCACTTACATAAGGAATAAAAAGGGTTTTATCTCGTTCAACAGTTTTAGAAAACCAACCCATAGCGATAATCCTATAACTCTATGCCACTAGGTTCTCCACCCTTCTCTATTCTATTTTCTACCTTATATTTCTTCTTAGCTTCCCAATCAGTTAAGCTTGAAGCTCTAAGGTCATCATAGACTTCAGATAGTGAAGATGCTTTTAATGCTTTAGGGAATGCTGCTGCATTCTCATTGAAATCTAGCATACCAGAGGCGAATATCATTGAGAAAGACTCTAGCTGAGATTGAAGTAGTTTTAGTTTTAAGTTATCACTAAAGCCTTCGATCTGTCTATCGTATACTTTAGTTTGTGCTCTTAACTGCTCTTGTTTTAGTTTATTAAGAGCTTCGTCTTCATCAGCTTGATTTTCTTTTAGTTCTAGTTCTGCTATCTTTAGTTTTAGTTCTGCGTTAGCTATAGCTAGATTAACAGACTTGTCTATTGCTGCTGAGACTAATTGAATGTAGGCTTGGGCGTATGTATCGCCCAATATCCTACCATTATCGTATTGAATACGAAGATTCTCGTCAATAGCGTGCATTAAGACATCGAAAGCTCCTTCACCTAACCATTGGAGTCTGTTTTCTCCATAGAATTCTTTAGATAATACTTCACCTGAAGTAATGTCATTAGGCTCTACCTTTACATTCTTATAGTCAGTTGTGATCTTTACTTTAGTCTTAGCCATTGATTAGTCCTCGAAGCTGATATTATATTTATTAACTAGCTCTACCTTAGCATTACCTGTTCTTCTACCATTAATCACTTCATCACTATGAATAGGTATTCTAACGTCCTTAGCAGAGTCTATAAGGCATTGCTCTAGTTCTACTGGTACATTTAGAGGCACTACTTTAGATAAGTTAAAGAATTGATTTTCACAAGTTAGCATAACTGCATTAGTTACATCATTATCTCTCTTATCGTTAGATGTAATAGTTACTACTCTAGTTTTAAAAGCTTCTTTCTTAACACTTGCTACAAGTGCTTGTAGATTAGTAACCTCTTCTACTTCAGAAGTCTCAACTTCTTCATTGTTTTCGATCTCGATATTCTCATCTTTTTTCTTAGCCATAATTTATCCTTTATTTAGATTTAAGTTATCCCCTAGTTATAGGGGATAAAAGGTATTAAGCACTTGCTAGAACTAGAGTTTTCAATAGTTTCTCTTCTTGCAAGATAATACCTGCATACCAGAAGCGATAACTAAAGAAGCCTTTAGTGCCATAAGGATTGCTCAACTCAGTTTGTTTAGGATCTTGAGATCTAAATGTAATCTTATCTTGTCCTTTAAGACCTACAGTAGCGAATGCACCTTTAGTTGGGAACAAGATAGGGAATACATCGAACTTACCTGTACCAGCAGCACCAGTGTAAGATAATGTACCAGTATATCCAGCAGGTACAGTAGCACCTTTACCACGATATACTACAGCTGTCTCACTCTCAATAAATCTAACCTCGTGCATAGCACCAACTTCACCTTCAGCTAGGTTACTAGCATCAGCATATTTATAAGCTGGGATATATGCAAACTCTTCAGTATTGTTCTTACCTCTAGTAGTATTCTCTAGATCGAACTTAACCTCTGGTCCGATAATTGCATAGTAAGCTCTATTAACAGTTCTAGTATCGATCTTATTAGATCCTGTAACTATCTCTGTATTCTTCTCAGCTCTGTTTCTAACGAGCTTCTTAACAGCTCTTCTTAGAAGGTCGTAGCTTATCCTGTATTGGTCATCTAGTGTACCACCAGCAGTAATACCATTACCCATTGTAGCTAGGTTAGTAGCTAGACCTGAGTAAAGTACGTTACCTGTACCAAGCATATCTAGTTGGATTAGATCTTCGTTTCTGACGTTAGCTAAAGCACCAAGCTCTTCACGATACCTAGTTTGCATAACGTCTTCACTAAATAGCTCTACTTCATCAGTATACTCAATCATTTCACCATAGCTTGCACAAGTAGTTTCCATAGTTACTTTCTGAAAAGTTACTTGATTTCTAGCACCACTACCTTCTGGTAATTTAGCTTGATTAAGACCGTTAGTAACATCTTCTACGTTTCTGCTTGACAAGAAACCATACTTAGCAAAATCTGCTGCATTTAGATCTCTATCGTAGATATGTTGCCATCTAGAAATCTTATACTTCTTACCACTCTTAGTTGGCATAGATTTTCTATCAGCGAATTGAGCATATACGTTCTTAGCGTTAGCTGCATTTATACCAGCTCTATCGTACCAATGTAAGATAGTATTAGCACCACTTGTTGAGTTGTTACCGTCTTTATATTCCATAACTGCCATAATTGTTTTTCCTTTTAGAATCTATTTTGGAGCGATTTATACCAAGCGTTATACTCATCATCATTGTCTTCGTCAAGATAATTAATAACGCTCTTCTTATCCGCTCTAGAACTAGGGAGAGCAGCACTAGCTTTAGCTCTTGTTCTGATCGCTTCCTCTTTAGCTTTAGTAGCTATAGCTTGTTTTTCTATCTGCTCTTGCCTAGTAAAATAATCTTGACCTGCTTTAAAGTAATACTGTAAAACAGGTTGTTGATAACCATCTAATGCCGCTAGCTTTAGAGCTTCTGGCATTACCTTCTCATATATACCGTTTTTAACATCATCATGCAGACCCTCGATATTCTCAGTATTACTTAACAAGTACTGCTTAGATTGCGGATCGAGTACCTCGAAAGCATTCTTAGTTTTCTCGAACTCTGGATCTCTAGCTAGTCTTGCAATAACATCTTGAGTATTTTGAGCTTCAGCTTGTTCTGCATATCTAGTTGGGGTATATTTCCCATCGTTCTCAGGAAGATCGTAAACATCTATTCCACTAGATTTAATAAGAGAAGAGATTGCATCTTTATTTCCCTTTTTAATATCTATAAGTAGGTTAATATCGTCTTCACTGATACCATTCTGCTCGATTGCACTTATAGTTCTTCTATAAGGTGCAATAGTCTGCATTTTCTTGGTATAGTCCATAGCTTTAGGAGCTAAGCGTATAAGCTCGTCTTCACTAAAGTCATACTCCATACCATTAGCTTTTATTTTATAAGTCTTAGGTTGTGGAGTCTCTTGAACAACTTGCTCAGTAGGTTGTTCCACTTCCTCACTTACAGGCTCACTAACTTCTTCAGTAATAGGTTCTTCTACTTCAGGAGTAACTTCTTCTTCTACAGCTTGAGGAGCTTCTTCTACAGGTTCTTGTACCGCATTAGCTCTCTCGTCTATAACCATCTTCTCTAGCTCTTCATCAGTAAGATTGTTTAATTGCTCTTCAGTCATTATCTATTCTCCTCTGCCAATGCTGATCCAGCTAATGATGGTATAACTGTAAATAAGTATTGTTGTAAGTTAGCTACAGATACAAGCTCTTCAATAACGTCAGGTCTTTCACCTCGTTTTTTGACATCACCTCTACCTAGTAAGCTTACTCCACTCAAGGCTTTATCTTTTAGATAACCTTCTAGAATAACCTTTTTAAAGTCTTCACTTTTTAGCAATCGTCTAAGAGCTTTATCTAGCTCCACCCAGTAACTATTGTCTACAGATTCAAGTTCATCTAGTACTTGTTCTTCCATATTTTCCCCTTTATTAGATTATAAATATTGTTGCTTAGGACTCTGAAGTAATTTCAGAGTTTCTCTATCTATGTTAAATTGATTTTGTAATTGCTGTCTTTGTAAGGCTTCTTTCTCCTTTATCCCACTATATTGATGTACGTAATCTAAGTCAGTCTTATCTGCCATAGAATTAAGATTCTTAGCCTTAGCTAACTCAGTTTGTACCTTAGCTCTCTTAACATCTTGATCTACTGTATTCTCACCAGCTTTAGCTTGAGTATTAGCTATCTCAGCTTGTAGTAACTGCATTTGTAGTTGTTGCATCTGTTCTGCCATAGGATCAGGTTCTGGTTTATAGTCCATAATCATCTTAGCGAGATCAGGCATTCTATATAGCTGAGCTATCTGAGCCATAAGTATCTTTCTCAATCTAGGATCTTCACTAGGACCTACAGTCTGCAATACGAAAGCTAACTCTTGAGCTTTAGCTCTGTTGTCATCACTCGTAGATATACTTAAATCAATATCTATGTTGGCACCTAAGTCATCTCTCTTTAGATATACGAAGGTATCATTAGTTATTCTGTATTGAGACTCTTCATCTAAGAACATAGCATCGTAAGCTAACCATTTTCTAAGCAATGGCTTAACTAGATTTTCACTTATATTTCTAACTATGTTTAGCCTTCTAGTACTAGCACTATCTATAGCACCTCTGATGGATGTTGCGGTGCTGCCTAATGCATTTCCATTGATACCTGTATTAAAACTAGCTACGCCAGTAATGCTCTCTGCTTCATTGTTCATTAATGTAAGTACATTGAATATTGAGCTAGGTAGCTCATTAAAGTTGCCTATAAAGAAGTCTGAAGCATAGTGATTAAACTCGAAGTTCTCACCATTGAGAAATCTCTGTTTATTGTATTCATCAAGACTACCTTTCTTTATACCCTTCTGACCATTATTAGATAAAGCCATATTATCGATAAAGCCTCTATAGATTGCAGTTTTGATCTTTTGAATATCACTTAGTAACTCTGCATTAGATTCTCCATATAGTTTAAATGGTATAGCAGAGAATGGCACTATTAAAAATGGAGGCTTCTTATCAGGAAAAGGATTAGCCTCTAACCTAATAATTGTATTGTCTATCCAAGTACATACAATAGGCTCTGCTATGTCATCACCATTGATGTCATAGTTACCCCAGTATTCGTGTACTACTATTTTCTTTCTAGCAGTATCGCTAAATCTAAAGCTAGTGCTATCTTCAGTAATGTACTCAGTATCGTTAGTGCCTGTTAAGCCTGTAGGTATTTTAATCTTGTCTAGATTTTTATATATACCTGCTTGCTTAAGTGTAGTCATATCAGTCTCATATCTATAGATAACGAACTGACATTTATCCATGTCATCTTGGCAAGTAGGATCTATGAATATATCTTCATTTCTGCATACCATAGCTGTAGGGTGATTCTTGACTGGCTTAGTCTTTCTTACTCTTACTTTAGTTATCAGAGTAGGTTCTATACCTTGAAGAATACTAGGATCAGCCATACCTTGATTTATAACTTCTATAGCTCTCTGATAATCAGGATTAGGTATCTCTCTATCCTCTTGTACTTCTACTACCTTTTCTTCGTACTCCCAACCTGTTCTAATAACTACAGTACCTTCTTGATCTAGAACCTTTAAAGCTTTAGTCATAAAGTTATATCTGCTAAACTGCCTACAGAATTGAGTATTGAGTAGTACTTCTATCTTAGGAGCTATCTCAGCATCTTCTGAAGTAACTGGATTAGCTTTAATAATATCTGGAGTAGATACGAAAGGTTCTATTAATGCAGCATGTTGCCATTCTGATTGTTTCTTAATATCTCTAGATACTAATTTAGACCTACCATTAACTTCATTGCCATAAGGCTCTGCATTGTACTCACTCTTCCATCTAGCTATTTTCTGATCTAACTCATTTCTGAGTAACTTAGATGCAGTAAAGTCTGCCTTTAAATTAGAGAGCAATCTAGCTTCAGTTATGTTGTCAATCTCTATCATAGTCAGCCTCTATTCTTACTTCATTTAAATATCCATAACTGAGCTCTAGAAACTTGTTTAGAGTAGCCTTAGAGTTAAACACTCCATTCTTGTCATAGCTATCACCTAGTAAGATACATCCTTCAGTATCCTTAGGGTAGTTACCATTATGGATTAAGATATATCTAGATCTAGGTACTAGATTGTTGTATAGTAAGGGTAGTGATCTCTTAAATCTAGGAGAGTTATGCCATACTACATTATAAGCACCTACAGGTATTCTTCTATCTTTACCACTCTCTGTAGTATCTCCACCAGCAGGCTCTAGTGTATAGCCTTGTAAGATAGCCCTATCCTTATCCATTAAAGAAAACTTACCTATTGTTCCATCAGGTATATTTCTAAATCTAGTAATGTTTAAAATCAATCTCTTCTCCTTTCGTTTCCATCCCAATCGTCTTTACATCTAGGGAAAGGTCCTATGCCATACTTAGCTAGAAAAAAATCTCTAACCATAACTAAGGCATCACTGCCGAACCATGCACCTATTCCACAAGATGCATAGCTTACTTTCATATCTTGACAGAAATAAAAGACCAATTCATAGACTATATATGCACTAAATACTCCGTCAAGGATTCTGTTAAAGAAATGAGAAAAACACTTCTTGCGAGAACTCTTGAAGAAAGAGATAATGCTGCCTATAGTACCTATGAATACCACGTACCATAAATAATGTATTTCCACTTTTCTCATGTCCTAAATACCGTTAAGAGTTTAGCAGGGGAGATTATGGCATTGATCACTCCTTGTGTAATAGCCCATACCGTTAGGGCAGTCTCCATACTGCTGAACATACGATCGTATAGGCAGAATAGCCCATAACCACAAACCCCTATAAAAACTCCCCCTAGCACTAGAACAATAATGCGTTTAAGCATACTCTTTGGTCTAGGTAAACCTTTTATCCCCATTATTTACTCCCCTTGTAACATTGAATAAGCAAGTCCTCAACATGAGAAAAATACTTCATTAATTCTTCGAATGTCTCAGGCTTAGCAGGATCGTACTCAGGCTTAACAGGTAGAGTATTGACACATCTAATAGGCATGTACTTTTCTTGATACTCAATCTGAGTAACAACCTCTGGCTTAGCTGAACAACCTACTAAGAATAAGATACTACTTAAGAGGCTTAGCAGCTTCATTAGCTATCCTTTCATAGTAGTTAAGCTTAGATTCACAACTATCACTAGGCTTAGTTATATACTTGTACTTAACTTCAATCTCAGGTTTTTTAACTACTTGAACGCTTAGATTCTTTATCGCTTCATTCTGCTGATCTAAACTATTTCTGCATAGAGCTAGTTTAGAATCTGCTAAAGCTTTATCTAGGTATAAGCTCTTATATTCTTCTTGTTTATCTCTAAACTGCTTTTCTAGATTAGCTACCTTATCAGAGTAGTACATATAGCCTAAGCCGATAACTAAAGTTATGACAGCTAGTATTGCACTGCCAGCTTTACTGAGTGAAAAGAACTCTAAAATTGCTGAGAGTATATTTCCCATTTTAATCTCCATATCTAAGTAAGTGGTACAGCCTTACACTCCAGTAAAGCACCGTAACTTCTATCTTGTTTACATTTAGGTCTATTAACATCTCTTTAAAAGTATTATCCGCAGACCTAAAAGTAATACTCTTTTTTTCGATAACTATATCGGTAAGATAATCATGAACTATAGCTGCACTAAGATATTCTGCCTTGTTAGGTGGGAAGATACTCCAGAATATTCTAGGAACACTGGCACCATCTGTTATATAGCCTTTAGGTATAACAATATCTCTATACCTATAGTTCTCTACTAGTTCGAACTGATACTTGCCTACAGGCTTTAGAATAGGTCTATTAACCATTGTCTCTTACCTTCTTGAATGGATGAATACTCCATACAGTCTTTAGCTTGATCTTGTCTTCAGGTTCTAGGTAGCTAGCATAATTACTTTTAGTCATACCAGCTATATCCATCAGCTTCCAACCTAGGTATATTCTGCAGTAGTACTTCTTAGAGTATCTGATTACCTTGTATAACCCAAACCTAGTCTTACCATTATTCAATCTACAAGTTACCTTGCACCAAGTACTCTTAGTACCATTATTACTAGTAGCATGTATATCCCCTATCGTAGTAACTGAAGCAGGATCTATAGTAGATACTCTTACTCCTGCTACTTCACTAGAGTAATAACCTATCCTATTTCTAAATAGCCAATGCAATCTAGCTTTATACGATCTATTACTAGGTTCAGGATAATGCTTTTCTCTCCAGCCACTATCACCATTAATAGCAGCACACTGACTATCGTAGTAGTCATTAGCATCCTCGAACCATCTAGCCCACCTAGGTAGGTGATCGTCTTCTCTCTTAGTAAATACTAAAGCTATAGGTACAACTATATAGGACAATATTTCTAATACTATCTCTACTACTATTGTCCTTATTAGCTGTAGTATCTCTTTAATTGTTAGCATTCTTTTTCTCTTTAGGTCTAGTTCGAACGACATCAGTGAACTCGTCGTCATCGATGTACCAAAAAGGTTTCTCTCCATTGTCATAGTACATCTTGCCGAAATCGTCAGGATGTGTAGCTAAGTGAGCTATTACCCTGTAGACGTTCGTCATATTCGAGTTATCCCACTGATCGCATTTTCTAGCACGTAAGAATATAAGCATAGGGCATAGGATTACTCCTAAGACAAATGCTAGTAAAGCAACTAATGCATATCCCATCTTGTTCTCCTTATAGCTTACTAGCTTCTAAGAAGAAGTTATCTATAGCATTATCGTCCATACCTAATGCCTTAGCCATCTTCTGTAGTAGAGGACTAGTAATCTCGATGTCTCTAGCATACTCAAACTCTATCTGAGCTTCTTTATCTGCTTTAACTAATGCTTCAGCTTGCTCTAGTAGGTTAAGCTTAAGTAGCTGTAGCTTTAGTTGTCTTACAGTTATCTGCTTAGGTACAAACTGCTTCCAGAAGTTATCTATAGCACTGATAGTATCTGGATTAGTTATAAGCCACTTACTATAAGCTTTTTCATTAGTAGTCTTTAGCTTGACACCTTCAGGAGCAGAGGTTATTACCTCGTCTCCTAGCTCTTGTATAAAGTTAGATGTTACATAAATTATCTTATCCATTGCCTTGTCCTTATAGTGTTTGTACAAATCTAGTTATTGGTGTTATTACGTGATTTAAACCGCAAGTACCATTAGCATTGTAACCGCAGGTATAAACCCTACCATCGTTTAGAAGTATCATAGGGTTATTCAAGTTTTCGTAACCTTGAACGTATACTTGCTTGATATTGTCTATATCACTAGTATTGAAAGGTACTCTTGTTAAACTATTAGCTGCATTAGTATGATTTAGTCCTAACTGACCATAACCATTATAACCTGCTGCATATAAGTATCTAACATTGTCAATCTCTACGATTGCATATATCTGACCATATTGTGGTTGAACTGAGTGGTAAGTACCCCAGAATTGTTTTACTTTATAGCTAGTAGTACTGTCAGCGAATACTACTTCTTTAAATGTAACTACGTCAGTTGTAGCATTTACCCCTAATTGTCCTGTAGCACTACTATAACCACAAGCGAATAGCCTACCACTTCTAGTAAGAGCATAAAATGAACCTATACCACATACTTCCATCCTAACGATAGGGTCATTAACTTGTTTATATCCAGATGGGAACATACTATCTTCAACTTTAGTAGGTAACGGATTTCTAAATGCAGGTATAGTCGAGTTACTATTACCCCAAACGTAGTGAGTATTGTCTGAGCAAGAAGCTACGACTACTTTATAAAAGTATTGTGAGCTAGAACTATTGTAAGACATTGAAGCAGTTAAGCTTACTACTTTTTTATCTTGTAGTGCTGTTACCTGTGTAAATGTATTTCTATTAGTTTTATCGTTAAGCCCTAGTTGTCCGTTATCGTTCCATCCACAAGAATACAACTTACCTTTTTCAGTGATTATATAAGCTGAAGTATAATAACTATCATTTAGTATCAAGTCCTTAACACTATCCCCAGCATCTAAAAAAGTAAGGGCTAGTTTAGTAGGTACTGTTAATGCTGTTGTATTACCCATACCTGCGTGACCATAAGCATTTTCACCCCAGAACCACACTGAGCCATCGTTCTTAATTATGCCTGTATTAGACCTACCACCATAATAACCTGGTTTACCTGGGCATACCTTCTTGACATTATCAGTTATCTTTACCCAATCATATTGATTAGCAGTATTTCCTATGCCTAAAGTGTTATAGCCATTATAGCCTCTACCGTATAAATCTCCGTTTTCGTATAGTAAGAAAGTATGCAGATAGTTAGTAATAAGTTGTTTAACCTTCGACTTGCCTTGTAATGGGTGAGGTATATTAATCCACGAAGGCATATTACCAGCTGAAAAAGTATTATGGTCGCTATTATTAGCACCGCAGAATAATAGCTCTTCATTTTCTGTTACTACCATATTTATATAAAAACTTGCATATAGGTTATCTGGTAATAACTTTATTGGTCCGAACTTACCTCTACTCTGTATCTGGCTTAAACTCTTACCACCTATAGTACTAGCATTAACATTTTTTAGTAACTGCTCTTTAGTTTCTCCGTTAAGTGTCTTAGCACTACCGACAGTGATAGCACTATCTCCACCTATAGTTTTAATATTACCGTTATCTGAGTATAGAAGCTTACTTACTTCTGCTTCTCTACCACCTACTTTATCTTTTACTCTGGCAACTGTTATCTTGCTCTCTGCCATATTTATCCTTTCAATATCTTATGCAGACATATTCTGCTATGTTCTTAACTACGTTTTCAGGTGCTGTTGGTACTACTCTGCTGGCATCGAAGTCTATGTTTAGTCCGAAGTAAGGACCATTACCTACATAGTTATAACCAGTGCCATTAACAGTAGAAGTTATTGCCCCTTCCATTACATTAGATAAAGACAAGTGATTGTCATACATCTTGCCAGTTATATTTCTTATAGCATCACCCTGCTTACTACCTATCTCTCTGTCACTCTGATAATCTACTTCAGCGCCTGCATCTAAACATCTACCGAAGTAGCCTCGTCTATCTGGTATGTTAAAGGTTGTAGTACCATCACCTTCGCCGTATGTAGTGCCTATAGCTTCAAATAAGTCAGGATAAGCTTCTCTACTTAATTCTCTACCATCGCAGAATAACCATCTACCTTTAGGGTTTTTCATTGCGAAGAAGCCATATTGTCCTGCTTGAAATTGAGGCTCTTCTAAATCTACTGTAGTACCTTCGATGTAGAGTTCTCCATCTACTACTAGTTCATCCTCTATAACAGGATCTAGTCTGATAATAGCTTCATTAGCTTGCAGAGTATAAGGCTTAGTTATATCCTTTACTTTCTCCCAGTAACCATTGATAGATGCATACTTGTTAATGTAATCTATAAGTCCTCTCATAGTAAGGATATGAATAGGTCTAGCGTTATAACTTGTATTTCTCATAAGGATTTGTAGATTAGTAGTAATATCTGGTCCTGCTAACATACTATCAGCCTTAGCTAAAATACCTGTAAGCTTTAATTGCTCTGCTTCTAATACTTGTATATTATTAGCAGGATTAAAGTCATCTCTAACAGATTTTAATCTAGGTATATATCCAGTATAGCTTCTCTTATCGTATGTCTCAGTCTGTCTTACATACTCTTCAGGAGCTAGTCCGCCAAGCTTGGCACTATTTACTGCAGTAGCATCAGCATCTAGCTTAGAATTAAGCTCTTCATGCAAGGTTGATAACATAGAATCTAAGTTAGTCATACCTGCTGTAAACTTATTTACCTCAAAAGTAAGCTTATCCCCTAATTCTTTTACCTTTTCTTGCATAGGAGTAAGCTTATTCGCTACTACTCCATCTATCTCAGTGAACTTAGTTTCTATTGTAGATTGAATAGTAGTAATAGAACTCTTTAGAGTAGTCATCTCTTCATCAAGTTTCTTAATACTTTCAGGATCGAACTTCTTAACTCTCTCTTCTAGTTTAGTCACAGCATCATCAATAGTTCTCTGAACTATCTGTCCTGCTTCTTTATAAGCTTTTATGACTTCTTTAGTCTCAGCTCTATTGTTTCTAAAGTCTAGTAAATCTTGTTTTATATCTGCTAAGTTTTTTAGTTCTGGTATAACTTCTTGTATGTCTTCTAGTACGCCATAATATCTAGCTACTATCTCGATAGCTAGTAAGTGCTGAGATACTTCATCTATCTCAGTTAGATGTTCTGATACGCTATCTACATTATCTATACTCTTGTAAAGTCTTTCTAGCTTATAAGAGATATTATTTAGTACTCCAATAGCCTCTGACATACCATAGACACGAGTGATCTCATTTATATGTCTAGCTATGTTATCTAATAAGCCAGATACACTAGCTTGAGCTACCTTCTTAACACTATCTAGATCAGTAGAAACATTAACTATATCACTAGTTACTTTAGATACATTAGTTATGACATCTAGTGAAGGCTCTATAGTCTTAATATACTCAATACTATCTCGAAGTTTAGTTATTGTATTTCTCAACGAGAGCATATCATGGATATTACCCATCTCAGCTTTCATCTCTTTAAAGAGTGGTAAGTTCTCTAGTAGAGTTTTCTCTTCATCACTCAACTCTTCTCTAAGTACTATTGTCTTTATAGTATCTGTATTCTCTGCATTAGATAGATTACTATGCGTACCTTCATGCTTAGAGTTTATAAACTGAACTAAATTAGCCATTAACAAAACCCTTTCATATCAGTTGTAGTTCGAATAAGACTATCAGGGATCACTTGTTGATTCATAATAGCCTTCTCAACTTCATTGTTATAAGCAGTTAGGGCATTGCCATAGTATTGTTTATAACCCTCTATATTAGTAACAATTCTTAAAGCTACGTAAGCATATAAGACATCTAATAGACCACTAGGTAAATCTAATTCATCTTCTATACTAGTTACCTTTATAGGCTTAGGCTTATACTCTACATAGTAAATATCACCTTCTTTAGCATTAGGGAAAAATAGAGTATCTTGATTGATCGCAAATACATTGATCTCATTCAATCTAAGAGTACTATTCTTGTCATCTCTAACACTAAGTATCTTATAGATCTCGTCTTCATTAGTTTTAAAAATATCTGTCTCTACAGCCTCATTCTCTAGCATCACTTCTTTATCTAAAGTAATATTCATCTCTTTAAGAGCTTCTATCTGAGCTGCTTTAGTTGTAAAACCACCATGAGTCATCTCACACTTAGCAAGCTTAGCATGAGTAGCCATAATAACATTAGGATCTTGTCTAGATATTCTAAAGTTCTTTCTAAAAGCAGGTACTAGAACTATGGCTTGTTCTCTCTTAACATTGAATAGTCCATAGATAGTGTTCATAGCTTCATTAATAAGTACTATTAAGTTCTCATTATTCATCTGCTTATTAGGAGTAACATTAGGTAGAGTAACGATCTTTAAATGCTCTAGTGCTTCTTTTACTTTCATGTTAAAATACCGTATTCCTTATTGTAGTTATTTCACTTACTTCATTATCGTAAGTACCATAGGTATTAGGCTTGAAGGCATCGAAACTACCTAGCATAGATATGCTATCTAGTACATCGTCATGCTTAGATTTAAAGCCTTGTTTAGTAGCCTTACTTCTTTCCTCTTCGAACTCGTTATACCATGCAGTATCTTTCATCTCATTAGCTATCCATACTTTCTTAGTATCGAATCTAGGTTTAAACAGAATAAATCTAGAGAACTTATCTCCAGTAGGTCTAATACCATCTTCACCATTGTTATTCGAACTAAGGAAGTTAAAATAGATATTCTTAGCTAGCATCTCATCTCTTAACCAAGAGATAAATCCAGCTTGTTGTCCTGTAACTTCTATACCTACTCCGATAGGGTTATAGATAGAGACATATTCGAATATTTTATTTATAAATTTACTAACTTCAGTCTTATCACACCAGCCATCTACAAGCATATAATCACCATTATTAGAGTAAGCCCATACACTAATAACACTAAAGTCAGCATTCTTCTTAGCACTAGTAGCTAAATCAGTAGTAATGTAGAAGTTATATCTATCTTTATGCTTTAGTACTTGTTCTCTATTGAAGAAAACTAGACTAGAATTAGGTATAAGTAAATCTTCTTTAGAAGTGATCCTAAGCATAAGCTCTTGATAGAAACTATCTATCTTACCTATACTCATAGCTTCTTCATAAGCATCTTTTACATACTCATAACTAAATCTATCTTCCCAACTACCTTTAAACTCCTCTTTAGTACAAGGAAACTTCTCGCATACTGGATAGCAAGCTACTTCCCAAGCTCCACTCTCTACTATCTTATATAAAGGGTCTTTAGCATTAAATGGAGTACCTAACCAGATTACCTTATGCTTTACAGGACTAAGAGCATACTTAACAGCTTTATGAATAGTGTCTTCTATAGTTTTAATAACAGTATCGCTTCTAGCATCTTCATCGCTAATAATGTCATCTACGATAGCTAATGTAGGTCTCTTACCGTATTCTTTAGCACCACGAATGCCTGTTTTTGCACCATACATTTTTACTACGAATCTATCACCTCTTAGATTTACAAACTCCAATCTAACATCAGTGATCTTTCTTCCTGCAGTAACATTGTCATCTTCATTACCATCTTCGTCTACATACTTAATACTCTTATTAGGTATAAGCTTCTGTAAGAACTCACTATTCTGGTATCTATACTCTATATTCTTTCTAAGAGATTTAACACCATTCTCAATACTGTCACCGATATATACAGCAAACTCTACCTTACCTATACAAGGTAATTCTCCGAAAGCTGCAGCATATAGAAATAACCACTCTGCGAATACAGAAGTTTTTCCGATGCCTCTATGGCATAGGACAGCAGTATTTCTAGTAGAATTAAATACAGCTTCACACATCTTTAAATGTACAAGAGGAGTTTTATTTTCTAGAGTATCACCACTAGCCATCTGAATGAAGTTAATAAACTTAAGTACTCCTTCACTAGGTATATAGTCTTTAAAACTATAATCTACTTCGTTTAAGTACTCATCTACACTCTTAGCCATCGTTTACTACCTTAGCATCTATGAAGCTCATTTTAGAGTTAGCTACATCAGTAAGCTTACTACCATTAGCTATCAATCTTTTCTGTTCTTGTACCATGTTAGCTAGCATCTCTTCGTACTGATCTACAATACTGTCAGCCTTGTTATTAACATTAACATCTACTTTTATATTCTCTGGTGGCTTGAGGTGAAGTAATAATTTATCAGCAGCATTAATCCTATCTCTAGAATATTTAGCAGTATCCATTTCCTCTACTAATCTCTTAACAGCTTTATATCTATAGCCTTGAAACATAAGCCATAAAGGTACTTCAGCTTGAGAGAGTATTTTTATGACAGTAGGATTTTTACGATACCTAATAGCAGCACTACTTAGTTGCTTATATTCATCAGAACTAGTATCTGCCCCTACTCTATCTTTTACAAAATCCCTATAACTAAAGGCTCTAGTATAAGCTTGAACTACATTGCCGCCATTAGCTTCTAGAAAACTACAAAATCTAATGGCATTAACATAATCTTCTAGGCTAACACGATCACCTTGTAGAGCATCTTGATAAGTATAAAGGGTATCCATAAATCTAAAGCCATCGAAGTCAGGCTCATTAATTGTCTGGTTAATTAAGTCAAGAGCCTCAGGAGTAATAGTAAGTCTCTTCTTCCCCTTTAGAGACTTACTAAACCATTCAGTTAATTCTTCTTTAGATACATTAGTAACTGTCTTGACAACATTTCTAAGACCTAAATCAGTATCACTCAATGTCTTCTCCTTAAGATCTAATTAAATATTACGAATTAATCTTAGCGTAATACTGATAAACTTTCAAGAGTAAATCTGCTATAATTAAGGTTAGATTAAACCTTTATAAAGGACATTCTATGAAGAAAATATTTTTAGGATTTTTAATTTTAGTGACTTCTAGCTTCGGTTGGATCAAGACTGACATCATAGAAGCTTGTGTATCTGTAAAGCAGAACTATGGATGGAGTATGCCAGTAAAAGTACTAGTAGCAATAGGTATACCTTCGGATATAGCTGTAATCTTACAAGATTATAATAACATACCTATCTCATTAGATAGATCTATAATAGGTAGATATATAGTAGGAGACGTAATAGGTGTAGACGAGAATAGAGTTATGTATAAACTACAAGACTCTAACTTCTGCTATTAACCTTTTTACTAGAAAGACCTTCTACTTCTATAATATTTACTAGAGCTTTATATAAGTAAGAATCTTCTTCACTTAAGTTCTCTTCACTCTTTAGCTCTTCTAACTTATTATTGAGTAGATTAAACATTAGTTCAGTAGCTACAGCCTCACAATCTTTTTTATACTGCTCTTTACTTAAAGTACCATCAATCTTCTTCGATAAATATACTTCACTAAACATTTCTCTACTCCTATACTCTTCTGTTAAGAATATCTTTTTATTCAGCCAATCAATATATTGCTCACCTTCTACATTAAACCATAAACTCATTCTGTCCTTGAATACTTCACGAATATCTTTAAAGACATCTTGAGATAATCTATCCTTAAATGCAGCACTCACTCCATTCATTCTAGTTAGCATCTTAGTATAGACAGCTTTGCCTATAACCCAGCCAATACCGACTACTAGTATAGTGACAACTAGTGGAGCAGCTCCAGCAACTGATTTATCTGTATCTCCCCTAGATGTAGCTACTAGAATATTACCTAGAGTAATCCCTACAACAGAGAACAAGAATCCACTCAATATCCCTATAACTAATGCAGCACTCTTCTTCATCTTACATCCTTACTAATTTATCTAAAGTATCTCTGATCTCACTAGGAGTATATAACCTAGTACCAATATAGGTCTCACTTAGATTGAAGTATCTCTCTACGATATCTCTCAATCTAGCTAGCTTATCACTATCCTTACCCTGTAAGCAATAACCTATCTCTCTACCTATGACTTCACTTAGATATTTAGAAGCCAGCATATTAGTAATAGAGCTATCTAATTCTTTAATCCCATCCATATTACCTATACCATTCTTAAACTTTCTTAGTACCATAGAAATACAATCTTCATCTTGCTTTAGCTCTTCAGTAATGCCTTTATACAAGTCCTTATCTAATGGGATATCTCCTAGTATCTCTTGAAAATTATCAGCATAGCTCTCGCAATGAACTTCGATTACATCATCAGTAAGCCAGAATCTACCACTCATATAACCCTCCCTGATTTTCATTTAAACATATTTTAAAAGTATTAGTCTTAATATTCTCTTATCAATTCTTAAAGGACCTACTATGAACTTAGAGCAAGCCTACAAGAGTTACAGAGATAATCTGCTAATAACAATATTCGAAGTAGAAACTTATGCTGAATATTCTCTTAGATTTCAAGATCTAAACCAGCTTCTGAATCTATACTCTAGAGCTACCTTCTATCTATGTGAATGCCTAGACGAAAGCTCACTTATAGTCTATTACCTTGATCCTATCTCTAGAGAACGAGCTACTAACCTATTTAAACTATCTCTCCCTATAATAGAAGAGCATCTAAGACAAGCAGTAGTAACTCAATCTAAGCAGATACCTAAGCCAATACTTCAGTCATCAATCCAGACAGTAAAAGCATTACAATCTAAACCTAAGCATACTCTAAACATACATCAGAGATATGTCCTACATTATCTAGAAGTATTCTTAGAGTACCTTCACTAATACAAGGCACTAGTCCTAGTAACTCATACTAGGCAGGCTCTCTCGACCAAGCATGGTCTCTAAAAAGATAGTCTAGGCTATGAGGAGCATAGGGAGAGTACAAGGACTCGTTTGTACTGGGGAGTTATAATTTTATGTAGAGGTAGATTAGGTGCTGATTTGTATAGAAAAACAATAATTTTATATGAGGGTAGTACTCCCCCTCTCACTCTCAAAAATTATTTACCTACCCCCCTACTCATTGTAAAAAGCATTCTTTTTCTCAAGCCAGCTCTCTAGTAGTTCAGAGTTATCCACGCTATTCGGTTAATCGTTTGAGAGTAATACTCTTAATAAAAATAATTTATAAAGGAGACATTATGTCTAAAGAAATCAGTTTATTCGGTACAGTTAAGGAAGTATTAGGCACTGTCCTTAGATCAGGTGAGAGGCTAGTTAAAATAGCTGATCAAGGCACTCAATATGCACTAGAAGCAGCTAAGGTTGCAAGGCTAGAGGCAATAAACGAGTTAGAGATTAGTGAAGAATCTCTTAAGAGTTTCGAAGAGAAAGTTGCATTGCTAGAGAGAATTAAATAAGCTTAAAATTAGCTTAACTTTCTCTCCATCTCAGGTTAGGGTTTATCCCTAGCCTTACTTTTTTTTCGTATCTCCTTGTATTTCTCTCATTTTCTCTCATATTGTTCTCCTTACACTTTATACACTTAACACTCACACTTACACCCTACACTACCCTACGTCTATCGTCTCTCCTTCATATCCAACTCTCGTCTCCTTGTTCAAGCTCGTTCTCCGTTCGGTTTATCGTCTGAATGATTCGTCATTCTAAATTAATTAATAAAGGATAATCCATGAGATTAGCAATCAGTGTATCAAAATCAGTTGAGCATCGCTCAGACGAAAGAAGTCCAGAAAACTTTCTTAACTCACTTGAAGAAGTCAAGCAATATACGCAAGATTATGACGTAGCATTCTTTACTAATGTTAGAGGACATAAATGCGAAAAAGGTACAAAGCCTATGACATTTAAAGAGGCTTATGCTCATGCACTTCAATTAGTAAATGAAGGTTACGATCGTAGAGATGTGTTCATCTCAGCTATCTTGAACAAGACAGCAACAGTCGAAGATATAGACTTCTGATTATAGAATTAGTTGAGAGAGGTATTCGTATCTCTCTCAGCATTAGAGTAATCAATAGGTATAAGAGTATCTATTGACTACTTTAATCCTTCTAATTCTCCTTAATTACTAATCGAGTCAGCATAGATTAGTAATTCATCCATGCTGATTTTTTTTTTTACAGAAAGGAGTAACCATGAAAAGAGTAAGAGGTTACATTCATAGAGAAAATATGGTGATCAGTTTCGATACTGATCGAGAAAGGTTTATGCCTTATCGTGTAGTGATCAACTATAACGGCAAGAAGGCAGAAACATACTTTAATACATGCAAGGCTCTATTTGAGTTCTTGCCAAGAATAAAATAAAGGATTAATCATGAAAATATCTCGCAAAGAAATTAGAGCAAGAGTTCTAAAAAGTAGACAACTATGGAGACATAGAAAAGAACTTGTTAGACTATCTAATATCGTATACCAAGTACATCCTATTGACTGGTATATCCTTCAAAGTAGAACTAACGGAATGTTAGAAGAAGAAGAAGAATAACTTCATAGACCTAATCAAGTCTCTAAACTGATTACCCTTTTTAACTCCTAGAGATAGACATCTCTATTACTACTAATTTTAATACTAAGGATAGTCAATGTTTACGACTCAATCAAGAGTAGAAGAGCTACTCAGCGAACAATACATTCAGACAGAAGTTAAAACTTACTTAGATACTCAAGTAAACTTATTAGATGAAATCTATGAGCGTATATGCCAATGGCTTATAGATTATAGAACAGGTGTCTATGGCAAGACCTATACTAGTAAAGACGAGAGACTTGCAGAAGTACAGAAACATGTAGATGACCTACCTAGATATGTACTCTACTCAGTATGCTTACTAGGTAAGACTACCTTACAAGCTACTGCTACTAAACTAGGTTTATACATCCATGAAGATATACTTACTGCAGCTAAGAGTGGTAGTGAGATACTTGCAGTATGCGATGGCTTAGGTTATGAGATCATTCGACCTAAAGCATTCAGTGGTAATACTTTTGAGATACAACCACTGATCTCTATCCCAGCTGACATCAAGCAAGCTCTAAACTTGTCTCTCTTCTTGCCTCCTATGGTCTCTCGTCCTAATGCATGGACTACTAAATCTAATGGAGGCTATGACCTTACTCATAACTATGCCATACTAGGCGATAGATATAACAAGCATGATAACCCTATTAATCTTCATGTCCTAAACCTATTGCAGGACGTTAGCTATCGTCTAGATAGTACGATAACTAAAGAGGACGATGTACTAGACCTAGACTCAATCGATCCTAAGTCTAGAGAACAAGCTCAAGCTAACTTCAATCAAGCTTTACAAGAAAATAGATATGTCTATACTGAAATGGGAGATAAACCTTTTCACTTCGTATTTCAATACGATAAACGAGGACGTATCTATTCTAAAGGTTACCATATAAATATTCAAGGTAACTCTTATAGAAAAGCTATGCTCAAGTTTGCTGAGGCAGAGAAGCTTACTGAAGAGGGTTGGAAGTGGCTTAAGATAGACCTAGCTAACCACTATGGTCTAGATAAATCTACATGGCAAGAGAGACTAGACTTCATTAATGAGAACATAGACTCTATGCTTACTAATCCAGACGAATGGATATCTAAAGCAGACGAACCTTTACTCTTTAAGTCAGCTCTCAATAGCTATCAGATGTCTCTTATAACAGGTACATCAGATCAAATCGTAAGACTAGATGCCACTTGCAGTGGTCCACAACTAATGTCAGTTGTTATGAGAGATGAAGAAGCTATGGCTAGACTAAACGTCTTAGGAGACTCTTGCAGAAATGACTTCTATACTCTAGTAGCTCAAGAGGTTTATAACCGAACTAAAGACAGCTCTCTATGGGGTACTAACCCTAACTTTAAAGAGATACGATCTAACATTAAACGGGCTATTATGACGACGTACTACAATAGTACTTGTAAGCCTGAAGAATACTTCGGTAAAGATACTAAAGAGCTACAAGTATACTATGAAGTACTAGACGAGTTCACTACAGGTGCTAGAAAACTACAGAAGACAATTAACGATCTCTGGGATAATTCTAGACTAGTCTATCAATGGACTTTACCTGATAGCCATACTGCATATTGCCCAGTAATTACTACTAAAACATCTCGCATAGAGATTAAAGAGATGAAAGGTGGTACTGCAGTAATGAACTTCATTCATTCAATCAATCAAGGAGGTGAAGAAGAGAAACGATCACTATGCCCTAATATCGTACATAGCTTAGATGCCTATGTATGCAGGAGAGTTATAACTATTCTAGCAGATAAAGGCATAGCAGTATCTCCTATTCATGACTCATTCGGAGTAAGTCCTAATAACTGTGAAGCTCTTAGAAAAGCTTATAGAGAAGTCCTAGCTGAACTATACAGAGAAGATATTATTAATAATATCCTAACTGAAATAGATCCTACAGCTAAATTAGACAGACCAGACTACAAGCTTAAAACTTCTATGGCAGTCAAGAATAACCTAAACGGCTATTACATCTGTTGAGTACTCTATTACATAAGTAAAAATACTTATCTATCAATTATTTTAGGAGATAAATAATGGGAATGTTTACAGAAGACATTGAAATAGGTGCAGCTCTTTATGAGTATCACTTAGAAGAGAGGGAAAGAAAACAAGCAAAACTAGAAAAAAAGAAAGCTAACGATATCTATGAGTATCACGTAAATGGTTCAGGAATGAAGTATTGCATAGCAGATATGGACGATAAGTATCTTATCAACTGCTATAAGTACTTTCGTAAGAACTATGAATATAAACGAGCTTTTAGCTTCTATATAGAGCTAAGACTCAGATATCCAGATACATGGAGAGAGAAGATACAAGAAACACAACTATAGAGATTCGTTGTTAATCCAATCGAGAACCCTGCTACGCAGGGTTTCTCGAACTTTTTTTATTTAAAGGATTAACATGTCAGCAGTAACTGAAATAAGAATGCTATTTCAATCATTAAATGAATGGAAGGCTGAGAGATGTCTCTCACTAGATAGCCAACGTGAAGGCTATCTAAGAAACATCATGGAAGAACTAGGTGAGTTAGCCGAAGCAGTTAAGCAAGGTAACTCTGAAGAATATATCGATGCACTATGCGACATCGTAGTATTTAGTATCAATGCCTTAGATGAATACTCTTATAGTGCAACTAGTATGACTATTACTCGTAATACTCCAAGAGAAACCCTCTATCGTAATCTACTTCACGAGATAGCTAAGTATGCCAGAGACTGGGATACAAAGTACCTCTGTAATATCTATCATGTGTGCAAGATACTAGCTATGCAGGGTAACTATGACTTATTCATAGCTATGGACGAGACTATAAAAGAGATTAGTTCTCGTACAGGACACTACAGTGCCTCACTTAAAAAGTGGATAAAGAATACTAGTCCTGAAGCGAAAGCTAAATGGTACAAGGCTAACTATGGCAAGTGTACTCTCTAGTGGTGAAAAACGTATAGTAGCAGTATTGTCTACTTGCTATGGCTTAATGATAGATGACAATATAAAAGAGCTTTACATAGACCAAGAAACTACATTTATGGTAGATAAGATTAGATCTGATCTCTACGATCTCTTATCTGACTATGTAAAGCATGGACCTGAAGTCGAGAAATACTCTAAAGTTATAGATAGTAAATTAAAACGAGATAATAGAGATTATTGTATTTCTAATACTCAACTAGCTATGACTTTACTATATCTCTCATTCGAAAAGTGTGAGAAATCCTTTAAGAAACTACCTACAAAAATATCTGATTGGTATCAAGACAATAGAGATACTATTCTAGAGATTAGCTATCGCTCTTGTGATAGTGCAGAGTTTAAAGACTCTGACGAAGGTAGTTACTTATTAGCTCACACAATAATGGATGCTATAAGAGGCTAACAATGGCAATTAATCAAGAATATCTAACACACGTTAGAGAAGTTGTTTCTGAGTTAGATGCAACTCAATTAGAAAAAGTATCTTCTAATACTACTACGATATATGTTCTAAAGGACACCTTATATCTAACAGGTACATTAAAGATACCTAAGAAGTACGAAAAAGAGTTTAAGTATCCTGCATATATTAGTTATAAGAGTACTCTCTTCGGAGTTCTTCATAATGATTATGGATATGTTACTAAACAGATCAAGAAGTCTTATGGAGAACTAATGTGGAAGATAGCATCAGAAGGAGATAACTCTGGTCTATTCTTACAAGAGTTATTTATACCAGATAATTCTACCTATCACTTAGACTGGTACAAGGTATCAGAGGGCTATAACTTAGATGGATTACCATCTAGTTGTATGAAGGGTAAGGGAGATCTCTTTATCCCACTAGACAATCTAGCAGAGATGGCTGTCTTAGTTAAAGACTCTACTAATCAGATGGTAGCCAGATGTATCGTCTGGAATAAAGGTATAGTAGAGAAAGCTGATGGTACTAAGATAGATAAAGACCTATACGATAGACTTTACTATGTAGATGGTGAAGCTGAAGAAGCTATGATTAGCTACCTAGCAGATAAAGGCATAGAGCCACTAAATGCTTATTGGTGCAATACTTTCAATATAAGGATCAAGAACCCATTTAATAACGGTCTCTACCCTTGGATGGATACCTTCTGTATCCTAAGAGAAAATGACTACTTATATTCTTATGACTGGCAGGAGTATGGCTACAGCCAACAAGACATTACCGATCTAGCTAGAGATTATCCTACATTAGAGATCATAGGAGCTTTACTATCTCAAGATGGAGATGTAGTATATCCACTAGAAGACTCTGATGAAGATGACGAGAACTTCTCAGCCTACGAGAATGAGTGTATCCCTACTGACAGACAAGTTTATTCAAACTATCTAGGAGATATTCTTACGGATACTAGATCGTTTCAATCCTCTTATGATGGTGACTGGTATCCAATCAATGGTAAAGGTGATGTATGGCTACCTATCTACCCTAATCCTGAAGATAAGATAGATTACGTAGTAGGTACTAATAATGCAAACTTCTACTACTGGACAGATAAGCATACACAACAACGGTATCTAATACCAAGAGATGATACTGTTATAGATTACATAACAGAAATATACATACCTAGAGATAGAGCTATCTATCTACCATCTAAGAATTTACATATCTATAAAGATGTCAAGCTAGCAGATGTAGTAAAAGCTTTTACTAATGCTAATGGCGACTTCTTATTAACTCCTGAAGAATTAGCAGAGATATCAGAGGAGCTTAACGATGGACAATAGACAGAAAGTTAAACAAGCTATTGAACAATACATTAAAGCCAATTTTAGCGATGATTCTAATGAGTTCTACCAATATAATAGAACTGACCATTTAACCTATGCCGATAGAAGACTTATAGTATATGATGCTAAATTTAGACATATCACTACACATCTACTAAGGACATTAGCTCCTGATAAGTTTAAACATCAGATATATGCTATATGTCCAGAGACAGTAGTAGGCATATCTTTTAAAGATGGTAAGCTTAGTTATTCTCAGGTTAAGAAATCTAATATAGATCCATTTATCGAGAGTCTCATAGAGATAACTGGTAGCTGTGATATTCTAGATCACTATGCGTGTGAAGTTCTTAGAAGACAATTTAGATTATATCTAGATGCTTCTCCAACAGAGTATAAGCTTAACACCATAACTATCTCTGAAGGTTACAATCTAAGAGACCTACCATCTAGCTGCATGAAAGGTCAAGGTCTCAAGTTTAAACCCTTAGATACTATGGGTAAGATGTACTACCTAACATCTAATAAGACAACTAACATCTTAGCTAGGTGTATAGTCTGGGATAAAGGAGTGGTCATCAATAGTACTGACGATGAACCTATAGATTGTCAGTTATATGACAAAGTCTATCAGCTAGAAGGTAAATACGGCAATATCTTTAAAGATATGCTTGAAGCTAAAGGTATCTTAGAGTTAGATAGGTTAGAAGCTATCGATACTTGGAATCTGTATATCAATAATCCTTTTATAGAGATAGAAAATGGTAACTACCCTTGGATGGACAGATTTAGCTTACTAGATATAAATGAGAATAGACTTTACTACTATGACTGGAATGCCTATGGACACAATAGTAGTGATCTAAAAGAGTTAGCTATGGAGGTAAATCCTGAAAAGTATAAAGTACTGTTATCTACCGATGGCTATACAAGGGATATGGACGAAAATGACGGCACAATATATTCTGAGTATGAGAACAGCGATATTGAAGAAGATGATGCTGTATGGTCAGAGAACTTAAATAGCCATATCTCGTCCAATAATGCTGTATGGAGTCAGACAGAGAGAGACTACTTTCACGAAGATGATTATGGCAATGGCTGGTACTATAACTGGGATGATAGAGATGAACCTATCAATATAGAGAATCCTGACTTTGTAGAGTTTCAAGACTCAGATGACACTAGATATATGGTAGCTAAGAGTAATGCTGTAGAAGATATGCTAAGCGAAAATATTTCTAACTGGATACCTAAAGAACTGGCTATAGAAATTAAAAGCTTAGGACCTAACTACTATATCTATGATGATTACTTAGTATCTATAGTTAAAGAACACTTTGAACAGTGTTTAGACGAAGGTAAAGGCGATGCTGATGAGTTTAAAAGTATCGTAGAGAATAAGAATGGAGAATGGACATGGACGAATTAATAAACTTACTGATAATGGATCAAGCTACTCTATACGAGCATGTAAAGAGTATTGACAATCCTAACTATATTAAATCTATAGTACCTAATGGTGGAGTATTATTTATCCCACTAGACGAAGAGAAGTACCCATTACTATGTACTCATTTAGATACTATAAATGACTTTAATGATAGACCTGCTCCATCTATAGTAGATATACTCATAGATGGAGATACCTTATCACTTAATCCATACTCTTCATGCTCTTGTCTTGGAGGAGATGACAGATGTGGAGTATATACTGCATTACAATTAATGGACAGTAATGTACCTTATGCATTCGGATTCTTCTTAGACGAAGAGATTGGAGGAGTAGGAAGCGATAAGATTGGTATATCTAGCGTAATGCCTTATGAGAATATAACAGCATTCATAGGACTAGATCGAAGAGGTAAAGATCACGCAGCTCTATATGGTTACGATAGTGCAAGCTTAATTAATGTATTCGAACAAGAGGGATATAAGAGTGTTTATGGCACTTTTACAGATGCGAGTAATCTAGCTAAGTACTGGGATATTGCCTGCATAAATCTAAGTGTAGGATACTATAACGAGCATACTACTTCAGAGACTATTAACTTTAAAGAAACTAAAAGCACTCTAAGGATGCTTTTAGAACCTAGAGTTATAGAAGAACTACTAGACAATACTTTTACTTATGACAACAATTTTCAAGACGATCCATTTTGGAATCTAAACGGAGATTACAATGAATGATCTTATAGATCTTATATTACTCCCTTTAGTTGTCGTCTTGTTTATTGCTTTCATAAAGTATATACAACAATAAAGGAAACTAAAATGAACATATTACTAAAACTAGTGAAGGATTATAAGCCTTTACTATTAGGTATTACACAAGAATGGCAAGAGAGTTATATTAATACTCTCTTCGCTAAACAAGATCCACTAGATAGAAAATACCCTTATGGATATGCTTACCATAATCATGAGTTCTTCTATCTAGCTAAGAGTACTGGATATGAATGGAGTAAGCTATGAATGTAAAACTATTAGAACATACTCACTTATCTAGTGCAGTAATAGCTGCTAGAACATGCTGGAATAGCTTTCATAAAGGAGGCTTATACGATTGCCCTACTAATGAAATTACTGAGGAGGACAAGACTCTTCTATCTAGGTTACTTTTCAAGAATAAGCATGAAAGTATCTTTGAGCATATTGTTTATGTATTCAATATACTAGGTATCCCTAGACTATGCTTGCAAGAACTAGCTAGGCATCGTATAGCTAGTTATAGCGTAAAGAGTACTAGATACTCAACAACTAAAGAGTTAATGAAGGAAACTGCTTTTATAGAGGAGATCATTAATGGTTAAGTTTATTCAAGATACTGAAATAAAACAGTATGGGAAAAGAGGGTATATGTTTGCACTCTTTCAATGCCCTATTTGTGATAAGGTTTTTGAAAGACCCAAACATGCTGGTAAAAATTTAATAGCTTGTAGAGAATGTGCTTATAAAGTCTTAAGAGTGAAAAGACTGAAACATGGACAACGGTATACAAGGCTATATAGAACATGGATAAACATGCGAAGTAGATGTAACAATCTAAGAGAACAGCATTTTAAACATTATGGTGCAAAAGGTATTAAAGTATGCCCAGAATGGGATAACTTTGAAGTCTTTAAACAGTTTGCCTTAGAAAATGGGTATACCGATAGTTTAACTATTGATAGGGTAGACGTTACAAAAGGCTATGACCCTACGAATGTTCAGTTCGTCCCTCTCAAGATAAATGCGGGTAAAGATAAGGTTGTAATATCAGAAAAACTTTACTTTGAGATTAAAAAGGCTAATAAAGAAGAACATATACTATTACCAGTTCTTTTTGCAAAATACGGTGTTTCAGGAGGAGCTTATTACAATGCAAGAAACCGATATGAATAATACTTTTGTTAGAGAGATACTCTATAAAAATTATAAGATTACAGCAGAAAATGTAGCAAGAGCTTCTAAATATGTAGAATTGACTGGAGATGACGAACAAGACTTCTTTATCATTCAAGCTCTAGAGAATGTACGATTATTAGCTTTAAAAGGGGTTAAATCAGATAATTTAAAACACATAATCCCAGAGAGCTATCTAACTGATCTTGTTATGACTATAAACGTTAGATCTCTAAGAAACTTTTTACAGCTAAGATTGTCTAAATCAGCCCATAAGAGTATTAGAGCCTTAGCTAACGAGATGCTTACATCAATCCCTGTAGAACATCTATTCTTGTATAAAGACTTACTAGAGGAGAACAAGAATGATTAGTTGTAAGCATTGTGAGTCTTTAATACCAACTTACTATAATACTTGTCCTGTATGTGGTCAAGTCCTTGATAAATCTAATAAAGTTAGATTTAAAACCTTTAAGCATAGTCCTACTAAGAAGAGTAATCCCCTAGAAAATATAGATACTAAAGAATATACTTTTAAAGAACTAGACGAAATAGTAACGACATCTAAATGATTGTTACCTTCGATATTGAGACTACTTCAATCCCTAAGCTAGTTCTAGATATTGAGAAGATTCTTTGTATTGCTATCAAGATAGACGACAATCCAACTAAGTGTTATACATACAAACCTATAGCTAATTCAGACGGAGATCTAAGCGTTGTCTTAGATATTCTAAATAAAGCTGATCTAGTTATCGGTCATAATATAACTAAGTTCGATATCCCTATTATTGAGAAGTTTCTAGGAAAGATTACTGCACCTATAGTAGATACCCTGATTGATGCCAAGCTAACATATCCTAAAGACATACTACTAGGTATAGATTATAAGATACCTGAGCTACCTAAAGCTCTTAAAGGCTCTTATTCTCTAAAAGCATTTGGCTATAGATTAGGTAACTATAAACTTGACTATGATGATTTTACTGAACTCAATGAAGATATGGTAACTTATTGTAAACAAGATGTAGAGGTAACTTATGCCTTATATAGACATCTTATTACAAGAACTACATATCCATCTAAGAAGGTAAGAGAGCTAGAATATAAAGTAGCCTCTATTATTTTCGACCAACAAGAATATGGCTTCTATTTCGATATAGATAAAGCTAGAGAACTTGCTACTAAGCTTAAGTTTAGACAGATGAATCTAGAGCATGCTTTACTCAAGATCTTCCCAAAACAATTCGAGCCTGATGGTGATCCTATTATCCCAGCTAAACCTAGAACAGTTAAGCTTAGATATAGAACATATCCTAAGCATACTACGATTACTGAGTTCTATAGACCATTAGAGATAGGTAGAAATGGTAAGTATAAATATCCACCTAAATCTATGAAGTGGCTAGATTATCCTTATAGGATAATCCCACAAGTTGTTAGTGGAGAATATCAGAAAATTAAGTTAGTAAATTTTAATCCTAACTCTCGTCAGCAGATAGCTAAAAGACTGATCTCTACTTTTAACTGGCAACCAGTGAACTATACCGAAAAGGGCAATATAAAGATAGACGAATCGATACTAGGAGAAACCTATGAAGACAACGAAGACAATTTCGATGCATGATTTTAAACAAGTATATAAAGCTTTTTACGACACTGTAATGGGTACTAATTACTTCATAAAGCAGCAAGTTACTCAAGCTTCTATACCTTGTAATGTCGTTTATATCCCACCTAAATATGAAAGGAGGCTTAATGAAAAAGAGCGAGTACTTATACGGTAAACCTATTCAAGCTTTTCCAGATGCTAAAAACCATTATCAATCTAAGATACATTCAGCTAAAGAATTGCTAAAAGAGTTAGTCTCTGTACCTTTAGAAAATAGAGACGAGAAGAGAATTAATGATGTTCTTAAAGCTATCTCATTTAATGAGCAACTTCTAAAGGAGTACTATGAGTAGTCTTAATGAAGCTCTAGAGCAACTAAAAGAATATCTTAAACTCTCTAAAGATATAGGACAATTACTTCTAGGAGATAATAGTCTTATTAATCTTTACAATCCAGATACTCATAGATTACATGGTAAAGTAGATACTCTCGGAGCCAATACGGGGCGTATGACCCATAGTCTGCCTTAATATAGGGCGTTAGAGTAGAAATACTCTAAATGAAATGTTACTTAAATGGTGAAACTCCTTTATGGTAACTATATTACAAACATAATATTTAAATTATAAAGGACAACACTATGCTAAGTTCAATTATAGAAACATGGAAAGATGTACAAGATAACTCAAATTATGAAGTATCTAATTTAGGACAAGTACGCAATAAGAAAACTTCTCAAGTCTTAAAACCTTTTAGAAATAATTCTGGGTATCTAGTTGTTAAACTTATTACAAAGCACAATCTAATACATAGATTAGTAGCTTCAGCATTTATAGATAATCCACTTAACAAGAAATATGTAGACCATATTGATAGTAATAAAGATAATAATAGAGTAGATAATCTTCAATGGGTAACTTGTTCAGAGAATATCCAGAAAGCATATAACGATGGCTTACATAATTTAGAGAAACATAAAACTTATGTAGGCAGAAAAAATGCACGATCAAAAACTAAATATTTTAATGTAAGTACAACTTACAATGACTATAAAGGAGAACGTACTTACTATTATTTAGCTAAGGTAACTCATAATGGTAAGAACTTATGCCCAAGAAAGTTTAAAACAGAAGAAGAAGCTGCTTTACACGTAAACTGGATTATAGATACTTATAAGTTAGATCGTCCTAAAAATATAATTGATAAAAGCTCAACGACTATCTCGAAAGAGAGTACACCTAAGTAGGTGGAAAAAGTAACTACCTTAGCAGGTAATGCTGAAGGTATTGATATAGTCTAATCTGCATAGTAATATGCAGCAGTTCGTAAGAGAACGCATATAGATTAACGACCTATATGGAATATAAATGAACATTACTCAAGTCCCTAAAGACCCAGAGTTTAGAAAACTCCTATGCGTACCAGAAGGTAAACTATTAGTAGATGTTGATGCGGATGCGTTAATTTTAGCGCATATAAAACAGATTGAACTCGGTGAAACTCCTAACGTATAAGGCGAGGACAATACCGAACTAAGCCTAGAAATAGGAAAGCGTAACGACTATCCCTTATGGGAGTACACTATAAGCCAATGATAGTGGAAGCGGTCTGGTATAGAAATATACGTGATATAGTCTGATCTTATAGGAAACTATAAGCAGTTCATAAGAGAACGTAGTAGCACTTGCGAAGCTACTAGAACACAAATGTAGAATTGGTAATGCTTGGACATTACTTAGGTCCATACGATAATTATGAGTTTGCTCATACAGTAGATACTGGCGATAAATCTAAAGGTACTGATATTCATACAGTAAATCAACATAGAGTTGGATTACCTACTAGAGATCTAGCTAAAACCTTTATTTACTCTGTTTGTTACGGAGCTGGAGAGACTAAGATAGGTATTCAAGTATGGAATAAAGAACCATTCGAATATACCCAGCAAGAGTACGCTACAGCTCTTGAAAAGATAGAGAAGAGAATAGTTTTACTAGATGGTAAGAAGTTCTATCCTATAGCTAAAGGTACATTAGCTCCTTATAATGAAGATTTAATCTATCAGACAATCTATGGGGCTAGAACTTCTCAGATGTTTAGAGATAATACTAAAGGCTATCGTAAGCTAGTTGAAGAGACTACTAAATCTATTAGAGATAGTAAGATCGTAGGCTTAGATGGAAGATTACTCAACGTTAGAGCTGAACATAAAGCCTTTAATCTATTACTCCAGTCTGCTGGAGCTATTTTTATGAAGTATTACTTAGTTGAAGTAGATCGACAACTAAGGGCTTTATATACTCATGGTAAAGAGTTCGCTTACGTCTCTAATATCCACGATGCTATTAACTTAGAAATCTTGCCAGAGATTAAAGACTCTGTCAGAGATATTCTAACTAATAGTTTTAAAACTGCTAGTGATGAATTAGGTCTTAAATACCAAGTACATGGTGAACCTAACTTCGGAGCTAATCAATACGAAACACACTAAAAAGGATCTTAATGTTAAAAAGATTTGTAGAAGGCATAGGCTTGCCTATAACTCTCTTTGTAATTACATTCGTACTTTGCATAATTGTATTACGAATGGATTATAACCAGAGAGTTGAAATCGAAGAGAATAAAGATGCCAGACTTGTAGAGAGTGAAAAAGCTTTAGCTGATAGTCTTGGCTTAGTTGAGCATAGTATTGCTCTAGAAACGTCTAGAATGAACGAGATTAATACCATATATGCCAAGATGCGTAATAAGGATATTGATCTCGCTGAGCTAACCTATAGAGCAGCTAGAGAGTATGATATAGATGCAGGATTACTTACAGCTCTAATTAATTCAGAGAGTGAGTATAGTACTAAAACTAAACATAGTAATCCTACAGTGTCTGGTCTAGGTGGTATTAATGCCAAGTATTGGAAAATACCTAATAAGACTTATGAAGAGCAGATATATGCTACAGCCTTTATTCTTAGCTATTATCTAACTAAGTATAACGGAGACTATATGAAAGCTCTTACAGCTTATAAAGGTATATCTGACTCAGGTAGAGTTAGGGCTAGACAAGTTCTTAAAGAGTATGAGGAGCAACAATGAGGTGCTTATATGAATACTATAAAGGTGGTACAGAACTTAAGAAATCTCAAGTATCTAAGATAATCAAAGATGCTACTGATAAACATCCTCTATTTAAGCCTTTAGCTAAACAGATGGATCTACATAGAGTATCTGAAAGAGAAGACCTATTACAGAGAATGTATGACATCTATCACTGTGGAGCTAATGCAGGCTTCTCAGGACTGATAGGTTGTATGGATATGTCTAGGTTCTTTGATGAGAATGAAGACGATATGCTAGAGTGGTTGAAGCAAGAAGCTGAGTTAATCGGTTGTAGCTCTACACTAGCATTTTTAGGTGATTATCTAGGTGCAGACCTAGACGATTATAAATGGAAAGCTGTACAAGCTCTAGCTAACTATTTAGCTATTGATGTAATGGAGAGTGAAATATGAAAATAATAATAGCAATGTTACTAGCATCAGCACTATGTTTTGCAGAAGAGTCTATGGTAGTCAGAAATCAATTAGATAAAGTTATCAGACTATTACAAGACCTTAACGATGGACAAAATATTCAGATCATGATGCTCCAACAGATTCTAAAACAACAACAAGAGATCAATGAGAGGTTAAAGAAATGATTTACTACGTGGAAAAGTCACTAAGCAATAGTCTTCATAAAGTACCTTTATGTGCTTCTGATCTACTTATTGATGCTACTGGTCTAGTAGATATTATCACAATGACTCAAGGCAAAGTA
The DNA here is from genome assembly GCF_002165815.1 of Campylobacter concisus. Classification (GTDB taxonomy): domain Bacteria; phylum Campylobacterota; class Campylobacteria; order Campylobacterales; family Campylobacteraceae; genus Campylobacter_A; species Campylobacter_A concisus_BH. Next base: position 218,086 of record NZ_NDYN01000001.1, read on the forward strand.
GTAAAAGAAGCTATGACAATTCTAGGTGGATTAGAAGAGGAAGCTATTAAGAACTATCTAATTAAATATTATGCTCAAAGAAAAGCTACTAAGAAAGTTCGTAAGAAGCTAGAAAAGGAGTTAAAAAATGCTAAGAGTATTTAAGAAAAATGAGTTAAATGGTAAGTGGGAACAGCTTAGTATTAGTGATATAGAGATAGATCTAGATGGCATAAGTCTATTAGATCTCTATAAGACTCTTACTCCTAGAGAAAGGCAAGATTTCGTATACGCTATGGACTATGACGAGATAAAAGAATTATGTTCTCTGATTACTCACTATCACCCTTCGCCTTCTACGAAGGCTTCTTCGACTTTTTAAAAAAGGAGGTGCTTAATGGCACGATATTACTATGGAGATATTGAAAGCTCTTGCAAGTTTAAGGCTGAGCTATGGTAGAAATGTTAAGACAAGAGCTGGAAAAATACCAGCTATTCGATAATAAGCTACCTAAGTTCTTACTAGATTTATCTCACTCTATACCTAACTCTAAAGTACCAGAAAGAATGAAGCTTACTATTGCAGTAAGCGAGTTTATTCTATTTATGTCTCAGTTTAGAAGACATATCTTGCACTGGAATACTAGCTTGATACCTATTAATGCTATTACCTTCTGTATAACTGGTAGTGGCGTAGGTAAAGATAGTTCAATCAATATTATGAGAAAGAACTATAAACTAGGTTATGACCATATTAATGCAATCAGAGAAGAGAAAGCAGTAGCGAGAGCTATAGCTAAGGCTAAAGATAGAAATCAAGCTAAACCTTCATCTCCAGAAACTTATTCTAAGTTCTATGAAGCACCTACTCCACTATTCGCATCACCTTCAACTAATGAAGGATATATAGCATATCTAAATGGTATTGAAGAAGATGGTATAGGAGCTGGATTTCTAACTAGCTCAGAGATCGGTAGTGAGCTTCTTGTATCACCTGTAATTACTTCTAACTTTCAGCTTATATCTGAGATGTACGATGAAGGCAAGAAAGAAGTAAAGGTTATTAAAGATAAAGATAAACAATCTAAAGCTATTAAGAATCTAGCAGTATCTGCTTTATTCGTAGGTAGCCCAGATAATATCTTATTCGATACTGAAGTGAAGAAGAAGTTTAAAATGGAGTTTAGCTCTAAGTTAGCTAGAAGAAGCTTCTTTAACTATTCACCTATCCTACCACCAGCTAAAGAGTATCTATCTATAAAAGATCTACTTGCAGAAAAGATTACTCTTGAAGACGAAGCTAAGAAGATTATAACAGAGTATGAAAGCATCTTCTTAGGTATCGCTCAGAGAGAGATAAGTAAGCTCGGTACTCCATTAAATGTCTCAAATGAAGTTAGATCACTCTTTACTTTATATAAAGAGTATAACGAAGCTACCGCAGAGACTATAAAGAAACAGTATCCTATATCTAAGATAGTTAGATCTCACTTACAATGGAAGGCTCTAAAGCTAAGTGGAGCAATAGCTCTATTTAGAGGTAAAGATACTATTGAAGCTGAAGACTATGTAGATGCTTGTAAGTTTTGTGAGCTATTAGATGAAGATATGAGAAACTTCGAGATAGAGCTAGTAAAAGAACCCTACGAGTTATTCGTAGGATTAGTACAACAACTACTCGAGGATAACAAGTGTTTCGTCAATATTCACTTACTTAAAAAGCTAGGGTATATTCAAGGTAGTTCTGGCATAGCTAATAAACTAAAAGAGTTAGCTACTCTTGCAGGAAGCTATGATGAAAGTGGTATCTATAGAGCTTTAGAAAATGGTATTGAATATACCAAGATTATAAAAACTAATGCTCTAGGTGTTAGTTACCTAGCTTGCAGTGGCTCTAAAGAAGAGAGAGCTAAAAAGTGTTCTAGTGGATTTACCTATGCAGAAACTGATTTTAAAGCTCTTGGTGATATGCTCACTAAAGACTATGCCTATTCTCCATTTAGATTTAAGAATGGAGTGAGATCTAAAGCTAGTGTAGATAGTGGAGCTAAGTGGATATGCTTAGATATTGATAAGAGTCTATTTACTGATGAGCAGACTCATGAGATACTAGCTAACTTCAATCACCATATTGTAAGGACTAGTGATCCAACTAATGCTTATAAGTTTAGAGTACTCTTAGAGTTAGACAGCTTCGTAGATTTAGACGAGAAGACTTATAAAGCCTTCATTAAAAGTATCTGCGAATATCTAAGCTTAGATGCAGATATACTCCCTAAATCTCAGATATTCTATAGCTATAGTGATAGAAACATTCTTTCTGTTACTAATAAATCTTGCATAGAAGTAAGAGAACATCTACTTCAAGCTAATGATGAAGCTAAAGCTCCTCAAGTTGTTAGTACTTTAAATGAAGCTCAAAAGCAAGCTCTACTATCTTCTCCTCTAGATACATTCAACTATGCGTTTAATGCTAGAGATGGTGAAGGTAGTGTAAGCCTTATACGAGCAGCTAAACATGCTAGGGATTTAGGTATGAGTACAGAAGAGATTATCTCACTTATGAATGAGATTAATGAATACTGGGAAGTACCTATGGAGTCTAAAAGATTCGAAAATACGATTATAAATCAGATAAGGAACTGGAAATGAGTACAAGAAGTTATATAGGTAAATTAGACGATAAATCCAATGATGTTAAGTTTATCTATTGTCACTGGGATGGCTATCCAGAATATGTAGGTTATATGCTGGATACTTATTATAAAAATCCCGAGAAGGTAGATGAGCTACTTAACTTGGGTGATATATCAAGTCTAAGAGAAAACCTAATCCCTAAAGGTAAGCATGACTTCGATGAACCTGAAGAAGATGTTACTGTAGCTTATTATAGAGACAGAGGAGAACCTTGGAATACTGTAGCACCTAAGCATACTCAATTAGCTAATTATGAGAAAGGTGACGATATGATTGATTACTTTTATCTCTTTAAAAATGGTGAGTGGTATGTAGATAGAGAGAATGGTTTAAGCCTATGGACAAGAGTATCAGACTTACTCCAGAACAAGTAAAAATCTATGACTACTTCACTTCAGACAGTCCTAAACCTAATAGAATAGTTGTCCTTCGAGGTGCTGCAGGCACTGGTAAAAGTTTTGTACTATCTCAGATAGTTAAAGACTATAAAGGATCTGTATTAGTAACAGCTACTACTCATAAAGCTAAAAATAATCTTCAAGCTTCTATAGGTACTAAGGCATATACAACTCATAGTGCTTTAGGTTTCAATATGACACGTAATGGGATAGAACAATATCTAAGCGATATTAGAGAGCCTATAGAAGCTGATCTTCTAATAATCGATGAAATGTCTATGCTACCTAATAAAGTCTATCAGAAGGCTTTAAATGGAAGCTATAAGCATATCTTGCTTGTAGGAGATGAATGTCAGTTATCTGCTATAGGTCTTAAAGCAGACATTAAGCCTGACATGGAGGTTGTTTTAACTCAACAGATGCGACAATCTATCAGTGATCAAAAACTACATCAGTATCTAGAGTCTCTTAGATCTAGTATTAAATCTAAGCAATTACCAGATTTTAGAAAAGATTTACCAGATAGCATTATCTTGTACGATAGCCATAAAGATTTCTGTAAAGCTTATCTAGAGTGCAATAGTTCTAAAAGAATACTAGGCTATAGCAATAGTGTTATAGATAGTTATAACAAGGCTTTAGCTGATAAAGAACTTTATTCTGTAGGTGATCTATTAGTCTTGGATAAACCTATAGGCTATTGTAAGAATGGTGATATAGTTGAAATCTATGACGTTCAGAGATCTAGTGAAGGTATCTGGGATATTCATGCTATTAGTAACGATGGAGAATCTGTTAGATTTCGTATCTGTAAGAGTAAAAAGCAAGAGAAATGCATCTTAGATGAAGTCCTTAGAACTAATCCTGAATGTTATTGGAGTATAGCAGATACTTATATGCATCCTAAGCATACCTATGCTAGCACTATTCATAAAGCTCAAGGCATGACTTTAGATGAAGTATTCATAGATGCTACAGATATATACAAGCAGTTATATCGAAAACCTACGAGATATAACAACTACAATAAACCTATTAGTGTAGAGGAGTTTCTAAAACTAACATACGTAGCAATATCTCGTATGAAGTATAAAGCTCACTTATTCGTAGGCGAAACAAGAAACTATAAAAACTTAAAGGAGAAAACTTGCAATCAGAAATAATTGATGAGCTAATTAGGCTCATGTCTAGCGTAAGAAGGATTGTATCTATTCTAATGTCTCAAGATAATAGTACTAAGACATCTTCTAATCTTGTTCAAGACATAAAGAGTGAGATACTAAAACCTGTTAGCGAAGTTAAAGATACTAATAACCCTTTTAATCAGCCTAAAGCTAAAAAGCATAGATGGACAGATTCAGAGGTAAAACAGATAATGTATTGTGCTGATCCTAAGACAGCAATGTCTAAAAGACAGTTCTCGTATCTTCTAAGAACTTTACCTAATAGCCTTACAGCTACTGCAGTAAAGAATAAGGTCTATGACTTAGGTCTTGCAGTCAAGAAAGGAGTTGTATGTTCACGAACAGAGTAAAGATAATTCAGGTAAATGAGTATCTATGTGAGATAGAAACTGAGATCGAAATCTCTAGAGAGCAAGCTATAGGTATGGCTCTTGAATACTTTGAGAGAGCTTCTGATGAAGAGAAGCAAGAAATGCTCATAGAAACAAGAGAGACAGGAGAAGTACAATGACTCCATTAAAACCTATGAATTATCAAGAGAACTACTTAGATCTCTTGCCTGAAGGAAGTTTCAGAATAAGTCCATCTAGTGTAGCTAAGTTTACTGAAAAGAAATGGGAGTGGTATCAAGAGAATGTCTTAGGCAATAAGATATTCGAAGGTAGTACATCTACTGTACTAGGCTCATGCGTTCATAGAATAGCAGAGAGCTATATTAAAACTAAAGCAGTAGATAAAGATGAATTGTATGCTTATATAGATTCTCAATCTAATCCAGAAATAGATAAAGAATATATAAAAGATCAGTTTATACCTATGGGTCAAGCACTTATAGATTATCTAAGAGTATTCGGGATACCAAATAGAAGTGAAGAAGCTATAGCTTGTAAGATTGTAGATAATGTTTATGCAGCAGGAACAGCTGATGCAGTCATCGGTGATACTCTTATAGATTTTAAAACTACATCTAAGACAAGTATAGACGAAACTTATATGCCTAATAACTATAAATGGCAATTACTTACTTATGCCTATATCTATAGAAAGATGGGAGTAGATATTAATCGTATTCGCATTGTATGGATAACTAATAATATAGTTGGCAGAGTAAGTGAGAAGACTGGTAAGCCTTTAAAAGACTACCCTTCTCAAGTGATCCCTGTTACTCAAGTTATTACCGATGAGGATATGCAATTCATTGAAGACTACCTTAGATTGATTGCTGAGACTTATCTTAAAGGTGTAGAAGATCCTAAGTTAGTCTATCTACTCTATTCAGATTACAGATTAAAGGAGAAATAATTGAGTACTAAAATACTTGTAAGCGGTTATGAAGCTAGTGGTAAATCTACCCTAACTTCTCAGATAAAAAATGCGTTGGTTATAAACTTCGATAAGAAAGAGTATAGCTTTAATGTACCCCATGCTAATTTTAAAAACTATGAAGGCATGGAGAGTGTAATAACTTTTATCAATGACAAGATAAAAGCATATAAGGAAAAGTTTAAAGAGTTTCCGAAGTTCATAGTTATCGATACTGTCACTCAACTCTATGCAGCAATGACTAGATATAACTCTGTTAAATATACAGGCTTTAAAATCCATGAACAGAACAATATTGATACTCTAGATTTAAATAACTATATCGAGAATGTTCTGATAGCCAATGGAGTATCAGTAGTCATTGTAGCTCATACAATGGTAGACGAGAAGAGTGATAGGCATATTATACCTGCTCAAGGTCAATTCGCTAAAGCAGGCAGTTGGTTATCTATAGTAAACGATAGTTTATTTATAGAGAAATCCAGTGGTAAGTTAGTTGTCTATTTTACTTCATTCAAGTATCCAGCTAGAACAACATTGAAAGACTTACCAGATAAGGTCGGAATAAACGAGTTTGATATCAATGAATATCTCAACAAGCTAGTAAATGCTAAAAACGAAATTGAAGAATATATACTATAAGGAGTTAAAATGAGTTTCTTCACAGCAAGCATAGATAAAAAAGCTATTGCAGAAAACGGAAAAGAGTTTATCACTAAGAGTGGTATTTACGACGTAGTTATTAAGTTCGTCAGTGTTAAAGTCAATGATCATGGTGCTAGAAGCCTAAACTTCAATGTACTATATCAAGGCAGTGAAACTACATTGTATGGACTTAAACTAGATAACAACGATGGAAGTGAAAACTTTCAGAGAAATATCTTCAATAAACTATGTGTTATTGCAGGTATTCAAAATGTTAATGACCCTGTAAAAGAGGTACATAAAGTAGGACGTGATCAGAAAGAAGAGTCATTTGATGTTCTAGATCAGTTCAATGACTTACCTGTTAAAGTCAATATTAGATTTAGATATTCTAAATACAATGGTGAGATCAGAGAACAACGTGAGATTATGGGCTTTTACAGAGAAGATGGTGCTACAGCTAGTGAGATCGTATCTGGTACAGCAGTAGGTGTACAACTTGAAAAAGATAAAAAGTATGCTGAGAACAATCGCTATGACGATGGTCTTACAATCGCTGATGTTGAAGCTTGGAAAGCTAGTAAATCTACAGCTAATGCAGCACAAGCTTCTAAAGATATAAAAGTTCAGACAGCTGACAATCCTTTCAGATCGTAATGTACGCAGCGATAGATCCTGGATCTAACGGTGCTTTAGTTATAGAAACTTCTCCCCTTACATTTATAGACTTTAAATCCCAAAACTTACAAGGCTATATCCATGCCTTGAAATCTAATAAGGTAGATCTATGTATTGTGGAGAAAGTTCATTCTATGCCTAAGCAAGGTGTTAGTTCTACTTTTAGTTTCGGACAGAGATTAGGAGAGATAGAAGGAGTACTTCAAGCACTTGAAATCCCTTACATTATGGTCTCTCCGCAAGTTTGGCAGAAAGCTATAGGTATCCCAGCTAAAGCTGATAAGAAAACTATAGCTAATACCTTAATCAAGCTTTACCCTAATGCTTCTATCTATGGAGCTAAGGGAGGCTTACTAGATGGCAGAAGTGATGCCCTAGGTTTACTTCATTATGCTCATACTAAATACAAGGAGGAATAAATGCTATATAAGGATTTTATCGACGAAGTAGCCTCTAGGTCAGGTATGTCTAAGAAGGGTACGAGAATTACTCTATCTAAGACATTCGAGTTAGCTAGAGAGATCTTACAGAAAGAAGGAAAGCTTAATTTCCCCACCATAGGTCACTTCAAGTTACTTAAAGTGCCTATTACCGATTTAAAAGGTAAAAGACGAGTAATTAGTAAAGTGACTTATACAAGTTCTTATACTCTAAAAAAATTATTGAAAGGTAAGAAATGATCGAGGAAGTTCTAAACGAGAGACAGGATACTCATGGTGACTATAGATTAGTCAGTAAGATTTCTCAGATACTTAAGGATGTCTGCGAAGCTCATTTACAGTCAGACTTAACTCCAGCTAAGGCAGAAGCCTTAGATATGATCTTACATAAGATTGCAAGAATAGTCTGTGGTAATGGTAACTTTAAAGACCACTGGGTAGATATAGCTGGCTATGCAACTCTTGCTGCTAAAGATGAAGAACAAGACAGAGATCTTTTATTGTTTAAAGAACTCTGCGAGATCGTAGTCTATAAAACAGAAGACGAAGAAGCTAGAAAACAAGCTATCAGAGATTTCTTTAAAACAATAAGAGGGGAGTAAATCCCCTTCTTAAGTAAGGATACTTATATGACTAAAGGCGAAGCATTAGTTAGGCAACAAGAAAGTCAGCGAATGGTTAATGGTGTCTGGGTATTCGATGAACTTGAGCCTTACGAACCTTTTGCGACTAAAGCTGAAGCTTTCGAATACTATGGAAGAAAGCTAGATGAATATTGGCTTAGCAAGATAGAACTACATAAGAAGTCTAAATTTACTAAGCAAGATATTCTAAAAATATTAAAAGGTAGATACCTAAATGGAGAACAATAATGAACAACTTACAAGAAAAAATCGAGATTATCCGAGCTATGGATAAAGGTTTAACTATTCAGTATTCTGAAACTGATGGCGAAGAAGACGACTGGGAAGATATGCTAACTGGTGAATTAGATTTCGGTATGTATGAGTATCGAGTTAAGCCTAATAAGAACCCTGATACTACCTTTCAGATAGGAGATAAGTTAGTACATATAGCTGATGAAGGTAAGCTTGAACCAGAGATAGTAACAGTAAAAGGTTTTACTAAAAATGGAGATTACCTATTCGAGGGAGATGCTATCCATACTCCTGTAGAAGCTGTAGATGCTAACTATAGAAACATCAATGATGTCTATTGGTGGCACGTTATTCACTATAAGAAAGAGGATAGATATACCTTAGCTCCAACTATGATGAAGCTAGGTGAGATTAAAGGTTGGGCTAACGAAACGTATGAGCCTATGTTTAGTATGGGATTTAGGATCCCTCGAGGAGAAGAAAATGAATCTAGAAGAGAAGATTAAGATACTTACTGCTTACGAAGAAGGTAAGACAATAGAAACATACTATCGATCTGAGGGTAAGTGGTGTAAGATAAATCAAGATGTTTGGGATTTCGAAGATGGTACATATAGAGTTAAATCCGATAGAGATACTAAGTTTAAAGTAGGAGATACTCTTGTATTTAAAGACTCTGAAGAAGGGTTATGTCCAATGACATATACAATCACAGACATTGACGAAACCAATTATAAGTTTGAATATACAAGTCCTACTGCTATCGAAGAGGTAGATAAAGATTTCATCAACGAAAGAGATGTCTTATGGTACTTCGAGATATACGACTATATCTCTAAAGAGTACTCAATGTACCCTAAGAGAATAACTAGAGCTGAGTTAGAGAAAGAATATGCATCTAAACACGATACTTTTAGATGGAAGCCTATATACGCTCTTGGATTTAAACTAAAGGAGAACTGATGTTTGAGAAAGAGATTGAAGAGACTGTTAAGAGATATATCTCTAAAGGATGGTATCTAGAAAAGTTTAGACGATCACGAACTATAGAAGAGGATATAACTAAACATATATCTGAAGCTACAGCTTATCCTTATGAGATTATGAATAACTTAGTTAAGTATCCGAACATGTATGGTGAGATACTCAGCATAGTCGAAGGAGAGTTCCCATTACTTAGTAGATGTATTGACTTTATGAGAGAGCTTAAACTGAAAGCTATTGACTTCAATACACTCTTATCTATGGAGAACAGCAAAACGTTTGACGAAGAAGCAGAGAAACTCAAACTAAGAATTATCCAAGAAGAGCTAAAGCCTTATGCTGATAGATTATTCAATGAGTTACCACTAATGGAAACTAAAGCTAATACTCTATTTGAGGAGAACGAATGGAACTAACTATAAACGTAGAGGACTATATCTCTGAGAGTGATATTAAAGAGATATGCAAGCAGAGTGTAAGAAGCTATCTAGATAAACAGATAAGTCAATTTACTAACATAAAGGACTTTATTTCTGAAGCTGTCTATGGTTCAATATCAGGAGAGTTTTTAAAAGTTATCTTTCAAGAGAACCCTGAAGCTGTAGAGAAAGCCTTACAGCAACTAAGGAAGCTAGTTAAAGATGGAGAGTTCATATCTAGCTACTCATTGTTTGGGTATAGCATTGAACCAAATGCCAGTGATAGGTACTATCGACCAGCTACTTATAAGAGAGCTACATATATCAATACTTTAGTCCAGAATATGCTGAAAAAGAATGAGGAAGCTATTAAGAATAAGATTAAAGAAATAGCCTTTAATAGAGTAGAAGCTTCTACACTTAAAGGAATTGATGATGGAGATTTTGATCTCTCTTACTACATTTTAGATGCCTTAAGAAAAGGGTTAAGAAAGGACTAATAATGAGAAACATCAAGTATAAGCTTTATTATCCTGCTCAGAAGAAGATACTTAGAGTAGTAAGTGTAAAGTTCAATGAAGCAGGGCTTATAGAAACTGTTGCTGTACCAATGAAAGATGCCTTACCAGAATACTATGGAGATACTGATCTTATTCTAGATCTCTATCCTAAAGATAAGATTGAACTATTAGAGTTCACTGAGTACTACGATATGGATGGTAATGAGATATATACAGGCTATATCGTTAGCTTCTCAGCTTCTCGTCAGAACTATGTAGGCGTTGTTGAGTGGGATAAAGATGCTACTAGCTATGTACTTAGAGTTAAAGACCACTACAATGAGTATTTTAACGAAGTAGATAATATAAAAATCTTAGGGAATATCTACGAGAATAAGGAGTTACTAAATGTGTAAGTTTTCAGATGGAGATCTATTAATACATAGGTTTAGAGAAAGACAAACTATAGATCCACTAATGTACTTTGAAGTAGTTACTGGGCTACAACAAGGAGAATACTTCTTATCAGACTATGGCACTATAGATATAAAACAAGCTGAAAGAGAGTACGTTAAGGTTACTGATGTCTTATGGCAACATTACATTCTAGATACTACAACTAATAAGCTGACACCTTACAATGGTCCTATGACTATTGAAGAAGCTAGAGATTTATATGCTCCTAGTAAGACTACAGATAAGATACTACTTACAGCTTACTGGGAAGGGTTTAGAATACCTATTGAGATGGAGTTCGTTGAAGACGATGTCTTAGTACGTAAGTCTGATGCAGGACGATCTTTAGAAGATAATGATAAATATCTACCTAAAGTTGTAGAAACTAATCAATCTGAAGAGATCTATTACCTATCTAATGGGATAGCTGTAAGCTTTAAGACAGCTCATGATGTATATCTAGATGCCTTCGGTGATAATGTCTTATGGCATTGGGAGCTAAAGACAGATGGTGATTGGTCTATGCCTACATCTACTAGAAAGTCATTTCAAGATACCTTAGAGATCACTAGCATAGATGGTAAATCAGTTACAGAGAGGCGAATACTTTATAGTCTCGGATTTTCAATAAAGGAGTAAAAGTGAAAAAGTTTTATGAAGTCAGGATAGTAAATGAAGATAGGCAACATTTTCATAAAGCATTCTTGAAAGAAGAGAATGCTGAGAAAGAAGCTGCTGAACAAAATGCTAGAATAAGAAAAGATAGTGATAAGACTATCTTTATAGTTAAGGCTCATGTCTTCGCAGATAGCGAGAACTAATATGAGTGAATCTGAACTTCTTAGTATATTTACAAGAGCTTTAGATTTATCTTTATCTAAAATTGTAGATACCCTAGAACTAAGAGAGTTACAGAGAATGTATCCTAAAAAGATCAAGGGTAATACTCAAGCTGCAGAGCTATTAGGTATCACTCCTAATGCTCTTAGGCTTAGAGTATTTAAGGCTATCTATCTCCCTAATATTCATTATAAGAAAATTTCAGATAGGATATTAGTTTGGGATAGAGATGCCTTACTACAAGAAAGGTTTAACAATGAAACTATACAAGCGTAATAATATTATTTATGCTGATTATGTCAAGGGAGGTAAGCGATACAGACAGAGTTTAAAATTAGAGTGGAATAAGACTAATCTTAACTATGCTAGAGTAGAATTGATACCTAAACTTATGCAAGATAAACCTAGAGAACTGATGCTCTTCGATGCCTTAGATTTATCCCTAGAACTAGACGAAAACTATTTACGTAATTCTTCTCTGCAGAATATTATCTATACTATATCTAGTATAAAGAAGATGGTTAAGGATAGAAGTATTCAAGAGATCACTGTCATAGATATAGAAAAGTTCTCGATTATGCTATCTAAGCAAGGCTATTGCTCTAATACTATTAAGAATTATCTAATGGTACTTAGTAAAGCTTTTAGGTATGCTATAAAGCAAGGTATTATTACCTTTAATCCAGTCTATAATATAAAGGTAAATACTAAACAGAGCTTGACTAGAGTTGTATATTCTAAAGAAGATATACCTAGATTGATTAATAGTGCTAAGGGTGAGCTTAGACTTGTATTATTATTAGCTTTCTATTCTGGAGCTAGAATAGGAGAGATACTTGCACTGACATCTAAAGATATATCTAGTGAGTTTATCTCTATATCTAAGACAATAGCCATTAATACTGGTGGGTTACATCCTACCAAGACTAATAAACCTAGAGTTGTCTATATACCTAAAGATATCCTAACAGAGTTCACTGACTTCAAGGGATTTACCATGTCTTACCAGAGACTAGGTAGAGCATTTCAGAACTTATGTAATGCTTTAGATTTACCTTATGCAGGATTTCATAGCCTTAGACATACCTATGCTAGTTTATTACTCAACGATAAGGTTAATCCATTAATTATTAAAGAGGCATTAGGACATTCATCTATGAAAATGTTAGAGCAAGTTTATGGACATTTTACTGGAGTGAAGACTGAAGATAAAGAAGCTATAAAAGCTAGTCTTGACACGATTAAGGCACATCAAGACTAGAACGAATTGAAATATGGGCTTTTAACAATATTGCAAAAATATTTCTTAAAGCAAAAAATATTTTTAAAAAGATTTTAGAAAATCTTAAATTTTCTAAAATCAAATTTCATTTTTTAATCCTCTAACCTCACGGCGATTGATCTTTTATGGGCTGTTAGTCCTTCAGCTTCGGCTAGCTGCATGCATGGTTTGCCAAGATGCATGATTCCTTTTCTGCTAACTGAGATGATAGAGCTTCGCTTCATGAAATTTTCAACTCCAAGCGGTGAGTAAAATCTCGCACTTCCGCCAGTTGGCAAGGTGTGGTTTGGTCCTGCGATGTAGTCGCCCATCGCTTCAGGCGTAAAGTGTCCAAAAAATATCGCTCCAGCATGTTTTACCTCGTCCATATAGCTCAAAGCGTCGTTTGTAGCGATCTCTAGGTGCTCCACTGCAAGCTCGTTCATCAGCTTAAAGCACTCTTGCAAGTCTTTTGCGACGATAATAGCAGCTTTGTTTCTCATACTAGCACTTGCGATTGGTTCGCGTTTTAGAGTTTTTAGCTCATCCTCTATGTGTCTTTGCACTGCCCTTGCAAAGGCCTCCACTGGCGTTATCAAAAAGGCACTTGCGATCTCGTCATGCTCGGCTTGTGAGAGTAGATCGATCGCTATATGGCGAGGGTCCGCACTATCATCAGCGATCACGCCTATCTCGCTTGGACCAGCGATCATATCGATATTTACGTCGCCATAAACTAGCTTTTTAGCAGTCGCTACGTAGATGTTGCCAGGTCCTGTGATGACGTCGACCTTTGGCACGGTCGCTGTGCCGTAAGCCATCGCTGCGATCGCACTTGCACCGCCTATTTTAAAGGCTGTTTTGATGCCACATAGATGCATCGCTGCAAGAAGCAGAGGATTTACCTTGCCACCTGGCGCTGGGGTGCAGACAACGATCTCTTTTACGCCAGCAACGACTGCTGGGATAGCATTCATAAGAAGCGAGCTAGGATAGGCCGCCTTACCGCCTGGGATATAAAGGCCAGCGCGATCAACCGGAGTGTATTTAGCACCAAGTAAGATGTCGTGCTCATCCTTATAGGTCCAGTCGCTTGGCTTTGTGCGCTCGTGATAGCTTTTTATCCTGTCGTGGGCTAAATTTAGAGCCACTCTTAGGGCGTTATCTAGCGAGTTGTAGGCCGCTTCCATCTCTTTTACGTCGATTATTATGTCGTTTTTGCTTGTGACATTAAATTTATCAAATTTACTTATCTGTGCAAAAAGCGCACTATCGCCATCTTTTCTTATCTCGTCTATGATACCTGTAACCACTGGCATCACGGCACTCATATCATTGTCACTTCGCCTAACAAGCTGTGAAAATTTACTCTCAAAGTCAGCGTCGCTGCTGTGTAAAAACTTCATTTATGATCCTTTATTTTTAGTTTTCTCTCATATCTTTGTTTTTGTGTAATGTTACCTAAAATTCCGCCTTGGTGGATATATAAAATTTCGCTCCCAAGCTTGTCTAAATTTGCAAAAAGCGTCATAAAGCCCACTGGGTCGTAAATAAGCTCAAACTCCACGCCACTTTTGCACACTTCAAGCCAAATTTCATAAAACTCTTTATATAAATTTCCAAAATGATACTTCTTTGGGGGATTTAAAATTTGCACTTTGCTGTTTTTATCTAGCTCGTAAATTTGCTTTTTGAGATAGTCGCTGTCTCCTACGCAAGGGGCTGTAAAGACCCTAAGATCGGTGTGCTTTGCTAGGTAGCATGCACTTGTGCCAGTGCCTGAGGGCAAGAATATATCAGGCCTTATGCCGCTTTTTTTGCTCCACTCATTTATCTCACGTGCCTGCGTGATAAAGCCAAACTCAGCCTCACTTTGCGCCACGCCCTCGTTTATAAAAAGTGCATTTTTACTCTTTGCTAGCTCTTTAGCAAATTTCTCACGCTCCTCTTTTACAAAAATTTCCATACCATTTTCAAGTGCAAATTTGAAATTTCCAACTGGATATTGCTCTAAATTTGAGCTAAGATGAGAGACGACGTAGTAAAATTTAAGCCCTTTTAGCTTGGCAAAAAGACTTAGGCTATACATAGCGTTTGACTGGCTTGAGCCGTGAGATACGATGGCTTTGACGCCACCAAGATCAGCCTTTAGAAAATACTCTAGCTTTCTTGCTTTGTTGCCGTTAAACTCGCCTAGCAGATCGTCTCTTAAAAGCCAAAATTCTCGCCCTCTTAAGCGAATTTTATCAATCACCCTTAAACTCCAAAAATTTCTCTATCTCGTTGATAGCCTCTTTGTTTGAGAGTGAAAATTTGATCTCTATACGCCTTGAAGCGTCCTTGTCCTCGGCTCCGTCTTTAAAAACTAGCTCGTTGTAGCTTCGCCCACTTGCGACAAGCAGCTTTCTAAGGCGTGCATCGTCACTAAATGAGTTTATAAACTCCATCACCGCGTAGGCTCTTTTTTGCGAAAGCTCTAGGTTATAAATGTAGCTTCCATCGCTATCTGTAAAGCCCTCTATGACAATCTGATCGATATTTGAGGCGATCTCTTTATCATTTAAAAGCACGTCAAAATACTTACTAAGCGTGGCCTTTAGCTCCTCTTTGACCTCTTCTTTTAAGACCGCACTACCCTTATCAAAAAGCACTGATGAGCTAAGCTTTAGCGCGCCTGAGTTTGGATCGATCTCGATGCTAGATCCTAGCCTATCTTTTAGGGCGGAGATCACTTTTACCCTTATGCCAGTTAGGTTTTTGACCCTGTCACGAGTGACGTTTAGATCCCTTAAAAGCTCGTCATATCTAGCCTCTTTTTTGCTTACTTGCTCGAGTAAAAAGGCGATCTTGGCTAAATTTTTCTCGCTACTTGCATTTGCATCGCTAAGCGCTTTATCTTTTGATGAAATTTCATCATTTAGCACGATCATCTTTTGATTTAGATCAAAAATGCTAGCATTTAGCTCTTTTATGCTCACATTTGCGTCTTTGTTTTCCTCTATGAGCTGGGCTAGTTTATCTTTTAGGGCGTCTATTTGGATGACAAAAATTTCATTTGATTTTTTTAAATTTATGTTTTCGTCGCTTATCTTTGAAAGCTCGCTTTTTAGGGCGTCATTTAGCTCTTCAAGTGTGAAATTCTTGCCCTGAGCGTCTTTTAAATTTGCTAAAGCTGCGATGATAGCTTGCTCTTTATTTTCAAGGGTGTTTTGAGTTAGGACGTATTTTACGACGACAGCGCCTATTAGCAGCATAAAAACAAAGAGCAGACCCGCCATCAAGTCCGCGTACGAAACCCAAAAGCTCGATTGATCTTCGTTATTTTTGTCTATTTTCATTGCACTAGATTTTCGATCTTTTCTATTACAGAATTTGCTTCTTTATCGATCTCGTCTATGTTCTTCTTAAGCTCAGCAATGAGGCTCTCGCGCTCTTTTTCACGCTCCAAGCTCCTACCCTCTTGCTCATACGCTGCCTTAAATATCGTAGCACTCTCCACGAGCGAGGTCCTAAATGCCTTTAATGCCTCGTTTTGCTCTTTCATCAAAGAGAGAGAAAATTCTTTTAAAATGGCGTCAAAACTCTTGATGGTCTGCTCAAATTTAAGCTGGCTCTCTTTTGTAGCGTTTAAATTTCTACTAAAAATTTCGCCAAGCTTTGCATGCTCGGTTAAAATTTTAACCTCCATATCTTTAAAGGCATTAGAAAACGCGCCAACCGCCTTTAATATATCGGAGTGGATTTTTACAAATTCATCTTGTTTTAGCCCAGATTCATTTAGCATTTTTAAACTTGCACTAA
Organism: Campylobacter concisus; assembly: GCF_002165815.1. Taxonomy (GTDB): domain Bacteria; phylum Campylobacterota; class Campylobacteria; order Campylobacterales; family Campylobacteraceae; genus Campylobacter_A; species Campylobacter_A concisus_BH. The sequence continues at coordinate 234,569 of NZ_NDYN01000001.1, forward strand.
GCTCTGCCTTGCTTTGATTGATGATATTTTTCTCAACCTCACAAAGCTCTTTTAGGCTGTTAAATTTCTCATTTGTCTGCTCGCTTAGCTCTTTTACAAATTTATCATCAAGCACCATTTTAAAGGCGTCGTGACTATCTTTAAAGTAGCCTACACTTGCTTTCATGAAATTTGCATTTAGCTCATTTTCCTGCCAGAAAAACTCACGGCTTAGCTCTTTTTGCTCGCTGTAAAATCTCTCAAATTTACTAATGCCGATCTTTTCAAAAAACATCCACCAAAGCGCTAAAAATATGCCATATATCGATACATAAAACGCTGTAGCTACGCCATTTAGCAGTATAGCGATCTCTTTTTCAAGTCCGTTTGCGGTGCTTGAGCTAAAGCTTGGCATAGAGATAGCGATACTGATAAATGTGCCCAAAATTCCAAGCATAGGAAAGACTGCTTGACCGATGTTTGCTAGGTTGTCATTTCTAAAATTTCTTGTATAGCTCTCGAAAAAATCTTCAAATTTAGCGTTTGCCTTTTTGACGCCTGAAATTTCAAAAAGATGAGCAATGATAAATTCTTTTAGCCTTATCTTGTAGTCTTTGGCATTTGCTAAGAAATTTGAGTAAGCCACTAAGGCGCTGTGGCGTGAAAATATAAAAGCGACAAAGAGTATAATGCCCATCATCACGATGGTGTGAAGCTTCATCTGAAAATTTATAACGCCAAGATAGGCTAGTATCGCCAAGATATAGATAGCTAAAGGGATAAAGATAACTTTAAAAAAGACAAAGAAAGAGTGAGCTTGGCGCTCTTTTGGCACGCTTAGCTCACTAAAATCATTTTGATTTTGCATAGGATTAGTTCCTATTTAGGCAGTTTAAGTCGCTAAAAGCAATCTGAAGACGCTTAACCATGCTCTCCTCGCCACTTCTTAGCCATTTCCTTGGATCGTAGTATTTTTTATTTGGCTTATCATCGCCCTCTGGGTTGCCGATCTGCCCTTGCAAGTATGCTCTATTTTTAGCCTCATACTCACGCACGCCGTCCCAGAAAGCCCACTGCGTATCGGTGTCGATGTTCATCTTGATAACGCCGTAACTTACAGCATTTTTGATATCTTTTAGCTCACTGCCGCTACCGCCGTGAAATACAAAATTTACTGGCTTGTCGCTTTTTGTGTTAAATTTCTTAGCGACATAAGCTTGTGAGTTTTTAAGAATTTCTGGTCTTAGCACGACATTGCCCGGTTTATAGACACCATGAACGTTACCAAAACTAGCTGCGATGCTAAATTTATCGCTTATCTTGCTTAGTCTTTCATAAGCAAGCGCGACATCCTCTGGCTGAGTGTAAAGAAGTGCGTTATCAACGCTTGTGTTATCTACGCCATCTTCTTCGCCACCAGTGACGCCTAGCTCGATCTCTAGGCTGATGCCAAGCTCGCTAAGCTCTTTTAGATACTTCTCGCACGTGCTTAAATTTTCGTTGATATTCTCTTCACTAAGATCAAGCATGTGAGAGCTAAAAAGTGGCACGCCGTGAGTTTTTTTATACTCATGACTTGCTTTTACTAGCTCGTCTATCCAAGGCAAAAGCTTTCTAGCAGCGTGGTCAGTGTGTAAAATGACTGGCACGCCATAAGCCTTGGCAAGCAGATGAACATGCTTTGCTCCAGCGATCGCACCAAGAACGGCTGCATTTTCGCAGGCTTTACCAGCGTAAAAACCTGCACCGCCATTACTAAACTGAACGATAACAGGCGAGTTAGCAACCTTTGCCGCTTCTAAAACAGCATTTACTGAGTCGCTGCCTACGACATTTACAGCAGGTATTGCAAAACCTTGCTCTTTGGCATAAGCATAAAGTTTTGTTACATCATCTCCGCTTAAAACACCAGGTTTTACGATATCCAAAACGCCCATTTTATCCTCCAAATTTTATTTGTATTCTATCTTTGCTTTTTGGCGTAGAGCTTCACTTTTTTGTCTAACAGCAGCTTGGAATTTCTCCATTTTCACAGCTTGCTCGATCTCTGGTTTTGCTTGTTCAAAGCTTACAGTGCCAGCAGCTTTGCCATCTTCTTTTAAGATAACGTGGTAGCCAAACTGAGTTTTAACTGGCTTAGTTGAAACTGTGCCATTAGCCATTGAAAATGCTGCGTCTGCAAAAGGTTTTACCATTTGGCTTTGACCAAACCAGCCAAGCTCGCCGCCGTGTGCTGCTGAGCCTTTGTCGATTGATTTTTGGCTTGCTAGCTCTGCAAATTTCTTAGTTAGAGCCTCACCTTTTAAATTTTTAAGTTGAGCGATGATGTCGTTTGCTGTTTTTTCATCTTCAACTAAGATATGTCTTGCTCTTGCTTGAGCTGGTTGGTTCATGCTAGCTTTGTTTTTGTTGTAAAAATCTCTTAAATCGCTATCGCTTACTTTTATACCGTCAAATAATTTTCTCATATAAAGCTCAACTGCGATGCCTTCTTGTGCAGCTTTTACAGCCTTGATGTAATCAACATCTTTTTCAATGCCTGTCGCTTTTGCGTCTTTTAAAAGGAGTTTTCTATTGATTAGATCGTCGATTATACGTTTTTTCTCATTTGGTTGAAGCTTGCTAGCGTCAAAACCTGGCATAGCCGCTGACAAAAGAGCTGAGATATCGCTATCGTTTATAGCATCGCCATCAACTGTTGCAACTACTGCTGCGTTTAGAGTGACAGCTGCAGCTAAACTTAAAACTGCTGGAAACAAAAATTTTTTCATATAAATCCTTTAAAAAATTGATTTTATGGGCAGGATTATATCAAATAATGCGGTAACTTTTCGTTTAACTTGCAATTTTAGGTAAAATAGCCAAATGAGAACAAAAAAAGATATTTTAGAGATAAAAAAGAGGCTTTTAGAAGAGTTTAAAGACGCCAAAAGCGAGCTTAAATTTAGAAATTTATATGAACTTCTTGTCTGCGTCATGCTCTCAGCTCAATGCACAGACAAAAGGGTAAATTTGATCACACCTGCCCTATTTGAAGCATATAAAGATGTTTTTGAGCTAGCTAGTGCAAATTTAGCCAGCCTAAAACTGATGATAAACTCATGCAGTTTTTTTAATAATAAGGCCCTGAATTTGATCAAGATGGCAAACAGCGTGGTTGAGCTTTATAACGGAGAAATTCCGCTTGATGAAGAGAAGCTAAAAGCCCTTGCTGGAGTTGGGCAAAAGACCGCTCACGTCGTGCTTTTAGAGGCAACAAATGCAAACGTAATGGCAGTTGATACGCATGTTTTTAGAGTATCACATAGACTTGGCTTAAGCAGCGCAAAGACGCCAGAAGCGACCGAAGATGATCTAAGCCGTGCCTTTAAAACTGATCTTGGCAAGCTTCATCAAGGCATGGTTCTTTTTGGACGCTACACCTGCAAGGCTAAAAAACCGCTTTGCCATGAGTGCATATTAAACGATCTTTGTAAGAGTAAGGACAAGGTGATATAGAAAAATTTGCTAGAAATTTCTAGCAAATTTTATTTTTATGAGTTATATTTTTTAACGATACCGCGAACGACTTTTTCGATAAAAAGTGCAGAAGCTACTTCGCAGTGCTCTCTTGTAGAGTGAGGTGAGTAGATATTTGGTCCGATTGAGCATGCACTAAGACCTGCTTTTTTCTCCAAAAGCACTCCACATTCAAGTCCAGCATGCACAGCTGTTATCCTTGCATTTGGCTTATAAATTTTAAGCTCTTCTAAGATGTCGTTTGCAAATTTATCATTTATAGGCTTCCAAGCTGGGTTTCTATCTTTTGAAATGACGTTAAAACCGACCGCTTTTGCAAGCTCAGAAATTTCAAATTCCATTCTATTTAGGCCGTCTTTGCTCATTGACCTTGCGAAAAACTCCACTTCAAGCGTGCCGTCATCTTTGATCTTTGCTAAAGAGAGATTTACGCTATCTTGTGGGATGCCTAGCTCGCAGTTATAGGCCCTTACACCTTGTGAAAATGAGTTAATAAGAGCTAAAATTTTCTCGCCGTTTTCTAAAATTTCATCTCCCATGCCAAGCTTTTTCACGCTTAAATTCTCACACTCGCTCTTTAGCTCCTTATCACTTAAAACTAGTGCAGTTGCGCCACTTGGGATAGAGTTGCTTCGCTCGCCACCTTCAAATTTAACAAGCCTGCAGCCATTTTTAGTCACAAATGCCGCCAAAACCTTGATCGCATTTGGGATATTTTTATGTATCTCGTTGCCAGAGTGTCCGCCAGGTAGGCCGCTCACTTTTACTTCATAAAGCGTGCTCTCTTTTGTTTTTTTGCTATTGAGCGCGATGGTCGCAAATAAATTTATACCGCCAGCGCAGCCGATAGTTACGCGGTCGTCCTCTTCACTATCTAAATTTAAAAGTTTATCGGCTTTTAGATCGCCGTTAAAGCCAGCAGCTCCGACCATGCCAACCTCTTCGTTGTTTGTAAAGAGGCACTCAATGTCGTCAAATTCGCTTATCATCTGCATCATTATAGCCACGCCTATGCCATTATCTGCGCCTAAAGACGAGTTTTTAGCTCTCATATAGCCATCATCGCCATAAACTATCTCGATCTTTGGCGCATCGCCCATGCAAACCATATCGTAGTGGCTCTGTAAGCAAATTTTTGGCTTGCCTTTAAATGCATGAACGTTGCCAAAACTATCGACCACGACCTCACAGCCCTTGTCTTTTGCATAACTAGCCAGAAAATCACGCATCTTATCAGTATCGTAACTGCAGTGCGGTATCGCTGCAAGTGTCTCAAATTTCGTTAGAACTTCGCTCTTTGACATATTTGCCTCCATTAAATTTATTTTATCTCGCCCTTATAGCCAGTCGCATCAACCGCTTTTAAAAGCTCTTTTTCATCGACCTTGTCATCTGCTACAACGACAGCTTTTCGCTCTTTTAGCGATACGTCTGCCTTTTTTACGCCCTCAACGCTAAGTGCGGCCTTTCTTACTATCGCCGTGCAAAGCGGACAGTGCATGCTAGGCACCAAAATCTCTATCGTTTTCTCAGCGTAGCAACTAAGTGCAAGAAGGGCTAAAACTAAAATTTTACGCATAAATTTCTCCTAAAAGCTCCGGATATGTAAGGAGTAAAAGCAAAATCACTCCAAAAAGTATATATATAAGTATCCATTTTTTCTTTTTATAGCTTAGGTTGCAACTTTTTGGCTTGTAAAATAAAGCCACACCTGAGATCACAAAGCAAATAACCGCCACGACGCTCAAAGGGACGCGGTACTCGTATAAATTTTGTGTCCAAGATAGAAAAGAAAAAGAAGTGCCAAAAAGCAAGAAAAGAAGTGCCGGTAAGCAGCACAAGGTAGCGCCGATAGCACTACCTATGGATGTTAGTATCAGCCAAAAGGCTCTCATTTTAGCTCTGTTGAGACGTAGTCGTAGCTAAATTCTTTTGGCGAATAGTAGTTTTGTGTGTTGCCATCAACCTCAGCGTATGGATAGCCAAAGTTGTTTAGCGGAGTTTGCTCTGGGGTTGGCTTTAAGATAAAGTCACGGCCGTAGTTAAAGCCTATCCAGCACATCTCCCAGTTGCCAAAGCAATAGTCCCTAATAGCTTTGATCTTAGCGTCGTCGTTTGTTAATTTCTCGCCCAGTCTTACCTTCGTAACGTCAGCTGGATCAACCGGTATCCAACCATAGCCTTTTAAGTAAAACTCAGCCCTGCAGTGCTGTCCGCCTGAAATTTTAGCCACGCCGTCTTTTGCGCTACCCATCTGGTCTGAAAATCTAGACTGACCAACCCTGATACCAAAAATTTCTCTTGCTGGGATGCCAACTGATCTGCAAAGTCCCACAAAAACTGAGTTTATGTCGGTGCATTTGCCAACTAGTTTGCCGCTTTCAAGTATGGCTTTAACGTCGCCTGTGCCACATCCAAGGATGCTATTATCACGCTGCATAGTGTTTGCAACCCACGTATATATCGCTTTTGCACGCTCCAAATCGCCTTTAGTATTGCCGATAATCTCTAGCGCTTTTGCTCTTACGACGCCGTCAGTTGGTATGTGTGAAGTTGGTTTTAAAAACTCCAAAATCGCAGGATCGACCTTCTCATTTGGATCGAAATTTACCTTGCTAAAGTCGGTATTGCGCTCTGTTGTTTGGATTTTAAACTGGATATTTAAAATAGGTCTTTGCTCATTTTCTTCAAATTCGCCATACATTGTTGGTATTAGCGTGTCTGAGATATAAACGTTTTTAGCGGTTGTGTTTATGACGTAGTCTTGGGTTAGTTGCTGATAAGTGGTGCTTAGTGGGAGCGGCAACCAAATTCTTGAGCTTTTGCCCTTTTCAAGCAGCTGGTGTTTGAAATTTACGTCGAAATTTCTAACTACTGGGTTTGCTGGCTCGTCGCTAGCTAGAGTGACACTTGGAAGCAGACTTGCTGCACCTAAAAAACTACTGAATTTAAAAAAATCTCTTCTTTGCATAAAATGCCTTTTTGCTTAATCTTAGCCAAACTTGGCTCTAAAATTGCCCGCTATTCTAGCATAAAATTTTTATTTATGATAAAATCCGCCACATGAAAAAGATTATATTTTTAGGCTTTATAGCGCTATTTTGCAATGGTTGTCTTTATATGAACGAGCGCGGAGTTTCGACGCAATATTATAATGATTGTAAAGAGTATTATGACGCGACTGGCACCTACCAAAAAGAGTGTCCGCACAACATCGTCGACTGGAAATAGCGTGGATCTTAGCAAATTTAACGAGCAGCAAAAGCAATTTTTAAATAGGATAGAAAATTTAGCAAATTTTGATTGCGAATTTAGCCTTAGTGAGAGCGTAAATGTCAAATTTAAAGAGCTAAGCGCTGCGAGCAAAGATGAAATTTATAACCTCGCCCTTAGCCTAAAGCCTTGGCGAAAAGGGCCATTTTTACTTGATGATATATATATAGATAGCGAGTGGCAAAGTTTTATTAAATTTAATATCCTTGCCCCCCACCTAAATTTAGCTGGCAAGTGCGTGGCTGATGTGGGTTGTAACAATGGATATTATATGTTTAAGATGCTTGGGTACGGCCCAAAAAGCATAACTGGCTTTGATCCTAGCGTGCATACATTTTTACAGTTTAAGTTTTTAAATAAATTTATCCGCTCAAATATCAACTATGAGCTTCTTGGGGTAGAGAGCTTGCCAGAATACGCAGCGAAATTTGACACCATTTTTTGCCTTGGTGTCATCTATCATAGAAGCGATCCTATAAAGATGCTAAAAGAGCTAAAAACCGCGCTAAATCCAGGCGGCGAGCTATTTTTAGATACGATGTATATAGATATGGATGGCGACTTTGCACTTACACCAAAGGATAGGTACTCAAAAATTCCAAATATCTACTTTGTGCCAACGCTTAGCGCGCTTTGTAACTGGTGTGAGAGGGCTAAATTTAAGGATTTTACCCTGCTTGAGACAAAGGCTACTGATCTAAACGAACAGCGAAAAACACAGTGGATAGATGGAGAGAGTCTTTCAAATTTCTTAGACCCAGACGACAACACAAAGACTATCGAGGGCTATCCAGCACCAAAAAGAGCCTATATAAGAGTTAAAATTTAAGGATAAATATGGCAGATGAAAATATTTTTGAAGCAAAAGATGAATCACAAATAATCCTCCCAGAGGACGAAAACCCGCTAAGAAACGAGATAAAAACAGCTCCTTTAACAAAGCTAAATTTTAGTGGAACGGCATTTTTACTTGAGAAAAATCACGCAAAAACTAGATTTTTTACCACGGCTGATATGGTGAGCGATGCTGAGGGGCTCATACATAGCGGTTTTGTCTTCATGGGGGCTAACTACGCAGCACTTTTAGCTATAAATGAAGAATTTTGCGTTAGCATCGGAGCTAGGATAAATTTCTTTGGACCGCTCAAGCTTGGCGATGTGGTCGAATTTGACGCACAAGCAAGGTTTGAAGAGAGTAGAAAAAGAGAGGTAAAAGTGATAGGCTACGTAAAAGAGATCAAGATCTTTGAGGGCATCTTTCAGCTAGTCACGCTCGAAGAGCATATCTTTGTCACTCAACAAAAAAATATCCAAAAAGAAGCCGCCATAAGACAAAAGAGAGAGCGCGAAGAGGCGCAGGCTAAAAACAACGGCTAAATTTAACTGATGAGATATAATTTTCTCATCTTTTAACTTCAAATAAACTCAAATTTTTAAAGACAAATCTTATCTCATTATCTTATTTTGGTAAACAATCGGTAATAATTTTTGAAATTTTTAACGAAATTTAAGCTATAAAATTAATTTTCTATGATAATATCCTTTCAAAACATTTTTATCAAAAGGAGATTTAGATGAAACTTACAAAAGTTAGCTTAGCTGCTTTGGTTGCTTTAGGTGCATTTTCAAGCGTTGCAAGTGCAACTCCACTTGAAGAAGCTATAAAAAACGTAGATCTTTCAGGATATGCAAGATATCGTTATACAAATGATCACTTCAAATCAAACCCTGATACAAAAGCAAAAACAAACGATGTTGCTGGTTATGCTTTCAGAGCACAAACATCATTTAAAGCAGCTATCGACGATAACTTCTTTGGTGTTTTAACTTTAAGATATGATCAAACAGATGATTCTGGCAACAAAAACCTAAAAGGTACAGATAAAACAAGTACGACCGACACTTTTGGCGTTTATGAGATGTACTTAGGCTATAAAGTAGCTAATACTACTATTACAGCTGGCAAGCAACTTATCAAAACTTTCTATGATGATGGTGATATAGCAGGTACTGGTCTAAAAGTAGTAAGTACTGATGTACCTGGTCTTACTTTAACAGCTGCAGCTTATGATGCACTACAAAGCGACGGTACTGAAATAGATGGTCCATTGCTTAATAGAATAGTAAATGGTACTGAAAATGATAAATTTAATGGTTCTGCTGGCAATCTTTACTATTTAGGTGCAGCTGGCAGTTATGATCCAGTATCTTTTAAAGCAGCTATTGCAAATCTTCAAGAGATAGCAACACTTTATGGTGCTGAAGCTGGTGTTAGCTTTAATGTAACCGATGATGTAAATCTAAACCTAAAAGGTCAATTTGTCCATAACGACTCAGATCACAAAGATGTAGCTGATGCTAACTTCTGGGCAGTTCAAGCTGGCACAAAACTATTTGGTGCTAAGCTTAACGCTGGTTATTTAGACTTTGATGCTAAAAATAAAGATAATAATAAGTGGTCATTTACTTCAATTGATGCAAATGGTCAGTTAATCAACCCAACTAAAATTCTAAATAGTGTTATGAGTGGCGGCGGAAAACAATACTATAACAATATTAAAGGTAACAACGACTACTGGTTTGTTAATGCTGGATATGATATAGATAAATTTGGCTTTGGTGCTGGATATACTCAAGGTAAAGGCTACAGCTACGCGCTTGGTAAAGAGAGAGCAAAAAGAAACGAATGGTATCTTGATGCTAGCTACAAATACAGCAAAAAACTTACATTCCTTTCTTGGTATGCAGCTGCTAAAGACAAAAAAGACGGCGAAAGCTACAAACAAGATCGTATCAGATTTGAAGCAAAATATAGCTTTTAAAAACATTTATCCGAGCGAGCTTTCGCTCGGATCTTTTCAACTTCTCAATACTTAATCAAAATCAGCAAATACAACTAATAAAATTTATATAATGCAAACAAAAAAGGCAAAAAATGTATCTTTTTTCTCTCATTACGCATTTAGTTTGCGCCATTATCTTTATAGGATATGTATTTTTTGATGTTTGTATATATCCATTTGCCAAAAAAACGATAAATCCACAAACTCTTGAAGCTGTCAAAAAGGCTTACACAAAAGGCAGTACAAAGGTTTTTGGCACAGCGTTTTTACTGCTTTTGATAAGTGGAGCTTTTATGGCAAAGGACTATCTTGGAGGCGAGCATGGTTGGTGGCAAAGCAACTTTCAAAAGCTCTTGCTAGCAAAGATCGTAGTTTTACTTCTTATGTGTCTTATCACTTTCATCTCTGTTCTTAATGTCACTATCTTAAAAAAACCAGATCCATTTGGTAAATTTTCACATCTCATAGCTCTTATTCTTTGCCTGATAATGGTCATTTTGGCAAAACTTATGTGGTGGCTTTAGCAAAATTTGGTTGTAAATTTAAGCCCAAATTTACAACCAAGCCCAAATAAATTTAGTCTATGCTCTTTAGCTTATCTTTATTTAACCCTTCTTCTATACGCTTGATCTCCTCGCTTCCATCTCTTACGACGCTTTTGTCGTATTTTATATACTCATCTATCTTTTTTGGATATTCGACGTGAGTTAGGATAAATTTAAAGACATTTAGCCTAGCCTCCTTTTTATTGTCACTTGAGACGATCACCCACGGCGAGATGCTATTGTGAGAGGCTAGCAGCATCGAGTATTTGGCGATGGAGTACTGATCCCAAAGTTCTTGCGCTTTTTGATCTACTGGAGAGATTTTAAACTGCTTTAGCGGGTCGTTTAGACGCTCTTTAAAGCGCTTTTTTTGCTCCTCTTTTGTGATCGAGAGGTAAATTTTAAAGAAAATGATGCCTGAGTTTATGATCATCTCTTCAAATTTTGGCACCTCGCGTAAGAACTCTTTATGCTCAGCCTGCGTGCAAAAGCCCATCACTGGCTCTACACCAGCCCTATTGTACCAGCTCCTATCAAAGATCACTATCTCGCCAGCGCTTGGCAGATGTGTCACATATCTTTGAAAGTACCACTGCGTCTTCTCGACATCACTTGGTTTTGTAAGCGCCACGATACGGCAACCGCGTGGATTTAGATGCTCAGTTAAGCGCTTTATCGTGCCGCCCTTGCCAGCCGCGTCTCGCCCCTCCATTAGCATAAGCACCCTAAGACCCTTGTCTTTGACATGATTTTGGAATTTTAAAAGTTCTATCTGAAGCAGCCTTAGCTCTTCTTCGTAGCCTAGCTTATCACTCTTTTGGTGCTTTTTATCTTTTGACATCATCGCTCCTTTTAAAAATTTCACGCTTTTTCACGATTTTACTATAAAATAGAATAAATTTAAGAATTTAGACTAAAATCATCTCTTTTAATTTAGCAAGGATTAACATGTTTTTTAAATTTATTTTCTCTCTCATTTTGTTTGCAGGCACGCTTTTTGCCGAGGTTTTAGACGTTAGTAAGGCATTTGTTTTAAGCCCCAGTATCGATGAACAAGGTGTTGAGATCAAGTTTAAATTTGGCGAAAATATCTACCTTTATAAAGATAGCTTTGAGGTTAAACTTGGCGAAGAGAAGATAAACAACCTCTTAAATATGCCAAAGAGCGAAAACACCGGCGAATATGAAATTTACCCAAAAGATTTTTCACTATTTATCCCATTAAATTTAGTAAAAGAGCATCTTAAAAACGGCAGTGCTAGGCTAAATTTAAGTTATCAAGGTTGTGCTAAAAATGGCATCTGTTACCGCCCGCAAACTAAAATTTACGACATCTTTGAGAAATTTGACAAATTTAGCATCATAGCCTTTGAAAAAGAGCAAAAAGATGAAACAAATCCTGAATTTACCGAGCTTTCAGAAGATCAAAGCATCGCAAACGAGCTAAGCAGCAAAAACTTTTTTATCTCGCTTGCGACATTTTTTGGCTACGGTCTCTTGCTCTCGCTCACACCTTGCGTCTTCCCGATGATACCGATCCTATCAAGCATCATCGTCTCAAAGGGTGGCAGCCTAAATGCCAAAAAAGGCTTCTTGCTCTCGCTAGTCTATGTCGTTGCGATGAGCCTTGCCTACGCGCTTGCTGGCGTTGGGGCAAGCCTGCTTGGCTTTGGCATCGCAGGGACTCTGCAAAACATCTACGTACTTGGCGCGTTTGCGGCCATTTTTATCATCTTGAGCTTTAGTATGTTTGGCTTTTACGACATCAAACTGCCCTCTAAATTTGAAAATATGATCAGCAAAAAGTCACAAAACAGCTCAGGCCTCATCGGCATTTTCATCATGGGTTTTGCCTCAGCGCTCATTGTCTCACCTTGCGTGGCAGCACCGCTAGCAGGCGCACTTCTTTACATCGCGCAAAGCGGAGATGCCATTTATGGGGGCATCATGCTCTTTGTCATGGGGCTAGGCATGGGCGCGCCGCTTCTTGTGATAGGGCTAAGCTCAGGCAAGCTCCTGCCAAGACCTGGCGGCTGGATGGATGAAGTTAAAAAACTCTTTGGCTTTTTGATGCTCATAATGGCTGTTTGGATCCTCGCACGCGTGCTTGGAGCGTTTTTTGAGCTACTAGGTTATGGCGTCATAGGCGTCTTTGCGGCCATTTATCTTGGAGCGTTTGAGGCAGCAAATAGCGGCTGGGCTAAATTTAAAAAAGCGCTTTGCGTGCTAGTTTTTATCTACTCGCTCATGCTAATAATCGGTGCATTTTTGGGCTCAAAAGACGCGTTTTCGCCGCTTTCTGGGCTAAATTTAGCCAAAAACGAGAGCGAGCTAAATTTCAAACAAGCTAGAAATTTAAACGAGCTAAATGAGATGTTAACAAGCTCAAGCAATCCAGTGCTTGTGGACTTCTACGCTGACTGGTGCGCGAGCTGCAAAGAGATAGAGCACATCACTTTTAAGGACGCCGGCGTGAAAAATGCTTTGGCAAATTTTACGCTTATTCGTATCGACGTGACAAGTGGCGGGGCACAAAACGATGAGATGCTAAGAAATTTTGGGCTCATCGATCCGCCTGCACTTCTACTTTTTAAAGGTGGCGAAGAGCAAAAAGCACTTAGGACGATCGGCTTTATAAATGCTAAAAATTTCATAGCAAAGCTTGAGAAAATTTAGATTACGAAGGCAAATTTGGCTGAAATTTTTAAATTTATCAGTCAAATTTCTCTAGGTTTTTCAGACCTTGTAACTAACTAGAAAAGTAGCAAAGAAACAAATTTGAGCTATCAAATTTATATCGTGTAGAGACGCAAGTAAAATCGCAAAGTCAAAACTTGCAATCATCTTAAATTTATCAAATTTTAAAAATATCAGTGATTTTGGTTTGGTTTTATGATTGTAAAACAACCAAATTTTAATCAAATTTCACTCATCTCACGCACAAACAAGACCGAAAGCCAAAGATAAAAAATCTCGCTCAAGCGATCACCTTAAATTTATAAAATTTAAGATATGCCAACGAATAAAAATATAAACTAAATTTAGCTTTGCACAAAGGCAGCAACACAACTAAAATTTAATCATTTTTTTTGCCAAACAGTGTGCGGACAAGACCACGATGCAAAAACAAAACTCAGTAAAATTTGCGGTTGTCTTAGTTTTAAAATATCTCAGTAAATAGGCAAAATTATTCAAATAAATTTAAAATATGAAGTACGCAGTAAATTTAACCAATAACATGGCTAAATTGAGCAAGGCCACAAAATCAAAAACAAAAATCAGCTAAATCATTACCCAAATTTATAAAATTCAGATTTTGCTCTGCCGCAGCAAAGACGCCAAAGCAGAGCAAATTTAGGCTCATTTGCCAAATTTAGCTAGCGCTCTTTGGTAGTCCTCTTCGCTGTCGATGCCGATACTTTGACTTTCAACCTCTAGCATCGCTATCCTTTTGCCATTTTCTATGGCGCGCAGCTGCTCTAGTTTCTCGGTATTTTCAAGGCTTGAAGGCAAGAGGCCGCAAAACTCATTTAGGCTTTTTACGCTGTATCCGTAGATGCCAAGGTGTGCCTTGTAGCTTTTGCACTCGCTTCTGTTAAATGGTATCCTTGATCTTGAAAAATAAAGCGCATATCCCTCAAAATCAGTCACCACTTTGACTAAATTTTTATCATCTGCAAACTCATCGTCCATCTTTTTATAGCAAGAAAACATAAAGGCTTTTTCTCTATTTTGCTCGCAAAATGCCCTAAATTTAGCGATATTTTCAGGCTCGATAAATGGCTCATCAGCCTGAACATTTATGATGATCTCGCTCCCTCTTAACCCCAAAATTTGCGCCGCTTCGTTTATCCTGTCAGTGCCACTTTGATGATCTTTGCTAGTTAGAACTGCTTTTATGCCGTGAGCCTTGGCGATATCAAGCACGCTTGGCTCATCCACCGCAACCGCTACATCGTCCACGCCGCTTACTCTAAGAGCCGTCGCCACAAACATCGGCACGCCATTTATCTCTTTTAAAATTTTATTACTAAACCTTGTTGAGGCAAGGCGGGCTGGGATGATTATCATCGCTCGATCCATTCTAGGACGCACTTTTCGATCTCGTCCTCTTTTATGATATTTTTATGCAAAATTTTTGCGCTAAACAGCGAGTTTATCGAGCTTGGCACGCTGTCGTTTAAGATTTTAGCGGTCTTTGCGAGCGCATCTTTTTCATCTTTTGTATCTTTGATCTGGCACGCTTTGATCATGCTTGGCGTAAATTTCACCCAGTGCGCGGTCGATGTGATGACGCTTACTCGGCTAGTATCCACCATCTTAAAGCAAGTTGCCGTATGCGGATCGATCGCATAGCCGCCCTTTGCGAGCTTTGCGATATATGCCTCGCACTCTTTGTCGTCGCACCAGCTAGCCTCAAAGTCCTCTTTTAGCGCTTCAAGCTCTTGCTTGCTAAGCTTATAAAATTTGTTTTTAGCTAGGCTTTGCATAAGCTCATTAGTTCTAACACTACCAAATTTATCAAATAGCAAGCGCTCGACGTTTGAGCTTACCAAAATGTCCATGGCTGGGCTTATCGTCTTAACCAGCTTTTTGTCTCTTAGGTCATAAACGCCGGTGGTGAAAAACTGTGTCAAGATGTTATTTGCGTTTGAGGCGATCTTGATCTTGCCGATCTTTGCGCCCATTTTTTTAGCGTAATACGCTCCAAGCGCATTGCCGAAATTTCCGCTTGGCACGATGATATCAAAGCTCTCGTTTGCCTTAAGTGCCTTTTGTTTTAGCAAATTTGCGTAGGCGTAGGCGTGGTAGATGATCTGAAAGAGAATTCTGCCAAAATTTACCGAGTTTGCCGCGCTTAGTTTAAGGCGTTTTTTCTTAAGCTCAGATTTAAATTTATCATTTGCAAGCAGCGTTTTTAGCGCTCTTTGGGCGTCATCAAAGTCGCCTTTTATGCCAAAAACCTTTAAATTTTCACCCTGCATGGTCTGCATCTGAAGCTTTTGCACCTCGCTCGTGCCGCCATCTGGATAGAGGCAGACGACCTTGATATTTTCGTCGTTTGCAAAAGTCTGAAGTGTCGCAGGACCCGTGTCACCGCTAGTTGCGCACATGATAAGGTATCTTTCGCCTCTTTCATTTGCTAGCTGGCTAAGCAGCGAGCCAAAGGGCTGAAGCGCCATATCCTTAAATGCCCTTGTTGGGCCGTGATAGAGCTCATTTACGTATAAATTTTTATCTATTTTTTTAAAAATGACTGGGTGTTTTGGATCATCAAAGCTTGCATATCTCTTGAGCGCTTTTTTGAAAAACGCCTCAGATACATCAAATTTAAATAGCGAGATGATATGAAGTGCGAGCTTTTCGTAGCTTAGGCTTGAGAGCTCTTGCCACTTTGCCTTTGTGATCTTTGGTAGCTTCTTTGGCGCGTAAAGTCCGCCGTGAGCGGAGCTTGGGCTAAGCATGGCTGTGCTTAAATTTACATTTTTTACCTTTTCATCTTTCACGCTTCTAGTTGGTGTTAGTCTCATTTTTTACCTTTTTTGGTTGATTTTTTTATCCAATTTTCATATTTTTTAAAAACATCTTTTGGCTTAAGTGCCAAAATTTCTGGGGTTTCGTAGCTGTGGTGCTTTCTTATAAATTTAGCTACTTTTTTAAATTTAACGTCCGTTTTTATGAGTAAAATTTGCTCTTTTTCATCACAAAGCTTCTCTTGCCAAAGATAAATGCTCTTTGCGCTAAAGCTACTCACGCAAGCTGCAAGTCCCTTTTTTACGAGCTTTTTGCTTAGTTTTTTTGCCTCTTTTTTCTTTGCGACTGAGGTGATTAAAATTCTCATTTTGATCTAAATTTTCCTTTTAAAAAGTGGCTCATTATAACAAAATGGGCTTAAATTTGCTTCGCCAAAACCTTTTTAAACTCCTCACTTAGCGTAACTTCAAGCGTGATAAGCGATACTCTCAGCCCAAAATCCTTTACCTTTACATAGTCTTTTTGCGTCATCAAAAGCGAGGTGGCGCCGTAACTTTGCAAAATTTCACTTAGCTCTTCTTTTGAAAAGTCGTAGTGATCAGGGAAAAAGACCTGTCCCACGCACTCGCTAAAAAATGCTTCAAGGCGGGCTGGGTTTGCTATGGCGGTAACTAGCACCATTTTTTCGCTTTTATTTAGAATTTCGCTCTTTCTAAAGTGAGTTTGCCCCTCACGTGCGATGAAATCACCAAATTTATAAAAGCTAAATGGATATCTATAAGCCCCGCTTGGCAGGCAAAGCTTTAGCTTTGGCTCTGGGTTTGGACGCACCAAGATGTCAAATTTGGCTATATCAAATTTAGAAAATCCATCATCCAGCAAGATATACTTTGCGCCATGCTTTTTGGCGTAGTCTATG
This sequence comes from Campylobacter concisus, assembly GCF_002165815.1. GTDB lineage: Bacteria > Campylobacterota > Campylobacteria > Campylobacterales > Campylobacteraceae > Campylobacter_A > Campylobacter_A concisus_BH. The sequence continues at coordinate 251,122 of NZ_NDYN01000001.1, forward strand.
GCTACTTTTCTATCTTCGCTTACTATCACATTTGCGTTTTTGATGCTTGTAGCGTATATCATCGCCTCATCGCCACTTGCCGCCACGTCAAGTAAAATTTCGCCATCCCTTGCGACAACTTGCATGCCCTTGCTCTTTCTTTTGTATCCTCTAAGAATGATAAAAGCGCCTTCGAAATTTTTAGCGATAGCTACGCAAAGTGGGGTCTTGCCGCTTCCTCCAAGGGTTAAGTTTCCAACGCTTATTATTTTTATGCCAAAGTCCTTTTTTTGCGCGCTAAATTTCTTGCAAACAACGACTAAAGCGTAGATAAGACTTAGTGGCAAAAGTAAAAATGCTAGTAAAATTTGAAAGAAATTTGGGCGAAAGAAGTAGTCATTCGCCCAGGCGTGTAAAAGGATGTTAAATTTCTTAAACACGAGATTTAGAAATTTCTTTTACCGTGTTGCAGATGTATTGCACCTCTTCATCGCTCAAACTATGATAGATAGGTAGCGACAAGACTTGCTGATACGCTTTTAGAGCATTTGGGAAGTCATTTACTTTAAGCGAATATTTATTTTTATAATAGCTTAGCAAATGTATCGGTATGTAGTGCAGCGAAGTGTGAATTCCACGCTCCAAAAGCTCTCTAGCAAAGCTGTCGCGGTTTTTATTTATCTTGATGATGTACTGAGTGTAGATGTGCTCGCGTTTTTTGACTGGAGTTGTGATGTTGTGATACTCTTTAAGCTCTTTATCGTAAATTTCAGCGATCTTTTTTCTACGTTTTATAAGCTCGTCTGTCTTTTCAAGCTGAGCGATAGAAAATGCCGCATTTATCGAGTTTATGTCATATTTTAAACCGATATCAACAACGTCGTAGATGTAGCTTAAACTACCAAATTTATCTATACCATTTACAAGGGCGTAGTTGCGAAGCAATTTTGCTTTTTTATAGACCTCTTCGTCGTTTGTCGTGAAAAAGCCAACCGTTGAGATTGGATTTTGCACGCGTGAGTTTGTCTGAAAGCACGATAAGAACGAGTCTGAACCGACTTTTTTGCCGTTATATGTAAGACCTATGCCGCGGTTTGCGTCGTCTAAGACGACGATGCCATACTTATCGCAGATAGCCTTTATCTCATCAAGCTTAGCACTTTGTCCAGCGATGTGTGAGATAAAAGCACACTTTAGTTTTTTGTGATTTTGCTCTTTTAGTACCTTTTCAAGGGCTTCTGGACTGATGTTAAAGTCCTCTTCATCGATATCGACAAAGATAGGCTCAGCATCAAAATGTCTAACAGCCTGAGCTATACTAGGGAAGGCATTTACTGAGCAGATGACCTTATCGCCGCGCTTTGTGTCCATCGCACTTAGCGCTAGATGATGCGCTGCTGCGATGTTGTTTGTAGTGATAACAAATTTAGCACCAAAGTACTCTTTTAGCTTTTCTTCAAATTTAGCAACTGTATCAGTGGCATTTTCAGAATGCAAAGCCTCTTCGATAAGCTCACTTTCGCGCTCAGTGATAGTCGGTTTGTAAAACGGAATTTCTCTCATCTTTAATCCTTTAAATTTTCACTATCAACGGCATTTGTCGTTTAAACCTGTTTGACACAACTCTATTTTCTATATCCAAGACCGCTTTTGATCCAAACTTTTTGATGGCTTGCTCCTTGTTATTTTCTAAATTTTGTAAAATCTCGTCAATGACAGCGTAGCTGTAACCTATGTCACCCTCGTCACTTTGTCCATCCCAAAGATCAGCTGAAGGCGCTTTTTTGATAAAATTTTCATCAACACCAAGATGTTTTGCAAATTCAAAAATTTCACTCTTATAAAGCTCTCCGATAGGATTTATCGCGCACGCCAAATCCCCAAATATCGTGCCATAGCCAAGCATAAGCTCACTTTTGTTGCTTGTGCCGATGACTAGAGCGTTTATACTAGATGAATAATCATAAAGCAAGCTCATTCTAACTCTAGCTGCTAAATTCCCTTTTCTTAAATTGCTTAAATTTACATCTATCGTTTCGTAAAAGGCATTTAAAATGCTCTCAATGGATAAAACCTTGTATTTTATGTTTAGTTTTTCGCATAAATTTAAGGCATCGTCCATATTTTCTTTATTTGATGATGCTGTTGGCATGATGAGTGCATGAGTTTCATCTGGCTTTGCTCTCGCACAAAGTGTCGCAACCACAGCAGAATCAATACCGCCGCTTACGCCTAATAGTAGTTTTTTACCTTTAGTTTTATCTTTTAAGCTAAAAACTAAGGTTTCTTCTATTTTTTGATACCCCTTCATTGTCCCTTTGCCTAAATTTGCTTCCTTTTGCAAAAATTATACTAATTAAATTTAAAATTTTTCTTTAAGTTTAAGTAAAAAGATGCAAATATTTAAGAAATAATAAATTTAAGGTAAAAAATGAGAGTAATGCATAAAAATTTTGGCGATTTTGGAACAAATTGCTACATCGTCACCAAAAATGGCTCAAGTTTAGTGATAGATCCAGGCGATGGGGCAAAAGAGTGGGTTTTGCAAAATGCACAAAATTTAAAGGCGATACTTTGCACTCATGGGCATTTTGACCATATTTACGACGTGAGCGAGCTAAAAAATGAGCTAAAAATCCCAGTTTATATCAATAAATTTGATGCTTTTATGTGTGAGAGTGACATTTTTGGCTATATGAAAAATACCTTTGTGCCAGACATTTTAGTTGATGGCGATGAGAGCTTTGCGGTGGGTGACTTTTCTTTTAAATTTCACCATTTTCCAGGGCATACACCGGGCTGTTCGATGATAGAGATAGAAGATGCGATGTTTAGTGGGGATTTTTTATTTAAAGGTAGTATCGGACGCTGGGATTTTCCATTTTCAAACAAAAACGAGATGCTAAATAGTTTAGAAAAATGCAAAAATCTAAAAGGCGACTTCGCACTTTATCCAGGACACGGCGAAAGCAGCACACTAAAAGCCGAGCAACAAGAGCTTGATAGGTGGATAGAGATCGTAAGAAGGTCTTAAATTTTTAGGCTTGGCTAAATTTTAAAAATTTATACTTTTCATCTTACAAGATAATGTTGTGAGAGTGTGTTAAGAAGTGTTTAGAGGTTTAAATTTATAAGCTAAAAGAGCAAGGCAAGTGCCCTGCCCTAGGAGTTTTACTCGACTTCAGCGTCTATTACGTCGTCGTCTTTTTTGTTGTTGCCGCCGTTTGCGCCAGCGTTTTCATCTTTTTTATACATAGCTTCTGCAAGTTTATGGCTAGCTTTACTTAGAGCTTCTACCTTTGCATCGATCTGCTCTTTTGAAGAGTTTTCGTCTTTTAGAACCTCTTTTAGATCATTTAGCGCAGCTTCGATGTTGCTTCTATCATCAGCTGGGACTTTCTCGCCAAGCTCGCTCATGCTCTTTTCAGTTTGATGAACTAGTGCATCGGCTTGGTTTCTAGCTTCAACTGCATCTTTGCGTTTTTTATCCTCTTCTTTGTGAAGCTCAGCGTCTTTTACCATGCTATTTATCTCATCTTCGCTAAGACCGCTTGATCCTGAGATAGTGATGTTTTGGGCTTTACCAGTTGCTTTATCTTTTGCTGAAACGGTTAAAATTCCGTTTGCGTCGATGTCAAATTCAACTTCGATTTGAGGCACGCCTCTTGGAGCTGCTGGGATACCTTCGAGGTTAAAGTTACCAAGTGATTTATTATCCCTTGCAAACTCACGCTCACCTTGTAAAACCATGATAGTAACGGCATTTTGGTTATCTTCTGCAGTTGAGAAGACTTGACTTTTCTTAGTTGGTATAGTTGTGCCTTTTTCGATGATCTTTGTCATCACGCCGCCAAGTGTCTCGATACCAAGGCTAAGTGGAGTAACGTCAAGAAGTAGCACGTCTTTTACGTCACCTTTGATAACCGCACCTTGGATCGCAGCACCGATAGCTACGACTTCATCTGGATTTACGCTCTTATTTAGCTCTTTGCCAAATGCCTTTTTAACCTCTTCTTGAACAAGTGGTACACGAGTTGAACCACCGACCATTACGACCTCTTTGATGTCGCCCTTGCTTAGACCTGCATCTTTGATGACTTCATTTATCTTAGTGATAGTCTCGCCCACAAGTGAGTCGATCATGCCTTCAAATTTAGCGCGAGTTAGCTTTTTGACAAGGTGTTTTGGACCAGTCGCGTCAGCTGTGATAAATGGTAAATTTATCTCAGTCTCTTGAGCTGAGCTTAGCTCTTTTTTAGCATTTTCAGCGGCTTCTTTTAAGCGTTGAAGTGCCATGATATCGCCTTTTAGATCGATACCAGTTTCGTTTTTGAACTCACTTACTAGCCAGTCGATGATCTTGTTATCAAAGTCATCGCCACCTAAGAATGCGTTACCGCCAGTTGCCAAAACCTCAACGATATTATCGCCAGTTTCAAGCACTGTAACGTCAAATGTACCACCACCTAGGTCATAAACTAAAATTTTCTCAGCCTCTTTTTTATCAAGACCATAGGCAAGTGCCGCAGCTGTTGGCTCGTTGATGATACGAAGCACGTTTAGACCAGCGATAGTACCAGCCTCTTTTGTAGCCTTTCTTTGGCTATCGTTAAAGTATGCAGGCACAGTGATAACCGCGTCTGTCACGCTCTCGCCAAGGTATGCTTCAGCGTCTTCTTTTAGTTTGATAAGAATTTTTGCTGAAATTTCTTGCGGAGTATAGACCTTGCCAGCTATCTCAACCGCGCAAGCGCCGTTTCTATCTACAACGTGATATGGCAAACGAGCCTTTGCCTCTTCAGCATTTTTTTCATTGCTCATCAAACCCATGATACGTTTGATAGAATATATCGTTTTTTCAGGGTTTGTAACTGCTTGACGTTTTGCAACGTCACCTACTAAAATTTCACCTTTGTCTGTAAAAGCAACAACAGATGGAGTTGTGTTTTTACCCTCTTTATTTGGGATAACCTTGCTCTCGCCGCGCTCAAAAACGCTCACACAAGAGTTTGTTGTACCTAAGTCTATACCTATAACTTTTGACATATTTTTCCTTTATTAGATTTATTTTTTAAATTTAGTTTGCCACACTGACCATAGCTGGGCGCAAAACCCTACCATTTATCATATAGCCTTTTTGTAAAGCTTGCACGATCTGACCGCTTTGCTTCTCCTCGCTATCGACCCTTAAAACGGCATTATGCACATTTGGATCAAACTCGGCATCAGTTGCGATCTCGCTCACGCCATGCTTTTCAAAACATTTCTTGAACTGATTTATCGTTATCAAAATGCCCTCTTTGATCTTTTTGGCAAATTCATCATCTTCTGGGTCAAAATTTGCAGCGATCTCGAGCGCATCGATGACTGGGAGCAAGTCCCTTGCAAATTTCTCATTTGCATAGCTTGCAACGTCTGCTTTCTCTTTTTCATAACGCTTTTTGATATTTTCAAACTCAGCATTTGCTCTGTAATATTTATCAGTGATCTCGCCAAGCTCTTTTTCGAGCTTCTCCACTTTTGAGATATCGCTAAGTGCATCTAAATTTACACTATCGCTAGCTGCCTCTTGCACAGGCTCGACCTCAGGTAGATTTTGCTCTTTTACCTCTTCGCTCACGCGGCCTCCTTTATTAGATTTATAAATTTCACATAATCAGTATAAACACTGCCAGCACAGATCATCTGCGCCTCGCTACCAAGGTAGTTTGCTTTAAATTTAAGCCCCATGTAATTTTCATCAAACATAGGAGAAAATGTAAGTTCTTCATCCATCTGCAAGCTAAAACTAGGATCAAAAATCATCTTAAAGCGTCTATCCTTGAACATATTAAAGGCTAAAATTTCATTTTCTTGGAAGTAAATTTTAGTCCTTTTAAGCTCTCTTATCTTGTTTTTTAGTTCGCTTAAGCCAACTTGAGAACAGATAAGCTCAAGCTTGTCTAAACTAACTCCGATAAGGTTGTTTAAAAATTTATACATCCTAGCATCAAATTTGATAACTATCTCATCGCCGCTAAAATTTAAAACCAGATATCTATCATTTAAATTTAAAATTTCTAGCAACTCCTTGTCGATCGTGCCAAAAATCATACAATAAAGTTCAAATTCATCACAGAGCATCTTTAAGCTTCTTAGATCATTTATCTCTAAATTTATGTCGCTTTCAGCAAAAATTTCACTCCAATATCTCCTCATTGCAGCGATAGTTGGGATCCTGCCGCCACTGATGTGAAGTTTTGTGATCTCGCCCTCATCTGAAAGCTTTTTGAAATAAACACGTATCGTAGATGCTGGTATCGCCACGCTCATGCGAGAGCCAAGCTCGTTTGAGCCAATAGGCGCATTGTTCTGTAAATAGGCTTCAATGATAGAATTTAGTATCAAATCGCGTTTATTTGTTTTACTCACTTTTAGCACTCTTTCTTTTTAATTGCTAAGCGGATTATACAACTTTAGTTTATCAATGTCAAGTATATAAGTTAAAAAAATTTATTTACATATATTTAGCCTATATAACTAAACTTTTCTAATGCCTATAATATAAGCTTTGCGTAAAAAGAAATAAAAATTAAAACAGAATAAGAAATTTAACTTCAACATAAAAACCCGAAATTTCTAATTTTATTCAAAAAATTAAAAGTTTTTTATACGTTATAACGTATATTATAAATAATTTTTAGTATGTTTAATGCTTTATTTTGATATTTATATACTATTTTACATTATTTATATAATATTTTAGGTATATTTAATGATAAATAACGTATAATTTTTCAATGATTGAAACAAGTGATATATTTAATTTGCTTCACAATGCAGTTGAGGCAAAAAATATCGGTAAGAAAATTTCACAAGCAAAAATGGCAGAAGATCTTGGCGTACCTATGAGGACATATCAGGACTGGAGACTTGGAAACTCAAGGCCGCAAGCTGCTGCTGCTGTTTGCAAACTGTTATGTGAGCTTGACGATGATGAAATATTATTTGTTGTCAATAAGATGAGAAAATTGCTAGGAAAATAGATGGAAAATTTAACACAAAAAGAGAGAATCGACCTTGAGAGCGTTTTTGCAGTCATTTGCACTAAAAAAGAGTCAAAAATTTTGGTTACTTACAAGGATCTATGCTCGGCTGCAGCTTCAAAATTTCATGTAGTTAAAAACAAGATCAAAAAAGCAAGAGAAAAAAGAGCCAAAATTTAGTATTTTTGGCTTGAAATTTGTATATTTTATAAACTTTGTAGCCAAAAAGGCTGTCAAATAAATTTCATCCTACCTATTTATATATGGTTTTGCTCCGCTTATCTTAACGAGCATCTATCTTAGCTACCAAAATATCTATAAATGGTAGCTTCAGTAGCCAAACGCAAATTTATCAAATTTATTGTCACTAACCTATCTTCTCTGCTTCTTTATTGCGTATATTTCTTATCTATAAATTTTTGGGAGTTTTTCGCTAGGTCAATGAGTAAAGACGGGCTAAATAGGATGGAATTTAAAATTTCAGAGCTTGCAAAGGCGCTTGGTTTTAGCGTCATTTCAAAAGATAGAAACCCAGCTTGGAAGCCTATAAATGATAAATTTGCAAACGATATCTTAGAAGAGCTTAAAATTTATAAGCCAAATGCAAGGATAACAGCTGTGCATGCTGGACTAGAATGTGGAGTGCTTTTGGAGAAAAAAGCAGATCTTAGTGCATGTTCTATTGGACCAAACATCTACTCACCTCACTCTAAAAGAGAGCACTGCGAAGTAGCTTCTGCGCTTTTTATAGAAAAAGTAGTTTGCGGTATAGTTAAAAAATATAACTCATAAAAACTAAAATTTGCTAGAAATTTCTAGCAAATTTTATATCTCAAAGCATCTAAAGCAAATTCGCCCGCAAACGCGAGCAAATTTAGACTATTTTCCAAACTCATAAACGATCTTGCCACTTTTTATCGTGGTAGTCGCTGCGCCTTTTAGCTTTTTGCCAAATAGTGGAGAATTTACCGATTTTGAGCGGTTTATCTTTTCATCATAAATATACTCGATCTCAGGGTCTATCACCGCGATGTCAGCTAGCATGCCCTCAGCAAGCCTGCCCTTATCTTTTAAATTTAGCATCTTAGCCGCATTTGTAGAAGTTAGCTCCACCATGCGCTCTAAGCTTATAACGCCCTCATTTACGAGCTTAAGAGTGAGTGGCACAAGGGTTTGAAGTCCGATGATGCCAAATGGCGCCTTGTCAAATTCCACTATCTTTTCATCCGTGTGATGTGGGGCATGATCGGTGGCGATAACGTCTATAAGTCCGCTTTTTAGCGCCTCTCTCACCGCTTTTACGTCGCTTATCTCACGAAGTGGCGGCGACATTTTGAAATTTGTATCGTAGGCATTTTTCAAAATTTCATCGTCACTAAAGCTAAAGTGGTGAGGTGTCGCCTCGCAAGTGATGTTTATGCCCTCTTTTTTGCCCATTTCGATGATCTTTAGCGAGTACTCTGAGCTTACGTGAGCGATGTGGATGTGCGCTTTGGTGAGCTTTGCAAGCAGCATATCACGGCTCACTGCGATCTCCTCTTTCTCTCTCGCCATGCCGCGAAGTCCAAGTATGGCTGAGACCTTGCCCTCATGCATGACGCCCTGCCTGCAAAGCGAGCAGTCCTCTGAGTGGCTTATACAAAAGCTATTAAACATGCTTGAGTATTCAAGTGCCGCTCTCATCACGCTTGAGCTAGTCACTGGTAGGCCGTCATCACTAAATGCAACTGCGCCAGCCTCTATAAGATCGCCCATTTCAACGATCTCATTACCGCCAAGTCCTTTGCTAATGGCTGCGATTGGCAAAAGATCGATCAGTCCGCAGTTTTTAGCCTTTTCTATCATAGCTCTTGTGATCGAGGCGTTGTCATTTACTGGGTTTGTGTTAGCCATGCAAAGGCAGGTGGTCACTCCTCCAGCCACAGCCGCTTCGGAGCCTGAGATGATGTCGTCTTTATACTCTTGACCAGGATCGCGAAAATGCACGTGCATATCGATAAGTCCTGGCATGACGAGCTTATTTGTAGCGTCGATGACCTTATCAGCCTCAAATTTCTCACTTCCGATTTTGGCTATTTTGCCGTTTTCTATTAGGATATTTGCCTTAAATTTCTCGTCGCTATTTACGATAGTGCCGTTAATTATTGCTATTTTCATCGTTAGCCCCTATTTTTTGCAAGCGTATTTAGTATCGCCATTCTTATAGCAACGCCGTTTTCAACTTGATTTAGTATGACTGAGTGCGTGCCATCAGCCACGTCTGAATTTAACTCCACGCCCCTATTTATCGGTCCTGGGTGCAGCACGATCGCATCAGGCTTTGCTAGCTTTATCCTATTTTTATTTAGTCCAAAGAATTTCGAGTACTCTCTCGAGCTTGGAAATGCCACGTCCGCACCGCCACGCTCTAGTTGGATGCGAAGCATGATGATGACGTCGCTGCCCTCGCAAGCCTCCTCCATATTTTTGCAAATTTGAGACTCAAAGACCTCAGCGTCTTTTGGCATCATCATCCTTGGCGCAAAGAGCTTTAAATTTATACCAAATTTCTTCATCGCCCAGATGTCAGACCTTGCCACGCGGCTTCTAGCGATGTCGCCGATGATCGCCACGTTTAGGTTTTTATCCAAAATTTTACCATGCTCTCTTAGCGTGAAAAGATCAAGCAGAGCTTGGCTTGGGTGCTCATTTGTGCCGTCTCCTGCATTTACGACGCTAGCTTCTGTCCTATCAGCTGCAAATTTCGCCGCTCCAGAGCTTGGGTGGCGAAGCACGATGATATCAGTTCTCATAGCAGCCATGTTATTCATCGTGTCATTTAGACTCTCGCCCTTTGTCACGCTAGAGCTTGACGAGCTGAAATTTATCGTATCAGCCCCAAGCCTCTTTGCTGCGATTTCAAAGGATGTTCTAGTTCTTGTCGAGTTTTCATAAAATGCGTTGATCGTGGTCTTTCCACGAAGGTAGTCATTTTTTTTCACTTGGCTTAAATTTAGCTCCTTAAACTCTTTCGCCGCCTCTAGAAAATATAAAATTTCTTCCTTGCTAAGCTCTCTAGTTCCTATCAAATCTTTATGTTTGTAGCCCATTTTAAGCCCTTTTTGATCTATTTTGTTACAAAGTCGCAAGCTGGTTTGTAGCCGTTATCGCAAGCTTTTTTAAACAAAGCTTTTGCCTTCTCTTCGCTTTTTGCTTCATTATCATCTTTGTCTTTTATAAGGCCATAAGCTGTCATTTCGCCTAGCTTTTCGCAGGCCATACCCTCATTTTCGTCGCACATTTTTGTAAAAATTTTCTCAGCCTGAGCTCTATCTTTCGCCACGCCATCGCCGTTAAATAGCATGATAGCATTCATCGTGCAAGCCTTTTTCTCGCCCTCGCCGCAAGCTTTGTTAAAAGCAAGATAGGCCTCGTTAAAATTTTTCTTTGCATAAAGCTCATTTGCCTTGTCTAAATTTTCATTTGCCATAGCATTTAGCGCAAAAAGTGCTGTCGCTAAAACTAAAATTTTCTTCATATTTTCTCCTTATTTAAATAACTTTGGATGGTGTTTTTTCATATATTCAACTATCTCTATGACCTCATCGCTACCGCTAGCGTCAGAGTTCTCTAGCGCATCATCGATGCACTCGACATAGAGATTTGCCGCCTCTTCAAGCTTCTCTTTTTTTACGCCAGCATAGTAAAACATCGCCTCAAGCACCATGCTAAGCTCGTAGCTAAGCTCCTCTACGCTTACCTCTTCTTCTTTCATATCTCCTCCTGTGTTTTTTTAGTTATTAGATCAACTATCTGCGCCTTGATCGGCTCATAGCTAAAGCCATCTTTGAAATTTGCAAATAGCCCGCCGCTAGCGTTCACGTGTCCGCCGCCGCCAACTAGGTGTTTTGCCATGGCGCTAACATCTAGCTTGCCATTTGCACGAAAGCTTAGCGTTTTTTTATTTGTCACGTCGATAAAGAAGTCAAATTCAGGATTTGCCACTAAAAAGTCGTTGCCGATAACCGAAACATTGCCGACATTGTAGGTTAAAATTCCTTTATGATCTTTATAGCTTATGCTAAATTTCTCTTTATTTTCACTAAGTTTTTTTACGACGTAGTTTGATATTAGATTGCTTAGCGTATCGTCTTTATCCTCTTTGAAAAATGACTTTTTAATAGCATGCACCTGCATGTCAAGGCCTATATAGTCGTTTTTATCGTTAAAAAATTTGCTCGCTTCTTTTAAGAGATGATCCATATAGAGGTTGTTTTCAGCTTCAAACATCACTTTATTTATCTCTTTAGCATTTGCCACAAGCCCCAAGCAGACCTTGCCCATCTCGAAATTTTTATCATCTTTTAGCCAGATATCCACGGCATTTACGACGTCACTAAAAATTTCAAGCTCCTTGTTTTTGCCAAAAATGCCCGCAAAAAAGTCGTAAGTGATCTTTGTAGCGCACCTTGAACTATCTAAAAAGTACCATGAGTAAGCGCTCGCGCACTCGGCACCGCTTTGGTGATGATCTAGCAAAAATAGCTTTATATTTTTGCCCTCTATCATCTCCTCAAAGCTCTCGCACTGAGCTAGGCTTAAATTTAGATCGGTGATCAAAATGACGTTTTTATCATCGTTTGAGGCGTCTATCTCAGATAGAATTTGAGCAAATTTATCATCTATCTCTCTGCCGTAGTTTGAGTTTAGAAATTTCACATCTTTGAAGTAAAAATTTGTTATGTATTGCGCGCCGTATCCGTCAAGATCGGTGTGTGAGAGGTGATAAATTTTCATCTTTTTCCTTTATAAATTTTCTATTTCTATGACGCCAACTGTTTCAAATGGCGTATTTGCCGAGATCTCAGCAAAGCTTAGTACCACTATGTCGATGGCGAAATTTGCGCAGATATTTGCTATAAATTTGCGCAAGCTTGGCTCCACGCAAAGCACCATCTCTCCGTGCTGGCTCATTGGCCGTTTCTCTTTTTCACGCCTAAGTGCTTGCACGATAGATGATGTCTGCGCCACATTTATCATCAAGTGATATGCGCCGTCTTTATACTGCACCGCATCCATGAGCTTTTGCTGCGCGGCGGTGTCTAGGATGTAGAAATTTAGCTGACCCTTTTCATCTACATAAAGCGAGGTGATGACGCGTGAAAGCGCTGCACGCACGTGCTCGATGATCATATCTAAATTTTTACTAACCTCGGCGATGTCGCTGATGGCTTCAAGTATGCTAAGTAGGTCTTTGATCGGGATATTGTCTTTAAGCAGCGTTTTTAAGACCTTTTGGATCAAATTTATAGGTGCGATCCTTAGCGTATCCTCGACCACGACTGGGTAGTCGATCTTTAGTTTGTCTAGTAAATTTTGCGTCTCTTGGCGAGTTAGAAGCTCGGCTGCATTTTGCTTGATAAGCTCGCTCATGTGCGTTGAGATGACGCTTGCAGGATCAACTATCGTATATCCGCTAAGTATGGCGTCCTCTTTGACGCTAGCATCGATCCAAAGAGCATCTAGCCCAAAAGCTGGCTCCTTTGTCGGAATTCCTTCTATATCCTCGCTCACTAGGCCACTATCCATCGCTAGAAATTTATCCGCGTAAATTTCGCCCTGACCGATCACGATGCCTTTTAGCTTAAAGCGGTACTCGTTTGGTGGTAGTTGGAGGTTGTCGCGTATCCTTATCTTTGGCATCAAAAAGCCAAGACTTGAAGCGATATTTCGCCTCATAGCACGAATTCTCTCAATGAGATCCACGTCAGCTAGCTTTAGCAAGCCATATCCTAAGTCAAGCTCTAAAATTTCAAGCTTTAAGATGTCATTTATCTTAGTCTCTTCTTCTCTTGCGATCTCTTCGTCGCTCTTCTTTGGAGCCTTAGCAGCCCCACCACTTGCAGCTGCTGCTCCAGCCCCACTTGGCGTAGCGGCTCCAGCTTTTTTGCCAGCTGTTTTTTCTTTTGGTGCAAGGCTTAAATTTAGCCCGCCATCTTTGGTCTGCTTTATAATGTAGCCAAGTCCCAAAAATAGTAGTGCTATAAAGCCAAGAGATAGAGTTGGCAGACCAGGCACAAGGGCAAACATAAATAGTATGAAGCCCACTATCAGCAAGGTTTTATAGTCGCCTAAGAGTTGATTTAGCGTGCCCTCTGCAAAGTCCTCGTCGTCTTTGCTAGCCCTTGTGATGATGATAGCAGTCGCTGTTGAAGTGATAAGTCCTGGAATCTGGCTCACAAGGCCATCACCGATAGTTAGGATCGTATAGTACTGAGCCGATGTCGCCATATCAAGGCCGTGCTGAAACGAACCGATAGCAAAGCCGCCGATGATGTTAATGATAGTGATGATGATGCCAGCTACGGCGTCACCTTTTATAAATTTAGACGAACCATCCATCGCGCCGTAGAAATTTGCCTCTCCGATGATGGCTTGACGTCTTTCGCGCGCCGTTTTTTCGTCGATCAAACCTGCGTTTAGATCGGCATCTATCGCCATTTGCTTACCAGGCATCGCATCAAGTGTAAAACGTGCTTGCACCTCACTCACACGGGTTGAACCCTTTGTTACGACCATGAAATTTATGAGTACCAAGATACAAAAAACGATGGTGCCGATGACGAAGTTGCCGCCAACGACGAAATTTCCAAAGCTTGAGATGATCTCACTGACCGCTTCTGGGCCATTGTGACCCTCGCTTAAGATCATACGCGTAGTTGCTATGTTTAGCGAGAGGCGAAAAAGAGTGATGATGAGAATGAGCGTCGGAAACGTGCTAAGGTCAGTCGGCTTTGGCACGTAAATAGATATCAAAATAATAAGCACTGAAATCGAGATCGAAAGTGCTAAGAAAAAGTCAAGCACCGCACTTGGAAGCGGAACGATGATGATAGCAAGGATGGCAACGATGATGCCAACGATGCTAAGACTTTTAAATTTGACAATTGGCGCAAGAAACGGTGCGACAAGAGTCAAGATATTATTTTTTTGCTTTGCCAACTTTACTTCTTAACGATGTCACTTAGTTTGATCGCGTCAAGCATCTCGTCGATCTTGCCTTGAAGGCCGCTAAACATCGACCAAATTTGACAGCTTGAGGCTTTGTTTGATGGGCAACCAAGCGCTGAAGATGAGCACTCAAAGACGCTTAGTTCGCGCTTTTCGGCGCATTCGATTATCTTTTTTATGCTTAAATTTTCAGGTTCGCCGTTTAGTGCAAAACCGCCATTTGCTCCTTTAAATGACTTTAAAACTCCATCTTTTGCTAAATTTTGTAAAATTTTTGCCAGAAAACTTTTTGAAATTTTAAGCTCATTTGAGATCGTATCAACATCAACTGGCGATGATTTTTGAGATATTAAAATAAGCGAAAGTAGAGCGTATTCGCTTGCCTTTGTAAAAAGCATTTATCTTCCTTAACTCTTTAAATAGCCCTAATTTTATTAAATTTTTACTGCATTTTTCATTAATTTTTAAAAAGCGTAATTTTATCTAACTTTATGTTTTAAATGCTATAATCGCTCTTCCAAAATTCACCAATCAGGAGGTCATCATGGCTTTGGATTCGGCTAAAAAAGCTCAAATAGTTGCGAAATTCGCTAGAAAAGAGGGAGATACAGGCTCTCCAGAAGTTCAAATAGCTCTTTTAACAGCTAGAATAACTGAACTTACAGAACACCTTAAAATTTTCAAAAAAGACTTTTCATCACGTTTAGGTCTTTTGAAACTAGTTGGTCAAAGAAAAAGACTTTTAAAGTATCTTAAAAACAAAGACTACACTACATATTCAAAACTAATCTCTGAGCTTGGCTTAAGAGATAAATAATCCCACGGAGAGCGACCTGCTCTCCCTTTAAATTTCGCCTTTTACTTTCAAAATTTCTCTTTATTTTTATAGTTGAAACAGCTTGTCTCAAACTAAATTTAAATTTAATTTTTCATCTTTCAGCTTCTGTGTCAAATTTACACAATTTATTTCTTATTTGATAAATTTTAGAAATTCCTGCAAATTTAGCATATTTTTTGAATTCCTATATATTCGGCTTTTTAAATTTTATATAAAATATAACTTAAAATTAAAATTTATTTTTTAAATAAAGAATTTTTCATAAAAGATTAAGTTTCGCGCTAGTAATATTACTCAAAATAAATATGCAGAAAATGCATAATTAGAAGGAGAAAGTGATGAAAGAAGGCAAAGTCATCTGTCCTTATTGCGGGACAGGCTGTCAAGTAACCTTGCACGTGGAAAACAACGTCGTTCGTGCCGCTACTGGCGTCGAAGACAATCCAGTCAATCAAGGAAATTTATGTTTAAAGGGCTTTTATGGCTGGGACTACGTTGCAAGTCCAGACAGACTTACAAAGCCGCTTATTAGAAAGAAAAATGGGGTCTTTTCAAAGGATGGTGAATTTGAAGAGGCCAGCTGGGACGAGGCGCTTGATCTTGTCGTAGAAAAGATGAAAGAGGCAAAAGAGAAATACGGCCCTGACTCACTAGCAGGAAACTTCTCAGCACGCTGTACACTTGAAGACAACTACGTCGCTCAAAAGCTAATGCGAGCTGTAATTGGCACAAACAACGTCGATCACTGCGCTAGAATTTGACACGCTCCGACAGTAGCAGGACTTGCTAAAACAATCGGAAACGGAGCTGCCACAAATAGCTTTACAGAGATTGGCACTTATAGTAACTGTATATTAATGATAGGCTCAAACCCAGAAAATGGTCACCCAATCGCAGCTATGCACATCCAAAGAGCGCTAAACCGCGGTGCAAAACTGATCGTTATCGACCCTATCAAGACCGAGTTTGCAAGTAGAGCCGACATACACTTGCAGCTAGAGCCTGAGCACAACATCCCTGTTATCAACGCACTTCTTTACACTATCATCGAAGAAGGCCTTGTAAATGAGGAATTTGTAAGAGATCACACAATAGGCATCGAGTACGTTAAAGAAGCTGTAAAAGACTATGCCCCAGAAGTTGTAGCTAAATACACAAGGCTAAATCCAGAGGATATCAGAGCAGCTGCTAGAATGTACGCCACCACAAAACCAGCCGTCATCACTCACGGCATGGGCGTAACTCACTTCAACCACGGCGTTGGCGGAGTTTGCGATGTATCAAATTTATTCTTGATCACTGGCAATATCTGCGAGCTTGGCACAGGCGACTTGCCACTTAGAGGTCAAGAGAATGTTCAAGGCTGCTGCGATATGGGCGTTTTACCAAACATCTTCCCAAATCTTGGCTCAGTAACTGACCCAGAGCAAAGAGCTTGGTTTGAGAAAATGTGGCACCTAGAACCTGGATTTTTAAACTCAAAGATAGGTATCCATAAAACTGAAGTACCTGATGCGATCCTTGATGGCAGAGTGCATTTCTTCTGGACTATCGGCGAAAACCCAGTCATCTCTGAGCCAAATACAAACCACTTCTTAAAAGGCATCGCAAATGTCGATTTCTACGTGGTTCAAGATCTATTTTTAACTGAGACTTCACTAAAAGCTGACGTGGTACTCCCTGGCGTGGCAAGTAGTGAAAAAGAGGGTCTTTACACAAACGCAGAGCGCCGTGTCCAGCACAACGAAGCAGTCATCACACCTCCAGGTGATGCTAGACAAGACTGGTGGATAGTTTGCGAGATCGCACGTCGTTTGGGTGCAACAGAGGGTTTTAATTTTAACTCACCAGAAGAAATTTGGGAAGAAGTTAGAAAATGCGACCCTAGACGCTACGGCGGTATGAGCTACTATAGGCTTAAAAAATATCACGGACTTCACTGGCCATGCCCAACTGAAGATGATATGGGCGGTCAGAGCTTATATCTAGATAAGAAATTCTTTACACCTGATGGCAAAGGCCGCTTCGTGCCTTGTCTATTTGTGGATAAAGCTGATGAGATCGAGAGCGCAAAACTTGAGTTTGCTAAGAAGATGAATATGTCGCCAGAGTATCCTATCATGGCTGGTTCAGTCGATGAGAAGACTGACGCTGAGTATCCGATACAGCTTTTAACTACAAGAAAAGTTTATCAATACACAGTTGGCACCATGACAAGACGCTCACGTGCCATCGAAGAGGGCGGAGATAGCATCGGACCTATCGCCGAGATGAGTCCAGCGCTTGCAGAAAGATACGGACTAAAACAAGGCGACTTTATCAAAGCTTGGAGTAGATACGGCTACATCGTCGTAAAAGCTGAAGTAACTGACATCGTGCCTGATGGCATCATACAGATGACTTTCCACTACTGGGAGAGCTCTTGCAACGAGCTAACAAGCAGCGGTTGGGACTACATCAGCAAGACTCCGACATTTAAAGCAGCTATCCAGATCAAAAAGATCGATGAAGAGGAATTTTTACGAGTTCGCGAGCTAAAACGCGAGAAATTCCAAACTTCAAAGATCATCTACGATGACTTCCACCACCACGGAAACGCAGCGATAAATGAGTAAATTTAGCGGGTAACTCCCGCTAAATTTCTTTACTATTAAATTTCATTATTCAAAAATGCTGACATTGCAAAGCAAAATCTAAATTTTAAATTCAATGTTTATGATTAAATTTTATATTTAAATACAAAAGCAGATGTTTTTAAATTTACTTAAACGCCAAAAAGCTCATGAAATTTCCCCATTTAAATGTGCTCTCGACACGCTTAAAGCCAGCATTTAGGGCTAAGTTTCTATTTTCTTCTTCAGTGTATGGCACCAGCACATTTTCAAGCGCCTCTCTTTTTTGGGCGATCTCGTAGCGTGAGTAGCCTTGCGCTTGCTTGTAGTCCTCGTAAATTTCTATGACACTTTTAGTAAGCTTTTTATCTTCAAAGATGATCTTTTCACTAAACAAAAAGACGCCATTTTCATTTAGTCCGTTATAAATTTTTTGCACCAGATCAGCCCTTTTTGGCGGTCTGATAAACTGCAAAGTATAGTTTGCCAAAACAGCGTCAAAGCCCTCTAGCTCGCACTCTAAGATGTCGTCTAAAATAAATTCAATATCAGCTCCATAAGCTTTTGCCTTGTTTTTTGCATTTGCAAGCATCGCCTCAGAGTTATCCACGCCGCTTAGCACGAGGTCGTTTCTAAGGTTGTTTAGCAAAAGCAGGCTATTTGCCGTCGAGCAGCCAAGGTCGCACACTTTTGCTGATTTTGGCAAAATTTTAGCAAGCAACTTTGCGTTTAAATTTGAGCTAACGTCGTAAAACGGTACCGAGCGCGAGATCATATCATCAAAAACGCTCGCCACAAAGTCATCAAATTCAAACTGCTTGCTTATAGGTTCTTTAAAAATTTCATCTCTCATATACCAGCTCCATATCCGTCAAAGTATCTCATCGTCTCTCCAAAAAAGAGATCGCACACGCCCACGCACTGTCTAGCCTCGTTTATATCGCGTTTTATCTGCTTTTTTAGCTCGCTAAGATTATTAAATTTCTTATTATCGCGCAAACGTTTTATGAAGCAAACGGCGACATGCTTTGTCACTTTTGGCGCGACCTCGTCTAAGATGTGCGTCTCGACGCTAAAATTTCCATCCGTGCTAAGTCTGTTGCCTATAAAAGTGACCGAGCCATAGGTGTATGAGCCCATTCTCGTTCTTGTCGCATAGACGCCCTCGCGCGGCAAAAGATAGCTTTTTATATCTAAATTTAGCGTAGCAACCAGCTCTTTTGCGCCGATGCCCTGCCCTTTTATCACGTTGCCCTCGATCGAGTACTCCCTGCCTATCAGCCTGTTTGCCTCATCGATGTTGCCTTGGCGTATCAGCTCTCTAATTGATGAGCTATGCACGCCCATGCCGTCATAGCAAACCTCATCAACGACGACCACCTCGCCATCAAAAATCCTTTTCAGATCGTGCTTGTCCCACGCTCTATTTCTGCCAAATCTAAAATCAAATCCAACAACGATCTTTTTTAAATTTTTAAAATCCCGCTTTAAAAGTGCGATAAATTCCTCGCCGCTAAGCCCTTTTATACTCTCAAAATCATACAAAAAGCAAGGATAGTTTGAGTACTCAGCTCGCTTGAGCTTTGGCGTGATGTTGGCCTTATTTTTATCGATGACAACAAGTCCGCCAAACTCGCCAAGCTGCTTTATAAGCTGCTTGTGCCCCCTATGCACGCCGTCAAAGTGCCCGATCGCAACGGCAGTGATGTTATCTTTTGTTAAAAGCGTAGAAAAATTCGGCATTTCCTTCCTTTCCCTTGACCTCGCACTCTTTGCAAGCTATCAGTTCAAATTTCAAGCTGCTTGCTAGCACTTCAAAGCGCTTCATAGCTAAATTTACAGCCTTAGCGTCGGTGACAACGCCTTTTTTATTGCGTTTTACGCCAACGCCCACTTCAAACTGCGGTTTAAAAAGCGTGATGATGAGCGAATTCTCACTTGCAAGCTCGCAAATGGCTGGCAAAATTTCAGCCAAAGAGATAAAGCTCACGTCGCAGGTTATGAGGTTAAATTCATTTTTGTGCGTTTTAGCAAACTCCCTGACGTCAGTCTTTTCATAAATTTTCACTCGCTCATCGCCTCTTAGGCTAGCATCCAGCTGATCAGTGCCCACATCGACGCCAGCCACGCTCTTTACGCCACGCTCAAGCAAAATTTGCATAAAGCCGCCAGTTGAGCTGCCGATATCAAGTGCGTTTTTGCCAGCTAGGTCAAATTTCATCGCCTCCAAAAAGCTCTTTAGCTTCAAAGCGCCTCGTCCAACGTAAATTTCATCAAGCAGCGAAATTTTAGCCTCGCTAACCTCGCTTGAAACCTTAGTGCAAATCTGCCCGTTTGCAAGCACCTTGCCAGATTTTATAAGCTCGCTCGCTTTGTTTCTGCTTATGTTTAAAACGCTTGCGACGTAGTTATCAAACCTCAAGTTTTAGCCTCTCATATTCGCTCTCATCGATCACCAGCACGCCTAGCTCATTTGCTTTATCAAGCTTGCTGCCAGCCTCCTCGCCAGCTAAGACGAAGTCCGTTTTTTTAGAAACTGAGCCAGAAACCTTTGCGCCAAAGCTCTCAAGCTCCGCCTTTATCTCATCTCTTGGGCGACTTAGCGTGCCAGTTATCACGACCGTCTTGCCACTTAGCGCGTTTGAGATGCTCTGCGTCTGCGTCACGCTTGGCTGCACGATCTGGCTTAAAGCTAAAATTTCATCCCTATTTACCTCGGCAAAGTCGATTAAACTATTTGCCATCTCCGCGCCAAAGCCCTCAAGCGAGACAAGCTCTTCAAAGCTAGCATCAAGCCAGCCCATCCCAAAGCTACTTGCAAGCTTTTTAGCCGCCACCTCGCCGATGTGCTCGCAGCCAAGACCAGTGATAAAGCGCGATAGCTCCGCACCTTTGCTAGCCTCAATGGCATTTAAAAGGTTATTTACCTTTTTCTCTTTAAAGCCCTCAAGCGCCATGAGATCATCAAATTTAAGGCTGTAGATGTCTTTTATGCAAGCGATCAGCCCCTTGTCAAATAGCAAATTTACGATCGCATCGCCAAGACCGTCGATATTTAGGCATTTTTTCGATGCGTAGTGGATTATTGAGCCCACCACTCTTGCCCTGCAGCTTAAATTTTGGCACTTTACAAAGACACCTTCATCAAGCAGGTGCGAGCCGCAAACTGGGCAAAATTTAGGCCTATCAATCGCTTGCTCACTGCCATCTCTCCTATCTTTAAAGACCTTTGTGATCTTTGGTATCACATCTCCTGAGCGGATGATGCCGATGTAGTCGTTTTTCATGACACCAAGGCGCTCGATCTCGTCAAAGTTATGAAGGGTGGCGGATTTTACATTTGCGCCATCTATATTTACCTCATCAAGCACGCCAACAGGCGTCACCACGCCGCTTCTGCCAACTTGAAGTGCCACATCTTTTAGCCTAGTCACCTTCTCAATGGCTGGAAATTTAAACGCCACCATAAATTTTGGAAATTTAACCGTGTAGCCTAGCTGCTCGCAGCGTGCAAGGTCGTTTACGCGTATCACCATGCCATCCATCATCACACTTTTTGCGTCACGATTTGCCAAGAGCTCGTTATATGCGGACTCAAGCTCATCTTTTTTTAAAATTTTAAAAAAATCATCTCTTTCAAAGCCAAGCTCACGCACAAATTTCATCACCTCGCTGTGATCTTTTAGCCCAAGACTCTGCTCGCCCACGCCCCAAGGTATGAAAAGTAGCTTTCTTTTAGCAGTCACTGCGCTATCAAGCTGTCTAAGACTTCCTGCAGCTGCGTTTCTAGGGTTTGAAAGTGGCGCTTCGCCAGATTTTGCACGCTCTATATTTAGTAGCTCAAAGTCCTCTTTTCTTATAACAACTTCGCCACGAATTTCAATGAGCCCTTTGTAGCTAATGCTCTTTGGCACTGAGCTAATGGTCCTTGCATTTTGCGTCACGTCCTCGCCTGTAATGCCGTCGCCTCTGGTTATCGCTCTTACTAAAACGCCATTTTCGTAGAGTAAATTTAGGCTCGCTCCGTCAAATTTTGGCTCAGCGACAAAGGTCAAATTCTCCTTCTCGCCGCGCTTTAGCCAAGCATCAAGCTCGCCAAGGCTAAAGATATCCTCCATGCTCCACATGCGCTTTATGTGGCTTGCCTTGCTAAAGCCCTCTTTTACGCCTCCACCTACTCGCTTAGTCGGTGAAAATAGCGAAATTTCGCTTGGGTTTGCCTGCTCGAAGGCCAAAACCGCGTGATATAGCGCGTCATACTCTTCGTCGCTTGCAAGTGGCTCGTCCTCGTCGTAGTAGGCCTTAGCCCACACATTTAGCGTATTTATCGCTCGTTCGTACTCTTGTTTTGTCATTTTCGCTCCAAATTTACACCGCATTTTATCTTAAACATGCTTTATAAATAATCCAAATTTAGCTCATTTTTATCGCATAAATGGACATTTTTATAGACCTTTGCTATCTCGTCTCTTGCCCTCATCAGCGCAAAGCCAAGCAAATTTTGCCCTCGCCACTTCATGGGATTTTGCGCATTTTCATCGCTTGCACTCATGCCTATGCCCCAAATTTTATCAACTGGGCTTGCCTCAACTAAAATTTTACTCCCAGTTTGAAGCAAAAAGTCTCGCAAAGGGGCATTTTGACTAAATTTTAGATAGCTCGCATTTAGCACAACGCTAAATTTTATCTCGTCCCAGACCTTGGCGTCAAA
The DNA here is from genome assembly GCF_002165815.1 of Campylobacter concisus. Taxonomy (GTDB): domain Bacteria; phylum Campylobacterota; class Campylobacteria; order Campylobacterales; family Campylobacteraceae; genus Campylobacter_A; species Campylobacter_A concisus_BH. The sequence goes on from NZ_NDYN01000001.1 coordinate 273,277, forward strand.
GTCACGTACCTGCCTGCCAAGTGCCTTCATCTGCGCTGGATCTTTGGCGGATAAAATTTGCTCTAAAGCCTCTTTATCGCCAAAACACTCAGCCTTTTTAGCCATCATATATTGCTCGGCGCAAATGTATCTAGTTTCATCTTGCCAAAAACTAGAGCCGTACCACTGGCTTAGACAGCTTGCGCTTATGCCTGCACTCTTTTGATGACCCCAAAAAAATAGAAATTTATCCGCCTTGCCAGCGTTGTAGCGCTTTTTTAGCCACTTTAACTCATATCTAGGCTCACGCTCCCAAAGGTCGGTGACAAATTCATCGTTGATAAAAAGCATGCTTTCATCAGAGCCTAGTCTCTCATCCCAGTAGCCACGCCACGTCGCAGGCTCAGTAAAGAGCTGCTGATACTCGCTACGTTCATCTTGGCTTAGCGTTTTAAGCCAGTCGTTAAATTTAAACTTATAATCCTCGCCAGCGCCCATTCTCCAGCCGATGGAAAATGGATCTATACTTGGAAATTTGATCCAAGGCGGCGGCAATAAATTTTTCATCTAGCCTCTTTTTAGCCAAATGCCCTACCAAAGCGTGGCTTGGCTCATCGCCTCGTGCATATCAAAAAGCTGCTTGTGCTCTGCCACGTCGTGCGTTCTTATGATCTGCGCACCGTTTTCGAAGGCTTTTAAGTGCAGATAAAGCGAACCTGGTAAGCGCTCCTTGACCTCGCTTTTATAGTAGTGATTTATGACTGATTTGCGGCTAGCACCAACTAGCAGCGGGCAGCCAAATTTCAAAAAATGCTCCAAATGCTTAATAAGCAGTAAATTTTGCTCAGCCGTCTTGCCAAAGCCAATACCCACATCAAGCACTATCTTTTTAGCGCCAAGCTCCCTTGCTAGGACGATCTTTTGCTCAAAAAAGTCTGAAATTTCACCGATTAGATCGTTATACTTTGGCGCAATCTGCATGGTAGCTGGGTCTCCTTGCATGTGCATCATGCAAAACTGGGCATCATATCTTGCAGCAAGCGAGGCTAAATTTGCGTTTGCTGTGATGTCATTTATCATCTTAAAGCCGTGGTTTAGCGCAAATTCTAAGCAATACTCATCAAAGCTATCAAGGCTAAATTTCGCCTTTTCGTGTAAATTTAGCCTGTAAATTTCTTCTATGATATCTTTTATGCGCCTAAACTCCTCCTCGCGGCCGCAATACTCGCTCCCTGGCCTTGAGCTAACGCCGCCAAGGTCGATGTAGTCAGCACCTGCTTCGATCATGGCTTCGATTTTTGCTATGCCATTTTGCGTATTTATGCGGCTTTGCTCGTTAAAACTATCCGAATTTATATTTGCAACGCCCATTATAAGAGGCTTTGTGGGCTTTATAAATTTAGTTTCTAAAAAGACGGCAAGCTTTTTAAGCCCAAAGTCTTGTAGCTTCTCTTTTTTAGCTAGCTGCCTAAGCTGCGCATTTGTCGCCATTAACAAGGCTTTGTTTAGGCTCTCGCGACCCAAGATCGTATCATTATGCGTAACTAGCTCGGCGCCGACACTTAGGGCGTCTTGCTTTAGGATATTTGCCGCTGGGGTCTTTATCTCGTCAATGAAGATAAAATTTATCTCGCTCTTTTCGTGCATGAGCTTCGCACCAGCAGGGCTTGGCGAGACAGCCTTGCAAATTTGATCAAAGTCGCTTTTGTTATTTATCTTATAAAATTTCAATGTCGTCCTTTCTCAAAGATAGTAAGCAAAAGTGGCGTTAAGACGGCGTGAGACTTGGCGTTTAGATCAGCAAGCTTGATGAGTGAGAAAAAATACTCCATCTCCTCGCCGCTAAATTTATACCCGCTATCAACCGCCTTTGTCACGATGGCTCCGACAAGCTCTTTTAGCTCGTTTTTGCCAAATTTTTGCGCCTGCTCCTCTGCTATCTTTTGATCGATAAAGCTTGTTAGCTCTTTTAGGCTGAGCGATTTTAAATTTAGCTCCACACTCATTTTTGGCTTTTTGGTGAGCTTGTTTTCTATAAGCATCCTCGATCTGATCGTTGGCAGAAGTAAATTTTTACTCTGCGTTACTATTATAAATTTGATGTTTCTTGGGGGCTCTTCGATGATCTTTAAAAGTGCGTTTTGAGCCTCGGTACGAAAAGACTTCGCCTCTATGACTAAAATTTTTTCATCTTTTTCAGCGATGTAGGCTTCGGCGATGACCTCTTTTGCATTTTCTAGTAAAAAATCATCACTTATAAAAAATCTTAGATTATTTACGCCAAACTCGGCTTCAAGCTTGGCTTTTAAATTTTCAAAATCGCTTGTTATGACGATTTTATTAAGCATTTAGAGCATCACCTTTGCAAAGAGCACGGCGTCTATGCTCTTGTCAAAAAGTTTATATAAATTTAGAAGTTTGATGTCTAAGTTTTCATCGCTCGAGCTTAGCGTGAAGCTGTTTTGCGCCTGCTCGTCAAAGAGCCACATATAGCTGTTTTCATCAGTCTTGGCTAAATTTGCACGCTTGTCTATGCTCTTGCCGATGTAAAAAAAGATGTAGCCATTTGGAAAGGCAAGGCTTAGCATATCTTTTAAAAGCTGTTTTTGCTCGTTTGTCTCGATGCTGTCAAAGGCTGGATAGAGCGATCTTAGGCTAAAAAATGGCAAAAACGGACGCTCGCTTTTTGTGCGGTTGATATTTCTTAAAAGATAGTTTTCAAACCACTCTCGCTCATCGTCGCAGATGACTATAAAAGCCTTGCTATCAAGCAAAAATTTAAGCCTAGATGCGAGCAAAGGCGTCCATTCGACGCGCTTCTCCTCCATCCAGCTCATATATCTTTCGCTTCTTATAGTCTCAAGCGTCCATTGGATAAAATCTTGCATTATTTATCTAACTTATACGCATCGTGAAGCACGCGAACTGCGAGCTCGCCATATTTTTGATCGACGATCATTGAGATCTTTATCTCGCTTGTTGAGATCATTTGGATATTTATCCCCTCTTTTGCAAGCGTCTCAAATGCTAGACATGCTACGCCGCTGTGGCTCTTCATGCCTACGCCGATAACTGAGACTTTCACGATCGCATCGTCATACTCGACATGTTTTGCAGCTGAGAGCTTTTGCATAGTCTCTTTTGCTAGGTCAAGCTCGTTTTGTGGCACTGTAAAGCCTAAATTTGTCGTGCCGTCGTGTCCTACGTTTTGAATTATCATATCTACATTTATATTTTGATGAGCTAGAGCTGTGAAAATCTCAGCTGCGATGCCAGGCTTATCGACTACGCCTCTTAAAGTTACTCTTGCTTGATTTTTATCTAGTGCTATACCGCTTACTAAAACCGCTTCCATATTATCTTCCTTTGCTATTAATGTACCTTCGTTGTGGTTAAAACTGCTTCTTGTGATTAGTTTGACATTTAGTTTTTTTGCTAGCTCAACTGAGCGATTTTGAAGCACTTTCGCCCCAGCAGAAGCAAGCTCAAGCATCTCGTCATAGCTTATCTTTTCTAGCTTTTTTGCCTTTTTTTCTATCCTTGGATCAGTCGTATAAACGCCATCAACGTCGGTAAAAATTTCACACAGATCAGCTTCAAGCGCACCTGCTAATGCAACCGCACTAAGATCACTTCCGCCTCTGCCTAGTGTAGTGATATCACCTTTGTCGTCTATGCCTTGAAAGCCTGCTACGACTACGATCCTGCCAGCTTTTAGCTCAGCTTTTAGCCTAGTGGTGTCTATCTTTTCTATCCTAGCTTTTGTGTGAATTTCATCTGTTATTATCCCAGCCATTGCGCCAGTTAGCCCTACGCACGCATAGCCTTTTGCATTAAGTGCAATCGTCAAAAGTGCGGTGGTTACTTGCTCTCCAGAGCTTAAAAGCATATCAGTAGCAACGCCGTCTGGGTGCTTTGAAAAATACTCACTATATTCAACCAATTGATTTGTAACTCCACTCATCGCAGAAACTACCACAACCACGTCAGCGCCGCTGTTTTTAGTCTCTATGACCCTATTTGCCACAGCTTCGATGCGCTCAAGCGTGCCTACGCTAGTTCCGCCAAATTTTTGAACGATTAACATCAAAAATATCCTTTCTCTTTAAAATAACTCAAAACTTTGTCATAAATAGGCTTTTTGAAGTGATTTATCCCCTCTAAAGCCTTGTTGATATCTACAAATTTATACTCGCTAAACTCTGGATGCTCAGTCTTTAAATTTATGCTCGCACCATTTTTAAGCCTAACTAAAAAGTACTTTTGCGTCTGCCCATCAAATGGATAAAATCTCTTTGACGCATTAGCTGGAAAGTCGTAGCTAAGCCAATCAGGATACTCCTCTAAGAAGTCAAATTTATCAGTTCCGATCTCCTCTTTAAGCTCCCTTTTTAGCGCTTGTTTTGGACTTTCGCCTTCATCTATGCCACCTTGAGGAAACTGCCAGATATCGTCCATATCAACCCTTTTTGCGACTAAAATTTCGCATTTAAAAGGGTAAGAGCTAGACAAAATGACAGCTGCTACATTTGGTCTATATTTTTTTTGCATGTTTTTTCCAAAAAAATTTTATTTGAGATGATAACGAAAAAGAGTTAAGAGATAGATAAATAAGAGTTAGTTTTTACGCCGTTTGTAATAAATCGCACCTCCACTAAAAAGTAGCAAAACCACAACGCACGATGCTAGGCAAAATATAAATTTACCAAGCTCACCAAAGATATATCCAGCGTGCAAATCAAGCATAAATTTATAAATTTCAAATGACTTTGGCATGGCGTTTTTTGAAATTTGCTCGCTTTTAGTATCTACTAAAAGCCTAACGCCATCTCTATCGCTAGCTCCCTTTGGCAGGTAAAAGAGCATAAATTTGACGCCACCGCTATTTGCTATAAAATTTAAAGCATCAAACTCGCTGCCAAATTTAGAGATGAAAATTTCATAAGCCTTTTTAAGGTTTGCCACCTTTTGCTCATCGCTTAAGCTAAAGCCATTTTTGTTTGTAAAATTTGGCTTTTTAAAGACCTTTTCTTCGCCACAAATTTGATTTATAACCTTAGCAAAGCTCTCATAAGAAAAGTAAAGCCCACTAATGCAAATCACGCTTAAAACGGTGCCAAGATAGATACCCAAAAAGCCGTGTAGCGAATACAAAAACGCAAATTTCTTTGCTTTTAAATTTAGTTTAAATGCCTCCCCCATCCTGCTTCTAAATCTCCAAAAATATATCACAGCCCCGCTTATCAAGACAAAAAGCAGCGCAAGCGTAGAGAGTGCCACTAGCTCGCTTGCAAATTTACTCAAATTTTCATTTTTAAAAAGCGAAAGGGCTAAGTTTTTATGCAAATTTAAAACCAGCCCTATAAACTTCTCCGCGCTGTTTTTGCCAGAAATTTCTCCAGTGTAAGGATCAACGAAAAACGACTCAAACTCGCCATTTTCGCTGGTTCCGCTTATGACGTAAGCCTTGTTTGCCTCTGATTTTATCTTTAGGTAGCTAAGATTAAAATTTGGCTCACTTTTGCTAAAAATTTTTAAAATTTCATCTATCTCTAAAGGCTTTTTGCCAGCCACGACCTCATCTTTGCTAAAGATATCGATTATCTCATCGTGATACGAGATGATCGCTCCACTAATGCTAAGCACAAGAAGCGGCAAGGCAAAGATAAAAGCCAAGATAAGATGAAATTTTTTCAAAATTTTTATCATTTTAAAACTTTAGATTAAAACCAAGCTCGATCTTTTGTCCGTCAGCTATCAAGATGTCGTATCTGCCAGATCTTGTCGTAAAGTACTCATTAAAGAGGTTATAAACGCTTAGATTTAGGCTGAAATTTTTAGTTACGTTGTAGTTTATGCCAAGATCGGCGATCACGTAAGGTCTGATGTCATCATCGTAGCTAAGTGAGTCTTTGCTCCTGCCATAATAATTTATCTGAGACCAGAAATTTAGCCATCTGTTTAGCTCGTAGTTTGCTCCAAATTTAAATGTATGAAGCGGATAGTTGTTTAAGCTTTTGCCTATCTCCGCTCCATCTTTTTGTTTTGATCTTGTATAGACGTAGCTTTGATTTAGCCTAAGAGCGTTTGTGACTTGCCACTCATTTGTTAATTCAACTCCGTAAATTTCAGCTTTGCCGACATTTACACTCTCCCAAATACCATTTGGATAAATTTTGCCTTTATGTCTGCAAACACTGCCTCTTGAGCAGATAGGGCTATAGCTTAACATATCTTTAAAACTTGTGTAAAAGCCAGTTAGTGAGGCTTCAAAACCTTCATTGTCATTATAAACGCCACCAAATTCATAACTTACGCTTGTCTCTGGCTTAAGGCTGCTTCTACCAAGCTGCGCTCCAAGTCCTCCAGCAAATGGCGACGCAAGATCTTGTGTTCGTTGCTTGATGTCAGGTGTCGCGTATCCTGTGCTAACTCCACCCTTTAAGGCGAAAAAGTCGTTTAAGCTATAGATGCCATAAATTCTTGGTGAAACGTGCGAGCCATAGTTTTCATCGTAGTTATAGCGAATACCAGTACTTAAGATAAAATCTTTTGTAAGATGATAATCATCCTCGCCGTAAAGTGAAACATCATATCTTTTTACATTCGCAGCGTCCGCTGTGGTTGCCTTTTCATCTAGCTTTTCTCTTTTAGCATTTAGGCCTAAAGTAAAGGCGTTATTATCAGTAAAATATGAGCCTTTTGTATCAAAATTGAGTGTTTTTAGCGTCAAATTTTGTTGTGCGATCTCTTTTATCTTGCCGTAAGATAGGTAGCTTTGAAGCAAGATATCATCAAGCCTTGCTTCGTGGCTTAAATTTATCACATCACCCTTTATCCTCTCACTAGCAACTGAGTTGGTGCCAGTCGATAGTGTTTTGCCTTTAGTTCTTTTATATTTTACATCGCTTCTTGCAAGCTCAAGCGTGATGTCATTGTTTTCATTTGGTCTAAAAAAGAGCTTCGTGCCAAAATTTCTATCTTTTTGCTCTCTGTTTGCGTATGAGATTTTATCCTCTGACTTGTTTAAATTTTTACCATAAACTGAGATGCTTAAAATATCGTCTATTAGCCTAGAGTGCAGATATAGGCTGTTGTAAAACTCGCCGCTTATATTTTTATTTCTAGCAAATTTATAGCTTGAGCCAAGATTTGCATGAAAGTCGTTGCTAAACTCGTCTGTTATGATGTTTATCACACCGCCCAACGCGTCACTACCATAAAGTGAGCTCATAGGACCTCGTATCACCTCGATGCGGCTTATAGCACTTGCTGGTGGGATGAAGCTATATGAGCCTCCAACACTTCTTAGCCCCTTATAAGCGTTATCTCCTGGCACTGGCATGCCATTTACTAAAATTTTAGTAAATCTTGGAGAGAATCCGCGTATAGAAATTCCTCGTCTATTTGCCGCTTCGGGAGTCGTTCCAAAAAGGCTTGGCACGTCTTTTACCATGCTCTCAACGTCCTTATGATTTCTCTTTTCTAGCGCATCTTGAGTGATGACGCTAAGCGTTGCAGGGGCGTCTTTTATGTTTTGCTCAAAGCCAGTTGCGCTTACTACTTTAACCTCTGGCAGAACTTTATCTTCATTTGCAAAAAGCGGTAAATTTATAAAAACTGCCGCACAAATAGAAATTTTTAATGCACTTTTCACAAAAAACTCCTTATTAAAATTTAAATCACATTTTACTAAAATAAAATAATCGTTATCAATATCAGACATAACGCTAGAGGGATTAAATTTAACGCTCAAGGGATAAAATGATAAATTTAGATAAAAGATATGGCATAAGTAAAATCTCACAAAGTAACAAGCGGATAAATGTAGAATTTTTCAAACAAAATAATGGCATCAGTTACCTAAAAAGCGAGATTTTATGCAACGAAATCATCAAAAGAGAGAGCCAGGGAGATAAAAAATATCTATTTTTGATGTTTAACGAAGCAAAAGATAATCTTTGCTTTAAACTTGATAAAAAAGAGTATCTTTTAAGCAGGGATGAGTTTTGCATAGGGCTGGTAAATGACAGCTTAAAAGGCGTTTTTGAATATCAAAATAAATTTTATAAAACTAAAACCTTGCTTTTTGAAGAGCACTATGCAAATAAGCTTGAAATTTTTAGTGAGCTAAAATTTGAAGAGAAATTTGATCTTATAAAATACAAAAAAGACAAGGCTCAAATTTGCGTTTTAAACGAGCTTGAGACGACAAATTTATATGATGGTATGATGAGAGAAATTTTTATAGAGTCAAAAATTTTAGAGCTTATCTACAAGAGCAAAGCTTTAAAAGATGAGAAAATTTATTTTAGCAGTGACGAAGAAAAAGTGCTTTTAAAGGCTAAGAAAATTTTGCTTACTCGCATGCAAAATCCCCCAAGCATTAAGGAGTTAGCCCATCTTTGCGGCACTAATGACTTTTGGCTTAAGAAAAATTTTAAACTCTTTTTCAAAGATACGATCTATCAGCTTTTAGCAAAAGAGCGGCTAAAGCTTGCATTTGCCCTTTTAAAGCAAAATGATATCAGTATAAAAGAGGCCGCTAGCATCGTTGGCTACACAAATGCAGCACATTTTGCAAAAATTTTTAAAGGCACTTTTGGCTTTTTACCAAGCGAGCTAATAAGGCAAAAAAGCTACTTTTAAACTGCGCTAAATGCCAAATTTCTTATAATCGCCAAAATTTAAAAAAGAGAGAAATTTGCAAGTTTATATCCACGTGCCATTTTGCGAGAGCAAGTGTCCTTACTGCGCCTTTGGCTCAAGCGATGACGAATTTAGCAAGGTTAGCGCCTATTTTAAAGCGCTTTGCCTTGATCTAAATTTCCAGCTAAAAAGCCAAAATGTAAAAGAAATTTCTACTATCTTTTTTGGCGGCGGCACACCAAGTGCGGTAAATGCTAAGCTTTATGATGAGATTTTTAGCATTTTAGCTCCACTTTGCACGCCAGAAACTGAGATAACGCTTGAAGCAAATCCAAATTCAGCAAATTTAGCCTGGCTAAAGCATGTAAAAAATTTAGGCGCAAACCGCATCAGCTTTGGCGCTCAAAGCTTTTTTGAAGATAAGCTTAAATTTCTAGGACGCATCCACAGCAGGGAGCAAATTTTTAAAGCGGTTGAAAATGCCCATGTAGCTGGCTTTAAGAGCATAAATTTAGACCTCATCTATGACACTAAATTTGATACCAAAAAGCGCCTTTTAGCTGAGGTTGAAAGCTTAAAAAGCCTTGCTATCACGCATCTAAGCGCCTACTCGCTCACGCTTGAAGAAAACACCCCATTTGCTGGCAAAAAAAGCTATAAAAAGGATAGCGACACTTTGGCTAAATTTATGATAGAGCAGATCCAGGGGGCTGACTTTAGGCAGTATGAAATTTCAAATTTTGGAGAAATTTGTAGGCACAATCTTGGCTACTGGCAAGGCAAAAACTACCTTGGTGTGGGCGCTTTTAGCGTGGGCTTTGTGGATGGCACTAGATACTACGCTAAAAGTAGCATAGACGCCTACATCGCTCAGCCAACGCATAGAGCAAGAGAAATTTTAAGCCAAAGCGAGCTAGCAAGAGAGCATATATTTTTAGGGCTTAGAAGCATCGTGGGTGTGGAGGCTGGGCGCTTAAGCGAGGCTCAGAAAAAAAGGGCAAATTTACTTGTAGAAAATGAAAAACTGCTCTTTAAAGAGGGCAAATTTTACAACCCAAATTTCTTACTAAGCGACGAGATCGCACTCTTTATCGAGGGCTAAATTTATAAAAATTTGAGCAAAGTCAAGATAAAATACAAAGCTTAAATAAAATTTAACAGAGGCAAAAATGTTTGGAATGAGTTTTTCTGAGATTTTGGTCATCGCCGTGATCGCTGTGCTAGTTTTGGGCCCTGACAAGCTGCCAAGCGCTATGGTGCAGATCGCTAAATTTCTAAAGATGTTTAAAAAAGGCATAAATGACGCAAAATCAACATTTGATCAAGAGATGAAGATAGCCGAGCTCAAAGAAGACGCTCAAAAATACAAAGAGAGCATAACTCAAAGTGCGCAAAGCGTGCGTAAAAAGCTCACATTTGAAGAGCTTGACGAGATCAAAAAAAGCGCAAGCGACGTCACTGAGAGCATACAAAATGTCGTAAGTGACACGAAAAAAACGGTAGAAAATATACAAAATCCAACAAATTTAGTTAAAGATGCGATCTTAAACGATAAAAAAGAGGCGTAATGTTTGAAGAGCTAAGACCCCATTTGATCGAACTTAGAAAGAGGCTTTTTATAAGCATAGTAAGCGTTTTTGTCTGTTTTGGCATCTGTTTTACATTTTGGAATCCACTGCTTGCATGGATGAGCGAGCCGCTAAAGCAGGTCTTGCCAGCTGGCTCAAACATCATCTTTACACAAATTCAAGAGCCATTTTTCACTGCGATGAAGGTCGCCTTTTTTGCTGGTTTGGTGCTTGCTTTGCCTATCATTTTTTGGCAGTTTTGGCTATTTGTCGCACCTGGACTTTATGATAATGAAAAAAAATATGTGATCCCATTTGTCCTCTCTGCTTCATTTATGTTTGCGTGCGGGGCGGCGTTTTGCTACTATGTGGTCATCCCGCTTGGCTTTACATTTTTGGTAAATTTTGGCGGTCAGCTCTTTACGGCACTGCCAAGCATCGGCGAGTACGTGGGCTTTTTTACAAAGCTACTAATCGGCTTTGGAATTTCATTTGAGCTGCCAGTCATTACATTTTTCTTAGCAAAGATAGGCCTTGTCGATGACAAGATGTTAAAAGACTACTTCAGATACGCAGTAGTCGTCATCTTCATCTTCGCAGCCATCGTGACACCTCCAGATGTTATAAGCCAAATTTTAATGGCACTGCCACTCATCGGACTTTATGGAATCTCTATCATCGTAGCCAAAAGAGCTGGCAAAAGCGAAGACGATGAACAAGATAGCGACACAAACAGCGACGCAGGCGATGAGTGATATAAACGATATCTCAAGCTATGATTATTTTTTGCCTAGTGAGCTCATCGCAAAAGAGCCGGTTTTGCCCAAAGAAGAGGCAAGACTGCTTGTTTATCTTAAAAAAACAAAAGAGATAAAACACTATAAATTTAAAGATCTAGCCAGCCTCATCCCAGAGGACGCGGCGGTCATTTTTAACAACACAAAGGTGGTTAAGGCCCGCATTTTAGGACATAAGCAAAGTGGCGGAGCCTGCGAAGTGATGCTAAATCAACCGCTTGGTGATAATAAATTTAGTGTCTATATAAGAGGCAGAGTAAGTGTCGGTAGCGTTTTAAATTTCGCTGATGATATAAAGGTAAATGTGCTTGATCTAAATGATGATGGCTCAAGGGTGGTAAATTTTACCAAAAATGGCGTTATTTTAGATACGGCGCGACTTTTTAGCGAGCTAGAAAAGATCGGCCACGTCCCGCTTCCGCCATATATCAAAAGGGCTGATACAAAAGACGATGAGAGCTGGTATCAAAGCATATTTGCCAAAAATAGCGGCGCAGTCGCAGCTCCGACAGCTAGTCTGCACTTTAGCGAGCAGATGTTAGAGAAAATAAAGGCAAAGCACGATATCGCTTATATCACGCTTCACGTGGGCGCTGGGACATTTAAGGGCGTGGAGTGCCAAAATATAAATGACCACAAGATGCACTCTGAATTTTACGAGCTAAGCGAAAAAGCTCAAGAGATCATAAGCTCAAATAAGCCCATCCTTGGCGTTGGCACGACTGTGACTAGATGCGTTGAAGAGTTTGCTAGAAGCAAGCAGCCAAGCGGCTTTTGCAAGCTATTTTTAAATCTAAACAATAGACCTATCAGACAAAACTACCTTTTAACAAATTTTCACCTACCAAAATCAACGCTGATCATGCTAGTTACTAGCTTCATAGGGCTTAAAGAGACGATGAGGATTTACGAAACGGCGGTTAGTGAAAAGTATAGATTTTACTCTTATGGCGATGGGATGCTTGTGATATGAAAAATGTCGATTTTGTCGCGCAAATGGAGCTTTTTTTAGAGGCACTTTTTAAGGACGCAACCACTAGAGATAACGCCATCGTCTTTAACTACAACCCAAACTATCCACGCTATCTAAGCTTTGAAGCACACAAGCTAATAGGCGCGATCAAAAATTTAAGCAAATTTTACCTAAATAGCGTTAGCAACTCAAAATTGCTCATATCCTTTACTCTAGTAAGCTATAGCCTAAGTTTGGTGCATTTTGACATACATATAAGATGTACTTCATGCCCGCAAAAGCCAAATGAGAAGCTAGTAAAAGAAGCTGGCGAGCTATTAAAAGAGCTAAATGCCAAGATGAGCAAAGCAGAGGACGGCTTTAATATAAGCATAAGCGTACCACTACCAAAAAGTGGGACATTTAAAAGGCAAAGCGTCGAGATAGCAAGCCTTCTAGGCAAAAATGCGATAATAGCTTGCGATGATGAAAATTTATTTTTAACGCTAAGTCATGAGCTAAGCTTTACTGGGCTGAAGCTAAGCAAGCAAAAGAGCTTTGAGAGTTTAAATTTACACATAAAAGATGCCATTTTTAAGCCAGACATCATCTTCGTACAAAAGGAGTATCTAAGCGATAAAACAAGGCTTGACGAGATGCTAACTTATCAAAAACTTAAGAATTTCTACATCGTCATCATCAGCAAGGATGAAGCCAAAAGCATCAAAAGCGAGAAGATGACTACGCTTAGACAGCCATTTACTAGCGATAGTTTGCATGAAACTTTGGGGGTGGTGGCTAGAAATTTATAAAATTTTTAGATATCTCTTTAAGATAATGGTGGCTGAGACGCTATCAAGCCTACCATCTCGCTTTGTATTTGTGTAAATTTCACTTGCCTCGCTGCTGCTAAATGCCTCGTCTTGATAGACGATATTAGCCTGCACATCAAGAAGCGAGACAAAGTGCTCTATGCGCCTTCTCATCTCATCTTCGCTACTGCCACCGATCGGAACGCCCACTACTAGCGTATTTGGAGCGTATTCATTTACTTTTTGACTCACATCTCTTGCGGCTTGATTTCTATTTTTTCTAAGCACTGGCTCAAGTGGCGTCACGACCTCGCCAAAGCCAAAAGCAAGCCCTATGCGCTTTAGTCCAACATCAATTGCCATAAATTTCTCTCTCATAGCGCGCTTTTTACTCTTAAATTTGAAATTTCAACTAGCCCATCAAGCTCGTACTCGTAGATGATCTCGCCAAATTTAGCCAATGCTTCATCAAGGCTAACTCCGTTTTTGCAAAATTTCAAGATCTCATCATCAGCTTTTTCTTGCTCTTTTACCTCACCAAAAAGCGAAGCAAATTTAACGTAATCATCGATAAGCTCGGCCTTTTTGCTAGCTAGCAAGGCATTTGTCCCATTGCTCTCATTTATGCGCTGCGGCAGGACAAAGAGAGGGATTTTAAGCTCATTTGCAAGCCTTGCACTTTGCATAGAGCCGCTTCTTAGATCAGCCTGAGCGACAACTAGAGCTTGCGCAAGCCCCACAACTATGCGGTTTCGCTCTAAAAACCTATAAGCGATCGGTGGCTCGCCCTCGTCATACTCGCTTAGAGCCAAACCTTTTTCATAAATTTCTTTTATCGACGCCATATTTTGAGCTGGATAGATGATATCAAGTCCATTTGCAAAAACACCGATAGTTCGTGGCATGGCGGCCTTATGAGCTGTGATATCCACACCGATAGCCCCACCACTCACCACGCAGACATTTGCATTTTTTAGCGCTGCACAAAGTGCTGTGACACACTCTTTTGTATAGACACTTGCCTTTCTTGAGCCAACGACTGCTACTTTTGGCATGCTAAGAAGCGAAGTGTCGCCTATGAAATTTAGCTTTTTTGGGGGATTTTTTAGCCTATTTAGCGCCTCTGGGATGATTTCAAGCTTCATAAAATATCTTTTAGATAAACAACTTCTACATCTTTTAAGATGTTGTTTTTACTAGCTTTTATCACTGCGATCGTATTTTTCTTTGGATGTCCGATGGCGATCGCGTAACCTCTTTTTTTGGCTAAATTTACAGCAGCCACAAGCTCACGTCTGACAGCTGCAGCAGATGGATCATCATCTAAAAATATATCTCTTGAAATGTAAGGCTGATTATACTTTTTCGCAGCCCTTGCCACCGCAGTTTGAGCGATAGTTTTGCTATCAACGAAGATAAAACCCTGCTCTATCAGTGCTTTATAAGCCTTGTCCATCGCGTCATAATCACTGGTAAATCGTGATCCAGTGTGATTGTTTGTATATTTTGCACGCGGGAAGTCTTTGCGTATCTTTTTTATCTTCTCAAGCATACTCTCAAAGCTCTCATTTACTGTGAGCGTGCCTATCTCTGGACTATCAAAGTGCTTTGCTTGCATCGGCAGATGTATCATATAAAACTCAAACGACCTAGCGATGTTTGGCGTATCTGGATGGGTTTTTGTCGCTGGGAAAATGGACGGCGTTATCTTTAGACCGATTGATTTTACCATGCTAGCGTGCTCAAATGTCGCCACATCATCGATTATTAGCACTAGCTTAGCACGCCCTTTTACACTGCTATTTGGAGTAAATGGCACAACTGCAAAGTCATCTTTTTTCGCGCTCTCTTTTTGCGGTTTTTCGCTATAAATTTGCTTCTTATCTTTTTTGCTAGGCTCAACCTCACTTTTTTTAGTAGGCTCTGGTTTTAAAATTTCACTATGCTTTAAATTTTCTTTTACGCTTAAATTTGCTTCAGCGCTTTTGTTTTGCTCTGTTTTTGTCTCTGTTTTGCCTGCATAAAATGGCTCTATTACTTGCTCAACCTTTAATTCTGGCTTTTCTTCACTCTTTGTTTCAGAGCTTGCATCTACGCTACTTTGCATATTTTTATATAAATTTGCAAGTAGATTTTTCGTATCGTTTTGCTCTTTTTTTGGCTCTTCTTTTTTAGTTTCTACTTTTACTTCAGTTTTTATCTCAGGAGTTATCTTTTTTTGCTCTTTTGGCTCAGTTTTTGGCTTTAGAGCAAGTTCGCTTTTATGTTTAGGGTCGGTAAAAATTTTACTTAAATTTTCATCTTCATCAAATTTTAGAGGATATTTTCTCTTCTCATACTCTTGTTTTTTATCTTTGCTAGCGACTTTTTGCTCAGCTTTTTTTGAAATTTGCTTCTCGCTTTTTGGCTCATTTACTTTGCTTATCTGCTCAACATCTTTGTTTTTGATGCTAAGAGCTGCGATGAGTGCTACTATCAAAATAGCAGCGATGACGCCGATACCAAAGAAAATTTTATTATGAGAGCGACCTGCACTCTTTTTTGCAGGACGCTTCTTTGTAGTCTTTTTTTCGCTCAAGGCTTAGTTTTTGCTTTGATCTATAAGTTTGCCGTTAGTTATCCAAGGCATCATTGCGCGAAGTTTTTTGCCAGTTTTATTTAGCAAGCTTCTCTCAGCTATACCGCGCTCAGCGTTCATTCTAACATATCCTGCTTTTCTCTCTAGGATGAAGTCTTTTGCAAATTTACCATTTTGAATTTCTCTTAAAACTTCTTTCATAGCCTTTCTACTCTCTTCGCCAACTACCCTTATGCCACTTACGTAGTCGCCGTATTCAGCTGTGTTTGAGATAGAGTAGCGCATATCAGCCATGCCGCCTTGATACATTAGATCAACGATCAGTTTTAGCTCGTGCAAGCACTCAAAATACGCCATCTCAGGCTCATATCCAGCCTCTACAAGCGTATCAAATCCAGCATTTACAAGTGCGCAAAGACCACCGCAAAGCACAGCTTGCTCTCCAAATAAATCTGTTTCAGTTTCATCTTTAAATGTTGTCTCAATGATGCCAGTTCTACCGCCGCCTATACCGCAAGCATAGCTTAGAGCGATCTCTTTAGCCTTTCCACTTGCATTTTGCTCAACAGCGATAAGATCAGGTATGCCGCCACCTCTTAAAAATTCACTTCTAACTGTGTGTCCTGGAGCTTTTGGAGCGATCATGATGACATCTATGTTTGCTGGAGCTTTGATCTGTCCAAAATGAACATTAAAACCATGTCCAAATGCGATAGCAGCGTGATCTTTTAAATTTGGCTCGATCTCATTTTTATAAATTTCAGCTTGAAGCTCATCTGGCGTTAGGATCATAACTACATCAGCGCCTTTTGTAGCTTCGCTTACAGTTTTTACTTCAAAGCCCTTAGCCTCAGCTTTTGCCCAGCTTTTGCCACCTTTTGCAAGACCGATTACGACACTTACGCCATTGTCTCTTAAATTTTCAGCGTGTGCGTGACCTTGTGAGCCAAAGCCGATGATTGCTACTTTTCTACTTTGAATAAGGCTTAAATCGCAGTCTTTATCATAATAAACATTTATAGCCATTGTTTCTCCTGTTGTTAAAATTTGGCAAAATTATACATTTTAGCAACAAAAACGTTGCTGAAAAAGAGCAAAAAAGTATCTTTAAGTTTTATGCTGCAGCTTTTTGCTATAATGTGACAAAATTTTTAACCAAAAGAGTCACTTTACATGAATGAATCAATTTTTAAAAAAATCAAAGCGCTTCCGCCACTAGACGACACTGTCATACAGATCCAGCGCCTACATGCTGACGAAAATAGCTCGATAAATGACCTCACAAAAGTGGTCGAAAAAGACCCTATGCTAACAGCAAATATCTTGCGTTCAGCAAACTCGCCACTTTACGGATTTTCTCAAGAGATCACAACTATCGCAAGAGCCATTTCGCTTTTTGGCATGGCTACTATCCGCGGTTTTGCGCTATCAAGTGCCATTAAAAAGACCTTTTCTATAAATTTAGAGCCATATGACATTACCGCACAAGATTTTTTAAATATCTCAATCATGCAAAATGCTTTGATGTATCACTGGTACTCAAAGATAAAACCTAAAAATCTAGAAATTCTCTCTCCTGCTTCATTTATGCTTGAGGTTGGCAAGATCGTTTTAGCTCATGAGCTCACAGAAAATAACCAAGTCGCTGAGTTTAAAACAAAGTTAAAACAAATTTCATCTACCTATGATCTTGCGCTTTTAGAGTCTGAAATTTTAGACATCACAAACGAAGAGGTCACAGCTAAAATTTTTGAGCAGTGGAATTTAGAGATCGAGCTTGGAAATTCTATCCTCTACTCAAACACTCCTGAAGAGGCACCTGATCATATAAAAGAGTACGCAAGAGCGTTAAAAGTAGTAAAAACAGCGGTTAATATCTTTAACCAGCTTGATGATGTGAGCGTAAATAACGCAACACTTCTTATAAACGAATATGGCTTTGAGAGAGATACATTTTTAATGGCTGTTAGCAAAGTCAAAGACAATTTGTGAAAGAATTTTTAACATCACTACTCGTTGGCATCAAAGAAAAAGAGATATCAAACGAAGATAAAGAGGTCTTACGTAATCTCCTAAACCTTGGTGCCGTAAGCTCTCATAAAGATAAATTTTACCTAAACAACGGCTATGTCTGCGGCAAGCTAGACATCAGCCAAAATGCAACTGGCTTTATCATGCCATTTGACAAGCGCTTCAAGCAAGATATCATCGTCGAAAATAAAAATTTAAACAACTCTCACCTTGGCGATATCGTGCTAGCAAAGCTTTTGCCACTTAAGAAAAAACGCCAAAGTGCTAAAATAGTGATGAGCCTAAAGCTTGCAAATGAGACAAGCGTAGTCTATACAAAACGCTTTGGGGCAGCCATTTTAGGGGTAAATTTAAAAACTGGGCTAAGCACAACCCTAAAAGCAACTCAAAAAAGTCTAAAGATGCTCCCGCTTGGGACGCTACTAAAGATAAATAACCTAAACAACGAAATAGTCGAGGTTTTGGGAAATTTAGAAGATCCGCTAAGCGATGAGAAAATTTCGCTTGCTATTTATAATAAAAATGATAAATTTAGCGAGGCTTGTGAGCTTGAAGCAAAAGCATTTGGCGACGAAGTCGATGCTAGCATGTATCCAAGCAGGGTTGATCTAAGAAATTTAGAGTTTTGCACGATCGATCCAGTCGATGCCAAAGACTTTGACGATGCCATATATTTTGATGAGAAAAAGCGCGAAATTTACGTTGCAATTGCCGATGTAAGCGAGTATGTGACCGCGTATAGTGCCATTGATAGCGAGGCTAAAAAAAGAGGCTTTTCTATCTACTTTCCGCACATCTCAGTGCCGATGTTGCCGCGCGCGCTTAGTGAAAATATCTGCTCGCTAAAGCCAAATGTGCCGCGCCTTGCATTTTGTTTTAAAATTTCACTTGATGCAAACAACGAAGTAAAAAAAGAGGAGCTTTTTGAAGCAATCATCCTTTCAAAAAGGAGATTTAACTACGATGAGATCGATGAAATTTTAGAAGGCAAAAGAGAGTGTGAAATTTCATGGATCAAGCCACTTTTTAAACTCACCACAAAGCTTCGCAAAAAAAGGCTTTTGCACGCGTTTGACTTCAGGACAAAAGAGCTTAGAATGAGCCTTGATGAAGAGGGTCAAATTTCGCAAACTAGGTTTGAAAGCGACTCCGACTCGCACAGACTTGTTGAGGACTGCATGCTTTTAGCAAACAAAGCCGCTGCAAAACTCATCACAAAAGGCGTTTTTAGAAACCACGCATCGCCTGATTTTAAAAAGATAGATGCCTTGCTTGAGGACTTGCAGCTTTTGGGACTTGACTTTACCTACGAGAGCGACCTTGCAAATTTGATAAGAAAGATCCAAGCAAAGGCCGATGAAATGGGCAACCGCGAAGAGATAGACAAGCTCATCATCAAGTCTCAAAAAAAGGCTGAATACTCAAGTGAAAATTTAGGCCACTTTGGGCTTGGATTTGATAGATACACGCACTTTACAAGCCCTATTAGACGCTATTCTGACCTTATTTTGCACAGACTTTTAAAGGCTAAAATTTCAAAAGATGAGAAGCTTTACAACTTCTTGCTTTTAAACATCCAAAGCACATGTGCAACCTTAAGCGAGCTTGAAAGAGAAGCCGACAAGGTAGCCTACGACTTTATGGATAGGAAATTCGCACGCTGGGCAGCTGCAAATATCGGCAAAGAGGTGCGTTGCTACGTGAGCGAAAACCAAAATGTTTTGGTTGCTAAGCTTGATGATCATTTTGTTGGCGCTAGGATATTCATCACTGGATATAGCGCAAATTTACTTCAAAAGCTTGTCGTAAAGATCACAGAGGTCGACATCGCGAGCGCTAAAATTTTTGCAAAAGTGGTAAGAAAGATCGATGTATAGAAAAGATTTGGAGCTAAATTTAGCAAATGCAAATTTAAGCAACTACTTCTTGCTTTTTGGGGCGGACGAGTTTCAGATCGAGCTCTTTGGCAAGGAAATTTTAAGCTTTTATGCAAGCGAAGATGCAAATTTATTAAGCCTTTATTTTGACGAGTATGACTACGCGCAAGCAAGCTCTCACCTAAGCGAGCAGTCGCTTTTTGGCGGCAAAAATATCCTCTATGTAAAAAGCGACAAAAAGATCCCGGCAAAAGAGCTAAAAGAGCTCATCTCGCTTTGCTCAAAGAGCCAGGATAACTACTTTTTATTTGAGTTTTATGAGGCCGATATGAAGCTAGTTTTTGATACGCAAAAGGCTTTTGGGGCAAATTTTGCGAGATTTTTCAAGCCCTCAACTCCAGATGAGGCGATAAATTTACTA
The DNA here is from genome assembly GCF_002165815.1 of Campylobacter concisus. Classification (GTDB taxonomy): domain Bacteria; phylum Campylobacterota; class Campylobacteria; order Campylobacterales; family Campylobacteraceae; genus Campylobacter_A; species Campylobacter_A concisus_BH. The sequence continues at coordinate 292,941 of NZ_NDYN01000001.1, forward strand.
GCCAAAAACTCGGCCAAAATAGGCCTAAACATAACCAAAAATGCACTTTATGAACTTTATTTTACTCATAATGAAAATTTATACCTTGCAGCAAGTGAGCTAACGAAGCTAAAGAGCCTAAACACCCATATCGAACAAGATGATGTAAAAAGGCTGGTTTTTGGGCTTGGCGGGATAAATTTTGATGATTTTTTCAATAAATTTATGGCTCTAAAAGATATAAAAAACGACTTTTTTACCTACTTAGAAGATCCAAATTTTAATGAAATTTTACTTCTAAACTCACTTTACAAAGCATTTTTTAGGCTGTTTAAAATTTACTCTTACATCAAGATAAATGGCCGCTTAAATTTAGACGAAGCGATCGGCTATCAACCACCAGTAAATGTGGCAAATTTACTAAAAGCAAATAGCTTAAAGCTAAGTTTAAATGCCTATTTAGAGATATTTAAAACGCTAAATTTAGCAGAGCTAGAGCTAAAAACAAATACAAAAATGGATAAAGAAATTTTCGTTTTATCAACCATTTTAAATCTGCAGCATCTCATATCAACAGCAAATATTAAGTAAATTTAAGCTAAAATCCACCCTTGCTTAATGCAAAATCCTTGCTCACAAAGTGAGCTAAATATCCATAAGGAGAAAAAATGAAACATTATGAGCTTTTATTTATTCTTAAGCCGACATTGACGGAAGAGGAAGTTAAAGCTAAGGTTGATTTCGTAAAAGAAGTCATAACAAAAAACGGCGGCGAGATCGCTACTGTCGTTGAGATGGGCACTAGAAAACTAGCTTATGCCATCAAAAAATATGAGCGTGGAACATATTTTGTTATCTATTACAAAGCTCCACCAGCACTTCTTGCAGAGCTTACAAGAAACGTAAGGATCACAGAAGATATCATAAGATTTTTAAGCGTTAAATATGAAAACAAACGCGAGATCGCAGCTTGGGAAAGACTTTGCAAAGGTATCAAGCAAACTATTAAAAAAGAACCTCGCGAGCCAAGAGCACCACGCGAGCCAAGAGCTGAAAAAGTAGACGAGCAAACATTTACAGAAGAATAATCAAGGATAAAAAATGTTCAATAAAGTAGTATTAGTTGGAAATTTAACCAGAGATATAGAGCTTAGATATACTACTAGCGGCGTTGCCATAGGAAATTCTAGTATAGCTGTGACACGCAAAATCACCTCAAATGGGGAAAGAAGAGATGAGACTTGCTTTATTGATATATCATTTTTTGGCAAGAGTGCAGAGATAGCAAACCAATATCTCAACAAGGGATCAAAGCTGCTTATCGAAGGAAGACTTAAATTTGACCAATGGACCGACAATAACGGACAAAATCGCTCAAAACACTCTATCGCCGTTGAGAGCATGGAAATGCTTGGCTCAAATAACCAAACGCAACAAGGCGGATACTCTATGAATAGCCAAAATAGCGGTGGCTACGGACAGCAAGGCGGATATCAAAATAACCAATATAACCGCCCGCAAGAGACTAGACCACAAGCTGCGCCGCAAAGAAAGCAAGAGAGTTATTCAGAAGTTCCTGATATAGACGTTGATGCTGATAGTTTCAACAATGAAGAAATACCGTTTTAATTTTAAAGGATAAAAAATGGCAGAAAAAAGAAAATATTCACGCAAATATTGCAAATTTACAGAAGCAAAAATTGATTTTATAGACTACAAAGACACTTCGCTTTTGAAGTATTGCTTGTCAGAGAGATTTAAAATCATGCCAAGACGCCTAACTGGCACATCAAAAAGATACCAAGAGATGGTAGAAAAAGCGATCAAGAGAGCTCGCCACGCAGCTATCATACCTTACATAGTTGATCGCAAAGACGTAGCTTCAAATCCTTTTGAAGGTCTATAATCCATAAATTTTAGCCCTATTTTGGGGCTAAAATTTCAAAAACTATTTTTAATCACTTCATTACAAATTTAAATATTCATTTTAATTAATATCAAAATTAAGAATATATGTCACCCATAAGGTAACTAATTATTAATTATATTTTTTATCTTTCAAGAACTATTTCACGTTTTGCGAGCAAACAAATACACACAGACATATTTAATAATTTTTTTAGAGATAAAATTTATTGTTTTTTATCTTTATCAGTCTGAACTTTATCTAGTTTTATATATCCCATTTCAACTAACTTGTTATAAATTTGAGAGATTTTTGGTCCAGCAGCGCTACCGCCGTGACCGCCGTGTTCGACAACCATAGTTATAACGTATTGTGGATCCTCAAAAGGCGCATAGGTCGTCATCCACGCGTGAGATCTTTGCAGATATGCCATATCTTCTTCTTTCATACGCTTCTTTTCAGTTTGCGAGATACCAACGACCTGAGCTGTTCCAGTCTTTGCCGCAACCTTTACAAGGCTTCCCACAAAGTGTCTATTTGCCGTACCTCTTGGATGATTTGCCACCTCATACATCGCATGCCTAATGGCAGGTAGCTGCGACTTTTCAAACGGCGTAAAAGCATCATCTGTTGGCGTAAAATCAACATCTTTGCCATCGATGCTCTTTAAAAAATGTGGCGTCACATTTAGCCCAGTTGCAAGGCCTGCTGTGTATTTAGCCACCTGCATAGGCGTGACTAGAAAATTTCCCTGTCCGATAGAGGTGATGAGCGTCTCGCCTTGAAACCACGCCTTGCCATACTTCCTCATCTTCCACTCTCTGCTTGGCAAGGTCCCCACAAATTCATTTGGCAAATCAACCTCTGTTTTTCTACCAAAGCCCATGCGCTCAAGTATCGGCACAATGGCGTCTATGCCGATCTTTTGACTACCCTTGTAAAAATAGTCATCGCAGCTCTCTCTAATAGCTGTGTTCATATTGACCGTGCCGTGACCATGTGAGTTCCAGCAGCGAAATTTACGCCCTCCAAGCTCATACGAGCCACTACAAAAAAAGCTATCATATTTGCTCATGCCATTATCTAAAAAGGCAAGCGCCATGCCCATTTTTACGACAGATCCTGGTGGATAGAGGCCGTTTATCAGCTTGTTTGTAAATGGGTGATCGACGTTTTTTACAAGTTCTTCCCACTCAGCCTGAGAAATTCCAAGCACAAAAGGATTTAGATCATACTCAGGAAAGCTTCCTGCTGCGATGATAGCGCCATCTTTTAAACTCATAACTATGACGCTTCCTGCATCCTTACCAAAGACGTCAGCGACGAACTGCTGCAGCTCAAGATCGACGGCGAGCTTTATGTTTTGACTTTGTGGCGCTTGATAGCTCACCTGCTCGATCTCCTCATTTAGTGCATTTACTTTGATCTTTTTAAAGCCTTGAATTCCTTGCAAGATCGGGTTATAAAAGCGCTCTACTCCACTTCTGCCAATATAGTTTGTAAGCTTTGTCAAGGGGTCATTTTCCATATCTTTTTGGTTTGCCCTGCCGACATAGCCGATGATGTGAGAAGCTAGGTCATTGTATGGATAGTGGCGCTTTGAAGCGGGTCTTATCTCTAAATTTTCACGCAGAGAAAGGGGCGCAAAAAATGGCAAAAATTTATCATAATCAACAAATTCGACCACGTTTATAAAGTCTTGGTTGTAAGCTGAGTCGTTTTTGATATATTCATTTTTAAGCTTGGTGACGTTTAGATCGCCAAAAAGCGAGCCGATATAGGCTAGCTCATCGTCTAAAATTTTCACCTTTTTGTTTGCGCTAAGGTGCGGCTTTACATAGATAGAAAAGCCGAGGCGATTGACCGCCATAGGCTTGTCGTGCGCATCAAAGATGATGCCTCTAACTGGCGGGATGTAGATAGTTTTTATCGCATTTTGCTCGGCGATCTCGTTGTAATAAGTGTTTGAATTTACACTTAGGTGGTAAATCCGCCCCAAAAGCATGATCCAAAAAAGAGCGATCACGCCAAAAACGATACGCATCCTCATAGTACTTTGTCCCTAAAAAGCACGATAGCAAGCACACTTTCAAGCGCTATGAAAAATAGATACTCTGCACTAAAAGTCAAATTTGGCTCGTTTAAGACGTAGGCAAAAAGGTTATTTACAAGAAAGGTTAGCACATAGCCAGAGGCGATAAAGATTACAAGCAGGCAGTTTCGCCACTTCATCGTCGTATAGAGCCAGTCTAGCACGAAGTTGTAAAATAGCAAAAATGCAATGATAGTTGAAAAGAGATAAAAGCCATGAATTTGCTCAGCAAAGACCAGAAAAACGAGTGAAAAATACCACGAGAGCTTAAACTCATCATACTGCTTTTGCTTTCTTGAATACTCCAAAATCATATATGTAAAAAAGATGCCAATAAGTGGCGGCAAGAAGCCAAACTGCGTAGTTGCGATCTCGTAAGAGAGCAAAAAAATGACCCACCAAAAGCCTTTAAAAATTTTAATGTCTAAGCTGCTTATGGTTTGCATTTTACCTACCAAGAGCGTGGTTTATGATAGCTTCCCGTGCCTTGTCGATGCCGCTTTTGCTGAGTGTCGAGACCAAAATACCACTTGGGTCAAATTTCATTATCGCACTCTTCTGGCTTTGATTTAGCTTGTCGCTTTTTGTGTATAAATTTAAGATTTTTTGATCAGCTCTTAAAAAGCTTTTTAAGTAAGAATCCACGTTTACATCGATGTCTAGGTCAAAGTGCCTAGCATCGATTAGATGTATAAAAAGTCTGATGTCGCTTCTAAATTTCAAAAACTCATCTAAATTTTTGCGCCACTCGTCGTGTTTTGACTTTGCAACTTTTGCGTAGCCAAAGCCTGGTAGATCGACCAAGATGAGTTTAAATTTCTCTTTTTCGCTCTCTTCTTTTTCCTCACAAAACTCTGCTTCAAAGAAATTTATAAGCTGCGTTTTGCCAGGAGTTGATGAGCTTTTGGCTAAATTTTTTTGATTTACAAGTGCATTTATGAGGCTGCTTTTACCTACATTTGACCTGCCTAAAAAGACCACCTCGCTTGTCACAAAGCTTGGAGCCTCTTTTATACTTGGGCTTGAAGTGATAAATTTAGCGCCAAGAGCCCTTATCACTTGGTTTTATCCTCTATTTGAAAGATAAATTTAACCGGCTTTTTCTCGTCGCTATTTACGCTATATGTGCCATCTTTTTGATTAACCACGATCTTATCACCATAGACATTTTTATCAGTCTCTACCTCGTGCAAGTAGCCATTGCCAGTTACTGTGTATGTCTGCTTTGCTGGCTCATATGTGAGCGTATCGCCCTTGCCGTCATAGTGCTTATCTTTCATAAAAATTTTAGCTCTAGCGTTGCCTGTGGCTACATATTTTACTGGCTGGCGCTTTTTATCAAAATGCACAACGACTTTATTTGCCTTTAGCTCATCGTATGAACCTTTTTTGATATTTACATTGCCTACAAATTCGCTGATCTGCTTGTTTTCGTCAGCAAAAAAATCGTTTGATGTGATCTCAACTTGCTCTGCATTTAAAAATGTAAAGCCCAAAATCATCGCTAAAATCGCTGCTTTTCTTCTATCCATGCCCTTAACCCTTTTATCTGCGTTTGTTTTTTACCAAGATCGTAGCTTCCGCTATCACCCAGTGCTTTGTCGCCATTTCTAGTGATGGTGAAATTTGCTTCTGATCTTACTATTTTTGTCTTTGTGTTGTATATAACTTCATCGCTTTTAAATTTCAAACTATCGTTGTTTTCATAGTTTGCATTTTTTTGAAAGATTATCTCATCGTTTTGCGAGATAGCCTTGTCTGAGCTTAGAAAATGTCTTAAATTTCCCCTTAAAATTCTCGCTTTAAAGTCTAAAAATTCATCCCTGTCGCTATATCTATTTAGCTCGTCACTCTCATAAACTCCGCTTATCTTAGTTGAGTTTATCTCGTAATCAACCACATCATTTACCTGCATATTTGATATCTTTGTATCAACCTTTAGCACGTTTGCTAGGTATGGGTCTTGAGCCGCTAAAAATATCATCACAGCACTAAAAATGGCCACGACGAAGTAGAAAATTTTTACAACCAACGCTTAGACCACTCGTCATATAAATTTTCTGATTTTATGATCATCTCGATCATCTCTCTAACAGCGCCATTGCCGCCTTTGTGCTTTAGCTTTGTCTTTACATCAAGCTCTTTAATGGCATCTTTTGGCTTAAAGCTCCATGCAACTGCGTCTAAAATTTTATAGTCGTTGTAGTCATCGCCGATAGCTGCTGCATTTTTAAAGCTAAGCCCTTCAAATTTTAATATCTCGCTTGCTACTTCAAATTTATCGCCAACGCCTTGATAGACGTGATTTATCTTTAGATCCTCAGCCCTTCGCTCAACGATAGCCGACTTTCTGCCAGTGATGATAGCTACTTTCTTGCCAAGCTTTAGCCAGCTCTCTATCGCGTAGCCATCTTTTACATCAAAAAATTTAAGCTCTTCGCCGTTTGCATTGTAGATGATCTTGCCATCAGTGAGGCACCCATCAACGTCTAAAAATATAATTTCTATCATAAAACGCCTTTTGTGCTTGGAGTGCCGATTCTTGCGTTTTTGGCAAGCGCTCTGCGGAGTGCTACGGCAAATGATTTAAACGTTGCTTCGATGATGTGATGAGTATTTTTGCCACGAATTTGATTTAGATGAAGAGTGATGGCTGAATTTATAGCAACTGCTCTAAAAAACTCCTCCACAAGCTCAGTGTCAAACTCGCCAACTTTGGCATTTTCATTAAAATTTTCATACACAAGGTAAGCTCTGTTGCTAAGATCTAGCGCGCAAAAAACAGCCGCCTCATCCATAACAACGCTCGCCTCGCCAAACCTCTCAACACCACTTAATGGATATAAAGCCTCTTTTAAAAGCTGTCCCAAAACTATGCCTACATCCTCGACGCTGTGGTGAAAATCCACATGCGTGTCGCCCTTGCATGAAATTTCAAGATCAAGCAAAGAGTGCTTTGTAAATGCCTCAAGCATATGGTCAAAAAAGCCAATGCCTGTGCTTATCTTTGCAACCCCAGAGCCGTAAATTTTAAGCTTCATTGAGATTTGCGTCTCTTTTGTGTTTCTAGTTAGTTCTAAAATTTCCTCTCTCACGCCCTAACCTCTTACTATAAATGCGCCTTGGAATTTACCGCTTCTTGCGTAATCCCTAGCCTCGTCCTCGCTTCTAAAGCCATTTAAAAATACCCTATAAATGGTTGAGCCATCTATCGTAAATGTCTTAACGACTGATCTATAGCCATCTATACTTTTATGCTCTCTTTGGTATCTATTTGCGCCTTCAAGGTTCTTAAACGAGCCAATTTGTACCATAAAATCTCCACCCACAACGCGTTGCTCTGATGAGATCACGATGCCGCCAACTGGGGCCGTTGGAGAGACTGGATTTGGCACTTTTATGCCAGTGCTTGTTGGTTTTGTTGGTTGCGCGCTAGCAGTTGTAACAGCGTTAATGTCTTCATTAAAGCCGATAACCTCCATACTAACTGGAGCTGTGCCGGTGCCGATGACATCAAGCTTCATCGCAGCTGCTTTTGAAAGGTCAAGCACCCTGTCAGCCACAAAAGGTCCTCTGTCATTTACACGCACGATGACGCTTTTTTGATTTCTTAAATTTGTTACTTTAAGTATTGTATTCATCGGCAAAGTCTTATGCGCCGCAGTCATATTATACATATTATAAACTTCGCCATTTGAGGTCGTTTTGCCGTGAAAATTTGGACCATACCAGCTTGCCGTTCCGCTGGCTTTATCGCCGACGCTTACGACGGTTGGATAGTATGTTTTGCCGTTTATGGTGTATGGTCTCATTGTTGCTTTTTGAACTGAGGCGGAGTTGTTGCCTCTTACATTAGTTGGACCACTCGGAGTAAATGGAGCCCCGCTCCAAGAACAACCAGTAATTAGAAGTGTAAAACTTAGTCCTAAGTAGAAATTTAGGCTCTTACGGTATGACAATATTTGCTCCGACATTTAAATTTGAACTAGCCAAAGAATTTGCATCTTTTATATCTTTTTCACTTACATTAAATTTCTTTGATAAAGATGCGATCGTATCGCCTGTTTGAACTACGTAGTTGTGAGATTTATTTTGAGTAGAAAAAGGGATTATTAGTTTTTGATTATAGCTTACTGCGTTTGTGCTAAGCTCGTTGTAGTCCTTGATCGCTCTGTGGCTAACGCCTGTTTTTTTAGAGATAGAAAGTAGCGTCTCACCCTTTTTAACTGTGTAGGCGTAGAAGTTATTTTTGCCATTAAATGGTTTGAAATTATCTGAGAAAAGTTGCTTTTTATTTTCAGGGATATAAACGTAATAATCTTTTAAAGTTGGAGGAGTAAATACAAATTTTAAATGCGGGTTATTGCTTTTCATCTTTTTTGTGCTAAGACCGATACTGTCGCCTATCTGAGCTAAATTTGTACCGCCTGGCACTTTTACTTTCGTAAGTCTTAATCCGCCATTTATGTTTAGCAAAGATGACTCTTTAGATATCAAAAAGTCCGCATCTTTTGCTATATATGCCGCTCTTAAAATTTTAATGATGAAATTTCTAGTCTCAGCTGGGAGGTATTTTTTCTCAGCGTCAAGAAGTGTTACAAGATCGTCTGTACCAGCTTTTTGTATAGCTTTTTTTAATGCACCATCGCCGCAGTTATATGCCATTGCTGCCAAGTACCATTTGCCAAATTGATTTTTAAGTGATCTTAGATAGTTTGTAGCTGCGACAGTTGATTCAACCGGATCTTTTCTCTCGTCAGTGTATTGCCCTACTTTTAGACCGTGAATTCTTGCTGTTTGCTCCATAAACTGCCACATACCAGTAGCTTTAGCATTTGAGACAGTGTGATTTGAAAAGCCTGACTCTATCATCGCTAGATAGAAAAATGACTCAGGCACGCCTGATTTTTTGATCTGCTCTTTTATCATTGGTATATACATATAGCCATTTTTCAAGGCATCTGTAAATGTTCTTACCTGTGAGTTTTGTATGCCTTGTCTCATCTTTGCATAGTGAGAAGTTTTCATAAAGCTAGCATCGATGTCTAGCTCTTTTAAAATTTTAACCTGAGTGTCATAAGAGCTCTTCTCAGGGGCGTTTGCTAGTAGCAAGGTGCTACATGCAAATAATAAAAATATCTTAAGCATTGCTTTCATTTCTATCCTTTTTCGTGTCAAAGCTTAATGATGCTAGCATCTTAAGCAAGCACAATGCCCAAAATTTAGGCAAAGCACTTAAATAACCTTTTGGCATTATCTGAAGTTACTTTACAAACTACTTCAAATTCAAGGTTTAAAATTTCAGCTATCTTTTTAGCAACAAATGTCGTAAACGCCGGCTCATTTCTCTTGCCACGATTTGGTTCTGGCGTGAGATAAGGGGCGTCAGTCTCTATCAATACCCTATCAAAAGGAATTTTTGGCAGAATTTCAACTAAATTCTTAGCATTTTTAAATGTCAAAACGCCACCTATGCCAAAGTAAAAATTCCCAAATTTGCAAAGCTCCAAAAGAAGTGGCGAGGCATTATAACAATGCAAAACTGCCCCAGCTTCAAGCTTTGGCGCATACTCTTTTAAGATGTTAAAAGAGTCCTCATTAGCCTCTCTAATGTGGAGGATAACGGGTTTTTTTAACTCAACTGCTAAATCTAGTTGAGCTAGAAAAACACGTTTTTGATCTTCTTTTTCTCTTAGCTTTTCTTCTTCATCTTTTGGCAAGCGGTAGTAGTCAAGCCCACATTCACCGATAGCCACGCACTTTTTATCTTTGGCAAATTCTCTCAAAGTTTCAATATCAAAATTCTCTTTATCATATGGATGAACCCCAACGGCAAAGAAAATATCATTTTTTTCGTGCGCTATTTTAGCCGCTTTTGGTAAATCATTAATATCAGCTCCAGGGATAATAAAGCCTTTGAGCCCTAAATTTCTGGCTTCAGATAAAATTTGCTCTAGGTCAAAATCATAAACTTTACTATCCAAATGACAATGCGTATCTATAATCATAAAGCTATTTCTACCCTATTTCTACCATTTTCTTTAGCGACATAAAGCGCTGAGTCGCAAGCTTCGAGCATATCATCTATCTCGCAGTGACCTTTCCCAAAAGAAACCCCAATAGAAACGGTCACTTTTATGGTTTTATCTTTTATGATCACCTCATTTTCAGCCACTTTTGCTCTTAAATTTACAAAAAATTTAATTGCCTCCTCTTTTGCTATCTTTTTAAGAACGACACAAAACTCCTCGCCACCAAACCTAGCGACCACATCTCTTCCTTTTGTGTTGTCAATTAATATCTTAGCAAGTGATTTTAGTATCTTGTCACCACCATCATGTCCGTATGTGTCATTTATCTTTTTAAAGTGATCTATATCAAGCATAGCAAACGCATAAGGCTCATCAAGCTCTTCAGCTGCTTGGACGTACTCTTCTATATCTTGGTAAAAAAATCTTCTATTGTAAGCGCCGGTTAAAAAGTCGCGGTTGGCAAAATTTGCTATCTTATTTATATTTTCCATCGCCTCAATGGTGTTATTTACACGGCAAATGAGCTCTTCTTTTGAAAATGGCTTTGCTATAAAGTCGCTAGCTCCATTTTTTAAAAATATCGAAGCATCAGTCTTTTCGCTAGGAGATGTCATCACGATCACACCAAGATTATTTTTATCCTTCTCTTTTCTAACATCTTTTAAAACTTCAAGGCCGTCTTTGACGGGCATTCTGTAGTCTGTTATTATCAAATTTATATCTGGATTGTCAGCAAAATAGTTCATCGCCTCTTCGCCGTGAGCTGCTGCTAGCACCTTAAACTGGAGGCTTGTTAGCACTTTTTTTATCATATTTCTAAATGGCAGCGAGTCCTCCACGACTAGGACCTTGTATTGTCTATTTTTGCTAAGCCTATTTATCATTTGAAATATGTAGTTGATATCGTCCATGTTGCCTTTATAGACGTAGTCAACGATATCTTTGTTTATAAAATTTTCTCTTGTTTGATCGTCAATGCTACCTGTTAAAACGATAGCTGAAAGCCCCTGAGAAAGCACGTAGTCGACGATCTCGCCGTTTGGTGCGTCGGGTAAGTTTAAATCCAAAATAGTCATAAAATACTCTTTGCCATGCTCGCTAATAAGCATCTGGGCTTCGGCAAAATCGTACGCAACGTCGATCGCCATATCCTCAATGCTCTTTTCCATCTGCATGACGATTAGCTTTGCTAATGCTTTGTTATCATCAACTACTAGAATTCTTTCCATATTTTTTCCAAAAAAATTTTATAAATAATGGCAATTCTATCAAACAAACCTAATCACAAAGCTTAAATTTAAAACTTAAATTTCAAGCTATTTTAAAAGTCCTTTTGCAAAATTTATCGCCTCTTCGCTGATATGCTCGCCGCTTATCATACGCGCAAGCTCATTTACACGCTCCTCTTTGTCAAGCTCTCTTACGACTGAGCTCTCGCCATCACGCTCTACCAAAAAGTGCGAATTTGCCTTTGAGCTAAGCTGTGGCTGGTGAGAAATGGCAAAAATTTGATAAAAATTTGCAAGCTTGAGCAAGACATTTGCGATGCTCATCGCCTCTTTTCCACTTAAATTCGCATCTATTTCGTCTAAAATAATAACATCACCGCCCGTTTTTGTGATCTCACTAGAGGCAGCTATGAAGGCCAGTCTTAAGCGGTTTAGCTCGCCTGAGCTTAAATTTTTAAGCGAGGTCTCGTTTAAATTTAGACAAATTTCATCAGCGCCTAAGATATCAAGCTTTTTCTCCTCGATCCTTAGCGTGATATCTGGCATATAAAGCTCTTTTAGGTATAAATTTATCATCGCCTCAAGCTCTTTTAAATTTGCGCCCCTTGCCTTGCTTAATGTGCTGGCTAGCTCATTTGCCTTTTTGCTTAAAATTTCAAATTTCTTCTCAAGCTCGCTCTTTTCAAAGCTTAAATTTTCATATCTGGCAAGCTCTTTTTCCTTTTTATCAAGCGCTTCTAACGCCTCCTCCTCGCTGCCATAGCGTCTAATGATGGCATTAAGAGCTTCTATCCTATCAAGCACGCTCTCAACGTCGATATCGTCAAGCTCCTCCATATTTAGGCTATCACGCGCAACTCTTAGCTCGTTCATCGCATCTTCAAAAAAGCCACTATCAAGGTCACTGATACTTAGCGCCTCATTTACGCTGCGCTCTAGCTCAAATATCCGCTCAGCCCTAGCCCACGCCTCATTTATCTTATCCTTTTTACTAAGCCTTTTTTTAGTCTCCATAAGCTCTTCAAACTCGCCTTTTTTAGGCCCGACACTTCTTATCTTCTCGATCTCAAAGCTAGCAAGCTCCTTTAGCTCCTCGACCTTTTTCTCTTCCTCTTTTATAGTGGCTAGCTCTTTTGAAATTTTAGAAAATTCCAAAAACGCCTCTTCAAATTCTTGTTTTATCTCTTTAAATTTCTCATTTTTTGAAATTTCAAGCCTGTCAAGCAAATTTAGAAATTTCTCATTTTCAAATTCATTTGCCTCTTTTGCCGAGAGATATTTGATGTGTTCGCGCGCTACTTGGGCTAAATTTCTCTTTGAGATGGCTTGTTGGTTTATAAAATACCTCGTGCTCTTATCTTTTAAAAGCTTGAAAATATTGACCTCTTCGTTTTCTATGCCAAACTCATCAAGCTCAAATTTATGCTCCACATCAGCTTCTATTAGCCTTGCCTCGCTATCTTTTAGCCCAAAAACAGCCATTATAGCGCTCATCAGCACCGACTTACCAGCGCCACTAACGCCCGTAAATACGCTAAGCCCCTCTTTGAAATTTAGCTCGACATTTTTAAAATTTAGATAATCCTTAATCAAAATTCGATCAATCATTATAACCCCAGTGAAGTTTCTCTTTTAAAATTTGAAAATAATCCCTACCGATGTGGCGTATCAGCCTCGCTTTTTTATCGCTTAGGCTCATGCTAACAGCTGAAATTTTACTCATATCAAAGCGGTCTTGTCCGTCTATTACTAAAATAGCGTCGCTATTTGTTCTAAATTTGACCGTGTGATTTTTCGTAAGCACGACTGGACGCTGCGTGAGCGAGTGCGAGCAGATGGGAGTTATCGCAAAGACCTCGCTTAGTGGATATATGATAGGACCATTTGCGCTCATGTTATAAGCCGTTGTGCCAGCAGGAGTTGCCACTATGACGCCATCGCCAAAATATGAGTTAAAATACTTTTCATTTAAAAGTGCCTCGATATGCGTCATCGAGCCACCATTTTTACTAACGATGACCGCGTCGTTAAATGCTATCTTTTTCTCAGTTTTGCCATCATTTTTATGAAGCGTAACATCAAGCATAAAAGGCGTTTCCACCTCAAATTTGTCATCAAAAAAGTCTTTAAAAAACTTCTCACTCTCATTTATCGTTATATCTGTCAAAAAGCCGAGCCTGCCAGCGTGTATGCCAAGGATGAGCGGCGAGATGTGAGCTAGCTTTCTGCAGGTTGAGATGATCGTGCCATCACCACCAAGCGTGATAAGAAATTCGCACTCTTTGGCTAGTTTTATCAGCTCAAAGCCACTTTTTTCTACCTGCTTTGCACAGCTTTTTTCAAGCAAAATTTCTGCGTTATACTTTTTTAAAATTTTTTCTAGCTTTGCTAAATCCTGCTTAAATAAAGGATAATCTTTCGCGATAAGTCCCACTTTTTTGGCGCTTGTGGTATTAAATTTTTGCTCATTTTTCATAGAAATGATTGTAACATATTTTATTTTAACAAAGCTTTTCAAAAGAAAAAAGCGATTATAATTGCCTAAAAAACATTGCAAAGGAGCATTTTATGCGAAGTCATTATTGCACCGATCTTAGCAAAGCTGACATCGGCAAAGAAGTAATACTTTGTGGCTGGGCAAACACATATAGAGACCACGGCGGCGTTGTTTTCATCGATTTAAGAGACGTTAGCGGGCTTATACAATTAGTTTGTGACCCTGCTGATAGCAAAGAAGCACACGACGTGGCTGCAAAAGTAAGAGATGAATATGTCTTAAAAGCAAAAGGTAAAGTAAGAGCTAGAGGCGAAGGACTGACCAATCCAAAGCTAAAAACTGGCGAAATAGAGGTGATAGTAAGCGAGCTCATTATCGAAAATCCAAGCGAGCCACTACCATTTATGATAGGCGATGAGAGCGTAAATGAGGATATCAGGCTAAAATACCGCTTTTTAGACCTTAGAAGCGAGCGCTTGCAAAATATCTTTAAAATGCGCTCTCGCGCGGCGATAGCAGCTAGAAACAGCCTAGATAAAATGGGCTTTATCGAGTTTGAAACTCCAGTTTTAACACGTGCAACTCCAGAAGGCGCAAGAGACTATCTAGTGCCAAGCCGTGTATATCCGGGCCAGTTTTACGCGCTCCCACAAAGCCCACAGCTATTTAAACAACTTTTGATGTGTTCTGGCTTTGATAAGTATTTTCAGATAGCAAAATGCTTCCGCGACGAGGACTTGCGTGCTGATCGCCAACCAGAATTTACTCAAATAGATATCGAAATGAGCTTTGTTGAGCAAGAAGATATCATAAATATGGCTGAGACGATGCTAAAAGACATTTTTAAAGCCTGCGGACACGACATCAAAACGCCATTTAGACGTATGAGCTACAAAGAGGCGACCGAGACTTACGGCTCAGATAAGCCTGATCTTAGATATGATCTAAAAATGATCGATGTGATCGATATTTTCGAGCGATCAAGCAATGAAATTTTTAGCTCTATCGCAAAAGATAAGAAGAAAAACCGCATAAAAGCGCTAAAAGTGCCAAATGGCGACAATATCTTTAGTAAGCGCGAGATGAATAGATTTGAGGAGTTTGTACGTAAATTTGGTGCACAAGGTCTTGGCTACTTCCAGATGAAAGAAGATGGCTTAAAAGGCCCACTTTGCAAATTTTTCGAGCAAAGCGATCTTGACGAGATCGTCTCAAGATGTGAGCTAAAAGTTGGAGACGTCGTATTCTTTGGTGCTGGCAAGAAAAAGATCGTGCTTGATTATATGGGACGATTTAGAATTTTCCTAGCTGAGCAAATGGGTATCATCGATCAAGACAGACTTGAGTTTTTATGGGTGCTTGACTTCCCAATGTTTGAGCAAAATGACGACGGCAGCTACTCTGCGATGCACCATCCATTTACTATGCCAAAAAATATAGATGAGCCTGATCTTGAAGACATCCTCTCTATCGCTCACGATGTCGTACTAAACGGCTTTGAGCTTGGCGGCGGAAGTATAAGAATTCACAAAAACGACATCCAACAAAAAGTCTTTAAACTTCTTGGCATAGATGAAGCCGAGCAACGTGAGAAATTTGGCTTCTTGCTTGATGCCTTGACATTTGGTGCACCTCCACACGGTGGTATCGCGATCGGCTTTGACAGACTAAATATGCTTGTAAATAAAGCAAGCTCGATCCGCGACGTCATAGCCTTCCCTAAAACACAGCGCGCTCAGTGCCCACTCACAAAGGCACCAAGCTATGCTAGCAACGAACAGCTTAGGGAGCTAGGACTAAGGATAAGAGAAAAAGAGCAAAAGAATTAAAATTTTTGCAATAAATTTAGACTTTTAGATGTCTAAATTTGAGTTATTTTAAAAATTTAAATTTTTGAGATGAATTTGGATGTTGTGCAGAAAATTTCATCCCAAAGCTAGACATATAGTCTGCTGCAGGGTGAAATTTTCAAACTCATTCAAAGGCGCTCAAAAATATAAAAAAGGGAAAGAATGAAAAATTTATTTTTAATCATCGGCGCTCCAGGCAGCGGCAAAACAACAGACGCATCGATCATCGCACAGCATGATGAGAAATTTGCACACTTTTCAACTGGCGATCTTTTAAGAGCTGAAGTCGCAAGTGGTAGCGAGCTTGGCAAGCTTATAGACGGCTTTATCTCAAAAGGAAATTTGGTCCCACTTGACGTTGTCGTAAATGCGATCGTCTCAGCTATCAAAAGCTCAAATAAATCAAACATCATAATCGACGGCTATCCAAGAAGTGTTGAGCAAATGACTGAGCTTGACAAAGTCTTAAGCGAGCAAGATGAAATTTCTCTAAAAGGAGTCATCGAAGTAGATGTCAGCGAAGATGTGGCAAGAGCTAGAGTGCTTGGCCGTGCAAGAGGCGCTGACGATAATAACGAAGTCTTTAACAACCGCATGAAAGTATATCTTGATCCGATCAAACCTATCCGCAAATTTTACAGCGAAAAAGAGCTACTTCACGTGGTAAATGGCGAGCGCGGCATCGACGAAATCGTAGCTGACATCAAAAATTTACTAGCTAAACTTATATAAATTAACAAACCTTGCATCAAAAGGTGCAAGGTTTTAAAACTTACCATTTATTAACACCAAAAATGTAATATCCTTTAAATTTAACAACCAACCAAAAAGTATAAAAATGAAAAAAATCTTCATCGCTTCACTGGCTGCTAGCATCGCAATGGCTGGAGGCTTTGTCTCAAATCACAAAAGCGAAAATGTTATAAGCGTAAAAGAGGCTTTAAAACTAAATGACGATGCCAAAGTCGTGCTTGAGGGCAAGATAAAAGTCACACATCAAATCAGACAAATATGAATTTGTTGATAAAAATGGCGACACTATTATTGTTGAGATCGACAATAACAAGTGGGGCAATGTAACAGCTAACGAAGACACGCTTTTAAGAATAAGAGGCGAAGTGGATAAAGAGCTTACAAAAACGAAGATCGACGTAGATAGTGTAGAGGTTATAAAGTAAGTTAAGTCATTTTTTTGCATCCAAGTTTTATCCGTGTTTAATAGAAAAAGAATTAAAATCACATCATAAATTTGCTTAGACAAGGAGGCTTAAATGGCAAAAACAGCATATTTATCTTTACTGATCGGAGGACTTGCTGTGCTATGTTTTAGCGGTTGTGCTAGAGCTGGGCTAAATACACCTTTACACAACACAAGTGGTGTAAAATACGATAATGCGTATGCTTTGTGTAAAAATGGTCAAAATGATAAAACAATAGAAGCCAAGATAAATGAGTTGCTTGAAAAAAATATGAAAAAAGGCAACGATCTTGAAATTTATTGTGAGGTTACAGAGTACGTGGAAGGCAATCGTGCTTTGAGATACTTTGTAGGTTTTGGAGCAGGTCGTGGTAAAAGTATGACATTAGTAAAACTAGTAGACACAAATACAAAACAACAAGTAGCCGACTTTAAAGTTGAAGGAGGTTTGACAATGGGTGCATTTGGTGGAGATTCACAAGGCATGCTTAATGAAACTGGTGAAACCATCTTTAAGCAAGTAAAAGATAATTTTCTTAAATAAAAATTTCTAACACAAAGGACGAATATATGGACGTTTCAAAGATTAAATTTGGCTCAAACCCAGACAAAATCAATGCCGTAATCGAAATACCTTATGGCTCAAATATCAAATACGAGATCGACAAAGATAGCGGTGCGGTCGTAGTTGATCGCGTGCTTTACTCAGCGATGTTCTACCCAGCAAACTACGGCTTTGTGCCAAACACACTTGCAGCTGACGGCGATCCAGCTGATATTTTGGTGCTAAACGAGTATCCGCTCCAAGCTGGTAGCGTCATCCCTTGCCGCTTGATAGGCGTTTTGGTGATGGAGGATGAAGCAGGTATGGATGAGAAGCTTTTGGCTGTGCCAGTTACAAAGATCGATCCAAGATATGAGGCGATAAAAAGCTACGAAGATTTGCCAACCGCGACACTAAATAAGATCAAAAATTTCTTTGAAACTTATAAAATTCTTGAGCCAAACAAATGGGTTAAAGTGAAAGAATTTAAAGACGCAAACGCTGCAAAAGAGATTTTAGACGCTGCGATAAAAAATTATAAATAATTTATAAGCCCTATTTTAGGGCTTTTCTTTTTAAATTTTGTTCGTTTTATACGCCATATTAAAAAGGCTATTTTTATATTTAGATAAGCTTTTTCTTGTATAATACGATTTTCTTTCAACTGTGGGTTCATAGCTCAGTTGGTTAGAGCATCCGGCTCATAACCGGATGGTCCCAGGTTCGAGTCCTGGTGAACCCACCACCTACTTCACTAACATTATAAGATCAAAAATTTTTCGTTTTTTTTATTTAAATTTTAAAATATTTTTTAAAATTTAAAAATAGAAAAATTTAAATATCCCCAAATTTCTAAGTTCTCTCTAAAATTTCCTTTCGTTTTTGCCAATCAGGCATATAAAGCGTTAGATAGTCATAAAATTTCTTTGAATGATCAGGATAGAGAAGATGCACTAGCTCGTGGAATACAACATACTCGATACACGCTCTTGGCTTTTTGATAAGCTCTATGTTTAAATTTATATATGATTTATATGGATTACAACTTCCCCATCTTGTTTTCATCTGTCTTATTTTTACGCTTTTAATGTCTTGTTTTACTATATTGTTAAACTCTTGCAAGATATTAAAAAAATATAACGTCGCCTTTTCGTGATACCACTCATAAACCAAATTTCTTTTTCGCTCTAGGTCGCTTCTATCTTTTACAAAGAGCTCCAGATAGCCACATTGCAGCTTTACGCGCTCCTCTTTAGACTGCACGACTTTAAGCCTATAACTTCGCCCAAGATACTTAAAGTCCTCGCCACTTACGTATTCTTTTTGTGGCGTCTTAAACGAGGCAAAAAACGCGCGCTTTTGCGCTATCCACTTGGCTCTTTTTTCTATGATAAATTTTATATGCTCATCGCTTGCGGCTTTTGGCGTGGTTAGGATCGCTTCGCCATTTGGTCTAACTTTTAAAGTGATATTTTTTACGTCTTTTCGGACGATTTTTACGCCTTCAAGCATAAAAACTTATCCCTATGCCTCGGATAGTTTGGTAAATTTTCTCTTTCTCATTGATAGAAACGCCGTATTCGTCCTCTATCTCCCAAAGAGCATCCTCCATCTGGCTTGTTATCTCGTTTTCTACGTCTTTATTTTTGTGCCATTCTGGTTTTTTAGAGGCTTTTTCATAAATTTCATAAAATTTCAGGCTCAAATTTTTAGCGACCGTCTCAACATCCATAAGCCCCACATCGCCTAAAATATCAAGCAAATTATCATAAATAGCAAACAAAATTTTCTTACTATTAAATTCTTTTGGATACCTGTCTTCATTTGGTTTTAAAGCACCTGTTATGAGGTCTTTTAGCAGTTTTGCTTTGGTAAGTTTTTCCTCTTCGCTTAGCCTTTTTGCCTTGTACTCGTCGATGATATCTTGTATTTGTTGCGCTATTGATTTATAAAAGGCTGGATTTGAGTCCATTTTCTCTTTTACCACCGCGCTTATGGCGCTAATGATCGTGTCGGCCTTTGCGTTTTTACCCTCGACCCTTTGCACCTCATCGTCAAATTCCGTTTCAAAGATATTTACGAGCTTCGTAAGCTCATTGACCTCTTTTGCGCTCACGTAAGTATCGAGCAGCTTTTGCATCTGCGCTTCGTATTTGCCAAAGTCGCAAGCCTCGTGATACCTTAGCTGCACAGCCTTTCTTAGCTCGTTATAAAATTTAACCCTTTGCTTATAGGCTTTGATCACTTCTTCGCTTAATATGTCATAAATTTTCTCGCTTGAAAGCGCTAGTTTAAACGCCCTAGCAAACTGTGATAGCCACTCTTTAAAGTCGTCTCGTTTTTGCACGTCCTCTAAAACCGCTACGTAGCTCTCCAAATCATCTTTAAATTTCACGCCGCTAAAAAGATCGTCCAGATGAGTATAGTAGGTCTTTGCCTTTATGATCTCGCTTCTTACGTCTATCACGGCTCCAGTTATATCTTCTGGGTCAAATCCACTTAGCGACGCATAGTTAGTAAGCGCCTGATCAAGCTCGCCTAAAAGCCCTCTATAATCAATAATATAGCCGTAGTCTTTTCCGTCATAAAGCCTATTTACTCTAGCTATGGCTTGGAGCAAATTATGCTCTTTTAGCTGTTTATCTATATAAAGTGTGCTTGCTCTTGGCGCGTCAAAGCCAGTTAAAAGCTTATCCACGACGATAAGCAAATCTATCTCGTCGCCATAAATAAATTCGTCTTTTACGTACTTTAGATACGCCTCCTCGCTGCCATAGTCTTTTATAGTCTCTTGCCACGCTTTTGCGACATACTCTTTATGACCGCCCTCAAGTTCCTCGTGCTCGTTGCTTGATATCACATAAGCGCTTTTTATCTCTCCAAATTCTTCAAATATCTCATGATATTTTATGGCGTCGTATTTTCTTTGAGTAGCCAGCATCGCTTTAAAGCCACTTTTTTTCAAAGTCTTTTTGATGTGCTCATTTATATCCACAGCTATTAACTCCAGCCTTTGTTCGCTCGATGCCACACGCTCAAACCTCGCCCACTTTTGTTGCAAGTCCCTTTTAGCCTCATCGCCAAGCTCTCTTGATATGAGGTCAAATTTCCTAGTTAGCCCCTCAGGGTCTAGCACCTCTTGACCCACATATCGCCCTTCATAAAGTAGCGGCAACACGGCCCCATCTTTTACCGCGTCATCTATCGTATATCTATGAATTTCTCCGCCAAATTTCGCAAAGCTGTTTTTCTCACGCTTTAAAAGCGGCGTGCCAGTAAATCCTATATAACAAGCAAGAGGCAACGCCTTTTTCATAGCCTTATGCAGGTCTCCGCCTTGCGTGCGGTGGCTCTCATCCACTAGCACAAATATATCGCCATCTCTTATCACTACCTTTTGGTTTTTCACCTTTTCAAATTTATGCACGAGCGTAGTTATCACGCTAACGCCGCTTTGTAGCTTTTCTATCAGATCGCTTCCGCTACTTGCTCGTCCTGCTTTTACGTCCGTGTTTTCAAAGGTTTCGTGTATCTGCCCATCTAGATCTATCCTATCAGTTACTACGATGATCTTTGAGTTTATATAAATTTGCTTTAAAAGCTTTGTTAGCATCACCATCGTGAGCGACTTGCCGCTTCCTTGCGTGTGCCAGATGAGTCCGCCCGCTCTTGCGCCCTCTTTTTTCGCTGATACCCTCTTTAGCGTCTCTTCGATAGCGAAAAACTGCTGATAGCGGCAAACCTTTTTCATTTTCTTATCAAACACTATATAGTGCCTAACTAGCCTTAGCAGCCTATCTTTAGATAGTAGCGCAAAGAGCGTCATATCAAGCGCGCTCACCTCTCTACCATTTATCAAGCTCTTTAAGCTCTCTTTTGCCTTAGCTTCATCTTGCTCTTTCCACACACTATAAAATTTAAACGGAGTGCCAGTTGTGCCATATCTTGCTCCACTGCCGTTTGCCGCGATAGTTAGCTGGATGTATTTAAAAAGGTGTGCTATCTCATCTTTGCCTTGCTCCTTCTCAAGCTGCTTTATGCCGTTTTCAAAACTCACGCTCGATTTTTTAAGCTCGATCACGACTATTGGTATGCCGTTTATAAAAAGCACGAGATCAGGCCTTCTGTGCTTTTGCGCGTCGCTCTGGCTTACTCTGCTTACTTCAAATTCTTCAGTCACGTAAAAGTCGTTGTTTTGTAAATTTTCAAAGTCTATAAATTTAAAAGAGAAGCTCCTTCTCGTCCCATCTTCTAAATTTTCTTCTAAACTGGTTCCAAGCAAGAGTAAATTCGTGATCCTTTCGTTTGCAACCATTAGCCCTTCGTTTAAAGATACCCCAGCTAGCTCATCGACCGCCTTTAAAACGCTACTTTGGCTAAATTTATATCGCTTGCCCTTATACTCATAGCTATTTATCTCGCCAAGCTTTTTGGTTAAAATTTCCCTAAACAAAACCTCGCTAGTTTTACCGTCACGAAGCTTTAAATTTTCCTCTCTACTTATAAATTTATAGCCTAAATTTTGAAGCAAATTTATGCTATTTTGCTGGATCTTATTTTCTGAAGTATCTGGGGTCATTTGGTATCCTTATTTGGCTAACTTCTCTTTAAAGATTTTTTTACAATTTCATTATTATCGTATTTATTAGTATTACTAATATCATTCAATAAAAACCTCAATGCCTCTTTAGTATCTTCATCTATCTCATCTTTTTTAAAGCGTATAACAGAGAAAAAATCATCATCTAACTTATCAAAATTCTTCTCCAGTAAATCCGCAGTATGCTCATTTTTATTTTGATTTAGTTTCGCTATTTTAGCCGTTCCAATATAATTTCCATTATTCCATATATAAAACGAGGTTTGATATCCGTGGTCATCCCATGAATATTTTTTTAAATATATTTTATTTGCCTTGTTAGTATCTTCTAATTTAAATCCTTCCGTTTTAAGAACACTTAAATAATATTGTTTATCTCTTACTTGATTATTGGATTTTTGTATGTTTATTTCTGCAGTATTTTGCTTATTATATATTTGCAATTTTCCATTTGTTAAGTTTAAACTAATTCTATCTATCGTAGATTTTATAATAGCATCTATCTCCGATCCGTCAGTATAGTCAGCTTTAGCGATATAATTAACTCTATTTTGCTCCAAAAGAGTTTTGGCAGTCTCTTTATTTTCATCATAAACAGCAATTGAAGTTCCACCATTAGTTTTTAGTAACTTCATAGCTGGAACATCGGTTTCTCCATCACCTATATATATCATATTCTCAAATAAAATACGTCTTTCATTCTCTGGTATATATTTATTAATTAGTTTATTGTCCCAAGCGTTAAGAATTCCTTTGCTTATCCTGTATAAATATTGAGTTTTTGTCGTATAGTTAATTGCCAAAGCTGGCCAAGTCGGTTTGCCGTATTCATCATACATAAATGATGACGCATAAATATTTTTAAATTTATTCGCTATAGTCGTTCCATCGATCATTTCTTTGGTACCTGATGATACTATATAATGCTCAATCGATATCCCCTTTTGTGCAGCATAATCATTAATCCTTTCAAAAAACTCTTCCACACCGTTAAAGTATTTAACGGTTTTACCGTGTTTGCTAAGCTCCTCTCTTGTAATTTTTGCACCAGCACCATCTGCTTTTTTCACAATCAAATACATGTATGACAATATCTCATCCATATTGTTTTCTTCAGATAGTTCCTTTACGTTGTTCCAAAAATCTTCTTTTTTTATACATAGTGTTGTTGGTATAAAAGAATTTTCTTGTATATTGCCTCTTGCTAGTGTTCCGTCAAAATCATATGCGATTGCCATTATTACATTGCTTTTTTCACATAACATGTTCTCATTTCTCCTTTTAGTAGTTTTTGCATTAAGCCTTGTTTTTGTTTTTTCAAATTTTCTAGCTTTAAATTTAGTAAATTTATCTCATCATCGCAAGCCATTAAAACCTCTGCGATTTTTTGTTGCTCTTTTAAATTTGGAAGCTTTATTTTTAAATTTTCTATTGTCCTTTTGCTAAGCCCAAGTTGTGCCGTACCGCTAACTTCTCTTCTAATTTTTTTATTAATCAAATCGGAATTAATTAAATATGCTAAAAAATTGCTATTTTCTATTGTTTTTATCCTAAAAATATGATCGCTTAAAACATAAGTATTATCTTTATCTATCACAGCAACCTTGCCTATAATTTTACCGCCACCAATATCATCTTTTGGCATAACCAAATCACCAAAATCTAAAAAATCTTGATTTAAATTTGTTGTTTTTGTCAAATTCAATAAACCATCTTGTGTAATACTACCCATATCTACAATATAAAATTTTCCGTCACCAATAAATCTACTCTTTGAAGTTCCAGTAGAAATATCACAAATTTCACTAAGCTTTATTGCTCGCCACTCATCTTTGAATTGTGGAAAGCGGATTTTGGCTGTGAGTAAATTTTGCATAAGAGCTTTTTTAAACTGTTTTTTGCTTTCTATCAAATTTATAGTTAAATTTATAGTCTCATCCCAAGTAGATAAAATTTCCGCTATCTTTTCTTGCTCGTCTAACGGCGGAAGCAAAATTTTCAAAGAAAAAAAGGCATTATCTGTTATATTTATCCTATCATACCTAGCGCCATAGTTTGCTACACTTTTGACTTGATTTTGCCATACAATAGTCTTAAAAAAATATGCTAAAAATTTTGCCAATATCTCGTCTTGAACAGTAAAAACCGTATACAATGGAGATACTATGCCTTTAGACAACATATTTCTATTAATCGGTCCAGTAGGGGCACTCTGTGAAATTCTTGGATTATAAACAAAATCCCCCAAATCAACAATGTAATAATCTTGTATATTTTCTTTATTTGCTATATCTTTATCAAAATATACATTCTGTGCAACCAAACCATCAATAGCTGAATTTGACAAAACCAATTTAATTAAATTGTTTCTATTTTTAAGAATAGATTTTTCTGCAACATCCCCAAGCCTCACGACCTTCCATCCGCTTGGTAAATTCTTAAATTCGCTCATAGCCCAAGCTCCGCAAGATACTCGCTCATCTTGCTTTGAACGCTTTTTAGCTCGGCTTCTAGGCGTGAAATCTCAGCCTTTGTAGCCTCGATATCTACAAGCTCTTCTTCTTCAAAGGTATCTACGTAGCGAGGGATGTTTAGGTTGTAGCCATTCTCTTTTATCTCGCTAAGGCTTGCTAGGTGGGAGTATTTTTCTATCTCGCTTCTGTTTTTGTAGGTAGCGACTATCTTTTTTATGTTTTGCTCGGTTAGCGAGTTTTGGTTTTTGCCTTTTTCAAATTCTTTGCTAGCGTCGATAAATAGCACATCTTCGTTTGCGCGGTTTTTCTTAAAAACGAGTATGCAAGCAGGGATGCTCGTGCCGTAAAATAAATTTGCCGGTAGTCCGATGACGGCGTCTAGTAAATTTTCTTCGATCAGCTTTTGGCGTATCTTGCCCTCATTTGCCCCGCGAAATAGCACTCCATGCGGAAGCACGACGCCCATTTTACCGTTGTTGTTTAGACTTTTTATCATGTGCACGACAAATGCGTAGTCGCCCTTGCTCTTTGGCGGCAAAGCATAGCTAGCAAATCTCATAAAAGGATCGTTCACGGCAAAGTCAGCGCCCCATTTATCTAGGCTAAATGGTGGATTTGCCACGACTATGTCAAATGTTTTGATGAGATTATCTTGTAGATGCAGCGGATTTCTGATCGTATCGCCCCACTCGATGACGGCGTCGTTTATCTCGTGTAAGAACATATTCATCTTGCAAAGTGCGTGAGTTTGGCCGTTTTTCTCTTGTCCGTAAAGGCGGAAATTTTTACTGCCGACCTCTTTTGAAGCCTTGATAAGAAGCGAGCCAGAGCCACAAGTAGGATCATAGATCATATCGCCCTCTTTTGGCTCAACCAGCTTTGCAAGAAGCGTCGAAACCTCGCTTGGCGTATAAAACTCTCCGCCTTTTTTGCCAGAGTCACTTGCAAAATGAGCTATAAGATACTCGTATGCGTCGCCTATTATGTCGTTGCCCTCAAGCATAGAAGGGCGAAGATCTAGCCTAGTGTCGCTAAAATCATCGAGCAAATTTTTCAAGATGGCGTTTCTCTCTTTTGTATCGCCGAGCTTGTTTTTGTTGTTAAAGTCGATGCTTCTAAAAATGCCTTCGAGCTTATCTTTGTTGTCCTCTTCGATCTTTTCTAGCGTTTTGTTCATTATCTCGCCTAAATTTACAGCCTCTTTGTGCGCTAAAAGATACTCAAATGTGCAACTCTCATCAAGCTTAAATTTCTCTTTCTTTAGCTTTGCTTCGATCCTCTCGCTCTTCTCGCCGTATTCGGCTTTAAGTAATTCGAGCTTTTCTTTATAAAAATCAGATAGATACTTAACAAAAAGCATCGTTAAAACATAGTCTTTATAGTCGCTTCCATCCATCGTGCCGCGAAATGTGTCGCAAGCCTTCCAAACTACGTTATTTATGGTATCTTGTGTGGTCTTTTGCATCTTAGTTCTCCTCTTTTATTAAATTTTCAAATATGCTTTTGTGGTATTTTTGCTTTACAGCTATCAAATTTTGTAAAATTTCGCTCTCTTGGCGGGCTAAATTTAGGTATTTTACTATCTTGTTTTGAGTTTGCAAATTTAGCGTCGGTATTTTTAGATTATTTATACTGGCAACGCCTATCATCGCTATAGCAGTGCCTGAAACATCTGGCGCAAGGGCTCTTTTAACGGCGCTGCTATTTAGATAATGCGCCACAAAATGCGGATCAAATTTATCGCTTTTAACCCTTATGCGAACCATTAAAGACGTATATATAAGATCGCCATACTCCTTGTCTATATAAACGGCGAAATTTGGCTCTCTAAGCCGCAGCAAGATATCGCCCTGAGTTACTTTATACTCCTCGCTTATTTTTTCGCTTGATATGAACTCATCGGCAAATGTGTCATCAAAAAGCGCATTTTCATTAAAGGACTTTAGCGAGACTACTTTATAACAAAATTTCTCATCTACATTTTTATCCGCCTTTTTGCGGATTAAAACTAGACCAGTTTTTATATCAGATATATCGCTTATTTTTATCATTTCAAGATGCCCCTTTCTGTATTATTTTAAAAATAATACTAATGCTTTTATGACCGAAGTATATCAAAAAAGATAAAAACTAACAATACATTTTATATTATTTCTAAAATAATACATCAAATCGACGACTAAATTCTTAATTATTTTTTAAACAATAAATTTACTTTAGCAAATTTACCCCTGCACTTTTTAAATTTATCTCGATTTTTAAGCTAGCATTTGGCTATAATCACTCAAATTTAGATTGCGGTCGCAATTTACATTTGCATAAATTTACCTTCAACTACCATTTTTGCAAATTACAAAAGTCAAATTTCACAAGTTTCGCGTGCCGAAAATATCAAATTTACATTTCTTAAATCCCAAAAGGAGATTTCGTGGAATTAAAACAAACCGGTATATCACGCCGTGGCTTTTTAAAAGGTGCTTTAGCCACAGCTGCTGCTGCCACTCCGCAAACGATGCTGGCTGGCTTTACGCCATTTAAGTCTGACTCGCTTCAAGTTTGGTCGTGCGGAGGCCTATCTGAAGCTTTTAACGAGCTAAATGCCATTTACGAGTCAAGAACAGGGCACAACATCCAATACACCGGCGCTTTTGCTGGCGCTCTTGGCAAGTCGCTTTTAGCACTTCAAAGCACGACCGAGCTCTTTGGAGCAAGGGTTTTAGAGCTTTCTAAAAAACTTCGCAAAGCTGGTCTTAGCCTTCATTTTAGGCCGCTATGCTTTACTGACTACGTCCTAGTTGTGCCAAAAGGCAACCCTGCTGGCATTCGTGACTTAAAGGACCTTGCAGAACCAGGAGTTAGGGTGATGCTGCCGCTTAGATCATCGCCCCCTGGCAGTGGCCCAGTCAAAGGGATCTTAAAAAACTCAAACCTCACTGATGCGGTGATGAAAAACATGGTCGCAAACGGATCATGCGTCATAAATATGATGTGCGAACTAGTTGATGGCAAGGGCGATGCTTCGATCATCGAAAAGCGCCTAACAACGCACGATAGGTTTAAGGACAAGATAGAGTATATGCCCATCGACGAAAAGCTCATCCCACCTGGACCGCTCACTTTTACGCTAAATATAATGAAATATGTAAAAGATGAAAGGCTCGCAAATGACTTTGCAGACTTTGTTTGCGGCACCGAAGGGCAAGAAATTTTTGAAAAACATGGCTTTACCTCCATTTATTCAGCGCGTGGGCTAGAGCTTATAGAAAGGTTTGGTGTAAAAGATGTGTAGTAGCTGTAATAGCGCATGCTCTAATAGCAGTGCATGCGGCAATGTAAATTTAAAAAAGAAAAGCAAAAACTCTCCAACAACAAAGATAAGACGCCTAGTGCAGCTCATCTTTATAGCAAGCATCGGTCAGTGGGCGTATTACGGCATTTTTAGATGCCCTTTTGTAGTGCCTTTTGTAAATTGCCAAAACTGCCCTATCATCACCTGTTGGGGGCGGATCACATCGCTGTTTTTTGGATTTTGGCTATTTATCCCAGCGCTTGTCATCCTCTTTGGCAGGGCATTTTGTGGCTGGGTCTGTCCAGCAGGCTTTGTCAATCAAATGCTTGGTAAATTTGCCTTTTTCAAGCTAAAAATCCGCAGCAAAAAGCTAATAATCGCTCAAATAGGCATGCTAATTGCCATAGCAATCAGCCTTTGGGTCTATTTCGTCTGGGGCAATCCTCGCATGATGATACCTATAAGAACGAGCGATGAGTACCTAACTGCCGTTACTTTATCACTTCGCTTTGGCGAATGGGAGTGGGTCACTCGCACGGTGATCATCATCTCAGTCATGCTAGCCTCGCTAATCGTAGCCAACCTTTGGTGCCGTTTTGTCTGCCCATCAGGTGGCGTGCTTGAAATTTTGCGTAAATTTTCGATCTTTCGCGTCTATAAAACAAGCGCCTGTGACGACTGCGACGCATGCTTGCGCAAGTGCGAAATGGGGACAAGACCTGATGAGATAAACTGCACAAACTGCGGGGACTGCCTCAATGTTTGCCATGCAAATGCCATTAAATTTGGAAGGAAAAAGAGCTAATGATCTTTCGCACCAAAGCTGATCTAGATAACCACCCATGCTTTAACAAAAAGGCCTCCGCTAGCTACGGACGTGTGCATCTGCCAGTAGCACCTCACTGCAACATCCAGTGCAACTTCTGCAACCGCATATATGACTGCGCTAATGAAAATCGCCCTGGCGTAACGGCAAAGGTGCAAACGCCAGATGAATCGGTGAAATTTCTAGAAAAGCTCTTTAAATTTAGACAAGACATCTCAGTCATCGGCATCGCTGGACCTGGCGATCCGATGTGCGATGCTGACAAGACGCTAGCGACCTTTGAAAAGTGTAAGTCCCACTTCCCAAATGCCCTGCTCTGCCTCTCGACTAATGGCCTAGCTCTGCCTGAGCACGTTGATGAGATCGTGCACCTTGGAGTGAGCCACGTGACAGTGACGGTCAATGCCGTGACCCCAGATGTTGGCTCGAAAGTCTATTCGTGGGTGAGATATGAAGATAAAAACTACTACGGCGAGGAGGCTGCTAGGATACTGCTAGCGCGCCAAGACGAGGGCATCCGCAAGCTAAAAGAGGCTGGCATGCTAGTAAAGATAAACACCGTAGTCATCCCTGGGGTCAATATAGACCACGTCCAAAGCATCTCAGCAAAGGCAAAGCAGTGGGGAGCTGACATAATGAACTGCATGGCGATGATACCGGTGCATGACACCCCTTTTGAAAATTTAAAGTCCCCTTCAACCGATGAGATCCACAGAATCCGCAGATCGATAGGCGGCGATATAGAGCAGATGACGCACTGCAGTAGATGCCGCGCTGATGCATGCGGGAAGCTTGGCGAAAGATAACGATAAAAGACACTAAATTTAGTGTCTTTTTGGTTTTTGGTTTTGGCTCGCGCGACTTTTGGTTTTTCTTGTGTGTCTTGCAGCTCTTGGTTAAATTTTGTAAAGTTATCTTAGATAGCAAAGTTATAAAAGGCATAGAAAAAGGCGATTTATTCGTAGTCAAAGTGTAGAAGTGGCGAAAATTTCTTTACATTACTTTGCAAAACATCTTTTTACAAACTCTTTTTAAGCTCTTTAAATGGGCCTTAAATCAGACATCTTAATACTTTGCTCAATATTCATCTATCTCATAGCCTTGATGGTTTTGTATGAAATTTAAATTCGCTCTTATATTTGTTTTACTCTTGTATAAATTTTGTCCAGCAAACTGCTTAAATTTACACTTGCTTTAAATTTACAAGCTCAAATTCAGCCCAAAATTCGCTCCCAACCCCTACTTCACTTTTTACGCCTAGCTTTGCGCCGTGAATTTTAGCGATATTTGCAGCGATAGCAAGACCAAGACCACTACCTCTGTTTTGGCTTTTGTTTCTTGAGCTATCGGCTTGATAAAATTTATTCCAGATTAGCTCGCTATCTTTTTTAGAGATGCCTAAGCCATCGTCTTTTACAGACAAAAGTGCATGCGTTTTTGTGAGGCTTAAATTTAGCTCGATCTTAGTTTCTGCAAATTTTAGTGCGTTGCTTAAAAAGTTATCCACTAGCCTTGAGATCATCAGCTCATTGCCTAAAATTTGGGCATCTGGTGCTACAACGCAACTAAATTTTAGCCCCTTTGCGCTTGCTAGCTTCTCATAGTCGCTGGCTAAATTTTGCAAGATAGAGCTTAAATTTATGCGCTTTAGCTCCAAATTTCTGCCAGCTTCCAGTCTTGAAAGCTCCAAAATTTGATCTATCAACGAGGTTATTTTCCTTGACTGCCTAGAGATGACCTCCAGCGACTCCTTGGCCTCGCCTAAATTTTGTGAGTAATTTTTAGCGTAGTCGCTCTCAGCCATTATGACAGATAGCGGCGTTCGCAGCTCGTGCGAGACGTCTGAAGTGAGCTGTTTCTCGCTTTGATAGACCTTTTCTAGGGAGTCTAGCATCTGGTTAAAAACGCTTGCAAGCGCGTGCAGCTCGTCTTTGCCAGCAGGCAGGTCTATGCGCTTTGAAAAGTCCCGGCTGCTGCCTATCTCAAGCGCAGTTTTTGACATCGTAGCGACTGGTTTCATCGCGTTTTTTATCGTTTTATAGCCGCCATAAAGCACAAAAATAAACAAAACCGGCACAAAAACGCCCAGAGCCAGTAAAAACAGCCCCTCTTTTTTGAAAAATTTCTCCGCATTTATCACGCCTCTGACCCAGACACCTTTGCCTTTAGCTGCTATATCGTAGTAGTAAAAGCGGTTTTCGCCGTTTTCAAAAAGCCTGACAGCACCACTATTCATTTTAAGTGAGATTTGAAAGTGTTTTGGCGCTAGACCACCGATCACATCGCCTTTTGCGTTATATTTTATAAAAAATATCCCATCATCGTATGGCTCAAATTCATCCATATTGTTGGCTATTTTCATGACTGATTTGGCTAGCTTTTTTTGGCTCACGTCCTCAAAAACCTCATCCGCCACGACCGCCGAGATAGCAATGAGAGCCGCCACGATAACGATGATAAAAAACGAATACCAAAGCGTTACGCGCGCGGTTATCGGGATGTTTGCAAGTGTTTGTTTAGTCTTTAATAACATAGCCAAGCCCTCTTTTAGTCTGGATCACATCGCACTCGCCAATCTTTTTTCTTATATTTTTTATAAGCACGTCGATGACGTTTGAGCCGCCTGTGTAGTCAAAGTCCCAGACGTGCTCTTTGATCTGGTCGCGAGTTAAAATTCTGCCCTTATTTAGCATCAAAAACTCTAAAATTTCATACTCTTTGCCGGTGAGCTCGATCTGCTCGCCGCTAAATTCGACTGACTTTTTAGAAAGGTCGATCTTTAGCTCGCCTGCGCAAATTTCACTAGCCACGTTGCCGCTGTTTCGGCGAATGAGCGTGCGCACTCTAGCTAGCAGCTCCTTAAAGTCAAACGGCTTGACCAAGTAGTCATCCGCACCCGCGTCAAGCCCCTTTACAACGTCGTCCACATCGTCCTTTGCCGTTAGTATCAGCACAGGGGTCGCTAGCTTTGCGGCGCGCGATCTTTGCAAAAATGTAAGTCCGTCCATCACTGGCATCATGAGATCAAGCACGATAAGATCGTAGTGTGCGACGGCGGTAAAGTCCATCGCCTCCTCGCCGTTAAACGCGCTATCGACGCTATATCCGTTTTTCTTTAGGTGCCTTGTGATGACGCTATTTAGGTCTATTTCGTCCTCGACGACTAAAATTTTCATCTTTGCCTCACGTAGTTTTGCCAGCTATTTTATCAAATTTGGCTTTTTATTTTTAGATTTAAAATTTCGCCATTTGCTGCACCTATCTTAAAATCATATAAAAAGCCATTAAATTTAGCCCTTGCCTCATAAAAATACTCCGTGCAAAATGTGCCAAAACTTTGTTTTTTCGCTAGATAGATCGGAGAAAATTCCACCTCTTCTGGCTTTGTTTTTAGGCGCTCTATGACGATCTCTTTGACTTTTTCTGGCAAGATGTGAGTTAGCCCTTCAAATTTGGCCTGCTCTTCATTTATCTTTGATAGCTCCGCCCTTTGCGCCTCGTCTTTTAGGCAGTTTGAAGCGTTTGATAGCCACACTCCAGCCTTGCCTGCGTAGATGAGCACATCCGCTGCACCTTGAAGCGAAAGCTTAAGCGCATTTTTAAAGAAATTTTGAGCTTTGTATTTCGGAGCTGTTTGGCCTGAATTTTTATCTAAATTTTCAGGGCTTTGCTCGCTCTCTCCTAAATTTTCGCAACTATTTTTATAAACGCTAGGCTTGACATTTTTACTTAAATTTTCTCTCGCGCTTTGGCTAAAATTTTCGTTCAAATTTCTCTCTAAACCCTGTTCGCCAACGTTATCGTTTAAATTTTGCTCTAAATTTTCACTCATCTTTTTCACCTTTATAAAATTTAACGCCCAAAAAGGGCGCTAGATCACTTTGTATAGTTACCGATTATCTCGCCTGTTTGAGCGTTTATGATCACTTTTTTCTCGCTCCTGTCGCGTTTAAGCTCTACTTTGTATATCCAAGCACCATTTTTATTATCAAGCTCTGCCTCATCAAGGCTCCAGCCAGCCTCAAGCGCTTGAGCTTTAGCTACAGCTTCATCGATGCTAAGAGCAAATTTTGAAAAATCTACCGCTTCGTTCGGCAAGATGTGTTTTTTATTTTTATTCTCTACTTTAACGATCTGACCGCTATTGGCATCGATCTTGATATCTTGTTTGACGCCGTCTTTAAAAGACTCTATCTTATAAAATGTCACGCCCTTTTTGACGTTCATCTCGATATCTTTGACGCTTGAGCCTGGGAAGTTTTTCTCAGCTATGTTTAAAGCCTCTTTTGACGTGATGGCTGCTTGCAAACTTGTTGCTCCTAAAACTGCTGCTAAAGCTGCTGCACCTAATACCTTTTTCATTTTTGATCCTTTTATTTTTGATTTCCAACTTTCGTTTGGATGAGCGCATTATAAAAGCCTAAAATGAAGCTAGGATGAATGAAGAAATTATTTTAACTTCGCCAAAGATTAATATCTAATAGCATTTTGACTGCAAATCAGAACGATATACTGAAACAGCAAATAAACCTGAGTTGAAATAAAATAAAAAATACAAAAAATAAGAAAACTTAAAGTTCTTGAAATATAGTTAAAATCGGGGTTTTAAAAGGATTTTTATAGAAGAATGGCTCCGGATGCTGGGTTCGAACCAGCGACCAAGTGATTAACAGTCACCTACTCTACCGCTGAGCTAATCCGGAACACTTAAAAGAAGTCGTATTATAGTTAGCAATCATTTAAAAATAGCTTAAATAACTAAAGAATAGAAAATTTATATTAAAAATAATTTAGGGGCAAAGCTGCCCCTAGTTTTAGTAAAGACCAAAAGTTCCGTCTGTTCTTTTGTAGATGACGCGCATTTTGGCATCAACATCGTTAAATACGTAAAATTGTTTATCGCTTGATTTTAGTTTATCAAGCGCTTCTTCTACCTCAAGAGGCTTGTAAATTTCAAGCTCCATAGGCACGATCTCTTCGACACCTTCGATCTTTTCTTCGCCTATTCTCGAGCGAAATTCTTTATCATCAGCCTTGCCTTTTACTGTAAATTTCTTATCGTGCTCTCTTCTTAAAACTTTTGAAGCCTTTTCGATAGCAAGATCGATCGCTGCATAGAGATCTTTATCTTTTTGGCGAACGACTATCGTGTCTTTATGAGCCATATTTAGAGAAAATTCTGCATTAAAGCCCTTTTTACCTTGCTTTTCATCCGCTCCTACTACGCATCTTGCTGAGATGATGTCAAGGTTGTACTTGCCAAGGGTGTCAAAAGCGTCTTGGATGTAGTTTTTGATGGGCTCTGTTAGCTCAAATTGTTTTCCTACAATGCTTATGTTCATCGCAATCTCCTTTATAGAAAGTAAGATGATTATAACATGGCGAAACTAAAAGCAAATTAAAGTAAAATCTTTATAAAATTTTAAAGTTTCTGAAGAGTTCGTTTGTGAAAATTTATAGGATTTGAGGCTTTTCCTGGTTTTGAGCTGACAAAGACATCAAGCATTATTGTGCCTTGATTTATTCCTTTTACTATCACAGCATCTTTGTTTTTACAAGCATCGCCCATATCGCCAAAGTATTTTACATATACTTTAAAAGTAAAGAGGTCGCCAAATTCGCCAGCTATCGGATTGTCTTCACTTGCATTTTTACTTTGGTTCCCTAGACAAGTGGTGCTAAAGTCATTGCTTATGATAGCTAGCATGGCGTATTCTGTCGCTGCGCGGGCTACTAGCTCGCTTTGCTCTCTTAGATAAATTTCACTATTTTGCTTAACTGAAGTGCTAGCGATCGAAAGAGCCAGCATACAAATAGAGCTTGCGATCACCACAAAAAATATCGCTGCAATGAGCGTAAAACCTCGCCTCATCAATAAACCGCCTTTGACTTGCAGATGGTTATCTCTGAGTTTTTTGCCCTCATGCAAAGTTTTAGCACGATGACGCCATTTTTTTCAGTAAAGACAAACCTCGTAACGTTTTTGGCGAGGGTTGCTTTTTCGCCGTTTGGTTTATATTTTTCTCCCATCCATGGACGATAGTCGTAGTATAAATTTAGATCAAAGACGCCGTTTGCCGCATCTTTTGGATCAGCGCTTTGCTCTGGCACTATGGCATTTGCTGTGTAGGCTAGATGATATTGCTCTGAAATTTGCTTGCCACCAAAACCAGAAATTTCTAGAGTATCGCCATCAGTGCTTTTTACTCCAACTTTTGCTATGTCTAACTTTGTAATATCACCCTTGTATCCAAAAGAATCTTGCACATTGTAATAAACATCAGAAAATATCGCTACTACGCCACCATCTTTTTTTGTAAAATCAACACAAGTGGCATTTCTTGTGTCATCTTTGCAAGTTAGATCTTTTATGGTTTCAACAACTTCGGTAGAAAAATTACTTCCAGGACTTATCAGACCAGTTGCTGGCGAGCTCTTAGCAAGATCTACGTAGCCACTATATCTGCCTGCTTTATTACCAGAAGGCACATCGTTAAAAATTTCATACGCATAGGGGATAAATTCTAAAATTTCATACTTAGCATCTAAATTTACCCCACTATCATTTAGCGCCAAAAACTCTCCATCAG
This sequence comes from Campylobacter concisus, assembly GCF_002165815.1. Taxonomy (GTDB): domain Bacteria; phylum Campylobacterota; class Campylobacteria; order Campylobacterales; family Campylobacteraceae; genus Campylobacter_A; species Campylobacter_A concisus_BH. The sequence continues at coordinate 328,047 of NZ_NDYN01000001.1, forward strand.
TTTTTCTAGCGATCACGCTTGGCTTTATGCGGTGCTCTAGTCTCTTTGAAATTTGCTCCAGTGCGATCTCCGTTTGCGTCTCGAGCTCATTTACTGTCCTTGTTTGAAAGTAGTTTGAGTAGATGTTCATTATGGCGTTAAAGCTCATCATAGCGATGATACCAAGTACAACGATGACGACTACAAGCTCAAGAAGTGTAAAGGCTCTTTTCATTTCCACGCTTTCGTATTTAGCGAGCCGCCCTCACCTAGGTTAAAAGCGTAGGCTCTTAACACTGATGTCGTCTCTTGTTTTGTGTCATTTTTGTATGAAGTTGCAGTTACACTTATCTCTTTTACATCACTGTTGTCTAGCCCTAAATTTGGCTTAAACCAGCCCTTACCCTCGCTAACACTTACCTCATAGTCTGAACCAACTATGTAGTCTCTGTTTTGATTTGTTGTGTTTAAATTTTTATTTCTTGTTTTGTAATAATCCACAGACCTCACTGCCGTATCAGGTACTAGATCTGATGAGTTTGTATAGGCAAAAACTCTATGCCCGTCGCCTGTTATTTTATTTATCTTATAAAATTCGTTTCTTTGATCACCTGGCTTTAAGATGATAGGAAAAAAGTAAGCCGTCTCAGCGCTACTGCCGCCGATGTTTGTTGAGACCTTGATGACCTTGTCGCTAAAAGGAGCTTTTAAGATAAGCCCCATGTAGGTCTTAGCATTCATCAAGCTCTCTTGCGTAACCGCCTTTTGATTTAGCTCAGATGTGGTCTTTAGTACAAGCGGTATCGACGTGCTGATGATCGCCACAACGACTATCGAGAGGATAAGCTCTATAAGAGAAAAGCCTCTTTTTACCAAGAAATTCTCCTATTTGTCTTATCGCTTAGATCGTTAAAGTTGTTTTCGCCGCCTATGACATTTCCTACGTCACCTTTACTAGAGCCATTTTTTAGGGTCTTGCCAGCCCAGTCGCCATTTGGCACGAGAAATCTCACTGTGAAATCATTTGTCGCCGCATCTTTATCAAATTCATTATATATGAGCCAGTTTTTCGTATGCATCTTGGCTATATCTGTAACTGCTCGGTCATTTTTTACGTAAATGTAGCTGATGCCGTCACTAAGTGCTGTCTCTTTTGCTGTATCTCGCGTAGTGTGATTTGAAAAGCTGTAACTATCGACATTGCCATAACTAGCATCGTGAAGAGGATTTACATACCATGAGTGCGTACCCGCAAACTCCTCCCAGCGAGCGCTTGATCCAGGTTTTTGCAACATAAATTTACTCTCGTCGCAACCATTGCAATACACTCCGTAGTAAATTTTTGCCTTAAAGCCAGTGTTTGGTCCCTCATAGTAAGGTGCGTATGTCCTAGCGTAGTAAAATTTTGCAGATGTTTTTGTGGTTGGCTTTTTGTAGTTATCTCCCTTTGTTTTATTTCTACTACTTTGATCCTCAGCCAAGCTTTCAAAAGTGAATACATCGCTTGTCACCTCAAAAGGATTTTTTGCCACATTTTTTTCGCGTGCGAAGTTAAATTTTAGACTTACATCAGCATAGCCGTCACTTCCAAATGCCTCTTTCTTAACACTATAAGCTCCATCATGCGGAGATAAATTTACCTTTTTTACAAGTGCAGAAGGATTGCTATCATCAAAAAATATTATTTCACTGTTTAGTCTATCTACCCCAGCAGCATCACCGCTTAGCTTTGAACCACTATTATCAGTATATTCGGCTATGATCTCTCCAGCTTTTATTTTAAATGTTGTATTGTTTGCATAGCAACCATTTTGATACAAAAGTGCTGGATTGTCGTTAAAAAGCCTTGCTCTTACTTTAAAATTTAAGGTTGGAGATGGAGCTTCTTTTTCATTAGCAATATAACTAATACCACCTCCTAATATCTTAAAGTCACTTACTTCAAGGTCTTTTGGTGCAAAATTAAATTTATGCTGATTAAAATTTATATCACAACCAAATTTACCATCCCCATCCTCTTCATTATAGCTCTTGCCAAGCGCACAGTCACTATCTTGCTGTGTTGTTTTTTGATCTACTTTTGTATAGCTAGCATCTCTTACGTCAAAGTAGGCTTCACCTATATCAGAAAAAGAAAATCCATTATCATCATCACCTATAGATCCAAGCTTACTTATAATCCCTATGGCTTTATCAGGATCATTAAAGCTTACTTGAAGCTGATCGCTACTTCCATCACTTATAGCCGTTGGTAAGACGCAATCACTTGTGCCTTTTTTTACTGAAGCAAGTAGTACTTTATCAGTTGTACTATCAGCTTTTAGAGTGTTTGTATAGCCGTTTGCCAAGCCTCCATTTGCGTCATAAGCTCCAAGAGTGATCTCACTGTAGCTTTTGCCACCTATTAAAGTTTTGTCCGTATAGGCCGAATTTGTAATCGCATCATAAAGACCAAATGTTGCTGGCCTTACTGCAAAACTATCAAAAGCAGCACATTTTTCATCGGTTAAATTTGTGATTTTATTTTGATAGCTAAGCTTTACATGTAAGTCAGGATATGGTCTTGGCACGGTCACTCTTCTTGTGATAGTGTGAGTTGAAGTAGTAAAGTGCAAAGTCTCAGCTGGTATGACTGATTTATCAGAACTACAATCAGTCACTAGCTTTAATGTCACATCAGTATTTGAGTCAGGCGCCTTTAGAGTACCATCAGTCTTTTTGTAGTTTGAGATAGTGATATCAAAAGGCTTATTTGCTATCTTTGTATAAAGCTTGTTTTTAAAATTCCCACTTGGATCATTTGCTTGACTTCTTGGATAAAAGTCATTTTCCTCTTCATTAACGATCTTTAAGTCGTAATTCGTTGGTACACACTCTTTAATCCTGCCATTATATTTTAACCCTATAGAAGCATTTTCAAATTCAGCCTCATATTTTGTCTTTTTATATTCTGAATTTAGTATCCCAACAAATTTTAATCTTGCAAAGTTTCCTGAATCATGCACAAGCGTTCCACCAACTCCGGTACTTGCATTTTTGCCTATTACGTATTTTAATGTATTACCTATGATTTGAACACGATCCCCACTATCTTGTAATACTTGACAATTATTATATTGAGAATCGCTTGGTCCAGATGTATTTATCTGAAGGCAACTTGAGCTAGGTTTATAACTTATAAATTTAGGATCAAAATTTATCTTTAAAAAAGCATTATTTGCATCTTCGTGACCTTTATTTTGTATGGTTACAAGCGTTTTAAGTTCAGTTCCAGTTTTTACTTTTCTTGCTTTATTTGTGTCATTATCTCCTTTAACAGCAACATCCACCCATTTTTTTGCAACACTATCCCATATCTGAAGTTGCTCTGTATAACAAACCTCAGGATCGTATAGTGTAGTAGAGAAAGCAACCATACCGATATTTAACCTATCGCCTTGAGTATTTCCAGATACATTTGAAGCAGTTGCTTCAAACTGCATATCAACTCTGCTTTGTTTATTTGACATAAAATTTGATATATCAAAGAGATCTAGATCCATTTGGCTATTAAATTTTTTATCAACATTAGCCAGATAGCCAAACCTTGTTATAGAAGAGTTAAATTGATTATGGCTTGGGTTACCTACTGAATTTGGATCAGATGGATTAGCCCCTGAAGTGAGGCTTTGAAAAGTTCCATCGTTCTTCTTTATCATCACATCTTCGCCTGTTATCTCCTTACGTCCACCAAAGCCCATAAAAGCAAGACTTGAATTTACAGTGCCTGCAGTCGGAGTATAAAAGTCATCAAATATTAAATTTAGTTTTGTATTTTGTATAGTTTGAGTTGATGTCGTCCTCGTTCTTTTAACAAAAGGTGAGATATTTGACATGCCGCTATAGATATTTACAGCTTTTGGCTTAATCCTGCCTTCATCCTCTTCACCAAAGTCATAAACTATAACCAAACTCCAGCCGCCATACTGTGAGACAACGTAGCTAATGCTCCAGTCACCATCAGCGTACAAAGCTGTACCATGAGCCACCTTTGCGTCTTGCTCTTGTGCATCTATCGTTACTTTATAGCTTCTTGGAGTAGTTTTTTTGATAGTTGATGCTATACCGCCAACTGCAAATGTCCTACCAGCATCACTCTTGCCAAGACTAGCCTTAACTAGATCAGTCACATCAGCGCTCGCCTGATAAGTAAAGTACATACCACTTCTTATACCAACAGTTGATTTTCCAGCACTGCCATCCTCATTAGGATGAAGTGGTATAGTATATTTAGCATTACAGCCACCAGTATCATCAAGGTTATTTGGATCTTTGCAGTATTTATAATATGTATCGCGTGTTACGGCATTTGGATTATAAGGCGTAAAAGAACTATCCCATTTTACATCTTCCTCATTAGCCTTTACAAGATGCACTAATCCATCAGGGGTTTTAAATTTAACACTAGTATAGCCAAAGATATTTTCATACATAACATTTAGCAGTCCTTTATCTTTTTGCCACTCATCATAAACAGCTCCACCCCAGTAAAGCCTGGCGTATTTGATCTTTGTCTTATCTATATTTTTTCGCTCATATTCACTTTTATCTTCAAATTTAAAAGTAGCGCGAGATGAATTTGGAAATTTGCTAGTGCCAAGACCCGGCTCTTCATTAACATATCTTTTTTCTATTACTTGAGAAGTGTTTGCACTAGGATCATCTGTTGTGCCACTTAGCGATGGTTCAAACTTAAAGCCACTCACTCTTGGCACGATGACGCTAGCACCGATAACATCCATGCCACCGATAACCCTTACAAATTTATCTCTTTTTTTCATTTGGTTGCTATCGTTTAAATTTTTATAATAGCTCACGTCCCTATATCCACTTAGGATTAATACTCTACCATTTACTACATTTGGTGTTTCTGGATAAACGGCTCCAGTATCCTGACTTGCGCCTACACAGTGTCTAATATTGTCATAGTCGATCCTACAAACAATGCCTGCACCACAAGCCGCTTCCTCAACAGAAGTACACTTTCTAACAGTAGCTGGCAACTCAAGCTCATCAGGATCAGTATCACCAAAAACATAGATAAAAGATAAAAGAATAAAAAAAAGAATTTTCAAATTACAATCTCCTTAATGTAATTAGAGCTAAGAGCTCTAAACGTCCTTGTTTGTTATTTTTGTATGAAATTTTCTATCATTTCAGCTTGTCCGTATTGTGGATATTTTGTAACGTCAAGCACTACTTGAGATAAAGTCATATTGTCCATATTGCAAACGATAGGAGCCACGAAATTCACGGTTGATTTCTCAAGAGGGAGGGCAACTACGATGATGTTGTAAATTCTAAGTTGCGAACTCTCTTTGATATCCATAAGCTCTTCGTAGTAGCTTGGGATGTCAAATTCATAACTTCTTAACGCGAAAGGATTTATCATTGTAAAAGATGTTTCGTCATCTTTACTTGCCAACTTAACAAAAAATTTATCGAGCTCAATAAGTTCCATCGTCTTGATATGCTCGAAGCCTAAAATAGGGCTTTTAACACTAAAAATCATACTAACTCCTGTTTTGTAAAATTGCCTTATTTTAGCATAGTTTTAAAAAATTTATACAAAAATAATGCCAAAAAATGTAAAATAAGCGAATTTAAAATTTTTAAGGAAAAGCATGAAAAGATTTTCTAAATTTCTAGCAGTCGTAGCTCTTTTAGGGCTTTTTAGTGGTTGTGCTGAAAAATACACTGAACTTTACAATCTAACTCCAGATGAATGGTACGCTCAGGTCATCGCTGACATAAAAGATGGCGATCTGGAGTCAGCTGATAAACACTACGTTTCAATGGCTAGCGAGCACGTTGCAAGCCCACTTTTGGAGCAAATTTTACTCATCCTTGCCCAAGCTCACGCAAATGACGAAGAGTATCTCATGGCAAATCACTATCTTGACGAGTACATCAAAAGATACGGCGATAACGGCCCAAAAACAGAATTTGCCCAGTATCTAAAGATAAAAGCAAATTTTGACTCATTTACCCAGCCAAACCGCAACCAAAAGCTAATGGAGGATAGCGTAACTGAGATCGAGAAATTTCTTTATATGTATCCAAACACCGAGTATAAGCCACTTATCGAGACTATGCTTATCAAATTTAAACTTGCTCTTTACTTCTTAGATATGCAAATAGCAGATCTTTATAAGAGAACTGGCCGTGACGTTTCGGCTAAAATTTACGAGCAAAAGCTAGAAGAGTCGCCGTTTAAAAACTCAGACCTTATCAAACCTGACGTGGCATGGTATAGAAAACTGTTTGAATAGGAGAAATTTTGCATGCAAATAAACGAAAACAAAGGTTTCCCAACTGAGATCCCTATCATAGTTGAGGACGAGCTATTTTTATATCCATTTATGATAACGCCGCTTTTTTTAAGCGACGAAGAAAATTTAAAAGCCCTTGAGCTTGCCATACAAGGAGAAACGCCGATCCTTGTCGTGCCAACAAAGCCCCAGCAAGACGGTGCTAGAGACTTTGACGGCATCTATGACGCAGGCGTGATCGGCACGATAATGCGCCGTGTGCCGCTACCTGACGGACGCGTAAAAGTGCTATTTCAGGGCATCGACAAAGGTAAAATTTTAAAACAATCAGGCATAAATCCACTCCGTGGTATCGTCGATATGCTCCACGTAAAGCGCCCATCACAGGTCAAAACTGACGCTCTCATCGTAGTTTTAAGAGAAAAAGTAAGAGAGCTTTCGCAGTTTAGCCACTTTTTCCCACCTGATCTTTTAAAGACGATCGAAGAGAGCGCTGAAGCGATCAGAGTTTGCGATCTAGTTTCAAGTGCGCTTCGTCTAAAAAAACAGATCGCTTATAGCTTTTTTGTCGAAGAAAATTTAGAGCAGCGCCTACTAAAGCTCATCGACTACGTCATTGAAGAGATCGAGGCAAACAAACTTCAAAAAGAGATCAAAAATAAGGTTCATTCAAAGATCGACAAGACAAATAAAGAGTACTTCTTAAAAGAGCAGCTAAAACAAATTCAAGCTGAGCTTGGAGCGGACACGAGCCGTGAAGAGGAGCTTGAGGAGTACCGCAAAAAGCTTGATGCGAAGAAGAAATTTATGGCTGAGGATGCCTATAAAGAGATCAAAAAACAAATAGACAAACTTTCTCGCATGCACCCAGACTCAGCAGACGCGAACACCTTGCAAAGCTACCTCGACTGGGTACTTGAAATTCCATTTGAAAATGTAGCTAAGAAAAAGTCATCTATCACCGAGGTGAGCAAGCACCTAAATGCCGACCACTACAGCTTAGAAAAGCCAAAAGAGCGCATAGAGGAGTATTTTGCTTTGCGTGAGCTTTTGGAGCTTAGAGGAGTTGGCGAGAAGGTAAATAACGGCGCCATTTTATGCTTTGCAGGCCCTCCAGGTGTAGGCAAAACAAGCCTTGCAAACTCGATCGCAAAGGCACTAAAGCGCGAGCTAGTTAGGATCGCACTTGGCGGACTTGAGGATGTAAACGAGCTAAGAGGTCACCGCCGCACCTATATAGGCGCTATGCCAGGCCGCATCGTGCAAGGTCTCATAGAAGCCAAGCAGATGAATCCAGTGGTTGTTTTAGACGAGATCGACAAGGTTGGCAGAAGCTACAGAGGCGACCCGACCGCTGTTTTACTTGAGATTTTAGACCCAGAGCAAAATAATAAATTTAGAGACTACTACCTAAATTTCAACATCGATCTTAGCAAGATCATCTTCATCGCCACAGCAAACGACGTGAGCATGATACCAGCTGCACTTCGCGACAGGATGGAGTTTATCGAGCTTAGCTCATACACCCCACAGGAGAAATTTGAGATCGCTAAAAAATATCTCTTACCTCAAGAGCTTAAAAAGCACGGGCTAAAACCAAGCGATGTGAGCATCAGCAAAGAGGCACTTGAACTAATAATTAGCGACTACACAAGAGAGAGTGGCGTGCGAAATTTACGCCGCAGGATCGCTGACATACTAAGAAAAGTCGCCAAAAATATCCTCACCAAAAAGAACGAGGGCAAGATCAGCGTCACGGCTAAAAATTTAAAAGAGTTTTTAGAGAAAAAGGTCTATGAGATCGAGCCAGCGGATAAAAAAGATCAGATCGGCTTGGTAAATGGCCTCGCGTGGACGAGTGTCGGAGGCGACGTGCTAAGGATCGAGGCTATCAGGATACAAGGCAAAGGCAATATGCAGATCACCGGCCAACTAGGCGACGTAATGAAAGAGAGCGCTCAGATCGCATTTAGCGTGGTAAAAGTGCTGATAGATAACAAAAAGCTAAAAGTGCCGATGGCTATCGTGCCAAAATTTGATGATGACAAGCACAAGCTAGAAGCCAGCGATGTTTATAGACGCTACGACCTTCACTTACACGTGCCAGAGGGCGCGGTGCCAAAAGACGGTCCAAGCGCTGGTATCACGATGGCAACTGCGATCGCATCGATACTAACTGACACAAAGGTCAAGCACGATATCGCAATGACTGGCGAGATCACGCTAACTGGCAGAGTTTTACCTATCGGCGGACTAAAAGAGAAGCTAATCGCCGCTCACAAAGCTGGCATCAAAACAGCTCTCATACCTCGTAAAAACTATGACCGCGACCTTGTCGATATCCCAGCTGAAGTAAAAGGCGACATGAAGATCATCGCAGTTGATACGATCGATGATGTGCTAAAAAACGCTCTTGTAGCTAAAAAATAATCTTTCTCTAGCCCCATTTGTCTCACTTGGGGACTAGAGAAATTTATAATCCTAAAAGTACAAAAAGCACATATAAGTAGTTGATAATTTAAACAATATAACGCGAAAATTTCTAGTAAATTTTAAAATTTCATGAACGAGTAATTTCGGCTCTAAAATTTGAGCTAAGCGGTGAGCGAAGCCAAATTTTAGTAGTCAATTCTTGCGAGTGAGTGAAAGTTTAAAAATTTGCAGAATAGATTTTTATAAATTTAAAGTTTTTCTTCTTTGCTAAGGGGGAAGAGGCTTAAATTACGAAGTCGCTCCCTTTCCCCCTTAACAATCCCCTAACCCCTACGACGTTATAGGTAGCATGCTTCAGTGCTTTGCACTGCATGCGGTTTGTTTAAATTTGGTAGATAGTTCTTGAATATTAAATTTAAAGTTTAGAATTTAAAAAGATTAAACCCCAACCCAGCTTAAACTAGGTTGGGATTTATGAATATTAATGAATTAATCTATATTAAACAAATTTGATTTTGTTAAAACTCTAAAGAAAGAAGTTAAAACCTCTTCTTCCTAACCTCTTCAACTATAGCTTTAGCCATCTCATCTACTTCTGATGTTACTTCGTTTGCTTGGTTTGCAATTACCACGTTTTCTTTTGTTAGATTATCTATTTGAGCAACTGATTGATTTATCATATTTATTCCTTCACTTTGCTCTTTTATTGATTCACTCATCTCATTTATTGATTGAGCTAATACATTTGTATTTGCTTCTATCTCACCAAGTGATTTTTGAGTTCTCTCAGCTAGTTTTCTAACTTCATCAGCCACAACTGCAAATCCTCTGCCATGTTCTCCAGCTCTGGCTGCTTCAATTGCAGCATTAAGAGCTAGAAGGTTTGTTTGATCTGCTATATCTCTAATGATAGTTATGATGTTTTTAATTTCATCACTTTGTCTTATAACATCAGCTGTCTTTTGAGAGATGGCATTCATTGAGCTAGACATTTGCTCAACTGCAGCAGCACTTTCTTGTAAGCTATTTGCTTGAGTATTTGCTGAGCTTGCTACTTTTGATACTGAGCTTGCTAGAAGTTTAGCTTTTTCTTCTAGTACTTGAGCTTGGTTTAGATTGTCATTTAGCATTTTAGATATTTCTATGCCAAGAGAGTTTATGCCACTTGCTATCTTACCATCATCATCAAGTCTTTTTGTAAAGTCTTGGTTTTTATAGGTGTTTAGTAGATCAAGTACATCTTTGCCATTACTTGAGATTGCATTTTTAAGAGCAAGTTGTAGATCTTTAAATGTGCTTTTTAGTTGATTTAGAGCTGGGTTATTAGTATCAGCTTCTAGACTTGCTTCATAGTTGCCATCTTTTATCTCATTTACAAAGGTGTTGGCTTTTTGGATGAAGGTGTTCTCTTTTTCTTTAGATGTTTGGATCTTTTGGATGTTTTCGTTTATAAGAGAAGACATAACACCAAATTCATCTTTAGAAACGATATTTGACTTAACTGGCTCTTTGATCTCGTAGTTTAGAAATTTAAAGAACGAAATAAGCGAATCAGATATCTTTGAGAGTGGCTTAAGCGATCTGCTAACGATAAATATAAGAAGCGCTACGATGACTATTATAAATATAACTGATGAGATGACTTGTGAGACAAGTGTTTTGCTAAGGCTTGCGTCATAATCGCTCCAAGAGTTTGCAGAGCACACAAGCCAGTTTGCTTGATCGTAAAGCTCGCAAGCAAGAAGCCTCTCTGTGCCTCTAAGATTGTAAGTAAATGTTTTATCTCCATTTTTCTTATACTCGTTTGAGTAGTCGTCAATGATCTTCATAGCTTCGCTAGCATCAGATAAAACAAGATCCTTATGAACAAAATGAATTATCTTTTTATGCTCTAGATCAAATAAAGCTATCGCGCTACTTGGAGTTGGTTTTATCTTGTCAAGCTCAGCATCAAGTTTATCTATACCTATATCTCCACCAAAGACACCAACAACCTTACCGCCAACTACTACCTTTTTAGCGATAGTTAAATTTAAACCGCCAGCTGAGCTAGTGTATGGAGCTGAGAAGATAATGCCCTCTTTTGCAACAGCGTCTTTATACCAGTTTCTAGTTCTTGCATCATAGTTTTTTTTCTGATCAAAAACCATAAATTTACGCTCATTGCCATCAAGCACAGCGTTATAAGCAGCACCATCTTCTGCATAAGCAAAGTAAAATTCAGAAAAATCAGTCGCTCGCGATCCTGTCATAAGCTCTTTTTTTAAAGCCTCTCTATCATCTAAAATTTCTGGATGCAACTCAAGATATTTGGCGAAATTTTCAACCGTTGCAACCTTATCTTCAAAAAATGCATTCATATAAAACTGCAAAACTTTTGAAGCTGAAGTCTTAGACCCCTTTGCTAGATCATAAATATTCTCTTTGGTGTTTGTATAACTTACAGTAGAAAATACAGCCAAAGAGACAACTAAAAGCACTACGATAATGAGTGCTATTTTATTTGCCACTTTCTTCATTTGGTAAAACTCCTTGTTTAAATTAACTAAAACTATATCGGTAAAAAATAGCTTTAGTTAATAGCTAATTAATACTATTAAAGCATAAAATTTCAAGCTAAATTTCATATAAAGCCTAGTTTCTAGCATCAGCTAAAACAAGCGCAAAAAGCACATCAACGCCTGTTTTTTGAAGTGTATCTCTAGCTTCTAGTATCGTTGTGCCAGTGGTTACGATGTCATCGACTAAGATAACTGGCGCAGTGATCTTTTTTAAAATTTTAAAATTTCTTGGATTATTTTGTCTAAATTTAAGCTCCTTGCCACTGTAACTAACACTGCTTGTCGCATGCAGAGCGTGAAAAACTGGCTTAAGGTTTTTAGCACGAAGTTCATTTGCCAAAATAGCTGTGTGAGAGTAGCCATTATGCACTCTATCATCTATCGGCAGGGCGTAAATTTGCTCTGGAAAGTTAAAATTTTCAGCAAATTTCTTAAATGCAAATTTGGCTAAATTTTTATATATAAAAAGTCCGTGCATGTGGTGCTTTGAGTGGATGAGCTCTTTGATCTCAGAGTAGCCGTAGAAGCTATAAATTTTAAAGCCCTCCAGCTCTCTTACCAAAGGGCTTGGCTCGCTTAAAATTTGCGAGCAGGTTTTACAAAATGTCTTTAGCGTAAAGCTCTTGCAAAACGCACAAAACATCAGCTATTTAAGATAGCGATCGCAGAGCGCTTAACAGCGTCATTAATGATGTCTGTTAAGAATGGCTTAAATGCTCCGCCAGTGCGAACTAGCTCAAATTTGGTTTGGTTGTTTGAGATATTTTTGATGATGCTTTGATCGCCTTTTTGGATTTTAAGAGTGATCTTTATCTTGCCCTTTGTGTTGTCGCTGCCATATCCGCTCATATTTGCTTCAAATTCGTTTATGAAAACTTCAACCACGACGCCACCCATGCCATTTACATTTGCGCCACGTGCCGCAAGCTCTCTTTTAAGGGAGTCGCTAAAGTAAGTCGCAAGATCGTTTTGAAGTACGACATACTCTTTTACAGTGCCTCTGCCATCGGTTATAGTTGCGATAGTGCTTTTGTTTTTGCGACTATCATGCACCGCGCTTATATAGACTTCAAGGCCGTTAGCTTGCTGACTTGCAGCAGTTTTGTAAGGATCAAACGCAACTACTGTCTGAGTAGGAGTGCAACCGCTCAAAAATAGGACAAAAAGTCCAAAGATAGCTAGAAATTTAAATTTACTCATATTTTTCCTTTCAAAGTTTAGTGATCTCATCAGCCACTTTTATGGCAGCTTGCTTGACTAAAAGCGCGATAAAGAAGTCAAACTGACCGCTTCTTGACGCCTCAAGCTCCTCCACGTGGTGTCTAGTCGAGATAGGAATTCGTTTTTTGAAATTTATATCTGAAAGCACAAGCTCGCCATATAGATGCCCGTTTAAAATTTCAGAGCTTCTAGAGTAAGTGCCTCTAAGCTCGTCAAATCTAAAATCAAGCCTATATGTATAAGGCGATGTTTGCGTATCTACGACTACGATGCCACGAGAATTTAGCTCACGTTTTAAAAACATATAAAAGAGCACTTCAAGACGTGGATTTGAGTTAAAGACTACGCCGCTACCATCTTCTCTTGTATAGTAAATCGACCTTGCGCTGCTTCTAGCATCCACGATCCTATGAAAATAGACCTTCTTTAGCCCGACATTTATGTCGATCATATTTTTTTCTAAGCAGCAGTTTATCGCCACGTCGCTTCTATACTTGACGCCATTTATAAAGACGCCATCGCCCCTGCCCCTGCAAGCACTGCAGTCAGCTGGGATCCTCATAACCTCTTCAAAATAGGTCTTATCTTCGCTACTTATGCTTGCACTTTGCACGCCGTCTATGCCCTCGCACGATAGACAAAGACTAGCTTTTGCCACGCAGCCAGTTAGAAAGACGGCTGCAAAAATTGCTAATAATGTCGCTCTTAGCATTTCACTTCCTTTTGCTCTTTTTGTTTTTTGCGGAGATTTTTCACGCTCTCGCCTGCGATGCCGTAGTTGTTCGTATCGATTTCATCGATAATGACAACGGTATTTTGAGCGCTTCTACCTAAAATTTCGCTTATTAGCTTTGTAACTCCGCTTATCATCTTCTCTTTTTGCTCCACACTTGGGCTATCACCCTCTTTTGTCACGCAAATTTTCACAAACGGCATAGCACTCCTTTTTGTAAATTTAGCACTTAAATTTTAATCAAAAATTTTTCAACCAAAACAATCCGCAGGCAGATGTATCGCAAAGTCAGACGAGGTGTGGATAAAATTTACGACTGGAGTTACCATGATAGGTAATGACCGAGTAAATTTTAGTCACAACAAAGTATGACAAAGCGAGACTCCAAATGCGGCAGTATCGCCACCTCATAACAAGGCGAGATATTTTGTGATGATTTTGAAAGCTGTGACGTGAAATTTTGGTGCGGATAGAACATATAGTTCATCAAGCCAAAATTTCACTAACTCTTTCAAAAGGGCACAAAAGATAAACCGCTAGTCTATTTTTAGGACAGATAAAAACGCCTCCTGTGGCAAATTCACCTTTCCTATCGCCTTCATCCTCTTCTTACCCTCTTTTTGCTTTTCTAGCAACTTCCTCTTACGCGTGATATCGCCACCGTAGCACTTGGCTGTGACGTTTTTACCCATTGACTTTACGGTTTCGCGAGCTATTATTTTATTACCGATGCTAGCTTGTATCGCCACCTCAAAGAGCTGACGCGGCACGATCTCTTTCATCGCCTTTACGAAGTCTCTGCCCTTTGTCTGCGCCTTGCTCTCAGGCACGATGATAGAGAGCGCATCGACCGTCTCGCCGGCCACTTTGACATCAAGCTTTACTAGATCGCCCACGCGGTAGTCGCTAGGCTCATAGTCAAAGCTCGCGTAGCCTTTGGTGCTTGACTTTAGCTTGTCGTAAAAGTCCATCACGATCTCGTTCATCGGTATGTCATACTCGAGTAAAACGCGGTCAGTCGTGATGTAGTCCATCTTTGTTTGTATGCCGCGGCGGTTGTTTAAAAGCGTGATGATGTTGCCCAAAAACTCGCTTGGAGTGATGATAGTAGCCTTCACGTACGGCTCAAGGATCGAGTCTATTTTATTGACTGGTGGCAGCTGGCTTGGGTTTTGAATTTTTAAATTTAGCCCATCAGTTTGGATGACTTCATAAGTCACAGTCGGCGCTGTGGCGATGAGATCAAGGTCAAACTCACGCTCCAGCCTCTCTTTGACGACCTCCATATGAAGAAGACCCAAAAAACCAACCCTAAAGCCAAATCCAAGCGCGACCGAGGTCTCTGGCTCGTAGCTAATGGAGCTATCGTTTAGCTTTAGCTTATCTAGCGCGTCACGCAGATCTTCAAATTTATCAGTTTCAATAGGATAAAGTCCCGCAAAAACAAATGGCTTAGCCCTCTCAAAGCCACCAACTGGCTCTTTTAGAGGATTTCTTGACTGCGTTATCGTATCTCCAACTTGCACGTCGCTAACGTTTTTAAGCCCCAAAACAACGATGCCAACCTCGCCAGCGTTAAGCGTTTTAGTCTTTATCGGAGCTATAGGATTTGGATACATGAGGTCTAGCACGATATGCTTTTTGCCCGTGCCCATGACCAAAATTTCGTCATTTTTTGAAATTTCACCATCATAAACACGCACAAGGGCTAACGCACCAAGGTAGTTGTCAAACCAACTATCGTAGATTAGCGCCTTTGTAGGCTTGCTTACGTCGCCATTTGGCGCAGGGATCCTCATGATGATCGCTTCAAGCAGCTCCTTTATGCCAACGCCTGTTTTTGCGCTCACTTCGATCGCTCCTGAGCAGTCAAGTCCGATGATGTGTTCGATCTCGTCTTTTACCCTAGCAGGATCAGCCGCTGGCAGGTCGATCTTGTTGATGACTGGGATGATCTCTAGGTTGTTTTCAAGTGCGATATAGACGTTTGCGATGGTTTGCGCCTCCACGCCCTGGCTAGCATCCACGACAAGCAGCGCGCCCTCGCAACTAGCTAGGCTGCGACTCACCTCGTAGCTAAAATCGACGTGTCCTGGGGTGTCTATCAAATTTAGAACAAAATTTTGCCCATTTAGTGCGTAGTTTAGGCGGACAGACTGGGCTTTGATCGTGATGCCACGCTCTTTTTCGATGTCCATCGTGTCCATGATCTGCGAGCTCATCTCACGGTCACTTACGGCGCCACACTCCTGAATGAGACGGTCAGCAAGCGTGCTTTTGCCGTGGTCGATGTGAGCTATGATGCTAAAGTTTCTAATGTTTTTCATGAAATCCCTAGTTAAATTTTAGGCGATTTTATAAAAAAAATCGTTAAAGTTGAGTAAAAATGAGTTTGCTAGGCTAGCAAGGCTTAAATTTAAAGCTCAAATTTAGCTCTTAAAATTTTACGCAGATCACAGAGCACAACGCAAAGCGAATATAAAAAATAGGCGTAAGCCACAAGCGGCAAAAAAATAAGAAAACCTGAAGCATAAACTAAAGCACTAAGCATGTATGTCGCAGTTGCCAGCGCTGGCACGTAATAAGTCCAAAGCTCTGGTTGTTCAAACGGAGCATCTATGGCATTAAAATATAGAGCAAAATTTAACCCTAACAACAAAATAAATATATAGCCCTTTTTCATACAAAATAGAGCGCAGATCAAGGCTACTACAAAATTTACTGCGATAAGAGGAACTATGACACTGCCCATAAAAGTGCAAAACAAACCCATAGCCACGACCATTAGATATTCATTTTTTATGCGAAACATTAAATTTAAACCTTTTGCGTCAAATTTTAGTGATGATGCCCAAAGTGCTCGTCTTTATGCGCGCTTTTTAGCTCGCAGATGAGATCGTCTTTATGTCCAAGGTTCTCGCTCTCAAACTGAAGCGTGACATGGCCGATGCCTGCGTGAGAAAGCTCGTGTTCGATGTGCTTTATCATCTTTGAAATTTCAGCCACGCTTAGCATATCATCCACCACCACATGGGCTATGAGTGCATTTGTGCCGGCATTTATCGCCCAGATATGCAGGTCATGCACGATTTTAACGCCATCTACGCCCTTTATAACGCCTAAAATTTCATCAGTATCAAGCTTAAGCGGCACAGCTTCGATTAGGATATTAAAGCTATCTTTTAGCAAGCTAGCGCCACTTTTTATGATAAGCAGCGAGACAAAGATACTTGCGATGCTATCAGCCTGCGTGAAGTCAAATTTCATCACAAGAAGCGCCGCGACGATGGCACCAACCGAGCCAAGCGTGTCGCCAAGCACGTGCAGATAAGCACCTTTCATATTTAAATTTTCTTTTGTGTCAGCACTTTTGTGCATGTAAATAGCCACGACTAAATTTACCACAAGCCCCAAAATACTAACAAAAAGCATCGTCTCAGCTTTGATCTCTGGCTCGTTAAAAAGCCTAATGATCGCTTCAACTATGACAAAGATAGCAAGCGCGATAAGAGCGATAGCGTTTATGAAAGCGGCGATGATCTCGACCCTTTTGTAACCAAAGGTCTTTTGTAAATTTGCCCTTTTTTCTGCGATCTTAAAAGCAACCAGCGACAAAAAGAGAGCCGCGGCGTCTGAGAGCATGTGAAATGCGTCGCTAATAAGCGCAAGCGAGTTTGAAACGAAGCCAAAAACGGCCTCAACTATCATAAACGTGAAAATTAGAAAAAATGAATTTCTAAGAACGCTCTTGTTGTGCATCATTATCCTTCTTTTAGGCGTCGATCCTCTTACCGATATCTTTTAAATTTGAAAATTCCTCGATGAGCTTTGGCGAGTCGTCAAGACTGATGACGAAATTCCATATATAGGTCATCACGGAGTAGATGTGGCCGGCGTTTGTCTGCTGCGAGCTTAGCACTATTATCGCCACCAAAAAGAGTAGCGAAGCGCTAATGCCGATGATAAAATAGCTCATCGCCTCCCTGTTTGAGATCGCTATACGAAATTTAGAAACGACATCGTAGTGCCTATTTAGCGTGCTTTTGTTAAAAACACCTATCACTTTTGCCTCTTTTTCTAGGCGGTCATTTAAGCGAAGATAAAGGTCGTCATTTTTCTTGATATATCTTGGTAAAAATATAAGAAAAAAGGTCATCACTACAAAGCACGCCACAGCGACCTTTGGCTCGACAAAGATGAGCATAAACGCTGAGCCGATGATTGAAATAACCGATGTAAAAAACATAGGAAAATGCGTCTCAAAGAAATTTACAAACTCTCGCGAGAGCGCTACTCTGGCGATGATGGCGGAGTCGTCTTTGGCATTTTGTTTTTCATTCATGATGACATTTACAGCAAGCTTTGCGTAGATATTTGCAAAAACTTGCGTATCCACGCGGCGCCTAATGGCTCCTACAAGCCACGCTATGAGCACAAAAAGTGCGTAAATAAGGGCATTTAACGTATTGCCTTGCATGATTGCGTTTATCGCAAAGCCCGCAAATATCGGGTATGCTAGAAAAAGTCCGTTCTCTGCTAGCACCAAGGCAAAGGTCAAAATGAGCTTTTTATTGTGCTCGGTCGCTATGCCTTTTAGCGTTTTAAAGGCGTTATTTTGCAAATTTACTCCTAAAAATTTTGCGAATTTTAGCTCAAATTTATAAATTTTGAAAAATTTTTGTTGTAACTATTAACATTACAACAAAAAATCACTATACTTCGCTCATTGGTTGTAAATAAAAATATTACAACAAAAAATAAGGAGAATAAAATGAAAAATTATCAGGTTGCAAATATCGCAAACGAGCCAAGGGTCGAGCTAAAAGAGGCTTTAAATTTAACTGGCTGTGAAGTATCTATAAACGAGCTTGCGGCAAATGTGAGCGTGCCATTTGTCCATGTACACAAGCAAAATGAGGAGCTTTACATCATCACTGATGGCGATGGCGAGCTCTTTATCGACGGCGAAGTGATAAAAGTAAGCAAAGGCGACGCGGTGCGCATAGATCCGGATGGCAAAAGGTGCTTTAAAGCTGGCAAAAACGGCATCAAAATGATCTGCATCCAGACAAAACGCGGTAGCCTAGAGCAATATACTATGAGTGACGGCGTGATAGTTGATGACGTAAAGCCAAGCTGGCTGTAAATTTAAAAAGCAAAATTTAAATAGCAATCTTAGGCACAAACGGCAAAAGCGGCGTAAATTTATCTAAAAATGGCTTCAAAACTCGGCGATCGTTAGAGACAAAGAGTAAAACGACGGCGTAAAAGTCATCTATAAAAGATATTTTTAAGCCTACAAAAGCTGATCTAACAGGCTTTAATACGGTTATCGGCGCATTTGCTGCATGGAGCGAAGAAACTTTCCCGCTTCACAAAAAAGTGGCCGCTCACCTAGTAAATTTACTAAAAGGCACTAGCACAAGGCTCATCGTAGTTGGCGGCGCTGGTACGTTATTTGTTGATAGCAAAGGCACTATGCTAATGGATACCCCAGACTTCCCAGCGGCATATATGGGCGTGGTAAAGGCTACGGCGGAGTCATATTTTGAGCTAAAAGGTAGCACAAATGTGCTTTGGACGTATGTAAGTCCAGCAGGCGACTACGACGCAAACGGCGCTCGCACTGGCAAATACGTTCTTGGCGGAGATGATCTCATACTAAACTCAAAAAATGAGAGCTACATAAGCTACGCAGACCTTGCGCTTGCGATCATTGACGAGCTAAAAAATAAGAAAT
This sequence comes from Campylobacter concisus, assembly GCF_002165815.1. Classification (GTDB taxonomy): domain Bacteria; phylum Campylobacterota; class Campylobacteria; order Campylobacterales; family Campylobacteraceae; genus Campylobacter_A; species Campylobacter_A concisus_BH. Next base: position 347,025 of record NZ_NDYN01000001.1, read on the forward strand.
TTATCCAAAAGCGCTTCACTGCGGTCTGCGAGAGAGCGTGAGTTTATAAATTTGACAGCTGGCGAAGGCTCGTAAGTCAAATTTAGCTGGCTGTCTTTGGCGGAAAATTTAAGTATAATCACGAAAAATTTAAGGACGATCATGCAAGTTGGCATTAAATTTTCAACTGCGATACACGCGCTTTTGTGTGCTAAATTTTTTGAAAATGAGAAGGTTACAAGCGAATTTATAGCTGGTAGCATAAACACAAACCCAGTTATCGTTAGACGCCTGCTTGGTACTCTAAAGGCTGCAGGGCTCGTAAATGTCGCAGCTGGAGTTGGTGGAGTGAGCCTTGCAAAAGAGCCAAAAAATATAAATTTACTTGAGATTTTTAACGCAGTAAACGACAAAGAAAAACTTTTTAAAATTCACTCTGACTCGCCCAAAGCCTGCCCGCTTGGTGGCAGGATAGAAGAGCTTTTGTCTGGGCACTTTTTAAGAGCGCAAACTGCCCTAGAAAATGAGCTAAAAAGTGTTACTTTGCAAGACTTGCTAGACGAGCTTGCAAAGATAAATTTAGGCTAGAGTTTGATCCTTTCTAGCCTAAATAAATTTAAAACTACTCCTGCATCGTGATCCATTTTTGTGCGATCCTGACGGCATTTGTCGCAGCTCCTACACGGATCTGATCGGCACTGCACCAAAGGTGAAGCACATTTGATCTAAAGTTATCAACCCTGATCCTACCAACATAAGTCTCGTTTGTATCGCTTGAGATAGTAGGCATCGGATACTCTTTTTTAGCTGGATTATCGACTACAACGACGCTTGGAGCTTTACTTAAAACCTCTCTTGCTGCATCTGCGCTCACGTCCTTATCAAAGTGGATAGTGATCGCCTCAGAGTGGCTTCTAAGCACTGGCACACGCACGCAAGTAGCGCTCACTTCGATATCTTTGTGAAGAATTTTTTGCGTTTCATTGACCATTTTCATCTCTTCTTTTGTATAGTCATTGTCCAAAAAGACGTCGATATGCGGGATCACGTTTAGCGCTAGGCGGTGCGCAAAGACCTTTGGCTCGCACTCATCAAGCTTAAATTCAAAAAACTTTTGCATCTGCACGACAAGCTCTTCCATGCCCTCTTTGCCAGCGCCGCTTGCTGCTTGATAGGTAGAAACATCGACCCTGTTGATGCCAAAAGCGTCGTTTAGTGGCTTTAAAATTTGCACCATTTGGATGGTTGAGCAGTTTGGATTTGCGATGATGCCGCGGTTTTTCCACATGGCAATGTCACTTGGGTTACACTCAGGCACAACTAGCGGGATATCTTTATCCATCCTAAAATGGCTGGTATTATCGATGACTACTGCGCCGCTATCAGCTGCAAATTTGGCAAATTTCTCTGAAACTGAGCCGCCTGCGCTAAAAAATGCGATATCGATCTCGTGCTCGCTAAAAACTTTCTCGGTTAGCTCTTTTACTTTGTAGTGTTTGCCCTTAAATTCGATCTCCATGCCAACACTCTTTGCGCTTGCAAGTGGCAAAAGCTCACCAACTGGGAAATCAACCTCCTCCATAACTCTAAAAAGCTCTTCGCCGACCGCTCCAGTAGCACCAACAACCGCTACGTTAAATTTTCTCATCTGCTCTCCTTGGTTTCTTTTAATTTTCTTAATTTGCATAATTTTACTAGCCAAAAACTTAAATTTATTATTATTTCTTACTTCTCGCTTGCAAAAATAGATCTTTTGGCAAAATTTCATCGCCCTCGCTTAGTATCGCCGCACGCTGCACAACTGAGATAAGCTCTCTTATGTTGCCTGGATAGTCATAGCTCAAAAGCTCCTCTTTGGCTGCTTTTGAGAAATTTTTAGCCTCAAAGCCATACTCTTTGCAGCATTTGTCCAAAGCATCCTGCGCGATAGGTAAAATTTCATCCTTTCGCTCGCGAAGTGGCGGGATGAAAAGCGGGATCGTATTTAGGCGGTAGAAAAGGTCCTCTCTAAACCTACCCTCCCTCATCGCAAGCTCTAAATTTGCATTTGTAGCGCAGATGATGCGAACGTCTATCTTTTCGCTTTTTGTAGCGCCAAGCCTTGTTATCTCGCGCTCCTGCAAGGCACGAAGCAATTTTGGCTGTAAATTTATAGGCATCTCGCCGATCTCATCTAAAAATAGCGTTCCGCCATTTGCCAGCTCAAAATGCCCTTTTTTGGTAGTTGCAGCGTCAGTAAAAGCGCCCTTTTCAAAGCCAAAAAGCTCACTTTCTATCAAATTTTCAGGGATCGCAGCCATATTTAGAGCGACAAATGCCGCATCTTTTCTTGGTGAGTTTGCATGGATAAATTTAGCAAAGACCTCCTTGCCAACGCCGCTTTCGCCACTAAGCATTATTGAAGCGTCAGTTCTTGCAGCTTTTACCGCGATATTTAGCGTAGCTTCAAGCGCTTTTGAGCTGGCTAAAAAGCCGTTATTTTCGCTTTTAGTTTCAACTTTTTTTATGCTTTTTGGAGTTTTTTGTTTTAGCGCCTCTACCCTTTTTATCGCCTCATATAGCGTCGAGACGTCAAATGGCTTGGTTAAAAAGTCCTTCACGCCGAGCCTAACGCTCTCGATCGCCTTATTAAGTGTGGCGTTTCCAGTCATTATGATGACGTCAAATTTGCCGTTTAACTCTTTAATGAACTCAAGTCCGTCCATCTTTGGCATGTTTATGTCGGTGATGATTAGATCAGTGTCGTCGCTTAGCTTTTTTAGAGCTTCAACTGCGCTCTTGTAACTCTTGATGTTTAGCTCTTCACACTCGCCAAGTGCGATCTCAAGCGACTTTCGCATATTGATGTCATCTTCTACTATGACGATATTCATTTGATCTCTTTTTTATTGAAGTGTGCCGATGATAGCGGATTTTGGCTTAAATTCCACCATAAATCTAACTGGCAAAATTTTCAAATTTGAAGCATTTGTGACCTGTGAGTTTTTGACATTTAGCTCATTTTTTATCATTACTTTTTTTAAAGCAAAGCAGTCAAAAATTTCATCTTTGTGTAAATTTAAAAAGACAAGAGTTGTGATATTTTCATCTTTAAAAGCATCTATCTGGCAAAGAAATTTTGGTTGTGGATTTGGCGAAAGGGTCATCGCCTTAGAAAATGAAATTTCTTCAAAGGCAACTATTTGATTTTTCGTATCGACCTTCGCCCAGAAGATAAACTCCTCCAGGCAAAAGGCGAAATTTAAAAGTATCGTTAGTAAGAAAAGACTTCGCGCCACTTATCTTCGTCTATCTTAAGCTCCATATTTACCTTATAAAGCCCGTCTTTGAAATTTTCATTCACGATCCTTGCGTTTTTAACAAGACCTTGAACCTTTGAAGTGATAGATGAGTCGTTTAGCATCGCGTCTCTTACGGTGTCTTCAGCGTTGATCTTTACGCCATAAAGCTTACCTGCAAGCTGCGAATAAGCATCAGCCATCGCTGCTCTTTTTGCAAGAGTGACTGACTGAGCATATGAGAGCGAATTTAGCGGAGCTATGCCCTCGCCTGTGGCTCTAAAAGTGGTCTCTCTTGGAGCGCTATCATATATCATCTTCTCTTTTTTCATCACCTCTCTAAGATCGTCCTTATCGACCTTTTGGATGACTACGTTGCGGTTTGATGTGCTAGTTGGCTCGCCCATAAAGCCGTTAAATGAGCAGCCGCCAAAAATAGCAACCATCAAAGCAAAAGATAAAATTTTAACCTTCATAAACAACCTTTTTTATGCTTTTATTTAAAATTTAATAGCAAATTTTATTCCAAAAGCCCCATATCTTCGCCTGGTGCTTCATCCTCGTCCTCGCCGTCTTCAGCCTTAGGGCATCTTGCGATACTTACGACATCATCGCCATCGACATTTACGACGATCACGCCGCTTGTGTTACGTCCTGCTTTGCGGATACTTTGCATATCAACTCTTATCATCTTGCCACTTGATGTTAGAGCCATAAGATCTTGCTCTTCATCAACCATCACAACGCCCACAAGATCGCCTGTTCTGCTTGTTAGCTTCATGCAGATGACGCCTTTGCCACCGCGATTTGTCAAGCGGTACTCATCAGCGGTTGTGCGCTTGCCGATACCTTTTTGAGATATGCTTAAAATTTCTTGATCATTGCTTTCGATGACTGCTGCACCTACGACCTCATCTCCTGGCTCTTTAAATTTAATGCCAGTTACGCCGCGTGCAGTTCTTCCCATTTGGCGAACTTTGCTGATCTTAAATTTAAGACACATACCCTTTTTAGTAACGACAAATAGCATTGTCTCATCGCCTGAGTTTGCGTCTTCTTCGGCATTTGCGCTATCTTCATCGATCTCATTTTGAAGCTCTTCAACTTCAAGCACCTCTGTCTCTACGCTTAGCTCATTTTCTGGGTCAGTCACTGGCATATCATCGTATGTTTGAGCGATGAGCGCAGTTACAAGCTCGTCGTTCTCATCAAGGCTTATTGCTCTTACACCAACTGAGCGGATATTTTTAAACTCGCTTAAATTTGTGCGTTTTACGATGCCGTTTTTAGTGAAGAATGCTAGAGATTTACTCTCGTCAAAGTCAGTCGTTGGGATGATCGCTTTGATCTTCTCATCAGGCTGCAACTGGATCAAATTTACAACTGCTTTGCCCTTTGCTGTGCGGCTTCCCTCTGGGATCTTATAGACTTTTAGCCAGTAGAGCTGTCCGCGGTCAGTCACAAACATAAGCGTATCGTGGGTATTTGAAGTAAAGAAGCTCTCTATAAAATCATCGTCGTATGTTGTGACCGCTACTTTGCCCTTGCCACCACGTTTTTGCTTCTCGTACTGCTTGCTTGGCACACGCTTGATGTAGCCGCGGTGAGTTATGGTTACTACCATATTTTCATTTGGTATAAGATCTTCGATATCGATATCATCGTAGTCATCAACGATCTCAGTCACTCTTGGTACTTTAAATTTATTTTTGATCTCAAGAAGCTCTTCTTTGATCAAATTTTCAAGCAATGTCTCGCTCTTTAAAATTTCATCAAGTCTTGCGATCTCAGCCATAAGCTCGGCTAGCTCGGCCTCTAGTTTTTCTCTCTCTAGGCCTGTAAGCTTGCTTAGACGCATATCAAGGATAGCGTTTGCTTGAAGCTCTGAGAGGTTAAATTTACTCATCAAGCCTTCTCTAGCAACGGCTGTATCAGCACTATTTCTAATAAGCTCGATCACCTCGTCGATGTTATCAAGTGCGATCTTTAGACCCTCTAAGATGTGGGCTCTTGCGCGCGCTTTTTCAAGCTCAAATATCGTTCTTCTAATGATAACGGTTTTTCTGTGGTTTAAAAATAGCTTAAGTAGTTCAATAAGATTAAATACCTTTGGCTCTTTGTTATTAATAGCAAGCATAATAACGCCAAAAGTGCTCTCCATCGTGGTTGATTTAAATAGGTTATTTAGCACGATGTCGCTCATAGCGTCGCGTTTTAGCTCGATGACTACGCGAATGCCGTCCTTGTCAGACTCATCTCTAACCTCGCTGATGCCCTCTATCTGCTTATCTTTTACAAGCTCGGCGATCTGCTCGATAAGCCTAGCTTTGTTTGTCTGATAAGGTAGCTCGTCAATTACGATGACATCTTTGTTTGGCTTTTTTTCTATGTGAGTTTTGGCTCTTAGTTTGACCCTGCCACGACCTGTGCGGTAGGCCTCTATGATGCCCTTTTTACCAAAGATGATACCACCTGTTGGGAAGTCTGGACCTTTTATAAATTCCATCACCTCTTCAAGTGTCGCCTCTTTGTTTTCAAGAAGAAGCAAAAGACCGTCTATTAGCTCATCAAGGCTGTGTGGCGGGATATTTGTCGCCATACCAACAGCGATACCGCTTGAGCCATTTAATAATAAATTTGGCACACGGCTAGGCAAAACATCTGGCTCAACCTCTCTATCATCGTAGTTTGGTACAAAATCAACCGTGTCTTTGTCGATATCTTTTAAAAGCTCTTCAGTAAGCATGGTCATTCTAGCTTCGGTATAACGCATCGCAGCTGCGCTGTCGCCATCAATCGAGCCAAAGTTTCCTTGTCCATCAACGACTGGATAGCGCATAGAAAATTTCTGAGCCATACGAACAAGTGCGTCATAAACCGCTGTGTCGCCGTGTGGGTGGTACTTACCGATGACTTCACCGACGATACGAGCTGACTTCATATAGGCACTTCTACTGCCAACGCCGAGGTTATCCATAGCGTATAAAATTCTTCTATGAACTGGCTTTAGTCCGTCTCTAGCGTCAGGCAAAGCACGTCCGACGATGACGCTCATAGAGTAGTCAAGATAGCTATTTTTTATAGAATCTTCGATATCAACTGAAGCGATATCTTGAGTTAATTCAAGTAGATTGTCTTTCATTTTTATCCTTAAATTTAGCTTGTGGGATTTTAGCTAAAAATTGATAAAAACTTTCTAAGGGCAAAGCGGCTTGGGTTAAATTTAACCCTTAAGCACGCTCGTAATATGTAGCTCCGTTTGAAAAACGCTTTGTGTAAAGCGGGGTGTATGGCACAAGATCAGCGTGTCCTGCGTAGAGCCTGCCCTCTGGTTTAAGTAGTTTGTGCAGCCTCTCAACGCATTTTAGCCTAAATGTATCGTCAAAATATATCATCATATTTCTTGAAAGGACGATGTCAAATTTACCAAGATTAAACATCGCATCGTCAAAGACATTTAAAATTTTAAACTCACACCTTGGCAAAATTTCTTTTTTGATGAAAAATTTGTCATCTTTTTTTGTAAAAAATCTCTCTTTTTGAAACTCGCTTAGTCTGTGCAAGCTCCTATCGCCGTAGCATCCGACGCTACAAGCTTGTATGGCTTCTGAGTTTATGTCGATGCCAGTTAGCTGGATATCATTTTGTTTAAGGCCAAATTCATAAGCAAGCATCGCAAGCGAATAGACCTCATCGCCAGTTGAGCAAGGCGCACATAAAATTCTAGCCTCTCCAAGCTCTTTTGCGTAGTAGATCACGTCTTTTAGCTGGGCTAGCTCTCTATAAAAATATGTTTCATTTACGGTGACTAAATTTAAAAGATCTTGCCTAAGCAGCGTGTCAAATCTTATCATCGAAACTAGATCTTTAAAGCTTTTTATCTGGCGATTTTTGGCAAATATACTAACTCTTTGCAGAGTGATGTCTCTCTTTGGTTCCAGATCAACCCCGCAAAGCGTCTTTATAGTGCTCATAAATTCGTTAAATCCATCCATGTCGCTTGGTGCTTTTGCCTCTAAAACTTCGCTTTGTTTATCCACTTTGTTAAAAAGCATTTAAAAACTCCTCAAGCTCTTTTCTTATCATCATTAAATTTAACGATTTTAAATTTTGATTTAGCTCCTTAGCACGCTTTGGCATGCCATAAACTATGGCGCTCTCTTCGTTTTCAGCTATGCATTTTGCGCCTGCTTTATAGAGCTTATCAAGCCCAGCTGCGCCATCATCACCGATGCCAGTTAGCAAGATCGCTAGTAAATTTACATTTTTGGCGATCTGCGTGCCTGAGTTAAAAAGCACATCAACATTTGGCGTATATATCGTTTTTATCTCAGGTTGTGGCTTTGCGCTAACTGGCAAAGTCGCTGAAATTTCAAAATTTTGATCACAGATATAGACGATATTTTCTTTTAAATTTGTCTTTTCGCTTAAAATTTCAACATTTATGTTGCACTCCCTGCCCATTTGCGTGACAAATGAGTTTATAAACATCTTGTTCATATGCTGAGCGATGACGACCATTGCACCATTTAAATTTATATCTTTTAATAGTTTTTTTATATGACCTGGGCCTCCTGTAGAAGCCCCTATTAAGACCAGTTTTTGAGCCACTAATTGCCTTTAAATTTAAAATTTACCACATAAATCAAGTTCTAAATTCGCCAAGTTTTGCATTTAGCGTATCTGTCATCTTGTTTAGATGTTCAGCTGCAGAAGCTATCTCTTCTACGCTTCTTGTGCTTTGAGATGAAATTTGACTTATGCCCTCCATGCTTTTTACTATATCGTCAATATCCTTGCCAGTCTTTATATAGTCTTCGATAGTTTTATCAGATAGTCCTATGGCTGATCTCATGATATCACTCATATCTCTTATGGTGTTTTGTGCGTTGTTTGCCACGCCTGTTAGCTCGCTTATTTGTTTAGAGTTTATACTCATTTGCTCGCTGCTTTCATTTATCGCTTGAACGATGACGTTGATAGTTGCGTTTATCTCTGTTAGGCTCTTTTGAGTGCGCTCAGCTAGCTTTCTAACCTCATCAGCAACGACTGCAAAGCCACGTCCGTGTTCTCCTGCTCTTGCTGCCTCAATGGCAGCGTTAAGAGCTAGTAAATTTGTCTGATCAGCGATGTCGTTGATAACCACAAGGACTGATTTAACCTGCTCAGCGTCACGGCTAAGCTGCTCGATCTTGCCAGCCATTTGGTTCTCAATATCAGATGTCTGAGCGATCTCTGAAGATAAATTTGAGATGGTATTTAAGGTCTCATCAACGTAGGTTAGCGCCTTTTGAAGATCATCTTTGCCACCTTTTGCAACTTCGATTGAATCTTTCATATATGATTGTATCTCAGCGCAATCCTTCCCAGCGCTCTGAACTATCTTGCTTGAGTTTTCTACCCCACGGCCAGTTTGAACGGAGGTTGAGCTAAGCTCATTTGCGATGGAGCTGTTTTCATTTGAGATATCTTTTGCCTCGGCGATTAAAACCCTTACTTTTTCTATAAATTTATTTATAGCCTCGCTGGCTTTTGCTATCTCATCTTTGCCAACGACTTCTAGTTTTCTTGTTAGATCGCCATCGCCACTTGAGAGGTTTGTAGCTCGCAAGATTAGCTCATTTAGCGGTTTTGTGATAGAAAATTTAGAGTAGAGCATGGCAACTATTAGTGAGATGATTAAAACTACGACGGCTATGACGATGAAATTTGTAGTGTTTGCATTGGCATCATTTTGCATGGTAGCTGAAATTTTATCTATCTCTTTATACATACCCTCAAGATCAACAACAGACATCAAAAGCACATCCTCATGAAATAAATTTAGCTTTTGTCCACGTGCTATCTTTCTTATAGTATTGCCATCCTTTGACTTCGCAACAAAATTTACAAAGTCTCCATTACTATTTTGCTTAGCCTTTTCGATAAGCTCTTTTACATATTTATAGCCATTTGCGTCAGTTGCATCAAGCCTATTTTGTCCATTAAATTCAGGCAAGCCAGGGTTTGCAATAACAACTCCATCTATTGTTGAGAGACTAAAGTAGCCAAGCTTGCCATCGCCAAATCTAGCTTTTGAGAGGTAGTCGATGATATCTTCTTTTTGATCTTCAATGGTCTCGTTTGCGTCGTCATAGACCTCTTGAATTTTTAGCAAAATGCTTGAGACGATATCCATCTCTTCACTTAAAGCTGCCCTTTTGTCGGCTAAGACCGTTTCAGTCAGCTGTTTGGTAGAAAATTCTATCGCTTTGTTTTGCTCGTAAATGTTTAGAAAGACTAAGATGGCTCCAAGCACCAGTAGGGACGAGACGATCATCATCGTCACTTTTGATGAAATTTTCATAATACCTCCTTTTTAATGTTTAAATTTCCTTAATTTTGAGATTATAGCACTATTAAAGTGCAATATTTACTTTTTATTTGTGATCTTATATAAAAAGCTAAATATCTCAGCTACCGCCTTATATAAATTTGGCGGTATCTCTTGATCGACCTCGACCTTGCTTAAAATTTCAATGAGATCAGGATCCTCTTTGATCGGTATGTCATGCTCTTTTGCAAGGCTTATTATCTTATTTGCTATCTCTCCAGCACCGCTTGCAAGCACCTTTGGAGCGTTATCTTGCGATCTGTTGTAGCCAAGAGCGACGGCTTTTTTCTTATTTACTTGCATCAAATTTTCTTATCAAAGCCCACATCAAGGCCGCCAAAATTTTTAAATCTATCGTTTAACTTCACCTTTGGCAAGGTTTTGATGTTAAAATTTGAAACGATTAGTCCAAGCTTTGAGATAGCCTGCTTTAGCTCGCTTGAATTTCCTAAAATGAGCTCTTTAAACTCATTTGTCTGCGTTGCCACCGATAGATCGATATAGCGTTTATCCACAAGCCCCACCATCACATTTATCTGTCCAAATTTCTTAAAATTTAGATCGATCTGGGCGTAAAATTTATCCTTTTTGCCCTGTTTAAATGCGACATTTCCGCCCTCCACGCCGTCCCAGATATAAGGCATATAAGTTTGTATGCCTCCTTGCAAGCTTGAGACCATCTGATGCATTTCTATTTGAGAGATCATCTTGTTTGCAGCATTTACGCTCTGGGCGTTTTGGCTCTTTTCGCTTATGTTTAAAAGCGTGCTTTTTACATCTTGATTTAGCACCTTTGAAATTTCACTCTGGCTCTTTGTAGTGATGTTGTTTATATCATTAGTGGCTAGTTTTAGCTGCTTTAAAAGCGCCTTACTCTCAGCTAGATCGCTTTTCGCCGCACTTGCTTCTGGATCTGCTAGACTTAGACTATGAGCGAGACGTCTGGCTGCACTTTGGAGCTTATCTTGTAAGCTACCCTCTTTTGAGACGTCGCTAACCTCATTAAACGCCTTTACAAGTCCAGCCTCATCGCCTATGTTATTTAGCATTTTTAGATCGTTTTTTAGGCTTTCAAGTATAGCTTTTAGCTCTTTGTGATTTGAGCTAAAAGCCACACTTTGATTTAGCTTTTCACTCGCTAAATTTCCTACCTTCTCGCTTAAATTTGAGATGAAATTCTCCATCTTACTGGTCTGATTTTTAACAGCGTCTGCGCTTTGCTCTTTTGAGAAGTTTTTATCTAGAAATTTAGCCACATTATCAAGCTTATCCACATCTTTTAAAAGTGTTTTTACACTTGAGTTATCAAGGATGTTTTTAGCATCACTGCTCGCTTTTTCAAGCATCGAAGTAAGCTTCATAAATGAGTTTTGATTATCCAAGCTCTCATCATTTAGGGTTAAAATTTGACTAAGTAAATTTTGATTTGATAGGTTTTTTATATCGCTTAGTAGCTTTTGTATCGAGCTTGGCAGCTTCTCTGGGGTAAGTGCATCTTTTAAATTTGCTTCAAGCATGACACCTGAGTTTTTGATCTGATCATTTAGCGAGCCAGCTTTAAGGTCAGCTATTGGCTTTAGAAATTCTTTTAGTTTTAGAGCAAGGCTCTTTATCTCAGGGCTTTCATTTTGCACAGCTTCTGCCTCTAGGCTTTTGGCAAGGTCAGAGAGCTCGCTAGCTAAATTTGGAGCGATCTTGGTATCTTTTGCCTGAGATAAAATTTGCTCAGCTTTGCTAAGGCTTGAAGCGCTTTTTAGATCATCAAGCACCCTTGCAACTAGCTTGCCAACGTTATCAAGGGCGTTTGAGACGCTCTGTTCGCTTGGCGTCCCAGCTGGCTGATTTTTAAAAAGCGAACCCTCGTTTTTACGGACAGGCGCGTTTTGGGTGGCGTTTTGCCCAGTTTGAACCGAGGTGTTTGAGATATTTAGAGAATTTGCTACGTCCATTTTCTACTTTTTATTTTCTCTATCGGCAAAATTGCCATTTTGCTGAATAGTCGCGATGCCAGCCGTCCTTGCAACGAGCCTGTCGTTATACTCTTTTCTCATGTGCTGTGGTATGGTCTTTTGCGTTAGCGCAAACAAAATAAGCCCAACATAAAGCACCAAATAGACATATATAAAGCCAAATGCACCAAAAATTTTCATCGCATAGCTCATAAGAAGCGGCGAGAAAAGCGAGGCAAAAGAGTAGCTAAAAAGTAGCGCGCGTGCCACTTGGACGCTCTTTGTCTTGTCTGTGATCTCGTCATTTGCCCTAGCAAGCGAAAGTCCGTATGTGCAGAAAATTCCGCCGCCAAAGAAAAATGAAAGTATGTATTGAACGATCAAATTTGAGCCATTTAGCAAAAAGAGTGCTGCACTTACTAATGCCACGGCGCTACAAAGCAAGAGTGCTGGGCGTCTGCCGTATCTATCTGAAAAGCCTCCGATAAACGTTTGAGCCAAAAAGCCCCCAGCCATCGCTATGGTCATAAAAAATGACGCCTCTTTTGCGCTATATCCTTGAAGCAAGACAAAGAGGCTTGCCATAGAAAAAAAGCCATTTATCGCAAGTCCTGCAACTAGCGCTCCCACAAGGGCAAGTGGGACGATGCCAAAAATTTTAGGGATGTTTATGGGTTGGCGCTGCGGGATTTGAGGCTGGTTTATGCGGATTAAATTTAAAGGTATGCTTGAGAGCATGATAAAAGCTGCGCTGATGATGAAAATTTCAAATGCGCTAAGATCAAGCGCTAAGATCAAAATTCCAAGTCCAAAACTCGTGTAGAAAACGCACTCGTAAAAGGCGATAACGCGCGATCTTATCTTGTTTGGGATCTTAGCGTTTAGCCAGCTTTCTATAACCATCAAAAGTGCGTAGTAGCAATATCCCAAAAAGGCTCGCAAAATCGCCCAAAAGATCAAATTTTCACTTATGGCGTGAAGCATGGCTGAGACTGCAAAGATAGCTGAAAAGATAGCAAAAGCTCTGATGTGGCCGGTGGTTGAGATGACCCTGTGCGCTGTGATCGTGCTAATTAACGCTCCTATGAAAAATCCAGTGTTAATTAGTCCAATCGCAAGCTCGCCTACGCCATTTTGCTTAAGAAGTGCGCTACAAGATGCGATGACTAGGCCATTGCCTATAAAAAGTAGGCTCATGCCTAAAAATAGCGGCCCCATCGAGCGAATGATCCTAAAGCTACTTGCCATCTGCGTCCTTTCTCAAATTATTTTGCATTATCCCAAAGATAAAAGCTCCAATGGGCATCGGAGCAAGCCCCACTAAAAAGCCAGGCACGTTTAGTAAATTTTCATTTTTTAAAAATATAAATCCAAAAAAGAGTATCGCATACGCGACCAAGCGATAAGGTATAAAGGCCGCTGCAAAGCTTCTATCTTTAAATGAAAATTTCTGCTTTTTTAGCCTTGCTTTTTCATCTTTTAGGCTAAATTCTTTTGCCTCATTTTGGGGCAAAATTTCATCATCTTCTTCATCCTCTTCTTCTATCTTGGCTAAAATTTCCTCTCTTGCATTTTCTAGCCTCGAGTTTATGCGGTTTTTATAGGCAAAAAAGCTAGCCGTTAGGATGATAAGCGAGGCAAAAAATGAAATTTGCGAGCTTATAAAAAATTGATTTGATATAAATTTACTAACCACGCTAAGGGCTAGCCAAAGCGCAAAGTAGCAAATAAAAAGCCTACTAATCGTCCTCGTCATCATCGTCTTTTTTATAGCCTTTATATCTAGCCTCATCCTTTAGCTCATCTAGGCTTTTAACCTGCGCTTTGTAGGCTTTATAAACGTTTAAAATGGCAGCTGCGATGCCAAAGGCAAGCCCTATCCAAAGTGCTGGCGTGAAATTTGTAGCCTTTTTTACAAGATATCCTAGCCCAGTGCCGATAACCACAGCCACGACCATCGATATACCAAGGCTTAGCTGCTCAGCACCAGCTACGATATCTTTTATCTTAAATTTTGCCATTAAGCTTTTATCTCCAAAAATGCCTCTTTAGCTGCATTTACCGCTAGATCGATATCCGCTTCACTCATCGCATCGCAGATAAATCCCGTCTCAAACTGGCTAGGTGCAAGATAAATTCCGCGTTTAAGCATCGCTTGGTGAAATTTAGCAAAGAGTTTTGTATCGCTCTTTAGCGCATCGTCGTAGTTTTTCACAACGTGATCTGTAAAAAAGTAGCCAAACATCGAGCCACGAACCTCAGTTTGAATGGTGATGCCAGCGCTTTTTGCTGCCTCTTTGAAGCCATCCATTAGTTTTTTAGCTAGTTTTTCAAGTCTGGCGTATAAATTTACGTCGTTATTTATCTTAGAAATAGCCGCTATACCAGCGCTCATCGCCACTGGGTTACCACTTAGCGTACCTGCTTGATATACAGCGCCCTCTGGACTTAAGCAGTCCATGATCTTAGCCTTACCGCCAAATGCAGCGACGTTCATGCCTCCGCCTATAACTTTGCCAAATGTGACAAGATCAGCATCCACCTCGTGAAATGGATATGAGCCAAGGCGAGAAGCTCTAAAACCGCTCATAACCTCATCAAGTATAAGCACTGCACCAAATTTATCGCAAAGCGCTCTAAGCTCTTCTAGAAATTTCTTATCAGCTGGCACAAGCCCCATATTTCCAGCGATAGGCTCGATTATGACGACACCTATTTTGTCTTTGTTGTTCTCAAAAATGGCTTTTACGCTCTGGGTGTCGTTGTAGATAGCTAAAAATGTATTTTTCACAACATCTTGTGGCACGCCGCCGCTTGAAGCGTTGCCGTATGTCGTAGCGCCACTTCCTGCTTTGATAAGAAGTGCGTCGCTGTGTCCGTGGTAGCAGCCTTCAAATTTAATAAGGCCGTCTTTTTTAGCATATCCTCTAGCCACTCTGATAGCGCTCATGGTAGCCTCTGTGCCAGAGCTAACGAAGCGAATTTTATCTATTTGTTTAAACTCATCACATATTAGCTTTGCTAGAGCTGTCTCTTTTGGCGACGGCGCGCCGTAAGATACGCCTTGTTTTACAGCAGAGATGATCGCCTCTTCGATATCTTTGTCGCAGTGACCAAAGATGAGCGGACCCCAGCTTTGGATGAAGTCAAGGTACTTTTTACCCTCGACGTCGTATAGATAAGCACCCCTAGCATGATCTATCATCACAGGCTCGCCACCAACGCTGCCAAATGCACGAACAGGCGAATTTACGCCGCCTGGGATATATTTTTTAGCTTCGCTAAATGCCTCTTTATTTGTCATTTTTTATCCTTTTGATTTTGTGTTTTTAAATTTGTCTTTTGATTATCTTTTTGATTTGTAGCTGGTTTTGCTGGTGACTTTGGTGCCTGCGTGTTAGCTGGCTTTGCTGGCTCAGCTGGTTTTGCAGGAGCGCTCTTGGCTGGCTCTGCAGTTTGTGCGCTTGGGGCTGCTTTGGCAGGTTCAGGCTGTTTTTGCGCAGCGACAGGTGCTGCTGGCTTAGCTAAATTTTTAGGTGCTACTTTTGCCGCTTTTGCAGGAGGTTTCATCTGATTTGTGATGTATTCATAAAGGATGGTCGTCTCCTCGTCTGTCAAAAAGTAGCTTGGCATGACGCCTTTTGGCTTTGTTAGAGCTGCTTTAAAGCTTTCAAAATCTATATCATTTATCTTTGGCGCTCTAAGCTCATCATCGACCGTTTTGTTTGCTTTTTTGTCAAAGTGTTTGTATTTAGAGATTAGGCTGCCCTCGCCCTTTGCGCCGTGACATTTATCACAGCCTATGCCACGCGGATTTAGGTAGAGCATCTTGGCGTACTCGGTCTTTGTGATAAAATCAGCTCCAAAAATCGCCACGCAAAAAAGCAAAATCAAAAAAACAGACCTCATAAACCTCTCTTTTAAAAATTTAATTTATTTTTAGGTATGATACCACCCTTGTGATTAAAAAAGCTTTTAAGTAAGGATCGAATATGAAAATTTTAGACGGAAAAGCCGTATCTTTAAAGGTCAAAGAAAGCGTAAAAGTAAGAGCTGATGAGCTAAAGAAATTTGGTGTCGAGCCAACCTTAGCCGTCGTCTTAGTCGGCGAAGATAAGGCATCTCAAACATACGTTAGAGCCAAAGAGAAAGCCTGCAACGAATACGGCATAAAAAGCGTGGCTCACCGTCTAAGCGAAAATACAACCCAAAACGAGCTACTTGCGCTTATAAACGTGCTAAATTTAGACGATAGTATCCATGGCATCTTGGTTCAGTTGCCACTGCCAAAGCACATCGATACAAATGTCGTGCTCGCAGCGATCGATCCACGAAAAGATGTAGATGGCTTTCATGCTGTAAATGTTGGCAAGCTTGTTAGCGGGCTTGATGGCTTCGTGCCTTGCACACCGCTTGGCGTGATGGAGATTTTAAAAGAGTATGGCATAGATGTAGCTGGGCTAAATGCAGTGGTGATCGGCAGAAGCAACATCGTTGGCAAACCTATGGCAAATTTACTCCTAAATGCCTCTGCAACGGTTACGGTGACGCATAGCAAGACTAAAAATTTAAAAGAAATTTGCAAAAATGCTGACCTTATAGTTGCAGCCATTGGCAAGCCGTTTTTCTTAAAGGCTGACATGGTAAAAGATGGCGCTGTAGTCGTTGATGTGGGCATAAACAGACTTGATGATGGCAGGCTTGTGGGTGATGTGGATTTTGACGAGGTCGCACCAAAATGCTCATACATCACGCCTGTTCCTGGCGGCGTTGGTCCGATGACAATAGCCATGCTTTTAAACAACACAATCCTTGCTGCACAAGCAAAGATAGCTAAAAATTAAAGAGTGAGATAATGAAGAGAGCTTTTACTAAATTTTATGACTTTTGCTCGAGCTGGACAGGCACGGTTATCATCGTTTTGCTTGTCATTTTCTTTGTAGCTCAAGCCTTTGTGATCCCGTCTGGTTCGATGAAAAACACGCTTTTGGTTGGGGATTTTTTATTTGCTAAAAAGTATGTTTATGGCATACCAACACCAAGAATTCCTTGGCTTGAGGTAAAAATTTTACCTGAGCTAAATGACAATGGTCACCTTATAACTGGCGATGGTCCTGCAAGGGGCGATATAGTCGTTTTTCGCTATCCAAACGATGAGAAAACTCACTTTGTAAAGCGCTGCTTTGCAACTGGCGAAGATGAGATCGTCTTTACTGAAAAAGCCCTCTATCTACGCCCAAAAGAGGGAGATAGCTTTATAAAGGCAAACTGCCGTGAAAATTTAAACGGCAAAGAGAGTAAATTTGGCTACTCATGCAAGGACGTTGTCGAGCTTGATGGCAAGCTTTTCATAAAAGAGCCATATAGATTTAGCGGCATCCACTACGATGAAAATGTAAATTTATTTGAGCAGATGGTTTTCATGCTAAATACAAATAAATCAAACGTTTTTATGAAGCCAGCGCTCATTAGCTCACTACCGCAAAATCCAAATTTTAACTTTAACGCTTTTTACGCCAAAGTGCCAAAAGATGAGTACTTTATGATAGGCGACAACCGCGACCACTCAAACGATAGCCGTTTTTGGGGAAGCGTGGCTTACAAAGATATAGTTGGACAGCCTTGGTTTATATATTTTAGCTGGGATAATAACTACAATGTGCGCTGGGAGCGTATCGGACGCTTTGTAGATACGATAGAAAATGATGAGTTTTTCACAAAACAAGCTCTAAAAGAGGGAGAAGTTGATGGACTTCACTAATTTTGACCCCATAAAAGTCGCTACCATCGTCCTCTCTTTAGTAATCGCCATCGTCGGCCACGAGATCGCTCACGGATATGTCGCTTATAAATTTGGCGACAACACCGCAAAAAGTCTTGGCAGACTTAGCATAAATCCTATAAAACACATCGATCTTGTTGGCACTATCATCGTGCCACTGGTGCTTTATCTAAGCACTGGTATGATGTTTGGCTGGGCAAAACCAGTGCCTGTAAATACCTACACAGTAGTGCGAAATGGCGGCTACAAGGCAGCTATCTACGTAAGTCTAGCTGGCATTTGCTACAACGTCATCTTAGGCATCTTATCGCTATTTGTGCTAAAAGCTCTATTAAATATAGAAACCTTTGAAATTTTACTTCAGTTTTTATTTACGCTTGCGCTTTTAAATTTGATGTTAGCCATCTTTAATCTCTATCCGATCCCGCCACTTGATGGCTTTCACGCACTCGAGTACGCGCTTAGAAATTTTGGCTTTCACGCACTAGCTGAGAAGCTTGAGGGTATCTCAAGATATGGCTTTGTCATCCTTATCATCATCCTCGTCTCGCCTTTAAAAGATACTATCTTTTATCCGACAAGATACGTTTTAGATATCGCAAGTGCCTTTATAAATGGCTAAATTTAGAGCAAATTTGCTCTAAATTTTTGGCTTTGTGATCTTATAAGAGTACTCTTTTTTAAATTCCTCTTTTGGTGCGAGGCTAAATTTAAGCTCCACCTTGCCATCTTTGCTGATATCTTTTTTATCAAAGCCCTTTATCTCGACCTTTACTGCCTCGTCGGCAGATACTGGCACACGATCAACCAAGGTGACATCAACGCTCTTGCTTGAGTTATTTTTGACACTTATCTCATAGCCCTCTTCGCTTATTCGCTCTTTGCCAAGAAGCGAGCTTTTTTTAAATTTATTTAAGCGCTCTTTTTTAAGCTCGATTAGCTCGTTTTGTCCTAAAAATAGCTGAGAGGGCTCATCTTTAGCTTTCATCTCAAACTCGCTTGGACTGCCAACACTCACGCCATTAACGTAAAACTGCGTTTTAGCTGGAGTTAGATCATCATTTAGCTTAAAGCTAGCTACGTTATATGCCTTTAGCGAGCCGTAAAAATCAGCAAAAACGCTAAAATTTGCGTCCATTTTTTGCGTGTCGTAAGTTATATATTTGCTCTCGCCTTTTGCTAAATTTATCCCATCTATCTTCCAAATTTTGGCAAATTCATTCTCATCTCTTTGCACACGCATATCAGCGACCTCAGCGGCGACTTTCGCAGCTCTTAACATATTTTTTGAAGTGCCGTAACCATCAGCCTCCACCTCACTCTCCTCGTACCAAGGGTAAAACTTGCTTGGAGCAAGCGCCTTTTGATATCTGGTCGGATAGATGGCGAGTTTTAAATTTTTAACTTCACTTACAAATGGGTTGGTAAGCAAAATTTCTTGTTTTATCAAGATATTTTTGTTTTTTGTATCTGCATAAATTTCATTTAGCGTCTTTGGCGCCTCATCATCCATATATGAAAGCGTCGCCTCTTTTGGACTGCAAGCAAATTTCATATCAAGCTGCAAAAATCCAGCCATCTCGCTCTTTGGCTCATTTTCTTTAAGCGCTTCAAGCTCACTTTTAGCAGCTGAAATTTTCTCGATATTTTCTAGGCTAAATTTATAAAACTCATCAGCTCTTTTTGTCACATCGTTATTTTTGTTTTCTTCTACCAAAGCTTGTTCTATAAACCTACCTCTTGCATTTAGCGCCTCAAGCTTATTGTTTAAATTTGCAACTTCTTGCTTCCATTTTATGTAACTTGGGCTATTTTCTTCGCCGATCTTTTTTAGATAAGCATTCGCGTCACAATCCCCATTTATAGTGATGTTCTCACTCTGCACACCCTCTGGCACAAAGGCGCTAAAAGAGCTATTTGCGTCGCTAAATTTTTGAGTGATGATGGTTTGATCTGTGTAGATCTCTATTAGATTTTCATTTGCAAAGGCTAGCGTAGAAGCCACTAAAAAGAGCGCTTTTTTCACATTTTCTCCTTTAAATTTTTGGTAAATTATAGCTTCATTTTGGCTGAGAGTAAAATTTTATTTTAATGCAACTTTGACTATAATCAACAAAAAATTTAACGGACTTTTCATGAAGATAGACAAAGTTTTCTTAGCTAGCGATCACGCTGGTTTTGAGCTAAAAAACGAACTTAAAGAGGCTATTAAAGGGCTTGGATACGAAGTAGTTGATCTTGGCACAAACGATAAAAATAGCGTTGATTACCCTGATTATGCGCATTTGCTAGCTAGCAAGCTTGAGCCTAACTGCTACGGCGTGCTAGTTTGTGGCACTGGCATAGGCATATCAATAGCCGCAAACAGGCACGAAAACGTAAGATGTGCCCTTTGCCATGACGAATTTACCGCTAGACTTGCCAGAGAGCACAATGATGCAAACGTGATCGCTTTTGGCGCAAGGGTTATCGGCGTAGGCGTGGCTATCTCGGCGGTTGAAGCCTTTTTAAAGACTGAGTTTGCAGGCGGCAGACACGAAAGAAGAGTCAAAAAAATAGAGCTTGAGGCAGGCAAATGATAGGCGAGTGGATCGTTTTTACCGCTCTTGTTTGTGCTGCGATCTACCTAACCGTCATGGTTTTTTACTTCAAAACGCTTCTAAAAAAAGAGCGTGCGACAAAAGATTTTATGAAAAATAACCTCCAAGACACCGAGGTCGTCATAAGAAAATTTCAGATCCAACTCCAACGAAGTCTAGGCAACATCGACATCTTGACAGATGAGCTAAACAAAACTAAAAACGACGTAACCTCACTTCGCACAAGAAACTCCCAGTACCGCTTAGAAAACGACAAGCTAAGACAACGCATACGTGAGCTTGAAGGCAAGATCGAAGCGCTACTTTAACATCAAATTTAAGGAAATTTATGAAAATTTTAGATCAAAAAGGCAAAGAATTTTTACTAAACTCTATTCGCTGCATAAACGACTTTCCAAAGCCTGGCATAGTCTTTCGCGACATCACGACGCTACTAAACAACAAAGAGGCATTTAACTTTTTGATAGATCATTTAGTGGCTAGATATGAGGACGCAAAGATTGATTACATCGCTGGCATAGAGTCTCGTGGCTTCATCTTTGGCGCGGCGCTTGCAGCAAGACTAAGGCTGCCTTTTGTGCCTATTCGCAAGCCAAAAAAGCTGCCTTTTATCACGCTTTCTCAAAAATATAGCCTAGAATACGGCGTCGATGAAGTGCAAATTCACATCGATGCTTTTGGAGAAAAAGCGGGCGCAAGAGTGCTTTTGATGGACGATCTCATCGCGACTGGTGGCACTGCAAAGGCTTCAGTTGAGCTTATCAATCAAACTAACGCAACCTGCGTAGAGGCGTGCTTTCTCATAGATCTAGTCGATCTAAAAGGTAGCGAAAAGCTAAAGTCGCTTACTAAAATTTACAGCGTTTTAGAGGTTTAGAATGGAAGAGTTTTTTATAGAACTGCTTAAAGAGTACGGCTACATCATACTTTTTGTCTGGTGTATCATGGAGGGCGAGATGGCCTTAATAATGGCTGGAATTCTCGCTCACACCACGCATATGCACATCGCGCTTGCTATCTTTGTGGCTGGACTTGGAGGCTTTGTGGGAGATCAAATTTACTTCTACCTTGGCCGTTACAATAAAAAATACATCGCAAAAAGGCTTCACACGCAGCGGAGAAAATTTGCAGTGGCGCATATAATGCTGAAAAAATACGGCTGGCCGATCATCTTTTTGCAACGCTATATGTATGGCTTTCGTGTCATCATCCCGCTTTGCATAGGACTTACGGGCTATGATGCTAAAAAATACGCCTTTATAAATTTGATCAGCGCTTGGTGCTGGGCGGCGATCACCACCATACCTGCTTGGATACTTGGCGAGCATATACTTGTGCTTTTGCAAAAAGCAAAAGAGCACTGGTACGTCGCTATCCCAGTGGTTGCTATATTTATGGGGCTTTTGATCTATGCATTTAAGCGCATCGAAAATAAAATTTTAAACGAAAGGAGAGACAGAAGACATGCAGTTTCAAATAGTTGATAAAAAATTAAAAGACATAAAAGCTGATATTGAACTAATTTTCGTAGTAGATAAGGAGTTAAAACATAAATTTATAGGCGATAAAGAGGCTATTAAATTTAATAATTACAAAGGCGATAGCGTCCTCATCCTAAGTGAGGCAAAGAGGGCTTACGCGCCAATTTCTAAGCTTGATCTTGACGAGCTTAGAGTTGCAGCCGCTAAAGCTTATAACGCGCTAAAGTCACTAAACATTAAGAGTATAAAGCTAGCTTCTTACGTAGCGGAGTGCCAAAAACTAAGCTTTGAAGCGCTAGCTGAGGGCTTTTTGCTTGGGAGCTATGAATTTAACAAGTATAAAGAGAAAAAAGAGAAATACACCCTAAAAGAGATCATCTTTTCTACTGAAGAATTTGCTAGCAAAAAGATCGATCTAAAGGCAGCAAACGATGGCTTTAAAGAGGCGGAGATAATAGCAAGTGCTACAAATTTCACAAAAGATATCGTAAATGAAATCCCAGAAATTTACACACCGCAAAAGATGGCGCAGGACGCTTTAAATTTAGCCAAAAACATCGCAAGCATAAAGTGCGAGGTCTATGACGAGAAATTTCTAGCTAAAGAGAATATGAACGCATTTTTGGCGGTAAATCGCGCAAGCGTGCATAAACCAAGACTCATCCACCTAACCTATAAGCCTAAAAAATCTAAAAAACGCATCATCTTTGTTGGCAAAGGGCTGACATACGATAGCGGTGGCCTTAGCTTGAAGCCGGCTGATTATATGCTTACTATGAAGTCAGACAAAAGCGGTGCAGCAGCAGCACTTGGCATCATAAAAGGTGCAGCAGAGCTAAATTTACCATTTGAAATTCACGCCATTTTGGGTGCTACTGAAAATATGATCGGCGGCAACGCTTATAAGCCAGACGACGTGCTAATTTCAAGAAGCGGCGTTAGCATAGAGGTGAGAAACACCGACGCGGAGGGACGCTTGGTGCTGGCTGACTGCCTAAGCTACGCGCAGGACTTTAAGCCAGACATCCTAATCGACATGGCAACCCTAACTGGCGCTTGCGTCGTGGGACTTGGCGAATACACAACAGGCATCATGGGCAACAGCGAGAGCTTAAAAAGTGAGTTTAAAAACAAGATAAAAGATAGCGGCGAGCTAGCGACTACGCTTGATTTTAACCCTTATCTTAGCGAGCTTATCAAAAGCCAGATCGCAGACGTTAGCAACTGCGCCTCAAGCAGATATGGCGGCGCGATCACAGCTGGCATGTTTTTGGCTAAATTTATCAAAGATGAGTATAAAGATAAGTGGCTACACCTTGATATCGCAGGCCCAGCATACCGTGAAAAGGCTTGGGGATACAACCAAGCAGGTGCGAGTGGGGCTGGCGTGAGAATGAATTTATACTTTTTACAAGCACTTAGCAAGGAGAATTGATGGGACTTTCAGTTGGAATAGTAGGCCTACCAAATGTGGGCAAATCAACGACATTTAACGCACTTACAAAAGCGCAAAATGCCGAGAGTGCGAACTATCCGTTTTGCACTATCGAGCCAAACAAAGCCATCGTGCCAGTGCCTGACAAGCGCCTAAATGAGCTTGCAAAGATAGTTAGTCCTAATAAAATTCAATATTCAACCATCGAATTTGTCGATATCGCAGGTCTTGTGAAGGGTGCAAGCTCAGGAGAAGGACTTGGCAATAAATTTTTATCAAATATCAGAGAGACCGAGCTTATTTTGCACATAGTTCGCTGCTTTGAGGACGAAAATATCACCCACGTCGAGGGCAGCGTCGATCCAGTAAGAGACATCGAGATCATCCAAACCGAGCTGATACTAGCTGACATCGAGCAGCTAAATAAAAAGATAGAAAAGCTCACAAGGGAGGCGAAAGCAAACGCAAAAGGCGCAAAAGAGGCGCTTGAGATAGCAAATTTACTTCTGGCTCACTTAAACGATGGCAAAAGTGCAAGTAGCTTTGAGCAAAGAGATAGCGAGGCATTTTTGGCGCTAAACAAAGAGCTAAGGCTTCTAAGTGCAAAAGAGGTAGTTTATGGCGCAAATATCGATGAAGAGGGACTTAGCGAAGATAATAAATTTGTAAAAGAGCTAAAAGAGTATGCTAAGGCCTCAGACCACGAAGTGATCAAGCTTTGCGCCAAGGTCGAAGAGGAACTAATAGGCCTAAGCGATGAGGAGGCTCACGAGTTTTTGGCATCTCTTGGCACGAGTGAGAGCGGCCTTGAAAAGATCATCAAAACGTCTTTTGCTAAGCTAAATTTGATAAGCTATTTCACAGCTGGCGTCGTAGAAGTAAGGGCTTGGACGATCACAAATGGCTGGAAAGCGCCAAAAGCAGCAAGTGTCATCCACAACGACTTTGAGAGGGGCTTTATCAGAGCTGAAGTGATAAGCTACGAGGACTACATCGCACATGGCGGAGAAAATGGAGCCAAAGAGGCTGGTAAGATGAGGCTTGAGGGCAAGGACTACGTCGTGCAAGATGGCGACGTGATGCACTTTAGGTTTAATGTCTAAATTTAGCCCTTTTTGGGCTAAATAGCTAAATTTTATAGATAAAATATTTAAGCCTTGGGTTGCAAGGTAAAAATTAAATTTTTTATAACAAGTTAATAAAATATCTTTTAAAAAATACGATAAGTCATAATCTTATATCTTATTAATATATTTAAATAATGTAAAAGCTATCGACTTAGTAAAACAAATACCAGCTTACAGATGAGCCAATCAAATCTTAGTCCTAGAGAAATTTTGGTAGATAAAATAATACGTTCATCATCTTTTACAAGCCTTCATACCTATAATATTTTGAAGACTATAATTCATATTATAATGGATACAAAAAATTAATCATTAGATAAGGTATAAAAATTTACTCATATGCTTAGCGTATTTATTTTATAAGTCTGATCGCTTCAGCAAATTTAAGCTCTTTGTTTTCAAAAAGGTTGTATTTGGTCGCATCTTTTTAGCTAAGTATGACAACAGTTGAGCCAAGCTCGAAATTCCAAGACGCTCGCCCTTTTTGATGTGTAAATTTTCATAATCATAAATTTGCGTAAAATTTGCCACCACATTTGTTTGGATGCGACCATCAAAGCAAAATTTCATCTTGCTAGCGTTTAGTGCGCCTACGAAAATATGGTCGTTAGATAGGATAAATTTATCTTGACATTAGTTATTCTTTTTAAAGCCGAACAACAAAAATTTGCTTTTGCAGGTCGATTTGCCGCCTTGCAAATTTAATTATTTATCTTTTTGCAAATTCTTTTTATTATCCCTATATGCCATAAAGCATGCACATATAAAAACAAAAATCGTTATGGCTAGGATCAAATTGTATCCTGGCATGAAAGCTCCTGATTTATAAATTTAAACCTCTTTTGCGCTGTTTTTAAAGACATTTACCACGCTGGCTCGTTTGTGGCAAATTTCAGCATACTCTTTCTCGCTCTTTGAGTCATAGACTATGCCAGCTCCAGCTCCGACAAAGACGTCGCTAAAGCCCTTTTTAGCTGGCACAAAGATGGCTGAACGGATAAGGATCGCCACCTGAGCGTCGCCATTAAAATGCAAAAATCCAATGCCCCCGCCATAGATATTTCTCTCAAAAATTTCAAGCTCGTTAATGATCTGCATCGCTCTGATCTTTGGCGCACCGCTTAGCGTGCCAGCTGGGAAGATGCTAGCTAGCACGTCAAAAAGATTAAGCTCCCTAGCGCACTTGCCATAGACGTCGCTCACGATGTGCATCACTTTTTCAAATTTCTGGATATGCATCGCATTTTTCACGACCACGCTCTTTGGCTCTGAGACCCTGCCGATGTCATTTCTGGCAAGATCGATTAGCATCTTATGTTCAGCTAGCTCCTTTTCGTCGCTTAGTAGCTCATTTTCAAGCGCCGCATCAGCGTTTGCATCGCCGCCTCTTGGTCTTGTGCCAGCGATCGGTGCTACAAAAATTTGCTCACTTTTCATCTCAAAAACAAGCTCAGGCGACGAGCCGACCACATCGCCATAAGGCGTAGGAAAATGAAACATATACGGGCTAGGATTTGCTATGGCAAGCTTTTTGTAAAAGTCTAGGCTACTCATATTAGTTGAAATTTCAAGTAGCTCCCCAAGCACAACTTGAAAGACGTCGCCGCTTCTTATGTATTCTTTTGCTACTTCAACCATATCTTCAAAGTGTTTCTTTTCGCTACTAAGATCAGTTTTTATGCTAAATTCACACTCTTTTTCGCCCTTATGCTCTGCCTTTAAATTTAACAAAAAGTCATAATACCTCTCTTTATCTCCATAAAAAGTGTAAATTTTACTCATCTTATCAAAGTGCAGATATGCTTTAGCATCGGCGTAGATAAATTTTGGAAATTCATACTTTTTAGCCTTCTCTTCGCCGATATACTCAAAGTATCTCACGCCATCATATGCAAAAACGCCAAAAAGTCCAGCAAAAGGTGAGAGCGTTCTGTTACGATTAGTATCAAAGTAGCTTCTAAGCCCGTAAAAGTCCATATCCTTTTCATCGATATATTCGCAGTCTATGCCGATTATCGTTTGCGTCTTGTCTTCAGCAAGGTAGCTATTTTTAAATTTCTCTCTTATTGCTTCGTAATAAAAAAGTGGTTGTTCTAAGAGCATATTTTTCCTTTTAAATTTTTATTGATTATAAAAAATTTTCGCTTTTACTTTTTAGAATTTTGGCTAAATTTTTAAATTTACGCCTTTTTTACTATTTTTTTAAGAGCCCCTTGGCTAAAATTTGCGCCAGTCGAGGGAGAAAAAATGCTTTTTGTAGAACTATTTATAATCGGTATCGGCGTTGGTTACATCGCTGGGTTTTTTGGCATCGGTGGCGGCACGGTCGTCGTTCCTATCATGGTCGCCTTTGGATATGGCGTCAAAGATGCCATTGGCATAAGTGTCATGCAGATGATCTTTAGCGCGACATTTGGCTCGTATCTAAACTACAAAGCTGGGCTTTTAAAGCTAGATCGTGGTGTGGTTTTGGGGCTTGGAGGCTTGGTTGGAGCTAGCTTTAGTGGCATCATCGTATCGCACGCACCTGCACTTTTGCTTGAGTCTATGCTACTTGCGACATTTGTCTTTTCGCTTATAAAACTATACTTTTCACCAAATAGCGACGGCTCAAATGCGAATAATTCACTCTTTTTGCTATTTTTAGTTGGCGTTTTTGTTGGCGTTTTTGCCATTAGCATCGGCATCGGTGGAGGCGTATTTATCGCTCCTATCTTGGTTGGCTTTTTACGTTATGAGCTGAAAAAAGCCGTTTCTATGGGCGTATTTTTCGTTATGTTTGCAGCCATTGCCGGCTTCATCTCACTCTCACTAAATGGTCACATCTCATACGCTGAGGGCACATTTTTAGGTCTTGGCTCGCTAATAGGCGCATACTTTGGCACCAAAAAGACGCAACATACCGACAAAAAAACACTTAAAAAATGGTTTTTGGTCTTTTACATAGCGATGATATGTTTGATATTAAAAGATATGTTTTTTGAGTAAGAGCATGGCTAAATTGCCACGCTCTTTTTTTAAATTTCTTCAAAAAAGTAAGCTTCACTTAGTTTAAAAGCAAGCTCTTTTAGCTCATCTTCGCTTAAATTTACGCCCTTTGCGATCTCTTTAAGGCTAGCCTTGCCGTCAAATTTCAATGCAGCTTTGATCTCTTCAACGCTTAAACCAAGCTTGCCATTTAGCTCATTTGCCAAAGATATGACTGGCGAGCTAGCATCCAGAAAATACCCAAGATAGGCCGCAGCTCTAGGCTTTAACCTAGTTTTTTTAGGCTCATAAGCAAGTGCAGCAAGCTTTGAGGATGAAATTTTAGTGTTTTGATCGTTTAAAATTTCAAGTAGCCCCATAAATGCTTCGCTCTCGCTCTCACCAAGTGCAGCCTTTACTTCACTTAAATTTAGGCTTTGCGGATAGGCTTTGCTTAAAATTTCTTGCGTTTTTGTCCTTGGCTGCTCACTAAAGTAGGCAAAATAAATCCTATCAAGCTCGCTCTCTCCAAGCACCGCGTCAAAGTCCTCAGCGCCACCAAGCCTTTCTTTATGAGCGATGAGGCTTTTTCTAAAGGATCTGTTAAACAAAAAGTCGTTTAGCTGCTCTTTCTTGATGCGAGTGTTGTAGCTTTGCTCGATGTGCGCGTCAAAGCGGTAGATCCCAGTTGAGCTTGCAAAGATATCGTTTAGCGAGGCGTCTATGACGTAGCAAAGTCCGTGTTTATCGATGTGTTTGGCAAATTTATGAAAGTAAGTTGGCTCGTTACTTGCCTCCAAAAAGTCGTGTAAAATGTAATAATCACTCCCCTTTGCGATGATGCCTTGTAAGAAATTTAGCTGCGTCAAAAGTAGCTTCATGCTGTCTTTATAGACGACGTCGCTTTGGTTTTGCAGGCTAAATTTCAAATAATCCTGCAAGAAATTTAGCTCCTCTTTGACGTGAGAAAGTGCCTCTTTGCTCTCCTTGCCAGCGCTCGCAAAGAGCATGAAGTCTCTTAAGATATCAAGGCTCTTCCAACCTGGGTAGGTGTTATAAGAGACGTAGGCGATGCCATCTTTGCTAAGTAGCGCCTTTATCGTGGCTAACAGCGCGTCTCTCACGTTTGGGCTCACCCAGCTATAAACGCCGTGAGCGATGATGTAGTCAAACTCGCCAAGCTCTTTGATATCGTGCTCATTCATGTGCAAAAAGTCACGCTCAAGAAGGGTGAAATTTTTTAAATTCATCTTCTTTGCGATCTTGTTGCCCTCTTCTACTTGGTGGCTTGAGATGTCGATGCCAACTACCTTTGCCTCTTTGTGAGAAGCTGCAAATGGCAAGATATTGCCGCCATACGATGAGCCAAGCTCCAGCACTCTAGCATCTTTTAAATTTGCCGCCTTTAAGCCCAGAAATTTAGCCACCGCCTCTATCCTAATGGGCGAGCAGTCGCTAAATGCAGCTGAGAAATAAGGAATTTCGTCGTAAGCTTTTTTTGCCTTGTTCATCAGCCGTGCTTTCTGGCAAATTCTCTCATGAACTCGCCAAGTTTCTCAACGTCGCTTTGACTAACGGCGTTGTAGATAGAGGCTCTTATGCCACCAAGATGTCTGTGGCCCTTTAGCCCTAGCATGCCCTCTTTTAGCGCTTCTTCGACAAAAACTGGCTCAAGCGCATGATCTTTTGGTATCGTAAAGCTCACGTTCATATCTGACCTGCTTGATTTTTTGGCGTGACCCACGTAAAAGCCATTTGAGCTATCTATGATGCTATAAAGCGTGCTTGCTTTTTTGGCGTTTATCTTCTCAACCTCGGCAAGTCCGCCAAGATTTAGCAGGTGCTGCATGGTTAAATTTAAAAGATAAATTCCAAAAGTTGGCGGTGTGTTATAGAGCGAGTTTGCCTCTACGTGCGTTTTGTAGCGTAAAAACATAGGGATGTTTTGGCTGCTCACGCGATCAACTAGGTCTTTTCTTAAAATGACGATAGTCACGCCGCTTGGGCCTGCATTTTTCTGAGCGCCGCCGTAAAGCAAGCCGATACTACTAAAATCAAGCGGTCTAGCGAAAAAATCGCTCGAAGCATCGACAACTAGCGGCGATTTGCTCTTTGGCATAGCCTTATACTGCGTGCCGTAAATCGTGTTGTTTGAGCAGATGTAGGCGTAGTCGGCATCGTCGCTAAATTTAAACTCAGGGATGTAAGAGAAATTTTCATCCTCGCTGCTTGCGACGACATCTACATTTACGCCAAGCACTTTTGCCTCTTTGATCGCTTTGTTTGTCCAAACGCCAGTGTTTGCGTACTCGGCCTTGCCACCTTGATATAAATTCATCGGTATCATGCTAAATTGCAAGTGTGCGCCGCCTTGCAAAAATAAAATTTCATACTCATCGCCGATGCCATAAAGCTTTCTTATCTTATCCATCGCGCCAAAGTGGATCTCCTCAAAGGTCTTGCTTCTGTGGCTGATCTCCATGATCGAGTAGCCCTCGCCTCTGTAGTCGGTAAATTCGGCCTTTGCGTGCTCTAAAACGTCTAATGGTATCGCGCTTGGGCCTGCGCTAAAGTTGATTTTTCTACTCATTTTTACTCCTTGATAATTGCTTTTTTATGTGTATTTTGCGAGATAAGCTCGATCTCATCATTGGAATTTAAATCCCTAAGATCAGCCCTCTTGCCATCTTTTCTAACCTCGATAAGCCCCTTCGTGCTCTCAAAAAAGAGCTCCCTCATCTCATAGGCTTTCTCCAAAGAGCCAAGGGCTGAGCCAAGAAGCAAGATCTTTCTTTGCACGGCGTTTGTTAGGGCATTTTGCTTGTTTGCCACCTCACTAAATTTTAGCTCGATCCTAGCTTTTAGAGCGTTTGATGAAAATTTAGAAAGTAGTAAATTTAATAAATTTTGCTTTTTAGTGATCTTTAAATTTAAAGCGCTGTCAAGATCGTCGCTGAGCCTGTCAAGATACTGGAAAAACGCCTCTTCATCAGGCAGCAGATCAAGCATGGCTGCACTTGGCGTAAGCGACCTGCGATCCGCCACAAAGTCGCTTATAACGTAGTCTATCTCATGTCCGATAGCGCTTATAACAGGCGTTTTTGTAGCGTAAATTTCACGTGCCAAACCCTCGTCGTTAAAGCACCAAAGATCCTCTTTACTGCCGCCTCCGCGAGCTAAAACGATCACATCAACACCGTATTTATCGGCTTTTCTCAAGGCTTTTATAAGCGAGCTTGGGGCATTTTCGCCCTGAGTTAGTGCGTCAAATATATAAATTTCACTTAGCCTCCAGCGGCTCGTGACGACTTTTAGCATATCCTGAAGTGCAGCTGAAGTGGCGCTTGTGACAAGGGCTATTTTCTTAGGTAAATTTGGTATCTCTTTTTTCGCAGCGATGTCAAAAAGCCCCTCGTTTTCGAGCTTTTCTTTAAGCTGCCTAAACGCGAGTTCAAGCTCGCCCTCGCCATCAGGCAGCATAGCACTAGCCACTAGCTGATACGACCCACTTGGCGAATAAATGGTCACTTTGCCATAAATTTTGACCTTCAAGCCCTCTTTTGGCAGAAATTTCACCTTTTGGTTATTCATACGATACATCACAGCTGAGATGCTTGACTTTTCGTCCTTTAGCGTGAAGTACCAGTGCCCAGAGGCGTGCTTTGTAAGGCGCGAAATTTCGCCACTTACCTCGACGTAGTCAAGGGTTGCCTCAAGCAGTGCCTTTGCTTTTTCATTTAGCTCAGATACGCTAAGCATTGATCTCTTTGACCTTTTTAGCGATAAATAGCGTCGAGATGTCCATGCTAAAGCCCTTGCAAAGCTCTATCTCAAAGCCAGCATCAACTAGCTCATCGCAAAAACTCTTTGCATCGAGGAAATTTTCTATCGAGCTTGGTAGATACTCGTATGCCTCTTTATTTTTTGAGATAAAGCCGCCGATACTTGGCAAAATTTTACTTAGATAAAAATCTCTTAGCGCAGTTATAAAGCCCTTTTTCTGGCGTTTGGTAAATTCAAGCACCACGACGTATCCGCCATCAGCTAGGACCCTGTTAAACTCCCTAAGTGCAGCCTTTCGCTCGACCACGTTTCTTATGCCGTAGCTTATGCTTAAAATTTGAGCCTCGCCGCTTGCAAGCGTTGTATTATCAGCGTAGGCCTCTATAAATTTAAAATTTGGAAATTTCGCTCTCGCCTCTTTTAGCATGCCACTTGATGGGTCGATACCAGTTAGGCTTTTTACATCTACGCCAAATTCTTTTGCTATTTCACTCCAAAGCCCCATCATATCGCCAGTGCCACAAGCCACATCCACGATATTTATGCTTTTATTTTTAAAAATTTCTAGCATATATCTGCAGGCAAATTTCCTCCAACTCACATCCACGCCAAGGCTTAGCACCCTGTTTGCGACGTCGTAAGTCGGAGCGATCTGGTTAAACATATCAACTATTTTTTCTTGTTTTTGCATAAATTTTAGACCTTTATATGTAGTAAATTTTTAAATTTCGCGAGATCTTGCGAGTTGCTTTTATAAATTTAAGCCGTTTTTTTAGTATCTCTTCTCTGGTTTTGTAAATTTGTTTGTAGATTTTACTCTCTAGTTTTTCTTTACCAGCAGCCACTGGCAAGCGCTCCAAGATGCCCAGCCAGACGTCATAGTCTTGAAGCGCACCAAAGATATCTTGCATATCTTTTAGCCGCTCTTCATACTTTTTAAGCCCGTCAAAATAAAAAATCTCACTCAAAAACTCATAGGTATATCTCACCTTTTTAAGCTCGATCCTGATCTTGTGAAAGCTCTCATTTGGGCAGTCTTGATCTAGGCTTTTTAGCCTCTTTTGAGCCAAAACTAGAAGCGTTCTAAGTTTAAACGAGCCAAGGCGCGAAAGGCTTACGTCAAAGAGCTTTGATCTATAAAACTCGCCCTCGTTTAAAAATATCTCCCACTCTTTTAAAAATGCGTAGTTTTCATCATCACCTAGATAGCTCTTTACATTTTCATACTCTAAATTTAGAGCCTTTTGCACAAAATAAATTAGCTCATTTGCATGCTTTTGCTCGCTTAAAAAGCCTAGAAATATGTCTAAGTCTCGCTTTTTGTTGGTTGAATTTGCCAAAATTTTAAAATTCTCTCCAAAAAAGAGCGTCACTTTTTCATCAAAAACGCCGTTAAAAATTTTAAGTAGCGATCTAACTTTTCTTAAATTTACTCGCAGACTATGTAAAATTTCTTCATCGTGATCTTGCAGATAGTTGCTCTTTAGTCTCTTTATCTCTTTAAAGATGCTTAAAAACAAAGTTCTAAGAGCCTCGCCGCTTTTTAAATTTGCAGCAAAATTTGGCGAAATTTCTTTGTTTTTAAAGACATTGTAGGCTCTTTTGTAGTCGATTTGTTCATTTTCATTTGCGTGGATGGCAAGAAATTTGTTTTTATATCTTTTATCGCAGGTGACATCGGCCTTACAAAACTGCTCCAAAAATGGTGGCAACTTAAAATAGACAGCCTCATTTTCATCACTAAATTCGATTTCAAACGTGCAAAGTCCATTTAAGCAGTCTTTGAAAATGTCGATGTTACAAGGGTTATTATTTAGCCGAAAAATGTATCTATCTTTTGTGATTACGCGCCCGATGTGGTTTTTTAGGGCCTTTTTAAACTCTGCCTTTTCGCAAAATTCCTCATTTTCTTCTCTTATAAGATCTTTGCCGACCTTGATCGTTTTTATAAATTTACCCTCTTCGCTTCTAAAACGGATCTCTTCATTTTGCGTGATCTTGGTGTAAAACTGAGAAATTTCAAGGTGCTTGAAGCTTACTCCAGCCTCTTTTAGAAAATCTAGAATTTGAGAATTTTTGAGTAAAAATTTACGCTCTATCTCCAAACCCACATTTTTCTCCGAAATTTTTTGCTTATTTTAGCGAGTTAGTGCTTAAAATAATGAGAAAAAAGCTAATTTCAGGCTTGTTTGAAGTGTTTTATGAAGAAAAATAAAAATTTATGTTGCGTAGTGCAACATAAATTTTGCCTTATCGGCAGTGTTTACAGCTTTTTACGCTAGCAACGATATTTAGGCGCTCGATGATGTTACCGATCTTTTTTTCAAGCGCTTCTTGGTATTTGCCAAGCTCTGAGTCGTCATAGCTCATATCCTCGACGCTACCGCAGTTTTCGCAAACCACGTGGATGTGCGGATGCTCGTAAATGTCGTATCTCGCCTTTTGATTGACGATATTTACTTCAACCACCAACCCCTCGTCTTTTAGAGTGTTTAGGTTTTTATAAACAGTTGCGAGCGAAACTGATGGATTTTCTTTCAAAATTTCATCATAAAGCTCATCGATCGTTGGATGTGTGTGACGATCAAGAATTCTCAAAACGCTAAGACGCTGTGGCGTTACTTTAAGCCCAGACTGTTTTAGCAACGATACATATTGCATAATTTTCCCCTATACAAATTTTTGCTTTATGCTAGCAAAAGTAATATTAAACGTTTCTTTATTAAATGATATTAATTATTCTCTAGTAATTTTTGGGTAATTTGCTCAGCGCTTATGCCAAGACTCTTTTCGACCTCAGCTGTCGAGCCATGCTGGATAAATTTATCGTCATACTCGAAGCTAACAACGCTTACATTTGATATGCCATTTTCTTGTAAAAATGCACTTACGATCTCGCCAACACCGCCTTTTTTAGCACTATCGCTAAAGATATACCACTTTTTAGTGCGTTTTGCTAGCTCACATAAAAGCTCTCTATCAAGCGGCTTTACAAAGACTAGATCAACTAAGATCACCTCAAGCTTGCCAGCTAGTAAATTTCTAACCAAATTTGCCTTGCCAACGCCATTACCATAGCCTAAAAATGCGGTCTCACTCTTTGCATCAGCCAAAATTTCACCCTTACCAAACTCAAGCGGCCTAGCTTTAAACTCATCTCTTAAGATAAACGCCCCGCGCGGATATCTAAACGCACTAACGCCCTTGTAAGAGTAGGCAAATTCCATAACATTTTTCATGCTCTCTTCGCACCTTGGAGCAAAAAGAACCATGTTTGGCACAGCGTTTAAAAAGCTGATATCAAAAGCACCCTGATGCGTTTCGCCGTCCTCGCCCACGATGCCCGCTCTATCCATCGCAAAAGTGATGTTTAAATTTAATATAGAAGCGTCGTGGATGACCTGATCGTAGGCTCTTTGCATAAAGGTCGAGTATATCGCGACAAATGGCTTAAAGCCCTCTTTTGCCATGGCTGACATCGAGGTGACTGCGTGCTGCTCGGCTATCGCCACGTCCCAAAAGCGGTCTGGAAACTCATGTATGAGTGCGTCCATGCCAGTGCCTGTTGGCATCGCAGCCGTTACGCCAACGATGTCGCTGTGCTCTCTTGCCATATTTAAAAGCTGCTCGCTAAAGATCGCCGTGGCTGACTTGTTTGACTGTCTTTTTATAAATTCGCCACTTTTTAGATCAAACGGCCCAACTCCGTGCCAATTTTCATAGCAACCCTCGGCAAATTCATACCCTTTGCCCTTTAGCGTTTGCACGTGCACGATGACTGGTTTTTTCATATTTTTGGCAGTTTCAAATGTGCTAAGAAGTGCTGCGAGATCGTGCCCATCGACTGGGCCTATGTACTCAAGTCCAAGCTCTTCAAAAAACATGCCAGGAGTGATAAGCCTGATACCCTCCTCCATGCGTCTAGCCATGTAGGCTGCAGAGTCTGGCATATAGCTTAAAAAGCGCTCAACCCTGCCTTTAAATTTTTGATAAAACTGCCCTGCCATCATCTGGCTTAGATACTTGCTAAGAGCGCCTATTGGCTTACTTATGCTCATTTCGTTGTCATTTAGGATGATGACGCAAGGATATTTTCTGTCCCCAAGCTCATTTAGCGCCTCGTATGCCATGCCACCACTTAGCGAGCCGTCGCCTATGACAGCTACTGGCAAGCGCTCTTCATTTTTTAGTTTGATCGCCTTTGCAGCGCCAACCGCAAGCGAAATGGACGTTGAGCTATGACCTGCTACAAAGTAGTCAAATTTGCTCTCGCTTGGCTTTGTGTAACCGCTGATACCGTTAAATTTTCTAAGCGTATCAAAGTTGTCCCAGCGCCCAGTTAGTAGCTTGTGCGCGTAGCTTTGGTGACTCACGTCAAATATAAACGGATCTTTTGTAACGTCAAAAATTTTATGCATAGCAACGATGATCTCGACTGCGCCGATGTTTGAGCTAAGATGGCCGCCATTTTTACTAACGGTGGATAAAATTTTATCTCTGATGTCGTGGCAAAGCGCGTTTAGCTCATCGACATTTAGGCTTTTAACGTCTTTATTCATTATTTACCAGCATTTTTAGCTTCTCAAGCCTTGTTTGCATCGTCGCATCGATGTTTCCGCCCTCGCTTATTATCACCACGCCACCTTTGCTTATGGCGTCATCAGCGCTTACTTTTACGCGTTCGTTTTTACTAAATTGCTCTTTTAGATAGTCGCTATCTTCTGGATTTACGCGAATTTCTATGTTTTTTACGTCGCTTAGCTCTTTTATAAGCGAATTTGCTAGGTGGTGAGCGATCTGGCTAGATGCGCTTGATACCTCTTTTTCTATCACCTCTTTTGCGATCTTTATCGCAGTTTGCCCAAGCTCTTCCTCGCTCTTTTTCAAAAACTCATCAAATTTAATGCACTGCTCATCTAGCTTTGCAGCTGAAGCGCTAAATTTAGCCTCAAGCTCCTTTATCTTTGCCTCGTTTGCAGCATTTGTTTG
This sequence comes from Campylobacter concisus, assembly GCF_002165815.1. Lineage (GTDB taxonomy): Bacteria > Campylobacterota > Campylobacteria > Campylobacterales > Campylobacteraceae > Campylobacter_A > Campylobacter_A concisus_BH. The sequence continues at coordinate 382,768 of NZ_NDYN01000001.1, forward strand.
AGCGATGCCTTCGTTTTTGCCATCCTCTTTTGCACGAGTGGTCTCAGCTTCAAGGCGTTTTGCAAATTCACTCTCTTGATTTTCTATTTGCATTTGAAGCTTGATGATATTGCTGCTTAGCTCATCTGTCTTTTTAAGTAGCTCCTCAACAAAACTCGAGTCAAATCCAGGCTGGTGAGCTTGACTATTTTGAGGCTGAGGCGCAAAGTGATTTTGTATGTTTGGTTGCACTGGGTGTGACATCTGAGGTGCAAAATTTTCACCACCTTGCTCTAAATTTTGCTCATTTAGCTCTTCACTAAGGTTGTTCTCTTCTATCAAAACAGGTGCGCTATCTTGGGCTCTTTCGTTACTCCCAAGCACCTTAAATCTATAATTTTCTATAAAATGAGCCGGCGAGGTCTCACTTGTTATCACGCTACTTTTCATTCTATCATCTCATCTGCTTCGCCAACTTGGAAGACGCCTTGATCAGCTAGACCTTGGACGACCTCAACGATGCGTCTTTGCGCCTCTTCAACATCTTTTACACGAACAGCGCCAAGGTATTGCATCTCCTCCTTGAAGGCTTCGGCTGCACGCTGAGACATATTTGATAAAAATTTATCTTTAATGCCATCGCTTGAACCCTTAAATGCAACCATAAGGTCCTTTTTATCGACATTTTTGAGAATTTCTCTAATCGCAGTTGCGTTAAGATTGATAATATCTTCAAAGGTAAACATAAGCTCTTTGATCGTTGTAGCAAGCTTGTCGTCGCTTTGCTCGATGCGCTCGATCGTGCTTTTGCTAGCTTTTTGACCAAGTCTGTTAAGCACTTCTGCCACAGCTCTTGGACCGCCAACCTCGACCTTGTAAGATGTGAGGCTTTCTAGTTTGCCCTCAAGCACGGTTGAGACACGCTTAATGACTGATGGGCTGATCTCGCCAAGATTTGCCATCCTGATCACGACCTCGCTTCTTAGCTCATCTGAAAAAAAGCTTAGCGTCTCGGCAGCGCTTGTTGAGTCCATGTGGGCTAGGATTAGCGCGATAGTTTGAGGGTGCTCTTTTACGATGAAGTCTGCGAGTTGCTGTGGCTTTATCTTATCAAGATAGCCAAAGCTTTTTGAGTTTTCCATACTTTTTGCAAGCTTGTCTAAAATTTTCTGAGCAGCCTCTGGACCAAATGTGCGGTATAAAATTTCTTTTGCATACTCTAAGCCGCCACTTCTCATATATTGATTTGACTGCATTAGAGCGTAAAATTCTTCTAAAATAGCGCCTGCAACTTGCTTGTCTATATTTTTTGCAGTTGCTATGTAGCCTGAAATTTCAGTGATGACATCAACATCCATGTGAGAAAATATAAGAGCTGTCGCCTCTTCGCCAAGTTGAATTAATAAAATAGCGATCTTTTCTGGCATCGAAAGATCGTCATATATCATCTTTTGCTTATCGGTTAGTTTTATAGACATCAAATTTCCTTACGCATGTTAAAGTCACTATCATTTTTAACCATATCTTGGAGTAAATTTGAAATTTCCTCACTTCGCTCGGTGACTACTATCTTCATCTTTTCAAGAAGGACGTCGTATTTTAGCTCGTCTTCGTTAAATTCACCGCTAAGACCAAGCTGCTCCTCGACTTTCTTACGAGCGGCTTTAAATTTCTCAAGCGTATCTTCAGCATCCACCTCGATATCTTCAAGATCGTCCTGGGCTTGCTCCTCTTCTTCTTTCGTCTCTTCAAGCATCTTTTGCATAAATGGCACGATGACTTTTTTATAGAAGATATAAAGTAGCAGTGCTGCAAAGATGTATTTTAGTAGCGGCAAGAAAGGCATCACGTAGTTGTTCATAAAGCCATCCATCTTCTCGCCAGTGCTGACATCTTTGCCAGTTTTAAACTCGAAATTATCTAAGCTCACCTCATCGCCTCTATTTTGATTGTAGCCGATTGATTGTTTGATTAAATTTGTGATTGACTCTCTTTGCTCTTTGGTAAGCGGGGCAAATTCAAGCTCGCCAGTTGGCTTGCCGTCTTTGTCCTTTTTGCTTTGATAAAGTCCGTCTATAACGACAGCTGCGCTTACTCTGTTGATGCTAGCAAACTGCCCTTTTACATTTGTCACTTTCTTTGAAATTTCGTAGTTTGTCTGCTGCGAGCTTTTGTTGTACTGCTCTTTTAAAGTGCTATCATCAAGACCTTGAACAGGGCCTATGTTGCTAACCGCACCTGGTACGCCGCCTACTTCATTTGGAGCCGAGCCTTGGCGCTTTTCCTCGATGTTGCTCTCGCTTCTTACGACGTTATTTGGGTCATAAACCTCGCTTTTTGTATCTTTTTTATCAAAGTCAAAGTCGATATTTACCTTTGCTACGACCTTGTCTGCCCCGCCCACGATAGGAGCTAGGACATTTACGATCTTTTGCTCGTAATTATTTTCAAACTCACGCTTATAGCGGATCTGCTGAGCTATGGCGTCACTATCAAACTCTCCGTCCTCATCGCCAAGTGCAACGCCATCTTGATTGACGATCTTTACATTTTCGGTGCTTAAATTTGTAACAGAGGCAGCAACTAGGTTTTTAATGCCAAAAATTTGCTTCGCATTTAGACTAACGCCTGGCTTTAACTCAACCACGATCGAGGCCGTTGGCAGCGACTGGCGCTCGGTAAATACACTCTCTTTAGGTATTGCGATACGAACGGTTGCTTTTTGGATAGACGATAGACTCTCTATCGTTCTAGCTAGCTCACCCTCAAGCGCTCTTTGAAATTTGACCCTTTGCTCGGCGTCTGTTGCGCCAAATTCTTGCTTGTCAAAAATTTCAAAGCCGATCTTGCTCTCTTTTGGTATGCCAAGTGTTGCAACCGCGATACGCTCTTTATATACATCGCTTGTTGGCACAAGGATCGTGCCTTCATTTGCTAGTTTATACTTGATGCCGTCTTTGTTTAGCTGATCGACTATTAAGGCTGAGTCGCTTGGGCTGATATTTTCAAAAAGGACGCTATATCCTGCAAAACTATCACTTTTACTTTTGTAAAGCGTTAAAAATACCAAAAAAGCCACAACCAAAACGATCGAGCTGCCTGCGACGATCTTTTGTTTTAGTGAAAGCTTTTGATAAATTTGACTTATTTGATGAAGTAATGCCTTAAAATCCATATCCCTACTTTAAAATTTGCTCTAACTCTTCAAAAACTCTATCGTTTTGCCATGCCTGACCGATGGTGATTCTCACCGCATTTAAGGCGTAGCTTTTTAAATCTCGTAAAATTATACCTTTTTTTAGCATCTTTTCGCATATCTGGCTTGATTTTGGCTCGTTAAATTTAAAAGTGATGAAATTTGTATAGCTTGGGATAAACTCGATGCCATTTTGCCTTGCAAACTCCTCATATCTCTTCATCTGCTCGAAGTTGTTTTGCATAGTTTTTTGCACAAATTCATCATCCCCAAGTGCTACTATCGCTGCTCTTAGGCTTGGAGTTGTGATGTTAAATGGAGCTCTTAGCTTTGAAAGAGCGCCTATGATCTCTTCATTTGCCACGCCGTATCCAACGCGCATGCCGCCAAGTGCGTAGGCCTTTGAGAAAGTGCCAAGATAGATGGCATTTTTAAATTTCACCACCTCGCTTGGCTTTATCTCTTTTTTGCTATCTTTAAATTTAGCAAATTCGTTGTAAGCACAATCAAGCACCACAAGCGTGTTTTCGCCAATGTTTTTTATAAATTTATAGACCTCACCAGCATCGATGCACTCGCCTAATGGGTTGTTTGGCAAACAAAGAAAAATGACTGAAATTTCATCTTTGTGCGCGTTATAAATTTCTAAAAACTCACTCAAATTATGCTCCACACTCTTTGTGCGGTAAATTTTAGCCCCTGTTTGTTTTGCATAAATTTCATACATCGCAAATGTCACGCCAGCCATCAAAACGCCACTTTGCTTGTTCGCCTTTGCGTGAAGTGCAAACTCTATGATCTGGTCGCTTCCAGAGCCGATGATTAAATTTTTGCTAGTTACACCAAATTTCTTAGCTAGCCCCTCTTTTAGCTCAAAGTAGCTATCATCTGGATAGAGATGTGCGTTTTTAGCGACCTCTTTTAGCGCCTCTTCTACGCGTTTGCTAGTGCCAAAAGGGTTTTCATTGCTCGCTAGTTTTATCACATCTTTTGCATCGATGCCAAACTCTCTAACTACAAGCTCGATCGGCTTTCCAGCCTCGTAATTTACTAGATCATCTAAAAAGTCATTAAATTTCATTACTCATCTCCGTTTAAATAGCTTCCAAGCCAAGTTATCTCAGCGCCGCTCTCTTTTGCGAGTTCAAAGGCGTTTTGCACCTTCTCATCGTCGATATGCCCTTCAAAGTCAAGGTAAAAAATTGACTTAAATTCGCGTTGTTTGATAGGACGTGACTCAAGTTTTGTGATATTGATATTTTCATTTTTAAAGATAGAAAGTAGATCAGCAAGGCGTCCTGGGCTGTGATCAGTCTTTGCTAGGATCGAAGTTTTCGAGTTTTCAACCTTGGCGTTTTTAAAATCGCTTAAAATCAAAAATCTCGTTCTGTTTGCCATATTATCTTCGATAGTCTCATATACGATTGGCACGTTGTAAATTTTAGCTGCGATTTTTGAGCAAATGGCGGCTGATTCTCTATCCATAGATGCCATATATGCAGCTGCTGCGGTTGATTTGGCTGGGACAAATTCGACCTCATTTAGCAAGTGATCTTCTAAAAATTTACGGCACTGGTTGTAGCCTTGCGGATGTGAGTAAATTCGCTTTATCTCTTTTAAATTTTCATTTATGCTAACAAAGCTGTGGTGGATATCTACGTAGAGCTCTGCCACTATCTTTATATCATCAAATTTACTCAAACAATCAAGCGTAGCTCCAACAGCGCCTTCAGTGTTGTTTTCGATAGGCACGACGCCGTATTTTGCCTCTTTTTGGGCTAGCTTCGTAAAAACTGCCTCGATCGTAGCAAGTGGCAAATATGCACTCATCGCGCCAAATCTACTCTGTGCCGCTTGATGCGTATAAGTGCCCTCAGGTCCTAGATAGACGATCTTTTGAGGCATCTCTAAATTTCTACTAACAGCAAAAATTTCAAGATAAATAGCCTCGATAGCAGCCTTATTTAAGGCTTTATCTTTGCTAAGGCTAGTTAAGCGGTTTATGATAGCTCGCTCACGCTCAGGGCGATATATAGGCGTCCCAGTCGTTTGCTTTAGCTTGCCGATCTGCTCGACAAGTTTCATCCTTTCGTTTAGCTTATTTAAGATGAGATCATCGATACTATCGATCTCTTTTCTAAGCTCATTTAGCTCTTGCATCAGCGCTCTCCAAAAATTCTCTCTCCAAAGCCACGACGTCCTCGAAACTCTCGCGTCTTCTTATGAGCCTATCTTTGCCATCAAGCACGCAAACTTCAGCGGCTCTGTTTCTTGTATTGTAGTTTGAGCTCATGCTAAAACCATAAGCCCCAGCTCCCTTAACCACGATGACATCGCCACTCTTACACTCTGGCAGCTCTATATCTTTTGCTAAAAAGTCGCCACTTTCGCAGACTGGACCAACCACGTCGCAAGTGCCTAAATTTTCATCCTTGCCGTAGGCGAAAATTTTGTGATGCGCGCCATAAAGGCTTGGTCTTATGAGATCATTCATCGCGCCATCAGTGATGACAAATCTTTTCTTGCCGTTAAATTTCTCATATAAAACGCTTGCGACAAAGTAGCCAGCATTGCCCACGATGAAGCGTCCTGGCTCGCAAACAATGGTCACATCTTGACCTTTTAGCGCGCCTAAAATTCCTTGTGCGTAGTCATATAAATTTATCTCTTTTTCGTCGTTATAGATGATGCCAAGTCCGCCACCAACGTCAAAGAATTTGATATCTATTTCAAGCGCTTTTAGCTCTCTTAAAAGCTCGCTAACGATCTTTGCAGCGTCTATTATCGGGCTTAGTGAAGTTAGCTGCGAGCCGATATGAAAGTGTATGCCAGTTGGCTCAAGAAAATCTGAAGCTTTAGCGTGGATATACATCTTTTTAGCTGTCTGCGCATCGACGCCAAATTTGTTTTCATTTAGCCCTGTCGAGATATATGGGTGCGTTTTTGCATCAACGCCTGGATTTACCCTGATGCTGATCCTTGCCTTTAAATTTAGCCCCTTTGCAATGTTTTCAAGCCTTAAAAGCTCGGCAAAACTCTCGACATTTATAAGCAAAATTTCATTTTCTAAAGCCTCTTTTAGCTCTTCGTCGCTCTTGCCAACGCCGCTAAAGATGATCTGATATCTCTTAGCTCCCGCTAACAGCGCTCTTTTGACCTCGCCGATGCTCACGCAGTCAAATCCTGCTCCAAGATTAGCCAGAAATTTTAAAACACTTAAATTTGAGTTTGCCTTTACAGCGTAGCAAACCAGAGATTTTCTAGCGTAAAATGCGTTTTTTAGCGCTTCATAGCGCTCTTTAATGTAGTTAAAATCATAAACGTAAAGTGGGGTTTTGTATTTGCTTGCAAGCTCTTTAAAATCCATAAAATAGCCTTTTTTAAAATGGCTTGATTTTACAAAAAAGTTGCCAAAATTTGGCTTAACGATGCGATTTTATGAGATAAATGGCGTATGCAAAAAGCAAAATAACAGGGAGCACCATGCCGATCTCTGGCAAGATGACTGAGGTTTGAGCAAATTTAGTTAAGATAAAAAGAAGTCCCCAAACTACGAGAGTTATGACAACAAAAATAAAAGTTGAAAGTGCAAGGTTGAAAAACCTGCCGGTTACTGGCAAATGATAGTAGAAAATAAGCAATAAAAATGGCGCAAAAAATGGCGTGATAGCAAGGTTATAAAATGCCGTTCTTGCGCTGTCTAGCCCTATGCCTTCGTTTTTAAATGTCTTTATAAAATTTATCGCATCAGGTATGTTAAATTTCGAGTTTTCAACGCTTGCAGCACTCTCGATGCTCTTTGGCTTAAAGCCTCTTAATGCATCTAAATTTTCACTTTTTACCTTGCTAAAGCCATTTTCGCCAAGCTCTAAATTTTGAGGCAAAAAAGTCTGATTTACATCCTCTAAAACCCACTCATTGTCTTTAAATTTAGCGTGGTTGGCAAAGGTTGTTGAGAGCAAGTCAGTGCCATTAATGTCAAAAATTCTCACGTCATTTGCCCTTTGTTTGGCTGAGTTTAGCTCTTTTATATAGATAAATTTGCCTTCAAATTTCAAAAATGAGTCATTTGTACTTTTTGAAAAAGCAGTGTTTTTAGCAATGCTTTTTTGATAATCATGCGCATAAGCAAATGGCGTAAAATTTAGCCCAACGTAAAAAATCGTCACAAAAAGTGCGATGAGAAATGGCGGCAAAATGAGTTTGTTTTTACTGATGCCAAGAGCATAAAAGCTGATTAGCTCGTTTGATCTGACCATATTTACATGTAAAATTATTAGCGCAAAAATGAGTGAAAGTGGCAAAACGTAGCTAATGGCACTTAGTGCAGTAAGGCCGACATAGAGTAGCTGAAGGTTGGCAGATGGCGGCAGATCTTTTAAATTTGTAAGTAGATCAATGCCAACATAAAATAGCTCAAGCGCTAAAAATACGATAAGAAAAGATTTTATATAGACCCAGCCAACGTATCTGGCGTATAGTTTCATTTGATAAGACCTTTTTTTACCGTAAATTTTTGTGAAATTTCGTTGATGTCGCTCTTTAGCAGCTCACAAACCGCATTTTTTGTATAGGCTAAAATTTCATCTAAAGCCTTTTTTTCTTCATCGCTAAACTCGCCAAGGACGAAATTTTTAGCATCGCCCTCATGCCCTATGCCAATGCGCACCCTTTCGTAGTCGTTGCCGATTAGTCCGTCGATCGATTTTATGCCGTTATGTCCGCCGCTACTGCCGCCTTTTTTAAATTTAACCGCGCCAAAACTAAGATCAAGATCGTCGTGGATGACGATGATCCTATCTGGCTTATAAAAGTCTTTTACTGCCTTTACACTTTGACCTGAGAGGTTCATAAAGGTCGTTGGTTTTAGCAAGATAATGCCATTAAATTTAAAAACTTCGCCTTGAAATTTAGCTGAGCTAGCATCTTTGAAATTTGAGTCTTTTAGGAGGTCTATAAGCATAAAGCCTATGTTGTGTCTAGTGTTTTCGTATTTGGGGCCAGGATTGCCCAGCCCCGCTATTAGTGTCACAAAAGCCCTTTTTATTTAGCTTTAATAACTCCAAGTACCGCAACACGGTCAGCGTCAATGATAGTAACGCCTTTAGGAGCTGTGATATCACGAACCAAAATCGTATCATCAATGTCAAGTTTGCTTACATCAACGTCAAATGAATTTGGTAAATTTTCAGCCGTGCATTTTACGCAAAGACGTCTTTTTGACTGGATCAAAACACCCTTATTTTTAAGACCAATAGGTGTTCCAACTGGCTTAACTGGGATCATATATTTTGATAAAACGCCTGGAAGTGCTACTTTTAGATCTACGTGTTTAAGATCACTTGTAACAACATCTCTTTGGTAATCAACAATAACGACATTATAAACTTTTCCGCCTACTTTTACATCAAAAGCAAGGCTCTCTTTTTTGCGTGCCTCTTTAATAAAGTCATTGACTTTAAAAGCAGCTGCAACATTCTCTAATCCCTTGCCATAAATGTTGGCGATTAGATAACCATCTCTTCTCAAAGCCTTCGCAGACTTCTTACCGATACTCTCTCTAACGATACCTTCTAACATCGTTTTCCTTTCATAAAAAATAGGTGCTGATTTTATCTAATGCTTTATAAATTTCACATAAAGCTTATTAAATTTCTTTAAGCGCGATCACTTCTGGTTGATCTTGTTTGCTTTGAGGTTTGCCAAAATTTACACCATTTTCAAAGCTAAAACCTGCCACATTTGAGCTTTTTATCTTAAGCTGTAAATCGCCCCTGTTGCTAGCATTATCAAGCGCTACTTCGGCACTAATTATCTTATTTTCATAAAGCTCAAGCAGGTGCTGATCAAAGGTTTGCATGCCATAAGTATTTTTTGACTCAGCTATGGCAAGATCGATCTCGTCAAATTTCTCTTCAGATATGAGCTCTTTTATGCGGGTATTTTTTCTCATGATCTCGACTGCTGGGCGTCTTGTGCCAAAAAGCGTCTTAACTAGCCTTTGTGAGATGACGCAAGCAAGCACTGAAGAGAACATAAGGCTGACTTTATCTCGCTCGCCTTGCGGGAAGCTATTTACTATTCTATTTACGCTCTCTTTTGCATCAAGCGTGTGAAGTGTCGAAAGCACCAAGTGACCAGTCTCAGCAGCTCTAATGGCAGTCTCTATCGTCTCAAGATCTCTCATCTCACCCACCAAAATGATGTCAGGATCTTCTCTAAGTGAAGCCCTTAGCGCATCTGAGAAATTTAGCGCATCTGCGCCGATAGAGCGCTGGTTGATTATGCTTTTATCGTCGTTAAATACGTATTCGATCGGATCTTCGATAGTCACGATGTGCGATCTTTTTGTCTGGTTGATGAAATTTATCATGCTTGCAAGCGTTGTCGTCTTGCCGCTTCCAGTTGGGCCAGTCACTAGGATGATGCCACGAGTGGTCTCGGTGCAAATTTTTTCTATCACGCTTGGTAAATTTAGATCTTTTATGGTTGGGATTTTTGTTGGAGTGACACGAAAGACAGCAGAAATTCCATTTATCTGCAAAAACATATTTACACGAAAGCAGTACTCGTCATTTAGTTTATACGAAAAATCTATATCTTTTTTATCCATAAACTCATCAAATTTAGCCCCCAAAAGCTCCTTTGCGATAGCCACCGCATCACTTGGATCTAAATTTTCTTCACTAAGTGGCATGATCTCACCATTAAATCTGCCATAAACAAGGCTTGCAGACTTTAGATGAAGGTCGCTGCCGCCTTTATCCACCAAAGAGCACAGATATGAGTCTAGGTCTTTTTTGGTCATTAAAGTGATTTCATAATCTCATCAAATGCTGCAACAAACTGCTTTAAGCCGTCATTTAAAAGCTCTTTATAAGTAGCATTTATATCGATCTCATTATTTTTTATGATGTGAAAAAAGCTTGAGATATTCTCTTTGCTAGGGGCATTTTTTGCCTCAGCTTTTTCTTTTATAAATTCTTTTATCGTCTCTATCGGAGCTGTGTTTATAGAGTTTTTATACATTAGTTCTCTAACGTAATAATCCCCTCTTAAACCACCACCTTTTACGCCAGTGCTTGCAAAAAGTGTCCTTACGTTTTCTAAGCCAAAGTCCTCAATGATATGATAGATATTTGCAGCATTCATTATGCCGATCTGTCCTGTTGGTAGGCTTTTTGCAGACATTGTCTCATCAAGCTTTCTATCAAATCTACTAACAAAAACGCTGATCACACCTTTTGGCATCGTCGTATCCACAAAGCGGCTTGCATAAGCTTTGCTACCCTCTTTAAAGGCCTCTAGGCAGTTTTTAGCCTGATCTGGCGAGAAAATGAGCGTCGCATTTACGCTGATACCTCTTGCCATGAGTGCGCTCATCGCTTCATAGCCTTCTTTTGTAGCTGGAATTTTTATCATGACATTTGGCATTGAGATAAGGTTGTGAAGCCTGATGCCCTCTTCTATCGTCGCAGCTGTTTCGCCACTTAAATTTGGATCAACCTCGATGCTAACAAAGCCATCATCACCATTTGCGTAGTTTTTTAGCATTTTACATGCGGCGATCTTGATATCTTGGGTCGCTAAAATTTCATAAAGATCTTTTGGATGACGCTTGTTGCTATTTTGTATGATCTGTTTGTAAGCAGGTGATGCAAAAGCTGTTTTAAAGATAGCTGGGTTGCTTGTAGCTCCGTTTATAACGCCATTTTCTAATAAAGAGTTGAATTCGTTTTGTAAAAAATCTCTCTCTATAAAGTCACACCAAAGAGAAAATTTAGCTTCATTATCATACATTTTTTTCACCTTATAAAATTTAAAATTTCACGCAGATCTTTGACATCCACGCAATGCGTCGCCTCTTTTTTTAAAATTTCTTTCGCACAAAAGGCAATTTTTAGATCACATTTTCTAAACATTGACACGTCATTGGCTCCATCGCCAACGCACATGATCTCACTTTTATCTAAATTTAATAGCCCCTTTAAGCGATCTATCATCTCTCCTTTTGAGCTACCAAACATCATCTCTCCGCCAACTTCACCTGTTAAAATTCCATCTTTGTGGTGCAAGATATTTGCAAAATTTGCATCAAATTTAAGTTTTTCTTGCATCTTATCAGTTGCGATGTGAAAACCGCCACTAAAGACCACAACCTTTACGCCCTTTTGCTTTAGGGCAGCTATAAGCTCGCTAGCTCCTAGCATGATGGGTAAATTTTTACAAATTTCATCTGCTTTTGAAAGTGGCATTCCTTTTAAAAATTTTACTCTTGCTGTAAGACTTTCAAAAAAATCAAGTTCGCCGTTCATCGAACGCTTCGTTATGCTAGCCACCTCATTGCTGGCGTTATTAGCGGCGGCGAGGATATCAATCGTCTCGCCGTCCATTATCGTAGAGTCAAAGTCAAAAACACAAAGTTTTATCAAGATATGCCCTAAAAATCACGCTTTAAAAGGCTCTCAACCTTTAAAATCGTAAGGATATTTTGATCTCGTTTGCCGATACCATAGATCATGCCTTTGTCTTTTACTAAAGTCTCTGGCGGCGGATCGATCCTGTTGCGGTCTATTCTGATAGCCTCCGTCAAGCGGTCTATCACGAAGCCTGCTATGTTATCCTCATCTTTCATGACGATATATCTTGTATTTGAGCTTTGTTTTGTAACATTTAGTGAAAAACGTTTTCGCAAATCAATAAGCGGGATAACGTTTCCACGCAAGTTAAAGACACCAAGAACATAGTCGGGCACGCTAGGAACACGGGTGTATTCGATAGGCTTGATTATCTCTTGGATATTTAAAATAGGTATCGCATACTCTTCTTCGCCAACAACGAAGCCTACAAGTTGGACTATATCTTCGTTGTTTTTTATCTCAGGCTCGTCAATTTGCTGTTTTTGTTTGCTTAAAACTTGGTTTAGTTTATCATTCATCGCCTAACCCCTAACCTAATTTAATATTTTTTCTAACAACGTTTTCAAGGTACTCTGACGAATATGGTTTTGTGATATATTCAGTCATACCAACCTCTACTCCGCGCAATCTATCAGTTTTAGACGTTCTTGATGTTACTGCTATTAGCGGTAAAGTGCGATACTTAGAGTATTTGCGAATTTCACCAGCTAGAGTATATCCGTCCATCCTTGGCATCTCAATGTCAATGAGCACCGCATCAAATGCATGCTCGCCTGATTTAATTATATTGAGTGCTTCTACTCCGTTAGTTGCTTCTATTATTGTGACGCCGATTGGCTCAAGCGACTTTTGCATAATGGTTCTATCCATCTTAGAGTCATCAACGATTAGGACCTTATAATCGCTTGGTTTCTCTTTTGCTTTAGTGCTATCTTCCATCTCGGCTCTAATATTTACCTTAATATCCTTTGCCATCTCCATCATAGCACCAACGTCTATGATAAGAGTTACGCGGCCATCGCCTCTTATAGTAGCTCCAGCGATGCCTGGGATATTTTGCAAATAATCACCCATTGACTTAATAACGATCTCTTCTTGACCGACTAATGTATCTACGATGATGCCCAGTTTTGCCTCGGCAACGCCGATGATAACAACATAAGTTTGATCTCCGCCGTCAAAGACTTTATTGACACCAAAGACATCTGAAAGTCTAACAAGAGATAAGACCTCATCTCTTAGTCTTAGAACGTTTTTGCCATCGATCGTGTAGATATCATCGATTGGCACGCGAACAGTCTCAAGAACGCTCGCAAGCGGTATCGCATAAAATTCCTCTTGTGTTCCGACAAGAAGTGACTGAATGATCGCAAGTGTGAGTGGAATTTTAAGCTTCATAACTGTGCCTTTTCCAACTTCACTCTCGATATCAATGATACCATTTAGTTTTTCAATGTTTGTCTTAACAACGTCCATGCCAACGCCACGACCAGATACGTTTGTAACCTTCGCTGCAGTTGAAAATCCTGGCTTAAATATAAGACCAAAAGCCTCTTTCTCGCTCATCGCATCGGCTTCACGCTCAGTGATGATGCCTTTTTCTATAGACTTAGCTTTAAGCATATCAGCATCTAAGCCCTTACCATCATCAACTATCTCAACAACGATATGGTTGCCCTCGTTGTAAGCTTTTAGCTGAACAAGGCCTTTTTCAGGTTTGCCCATTGCCTTTCTTGTCTCAGGATCTTCGATACCGTGGTCGCATGAGTTTCTGATGATGTGAACTAGCGGATCGCCGATCTCTTCAACGATTGATTTATCAAGCTCAGTCTCTTCACCTGAAATTTCAAGGTCGATCTGCTTACCAAGCTCACGGCTAAGATCGCGTATCATACGTGGGAATTTATTAAAGACTTTTGCTATTGGAAGCATTCTTGTCTTCATAACAGCTAGCTGGATATCAGTCGTAACTAGACTTAGGCTTGATACTACTTGATTTAGCTCTTCAAGGAATTTCTCGCCCTCATATCTCTCTTCTACGTCATCATAAATTTTTAGTAGGCGGTTTTTACCAAGAACAAGCTCGCCGATTAAATTCATCAAGTGATCAAGTCTTTTGACTTCAACACGTATCGTTTGCTCTTGTGCTACCGCACTGCTACTATTAGCTGCTGGCACTTTTTTATCTGCATCTCTTTCTCTACTAGGAGCTGGCTTAGGTGCAGGTGCTGGCGCAGCGCTTGTGGCTGGAGCTATCTCTTCAGGAGATTTTGGAGCTATGCCTTTTGAAGCACGTCTTGCTTGATCTTCAGCCTTTCTAACTTTTAAAAGTCTCTCTATCTCAGCTTCAACCTCAGAGTCACTTAGCTTTGAAAGCTCGGCATCACTTACTTCAGGAGCTGCTTCTTCAGCTGGCGCGACAGGTTCTGGCTCTTTTACTGGCTCAGGTGCTGGTGCGGCTGCTGGAGCTTCTAGGGCTGCGCTTGGGGCTTCACCTTCAGAAATTTGAGTAAGTCTTACACAAATATTTTTGATATCAATGCCAGCGGCTGCGTCACTACCGTTATCTCTAATGCTCTCAAGTAGTCCCTTCATCATATCAACTGACTCAAGAACAACGTCCATGATATCTGGAGTGATCTTTAGCTCGCCTTTTCTAGCTTTGTTCAAAACATCTTCCATGTGGTGAGTAAGCTCTGTTAAAACGTCAAAATTTAAAAAGCTTGAGCTACCTTTTACTGTGTGAGCAACACGGAAAATTCTATTTAAAAGCTCCAAGTCTTCAGGGTTTGACTCAAGTTCGACAAGGTCATGGTCTATCTGCTCAATAAGTTCGAAAGCCTCTATTAAAAAGTCTTCCATTATTTCTTTCATATCATCCATACTTCACCTCACTTCGCAGATTTAGAATGTGCTTCAATCACTTTTAGCACCTCTTGATAAAATACACCAGCATCAAATTTTGTAAGATACGCAGCACCACCGGCTTCTTTACTCTTAACCTCACTAAATTCGTTGCTTAATGAAGAGTTAAACACAATCGGAACATCTTTAAATCTATCATCATTTTTAATAGTTGAAGCAAAGCGGTATCCATCCATCTGTGGCATTTCGATATCACTTAAGATAACTCTAAGCTCTTTTGTTAAGTTATCTCCATATCTTTGATAAAGCTCTTCCATTCTCTCTAATCCCTCAACGCCGTTTTTAGCTTCAACTACGCTAAGACCCATCTTCTCAAGTGCGTCTTTTACTAGCTTTCTAGCAGTTGAGCTATCATCTAGAACTAAAGCAGCACCTTTGATCTTTTGATCTTCTGTTACGTCAAATTCGATCTTTGGTGAGTAAATTCCTAGCTCTTCAACGATGCTTTCAAGATCAAGAATGAGAAGTACTTCGTCATTTTCTATTCTTGTTACGCCTGTGATCTTACCTTTATCCAGAGTACCAGCTCCAGCAGCAAAATTTGCAGGCTCTATATCTTTCCAGTTTATACGTCTGATCCTCTTGGCCTCATGGACGATAAAACCGATTAATATACCGCTAAATTCAGCGATAATAACACGTGGCTTTATGACTACACCCTCAGTTGGCTCGACGATATTCATCCATCTTGCCAAATTTATGACAGGGATAACCACACCTCTTAAATCAAAAATTCCCTCGATATACTCAGGAACGCCAGGAAGCTCGGTAAGATTTGGCATCTTAATGATCTCCCGCACCTTTGCGACATTGACTCCGTATATTCCTTCATATACTTTGTTTTCGGCCTTTTTAAAGATACGAAAATCAACAAGTTCCATCTCGTTTGAGCCCGTTTTTAGTACGTTGTCTCCAAACATCAATGTCCTTTCAAACTCATTTTGAGCAAATTCAACTTTTGCTGGGCGTATTCTACAACAAAATAACTTTGCTCGCATGCAAAACAAGGTAAATTTATATAAAATCTATCGTAAATATCAAATAGCTCACCTTGATGATAGTGTCCCTCTATCACTATACTTGCGTCAAAGCCCTGCAAATGCTTGCTCATTAGCTCCTTGAAGTTTGAAATTTTATAGTGCAGATTTTTCTTAGTAAGTTTGGCTAGTATCGCTTTTGAAATTTTAAAATCCAAAATTTTATCAAGCGCGTTCATAAATTTCAAAAACCATCTAAGCCTTAAAAACCTAAGCGCATACTTATCTATAAAAGGCAAAAATATATCGCCATGCGCGATCTGGACGTGCTCGCCGCTTATAGTTCTAAATTTCACTGGCTGAGCGCAAATGTCATAGACCTTTACCCCCTCAAAGCTTAGCCTCTCGCCTTTGTCCCAAAAATCTCTAGTTTTATTAAATAAATTTGAAAGCCTAAAATCGTGGTTGCCCTCGAAGTAAAAAATTTCCACCTTTTGTGAAATTTTATCTATAAGCCTTAAGTGCTCAGCGTAAAATCCTCTTGTATATTCGCCCTCGCCCGTTAAAAAATCAAATATATCGCCAAGCAAGAAAATCTGTGGCGGCTCCTTGATCTCTCCGCTATCAACGCCGCGCAAGAATTTCAAAAATCCATCTCTATTTACATTTTCATGCGCATCAGCCAAAAAGATCGCGCCTTCTTTTATAACGGGGGCATATAGGTATTCGCTCAAATTTTGCCTTAATTAAAAATTAGCAGAGCCAAAAAGCAGTTTTTAGCTCTTTGCCTCGTCTTTTTAGTCAAATTTTATAGGTTTATAGCAGATCTTAACGATCTCGACGTCGCTTCTGCCTTTTGGTAAATTTAGCGCTACCTCATCGCCCTCAGCCTTGCCTAAAAGCTGCTTTGCAAGAGGTGAGTTTATCGAGATATAGCCCTTGTCTAGGTCGCTTTCGCTCACACCAACTATCGTGTAAGTATGCTCTACCTCAGTCTCTTCGTCCATTATCGTCACACTAGAGCCAAATCTTACCCTATCATGCTCGTAGCTACTTGGATCGATCACTTCTGCGTTTGCCAAAAGTGCGCTAAGCTCAGCTATCCTAGCGTCTATAAAGGCTTGCTTCTCCTTTGCTGCGTGATACTCGGCGTTTTCTTTTAGGTCGCCGTGGCTTCGTGCGATGTCGATCTCTGTTACGATTTGTGGGCGTTGCACTAGCCTTAGATCTTTTAGCTCAGCTTCTATCTTCTCGTATCCGTGCATTGTCATTGGTTCACTCATTTTTTACTCCATATTTTTTAAAATTTTTACTACATTTTTACTGCTGCCATGCCCTAGGTAAGCCCTTAGCTCATCGCAGCCTTTTAAGAATTTTTGCCTATCGCAGCTCTTGTAGGCTCTTAGCAAATTTTCAGCCGTTGCAAACTCTTGGATAAACTCCTCATGAAGCGGCTCTTTGCCCATGAAATCAAACATTATATTTGCAAGTCCCGCGTGCTTGATCTTTACAAATTTTCTAGCGATGAAAACATCTATCGCTTTTGCCTTATATGCTAGCACAAATGGTGTGCCAATGAGCGCTGCCTCAAGCGTAGCCGTGCCAGAGCAAACAAAGGCAAAGTCGCTCTCATACAAGGCTTCAGGCGTGTTTGAGACGATCTCAAAGTCGCTCACATCGCCATAAATTTCGCCCACTTTATCAAGCAAAAATGGTGGCACGACAAGTAGCCTTTTTGCTTCTATCTTTTTAGCAAGCTCTCTATAAACTGGCATCAGCCTTGAAATCTCTGACCTTCTTGAGCCTGGCAAAAACGCCACTTTGCCGCTGCTACTTAGGCTAGTTTTCTTAAGCTTTATCTCATCCATCAAAGGATGCCCCACGTAGGTCGAGCGGCTATAAAATTTCGCATCAAATGGCAGGATCGAAGCTAGGTTGTCACAGTATCTCTCCACAACGCTCACTCTTTTTGGCTTCCACGCCCAAACTTGAGGCAAGATGTAGTATGTCACGGCTGCTTTTGCGCCGGCCTCTTTTATCGCCTTTGCAAGCGGCAGGTTAAAGGCTGGACTGTCTATTAGCAGCACTGCATCAGCCTCTTTTGCCATCTGGCTCATCACTTTTATCGCCTTTTTTGCCTTAAAAATGAGTGGCAAAACCTCGACAAAGCCCATCGCAGAAAACTCGCTGCTTTTCATATATGGCGTGCCAAGCTCTTCGCTAAAAATTCCCATTAGCTCAAATTCGCCCTCAAAATTTTTCAAAATTTCTTTTAAATGCAAATTTGCCGATGGCTCAAGAGCGGAGACTAAAATTTTCATTTACACACTTTCATCAGGTCTTTTTTTGGGGGCATTATACGCAAAAATTCTTTAAAATTTTAAGAAAGCTGTGATAAAATCCAACCCTTTAAAGGATAAAATTTGAAAGAAATTTTGATAACAAATGACGATGGATTTGAGGCGGCTGGACTACTTGCCTTAAAAGAAGCTTTAAGCGAGCTAGATGGCGTAAATGTCACGATAGTAGCTCCAAGCTCTGAAAAATCAGCCTGCGCTCACTCTTTGACGCTCACAAGACCGCTTAGGTTTATAAAACTTGATGATAACTTTTTTAAACTTGACGACGCAACGCCCAGCGACTGCGTCTATCTCGCACTTCATGCACTTTATAATAAAAAACCAGATCTAGTGATAAGCGGCATAAATCACGGGGCAAATTTAGGCGAGGACATCACCTACTCTGGCACGTGTGGAGCAGCGA
This sequence comes from Campylobacter concisus, assembly GCF_002165815.1. GTDB lineage: Bacteria > Campylobacterota > Campylobacteria > Campylobacterales > Campylobacteraceae > Campylobacter_A > Campylobacter_A concisus_BH. Next base: position 401,028 of record NZ_NDYN01000001.1, read on the forward strand.
TGGAGGGCGTTTTACAGGGCATTAGAAGCATCGCTTTTTCACAGTTTTATGAAAACAACTCACTAAATGAACTTGGCTTTGAGCTAGCAAAAAAGATCGTTAAATTTATCGTACCAAAGGTGCTAAATGATGAAATTTCGCTAAATCAAAGAGAATTTCTAAATGTAAATATCCCAGCCACAACTAGCAAAAATTTCAAAGGTTATGCCGTCGTGCCAGCTGGCAGACGCACCTACGCCACGCATGCCACGCTTAATCGCAACCCAAGAGGCATCGAGTACTACTGGCTTGGAAACGCCGCACTTGAATACGAAAAAGGCGAGCCAAGCGACATCAGCAAGGTAAATGAGGGCTTTGCCACGATAACGCCCATAAAACTAAATATGACTTCGTATGAGAGTTTGGAGAGCTTAAAAGGGAAATTTGATGCAAAATGATAGATTTACAAGGATAAGATGGCTCTTTGGCGAGGATGGTTTTAACAAGCTTCAAAGCGCAAAAGTGCTAGTTTGCGGAGCTGGAGGCGTTGGTGGAATGTGCGTAGATGCGCTTGCTAGAAGCGGGGTCGGAAGCATCACTCTAATCGACAAAGACATCTTTGACGTGACAAATCAAAACCGCCAAATTTACAGCGAAAACGTAGGCGGCGTAAAGGTGGAGGAGTTTGCCAAAATTTATCCTTGCATCACGCCTATGCAGACGCTGATCACGCCTGAGTTTGTTGCTGGATTTGACTTTAGTAAATTTGACGTGGTGATTGACGCGATCGATGATATAGCTGCCAAGATCGCCCTTGCAAACGCAGTAGATCCTAGCAAATTTATAGCCTCGATGGGTGGGGCAAAAAGGGTTGATCCAACCAAGATCAAGGTGGCTTGCGTTTGGAAAACATCGGTCGATCCACTAGCTAGAAAATATAGATATGAGCTCAAAAAATCAGGCTTTATCGGTAAATTTGACGTCGTCTTTTCAACAGAAGAGCCACTTTGCAAACCACTTGGAAGCTTCATGGGCGTGACTGCTTGCTTTGGGCTAAATTTAGCCTCACTAGCTGTTAAAAAGATAGTTGGGTAGCAAGTCCAAAATTACACTCCGAGCAAAATTTCAAATTAGAGCTGACATTTTTGGATATAAACTTAATATCCAGCTCTACAATACACAAATTTAACAATCCAAGATGAGCGTCTAGCAAATTTTAAAAATTTGTGAACAAGTAATTTTAGTAGCAATTCTTGTGAGTGAATGGAAATTTAAAATTTGTAAAAATAGCTTGATTAAATTTGATTTATCCAAGAATGAGACAATGGGGCATAAATTTTACTTCACTGGTTTGCAGCTGTAGGACAGACACAAAACTCGTTCACTTATCCCACTTCTTTTTTAATCCCTCATCTGCTTGCAGTTACGAAGCGAAGCCAGAGTAAAAACCTCTCGCACATTCAAGATGCATGCTTTAATGCTGGTGCATCGCAAACCACAACAAATTTCTATTTTAAAATATAGCTTTAAAAACTATAAGTCCTAAATTTTAGTAAGTAGTTTAAATAAATAAAAATTTAAAATAGACGCAAAGCTTACATATTTATCTGATCGTATTTGATGCTTTTTACAACCAAATGCGATTTGTCATTTAAATTTTATCTCATCTTTTTTATATTTTCTAAGTAGCTCGTTTATTTGGTTTTGAAATTTACCCCACCTTGCTTCACTGCCATGCTTTGCGAAGAGCCTTTTGGCGTGAGAGGCTAAAATTTCGCTTTTATCTTTTATCAAAAGATATTCGTAGAGTTGATTTATCGCTGCAAGGCCATTTTGTTCGAGCATTAGCTCTATTAAATTTTTTTCAGAGCTATTTTGCTCAAAAAATTTAAAAACAAAGCCAAGGTCGTTTGCCACATTTTCATAAATTTTAGCCACGTCACTATCTGGCTCTAGCTCGTAGTATGCAGCAGCTGAGCTAGAAATTTCATGTGCTCTAGCTCTAAAATGGCACTCATACTCTTTTGGCTTGTCAAGCGCTTCTTTACCAAGAGTAGCCTCTATAAAAGTGGCGTAAATGCCGCAATTTATATAAAATCTTGTGCGCTCGGAGCCATTGCCACTACTTTTTTGAAAATTTATAACGTAGATAAAATTTGGAGTATTTTTGTAGAAATTTAAAGCGCTCTTGCTAAAGCCATTATCCTTAAATAGCGGCTTTAGTAGAGCGATAAGCTCGTCAAATTTCTCTTTCATAAATTTAACGCGCCAGATGTATGATTATTTATTTGCGCGCTCGATGTACTCGCCACGAACGGTATCAACGCGGATGACCTCGCCTTCTAGTACGTGAAATGGTATCTGAACTACCGCGCCGCTCTCAAGAGTAGCTGGCTTTTTGCCGCCTTGTGTATCGCCCTTGAAATTCGGTGGAGTTTCAACTATCTTTAGCTCGACCACTTGTGGTACTTCAACGCCGATAGCATTGCCGTTGTGAAATAAAATTTCAACCATCATACCATCGATCATCCATTTTTTAACATCGCCCACGTCCTCGTCGCTGATCGCAACTTGCTCGTAAGTAGTCGTGTCCATAAACTGGCAAAACTCACCATCATCATAGAGGTACTGCATCTCTTTTTCTTCAAGATGCGGCTGCTCGCACTTATCGCCTGCGTGAAAAGTCTTTTCAAGAACCTTTCCATCGACAAAAGATTTGATCTTTGCACGAACAAAAGCTGCACCCTTGCCCGGTTTAACGTGTTGATATTCTACGATTTTATAAGGAACGCCGTCGATCTCGATCTTTAGTCCCTTTTTTAGATCGCCCATTGAATATGAAGCCATTTTTTATCCTTTCGTAATTTGTTATATAACTGCGTATTGAGCCCAAACACAAGCTTCAAGTGCGTTTAATCTCTCTAGCGTTTCTGTTTTTATATGTTCATCGACCAAGATGACCGCAAGCGCCATGCCGTGCTCATCTCTACCAAGACGGAAGTCAGCGATGTTTATCTTCTCGTCAGCTAAAATTTTACTGATCTGAGCGATAACGCCTGGTACGTCGTGGTTTTTAAAGATGATCATCTTGCCTTTTGGCTTGAAGTCAGTCTTAAAGCCATTTACGGTTACTATGCGTTGTTGATTTTCCCCAAAGACCGTGCCGCCAACGCTTACGATGCCGTTTTCAGTCGTAAGACGAACTGTGATCTTGTTTTTAAAGATACTGTCTCCACCTGTGCTAGTTTCGGTAGTTATGCCTTTTTCGTCGCATAAAAATTTAGCATTTACGTAGTTTATCGCATCGCCAAGACTCTCTTTTAAAGCGCCCACGATCGCAAAAGTTAGCATTGAATTTGCATATTCGCCAATCTGCCCGTGAGTCTCTATACGGATAGCTTTGATGGCACTTTTGTTTATCTGAGCTGCGAGAAATGCCATCTTGCTTGTAAGATCGATATAAGGCTCAAAAAACGGCGGTAAATCTTCTGTTTTGATAGGTAAATTTAAAGCGTTTGGATAGCTTATACCGCGTGCTGCCAAGATAGCTTGCTCGACTGCCTCTACTGCGATGTTGCGCTGCGACTCAAGGGTGTTTGCCCCAAGATGCGGTGTGACGCTTACATTATTTAGATCAAGAAGCGGATGGCTTGTCGCTGGCTCTTTTGTAAAAACGTCGATACCAGCAAATGCTATCTTGCCGCTTTTTAGCCCTTCATAAAGAGCCTCTTCGTTATAAAGACCACCTCTAGCGCAGTTTATAAGCCTTACGCCATCTTTCATCTTTGCTATCTCTTTAGCGCCGATCATATCGGTGGTTTCTTTGGTCTTTGGAGTGTGGATCGTGATGAAGTCGCATGCCAAGATGTCATCAAAATTTTTAGTATAAGTACCGCCCATATCGATAACTTTAGATGGATCGATATATGGGTCGTATGCGATGATATCCATGCCAAAAGCCTTTGCGCGAGCTGCTACTCTTGAGCCTATGTTACCAAAGCCGATCACACCTAGCTTTTTCTTAAAAAGCTCAACTCCATACCACTTCTCGCGTTTCCAAATTCTATCTAGTTTTAGATCGTTGTGAGCGTATTCAAGTGATCTTGCAGCTGCTAGCATGTGTGCCATAGTTAGCTCAACTGCTGCGATAGTATTTGCAGTTGGGACATTCATAGCGATGATGCCTCTTCTTGAACAGCCATCTATATCAACATTATCCACGCCAACACCAGCTCTAACGATAGCTTTTAGCTTCTTACCAGCTTCTAAAAACGCTTCATTTACCTCAGTAGAGCTTCTAGTGATCGCTACATCAGCCTCGCCTAAAATTTTTAAAAGCTCGTCTTTTGGGGTATTAACTGCGTCTATTACATTTATATCTTGTTCTTTTTTTAAAAGTTCAAAACCTACTGGGTGTATCGCATCGCAAACAATGATAGTTTTCATAATTTTACCTCTCTTACACTTGAGTGGATGTCGTAAACTCTTAGCTGCAAAATGATATTTTGCAAAAGCCTCGAGTCTTGGGTATTTAAAAAGATCTGGCTCTTAGCGCCATCTCTTACTACAGTAAAATCAACCTCGCTATTTCGCAAAGTCTGCATCAAGCAGAACATAGAGTAGATATCGTTTTTATCTATCAAAAGTTCATATGCTGTGATCTTTGGCTTTTCTATCTTAGGTCGGTTGTATTCTATAAAAATTTCATTTACAGGCAATACGTAATCTTTTTTCTTAATAGTTGCCAGCTCGTTGATCCAGTTTTCACTGCCGGCTGTATTTTTGGTTATATTTTGCTCGCTTGTAATATTTTTTTCAGTAGTTTGGCTGAAATTTACACTTGCAAATTTAACAAGATAAACTCCAACCAAACCTAACATCACAAAGAGCAGAACAACAACTGATAAAAGCGTGCGTCTGCCCATTTATACTAGCGTAATTGTTCTTTTATGATGTCGCCAAGTGTTACTTTGTCGTCGTTGTCGTTGATCTCATTTAACACTTCACGCTCTTTTTGTTTTGCTAAACGGCGTATGCTTAGGCGAATTCTATTTTTCTTCTCATCGATAAATGCGATAGCGGCTTCGATCTCATCGCCGATCTTTAACGTGCTAGCATCTACGCTACCTAGATCTTCTTTGCGGATTAGCGCATCGACATTATCACCAAGCTCAACAAATACACCAAACTCTTTAATGTCACGGATCGTTCCTTTTACGATATCGCCTACACTAAATTTATTAGCAAATGCCTGAACTGGACTTTGTTTTAGATCTTTTAGACTTAGAGAAATTTTTTGCTCAGCGCTGTCGATTTTGATGATCTTTACTTCTAGCTCATCGCCAGCCTTAAACATATCTTTGCACTTGTCATTTCTATCCCAAGATGCATCTTCGTTGTGTAGTAAGCCCTCAACGCAACCTACTCTAACAAATGCACCAAAATTTGTGATAGTTGTCACAACGCCTTTTACTACATCGCCCTCTTTGAATTTAGCTTTAAATTCATCAAATGGCTTTGGAAGTAAATTTTTAAGGCTCACTCTTAAGCGGTGTCCTTTTGCGTCTATTTCGATAACCTCAACATCGATCTCTTGACCTTCACTGATGTGATCTTTTGGATTTTTGATATTTTTATCCCATGAAATTTCAGATATGTGTAAAAATCCTTCAATATCATTTCCAAGATCAACAAATGCGCCATAAGGCTCGATATTGCTAACTGTTACTTTGATAGTGTCGCCAACTTCTAGTCCATCATTTATGATCTCTTCCCAAGGATCTGGAGTAGCAGCCTTGATAGATAGAGATAGGTGGCGTTTTTCGTTGTCATAGCTGATAACTTTAACTAAAACTTTATCGCCTTCTTTGTATAAAGAGCTAGGATTTACTGGCCCTTTGTAGCTTATCTCGCTGTAATGCACAAGTCCGTCTACGCCGCCTACATCAACAAACATACCATAAGTTGTGATCTTCTTAACTGTGCCCTCTATAACACTATCGTTTTCTACTATGTTTGATAGAGCTTCTTTGCGTTTTTTGCGATCGTCATCTAAAATTTTCTTTCTTGAGACAACGATACTATTCTCTTCTTTATCAACTTTTATAACTCTTACTTTGTATGATTTTCCAACTACTCCTTCAGCGTTTTTAAATCCGCTGTGCGTTCTTGGTAAGAAAAATTCTACGCCATTTGCGTCTTGAGTGATAAAACCACCTTTATTTTTTCCAACTACTTTTACGTCGATTTCGCCAGAATTTTCAGGATCGTAAGCTTCGATGAAAGCTTTAACTTTCTCTTTTCTAAGTGCTTTTTTGTGCGACACTATAGGTCTTCCATTTCTTGATCCAGTTATTACAACTTTGATCGTATCGCCAACTTTATGCGTCAGGTTGCCGTTTGCGTCAGTGATCTCAGAAACATTTAAAATGCCTTCTGACTTCTTGCCAACGTCGATTAAAACCTCATCGCCATTGATACTGACGATCTTTGCGTCACTATCTTCTTCAGTCTTTTTAAAAGACTCCTCTAACATCGCAGCAAAATCGATATCTTCGATATCTTCATCTTTTGCTTTTCCTAATTGAACACTTTTGTTCACAGCCATCTTGATCCTTTAAATTTTATTATGCCAGTAGAGGCAAATTGGCTTATTATAGTTAATTGTGGCTTTAGCTAGGATAAATTTTATACTTTTTTGATTCTATCAACGACTTTTTGTATGATCCAGTCAGGCGTGCTAGCACCCGCACTTATGCCACACAAATTTTTGCCATCAAACCATGATCTTTCAAGCTCTTCTTCGCTTTCAATGAGATAGCTATCTTCGCAGAAATTTTTAGATATTAGGTAGAGTTGTTTTGTGTTCGAGCTGTTTTTACCGCCGATTATTATCATCACGTCAGCTCTTTTTGCTAAATTTTTAGCAGCCTCTTGGTTTTCAAATGTCGCGTTGCAGATCGTGTTAAAAACGCGCAGCTCTTTTACATGAAGCATGAGATAGTTTGCGATATGCATAAATTTCTCAACTTTTCTAGTAGTTTGGCTAACAAGCGCGACCTTTTGCTTAAATTTGATACCCTCTAGCTCGCTCTCTTCAAGCACGACATAGACATTACCCTTGGCATACGACTTCACCCCTTTTACCTCTGGGTGATGCATGTCGCCAAAGATCACCACATCATAGCCCTCTTCGCTCATTTTTTCGCAAATTTGTTGTGGCTTTGTCACAAACGGACAAGTTGCGTCGATCACTTTTATGTCAGTCTTTTTTAGCTCTGCAAGGTCGTTTTTAGTGATGCCATGAGTGCGGATGATCGCCTTTTTCTCATCTTTTAGCTCGTATATGCCCTCAAGCGTCTTTACATTGTAGTTTTTCTCAAGCCTGTTTATTTCTTCGTTGTTATGTATGAGCGGGCCAATAGTTGCGGCATCTCCAGCGTTTTCAGCTATCTTTATCGCCCTTTTTACGCCAAAGCAAAATCCATAACTACTAGCAAGCTCGATCTTCAACTCTAGCTCCCATTTTCTTTAAAATTTCAGCAAAATTTGGAAACGAAGTGGCGATAAATTCGCTCTTTTCTATCTGCATGCCACATTTTAGTCCAAGTATGGCAAAGCTCATAGCGATCCTATGATCTCCGTGGCTGTCTATCTTGGCAAATTTCGCCTCAGAGCCATTTATGATAAAGCCATCTTCAAGCTCGCTAGCATCGACACCGCACTGCTTTAGCGCATTTATCGTGACAGCTATCCTGTCGCTCTCTTTTACGCGAAGCTCTTTTGCGTTTGTTAGCTTGCTTTGACCCTTAGCGCAGGCAAATGCGATGGCTAAAGCTGGGACTTCGTCGATGAGCCACGAGATATTTTCGCTAACCTCTACACCTTTTAAATTTGGCGAGTATCTAACCTCGATATCGCCGATATCTTCGTATTTGCTTGAGGTTTTGTAAAATTTTATCTCAGCGCCCATTTTTTCTAAAACTCTGTAAGCTTCGATGCGAGTTTTATTTAGCAAGATATTTTTTAAAATGATATGCGAATTTGGGATGATTAGAGCTGCTACCGCGAAGAAAAATGCCGAGCTTGGGTCATTTGGCACGTCTATGTCAAGTGGCGAAAGTGGGCCTTTCATCGGCCCTAGCGTGATCTCTAGCTCGTCACGCTTTATATCAGCTCCCATGCCTGCAAGCATACGCTCAGTGTGGTCTCTGCTTAGCTCAGGCTCGCTAAATTTGCAGCCATTTGAGTAAAGAGCCGCTAGCAAAAGCGCACTTTTTACCTGAGCTGAAGCGATCTTGCTATCAAAACTAAATCTTTCAAATTTAGTCCCTCTTATGCAAAGAGGGGCGTTGTTTGCGTTGTTTGCGCCATCTATCTTTGCACCCATTTCATTTAGAGGCTTTGCTATCCTTGCCATCGGGCGAGAATTTAAATATTTATCGCCACTTAGCACGAAAAAGCCGTCCTGCACGGCTAATAGCCCCATAAAAAGCCTCATCGCAGTGCCTGAGTTGCCACACTCTAAAATTTCATTTGGCTCTTTTATCTTTTGTGGCGGAGTGATCGTTATTTCAGCGCCGTTATCTTCGATCTTTGCGCCAAGGAGCTCGACTATTTTTAAGGTATTTAGCGTGTCGCCTGCTCTTAGGTAGTTTCTAACGCGAGATGGCTTGTCGCTTAAAAGCGAAAACATCGCACATCTATGCGAGATAGACTTGTCAGCTGCGATGTCATCGATGGTTAAATTTAGACTTTTTTCTAATGGATAAATTCTCATCTTATTCCGATATTTAGTTTCTCTTTTAGCTCGCTTAAAATTTTATCCATAAGCGCGTTTATATCGTCATCTTCGAGCGTTTTTTCCATATCTTGAAATGTAAATTTAAGGCTAAGGCTGATCGCGCCGTTTAGTTTTGCATCTTTATAGATATCAACTGGCAAGAACTCTTTTAGCTCTTTTAAATTTAGCCCTCTTATGCACTCATAAATTCGTCCAGCCTCGAAATTTTCAGGCACGATGAGGCTAAGATCCCTTGTAGTGCTTTGGAATTTTGAGTAAGGCACTGCTAAGATCGGCTCAAATTTAAGCTTTGCAAAATCAATCTCACAAACATAAGTTTTAGGCAGATCCCTTTTTGCCTCTACTCTTGCATCGACTCTGCCGATATAGCCGATCTTTTCGCCATTTTGATATATGTGTGCTTGCTCGTATGGGCTAAGATACGATATTTCGCGGCAAGGTTTTAGCTCAAATTTACCTATGACATTTTGCACCATCGCTGCAAATGCGTAGAAATTTGCCTCCTCGCCCTTTGCGCCGTTTATGAGTGTTGGCTCTTTTAAGAGGCCTGATACGACAAAGCCTAAATTTAAGCCTTGGTTTGCATTTTCGTCAAAAACTTCGCCAAGCTCAAAAAGTCTAACTGAGCGTTTTGAGTTTTTGATGTTTTTCTCGCTTGAGCTTAGGAGGTGATTAACAAGTGCTGGTCTAAGCGTGTTTAGCTCGTTGTTTATAGGATTTAGTATCTTGATCTTGCAAGGTTTGAAATTTAGCTCACCTAGCTCATCAAGGCTGTCAAATACGTAGTGCACGCTTTCAAAAAAGCCATTGTCGGCTGCACGGTGTCTTAAATTTAAAGCATTTTTATAGTCAAAATATGTCTTATTTAGCCTATTTTTCTCTGCAAAATTTAGCGGCGTTGAGGCGATATTGTCGATGCCTATTATCCTTACGATCTCCTCGCAAATATCATGCGAATTTACGATGTCGTGGCGAAACAACGGCACTTTTACATTAAAGCTCTCTTGCTCAACATTTACCGCGATCTCAAAGCCAAGTTTCTTTAAAATTTTAACGACATCGTTTCTAGCAACCTCTTGACCGATCATATTTTTAAGCTCACCAAGTGAGATGCTAAGCGTGATAGGCTCGGTGTTTAGAAGTGATTGTTGTGATCCTGCAAAAAGACTTAGGCTATCTTTAAAGCCAGCTAGCCTTTTAAAAAGATAGTCTGCGCCGTAAGCTAAATTTGGCTCGCTACCACGGCTTGAGCGATAAACTTGATCGCCTTTTGGTAAATTTTTATTTTCAAAAATAGCTTTTGAAACAACATCTGGTTTTACGTAGCTAGCCTCTACCAAGATCACCTTTGAGCCTTCATCAACTCTAGCCTCATCGCTTTGGTAAATTCCAGCAACGCCTAAATTTTTATCTTCGCAAAAGACCACGCACTCGCCATTTTCGCCATTTTTGATGTCAAAAACTGCTTTTTCGCCCTCGCCCACAAGCTTAGCGTGATCATAAGCTCTAAACAAGACGCCCGTGCAAAATGTCGCGTATTCAAGCAGTCTTTCTACTAAATTTGTCTTTTGACAATCAATTAGAGCTAGCCTCAAGCGAGTTAGTAAATTTTCATTTAATGCATTTTTTAGCTCAAATGCCTTATACAAAAATGAGCCATTTACCTTATCTTCGGTTCGCACAGACGCGATCCTGCCGATGCCTAGTAAATTTTCGCTATCTTCATTTTCGTGGCTATCTTTCATATTTAGATCAAGTGCGGTGCAAATTTCTCTTGCGATGCCGTGTAAATTTTGGCAGTCGCCCCTGTTTGCTGTGACATCAACCTCGATGATCACATCTTTAAACGCTTCAAATTCACCAAGACTTGTGCCAAGTTTTAGCTTGCCGATACTCTCATCAAGTGGCAAGATACCGTCATTTGTCTTAGGTAGCCCTAGCTCAGTTGAAGAGCAGATCATACCGCATGACTCGATGCCTCTTAGCTTTGCCTTTTTGATCTCAAGACCATTTGGCATCGTCGTGCCAATGAGCGCTACTGGCACAAACTGACCAGCCTCGACGTTTTTGGCACCGCATACGATCTGAAGCGTTTCGCTGCCAACATCAACCTGACAAACGCTTAGTTTATCGGCGTCTGGGTGCTTTTCTCTACTTTTTACGTAGCCAACAACGACGCTTTTTGGTAAATTTATCTCTTTATAGCTATCAACTTCTAAGCCGATAGAGTTTAATGTCTTTGAAAGTGTCTCGCCGCTAACCTCGCTAAGGTCGATCCACTCGTTTAACCAATGCTTTGAAATTATCATTTAAACTGCTCCAACAATCTTAAATCTCCCTCAAAAAGTGACCTTAGATCAGGCACTCTATGAAGCAACATCGCAAATCTCTCAACCCCAAGACCAAAGGCATATCCGCTTACATTTTTATAGCCAACTGCCTTAAATACATTTGGATCGACAACGCCACATCCAAGCACCTCAAGCCAAGTAGTCTGCTTGCACACCCTGCAGCCCTTGCCGTGGCAGAATATACAACTAATATCAACCTCTGCGCTAGGCTCCGTAAATGGGAAGAAGCTAGGGCGAAAACGCACTTCAACGTCGCCAAACATGTGCTTTAAAAAGCCCTCTAGCATTGATTTTAAATTTGCAAAGCTAACTTTCTCAGCATCCTCCACCACAAGACCCTCGACCTGGTGAAACATCGGTGTATGCGTTAAGTCCATATCACGTCTAAAGACCGTACCTGGCGCTATCATGCGAATAGGCGGCTTTTGATTTAGCATAGTTCTCACCTGAACTGGGCTCGTATGCGTCCTTAAAAGTCTAAAATCATCTAGGTAAAATGTATCTTGCATATCCCTTGCTGGGTGGTATTTTGGTAAATTTAGCGCCTCAAAGTTGTGAAAATCATCTTCTATAAGCGGCCCAGTCTCGAGCGAGAAATTTAAAGCTAAAAAATACTCAATTATCTTATCCATTGTAGCCATCACAGGGTGCAGCGCCCCGCTAGCGACAGGCTCGTTAAAGAGCGTGATATCAGCGGCCTCTTTTTTCATCTTATTATCTATCTCTTGCTCGCTAAGCTCAGCCTTTTTGGCTTCTATAAGCGCGCTTAGCTCATCTCTTTGCTTGTTTAAATTTGCTGCAAATTCCTTTTTCTCATCCTCGCCAAGCTCTTTTAGCTTTGCAAAGCCTTGCGCCAAGATGCCCTTTTTGCCAAAAATTTCTACCCTGACCTTCTCAAGATCATCAAGAGTTGAAATTTCATTTTTGATTTTGTTAATGAAATCTTGCAATTTTTTACCTTTATGAATTTTTGCATCGATTTTATAGAAAAAGAGTTAAAATCAAGATAAAAAGCGCGAAATTTAAGCACACTTTGATATAATTTCTCAAACTTTCAAAGGAGCTAAAATGACCATATTTGAAAAGATCGTTGCTGGTGAAATTCCTTGTAACAAAGTGCTTGAAAGCGAGAAATTTCTAGCTTTTAACGACATCAACCCAAAAGCGCCGATCCACATCCTCATCATCCCTAAAAAACACTACAAAAACTTCCAAGAGATGGATCCAGTTTTGATGGGTGAGATGACTAAATTTATCCAAGAAGTGGCGAGCTTAATGGGCGTTGATAAGAGCGGTTACCGCCTCATAACAAACTGCGGCGAAAACGGCGGTCAAGAGGTTATGCACCTACACTTTCACCTACTTGCTGGCGCAAAACTTGGCTGGAGCGAAGGCGTAGCTGATCCACAAAGCACATTTTAAAAATAAAATTTAGACTCTTTTTGAGTCTAAATTTCACTTCAAATTTTTACTTCAAAACTCAAACCTTAAATTTTATAAACTTAAAGTTATTCTTTAGTTCATTTTGAGTCGAATTTATCTCGCCAAGCTCTGATTTTACGAAGTTTGTAAGCTCTATCTTGCTAACGCTTGGAGATAGGATTTTTATATACTCTTTTTGGTTTTTAAGCTCTAAGTTGTTGCTAAAAAGAAGCACTCTGGCATCTAGCTTTAGCCCAGCTCTAAGCTCAGATATTGTAGCTAAAAGCTCTTTTATATCAAAGCCCTCTGCCGTTTCATCCACAAGCGCTAGCGAGCAAGGTTTTGTCTTTATCTTTATCAAAAACTCGCTAAAGCTATTTGCGACCTCAAGCGTGTTTTGAAACTCGCCAAGAGCGCCAGCAAATATCTTATTTTCAAGCTTCGTGCTCTTGTAAATCACTATATTTTCATTTTTGCTAAAGTATCTATTTTCTTTACTTGGCTTATAGTTTTTTATAAATTTAGGCAAAATTTGATTTAGCTCATCTTTGCTAAAAGGCTTTCTGATCTTCTCATCAAAAGCTGGCAACAGCTCTCTTTCAGGGATATTTGAGGTATTTGAGACCACAGCGACTAAATTTAGCTTCTCTTCTTGAAGCGATCTTATCTCTTTTACGAAATTTGCCACGCCATTTTCAAAAAATGAAGCATCGATAAAGACTGCGTTAAATCTATTTAAAAGCAGTGCTTGCTTAAGCTCTTTATGGCTGCTAACGCCTATGACTTCGCAGTCTAAGAAGCTAAAAGCGCGCGAAAACATCTCAAGGCTAAGTGGGTTTTTGTCGCAAAGCAAAAAGAGCACCTTCTCTTCAGCCAAGCTCTCGCCCCTATTTTTCTCCATATAGACAAGCCTTGCAACGCTAAGTGGCGTGAGCGGATCTTTTAACAAGACCACATTTTTTATATTTATATTTTTACTAGCACTTTGCCTTGCAAAGACGATGTCGTAGTTTTTCGCTAGTGCTTGGTTGTTTGAGATGATATTTTGAAACCTAAGCCCCATATCTTCTAAAGTGGCTGCAAAAAATTCATTATATTTTGCATTTATATCAGGCAGATACGCGATCCTTAGCTCGTGATTTAGGCTGAAATTTTGCAGTTTTTGCACCTTTTTTAGACTAAGGATAAATTTAAACTCATTACCAGCTCCGCCAAGCGTGCTTATGTCAAGGCTTGAGTTAAAAAGCTTTAGATAAAAGCTAGCAAGTCTTAGATAAAACTCGCTCTCTTCATCATTTATCTCATTTTCATCTTCTGCGTTTAAAGCTTTTATCTGCTCTTCATTTATGAAAATTTGATTTGTCCTTATCTTTGTTTCGATTAGCAAAAGACCACTTTGGCTAAGGGCGTCGCTGACATTTTTTATCTCTACTATCAAGTTGGCAAATTTATCGCATTTTGTCACGACAGCTTGCATGATGGAGCCAAAGACGACGCTTATCTTCTCGCTATCGCCCTCTAGCTCGTCGCTAATGTTTGCGTCAAGATAGGTTAAGAAATTTAGCTTTTTCTCTTGCGTAAAAGGTATCTGCGCTTCAAGTATGTTTGAAAATAAAATTTGTGGGTTAAATGGCTTTAAATTTAGTCCAACTTCGCCATTTCTACTATCAAGCAAGCCTTTTATATTGCTGTAATTTATCGCGATTATCTGGCTATTTTTTTCTAAATTTTCAAAAACAAGCTCATTTTTTACCACGTTTTCATCTTTTTTTAGCGTAGCAACCGAGCTTAAAATTTGCTCTTTTGAGAGGTAAAATTTCTTATTTAGCCTAACTAGCAGCCTATCTTTTATCGCTGCAAAGCTTCTTTCTTGCTCATATTTTTGAAGTAGCTCTTTATATAGCGCGATGAAATTTTCTATTAAATTTTGTGGATTTCTATCGCCTCTTTTTAAAACCTCATCTCTTACAAGCCTCATTTTTTTGTTTAAATTTTCTAGAGCTTTTAGCCAGATATATGTTTTATAGCCAGCGTAAAATAGCCAAAGCGATAGAAAAAACATCAAAAATGTTAGACTAAGCACCTTTACTCTAAAGTTATCATTTAGTCTCTTTAGCTCGTCACTTAAGACATTTGCTATCTTGCTAAAGAGCTTGGCTCTATTGCTTTCAAAGGTATATATCTGCAAAATTTCATCACGTGTTAGCTCATTTTTTAGCTTTAGCTTAAGGCGGATCTCGTCATAGCCCTGAGAGATCTCTATATTATCAAGCCTATCTATATCTCTTATTATGTTGTCTTTTATGTCGCCATTTGGGAGTAAATTTGCATTTATATCGTTGTATTTAAGGCTATCTAGAGATTGTTTTAGCGAACTTTCGGTAATTTTTTCTTTACCCATAAGCACGGCCAAGATGTGCTCTTTTGTGGTATTTACGTTTTGAAGCAGCTCATAGGTTCTAAGTAAAGAGAGTATATGACGCTTGATATCAATGTCTAAAGCAACATCTCTAAATAAAATTTGCCCACTTTCAACAGCAGAATTTGCTAACTCAACAAAGCTAAGAAACGAGAGATTAGAGCTCTCCCAACTTGCATTTGCGTTTTTTAAAACTTCATTTAGCCTATCTCTCATTCTCGTGTCATCTGGTGTGTTAGAAAGGCTGTTTGATAAACTTTTTACAAACAAATTCTTAGCAGCATTTGCCTCTCTTAAAGCCGTCTCGTCTTGTGGCGACCTAGTTTGGCTGTATCTTTCGTAAGCTATTCTTTCTGAAACGATCGCATCTAAGGTTTTTCTTATCAAACTTTCTCTTTTTACCTCACTATTTATGCCATAAGAGATCCTAAATTTATCAAAGTAAAGTGCGCCATTGTAAAAGCAAGCCAAAGCCGCCAAAAATATCGGCAAAAGAACTAAAAATTTACTAACCCTCATTGCCAAGCCTTTTTGAAAATTTATTGCAAAGCGTGCTTATTTCGCTTAGTCTTTCGTTTATCTGAGTGATCTTTTTAATCTTGTTTGGTCTGGTAAGTAGTGCATCGAAATTTGCCACAAGCGGAGTGATCTTTAAATTTAGCGCTGGCTCTTTTAATATCTTTATGCTCTCTTCTAAAAATTTAGTATCTCGCGCTTGCACCGCACTTTGGATAAAGATCATCTTGTCTTTGGCCTTGCTTAAAAATATACCAAGATAGGTCGCAAACTCGCTTTTGCTTAAATTTAAAAAGCTAGCCGTTTCGCTAAACCAGCTCTCGTTTAAGACCTCTTCTTCTTTATCCAAAAGCTCTTTTTCATCGACCTTTAAATTTGGCAAGCGAAGTTTGGTCTTTGCTTTTATCGCAGCTTGCTGGTTTTGGCTGTAAATTTCTGTTTGATCGAGGATTAAAAGCTCAAAATACTCTTCATTTTTTACTGAGCTGATCTTTGAAAATTTAAGCGTCGCATTTAAAATTTTGCCGTTTTTGGTCTTTAAATTTACTCTTAAATTTGGTCTTTTAGCTAGATAATCTATAAAAACTCCAGACTCTTTGTAGTCTAAAACTAGCTCGTCAATGTCTTTATGCTCGCTTAAAAACTCCCTTATATCTTTAAATTCAAGCAGACCAAGAGAGATATCTCCCATCGCTAAAATTTGACCGTTTTTGTCGTATATTATCACTTCAAATTTCCTTCTTTGAGCGTTAAAAGCTTTGCTGCTACGCTTTTGTTTGTTATTTTTGCCACTTCGTCTAAATTTGCTTCGCTGATTTTATCAAAACTTCCGTAAAAGCTGATTAATTTCGCGATACTGCCCTCAGAAACGCCAGCTTGTCTTAGCACTGATCTTTGCATATCGTTTTTCTGCCTTGTTTTTCTGTGAAAACTGATGACAAATCTATGGCTCTCATCGCGCATCTTTTGGAAAAACTGCAGCTTTTTATCGCTCGTGCTTAGGCTAAAGCTGCCATTTTTTGTATAAATTTTATCTTTTGCCTCGCCCTTTGCGCGGTGAGCTTTGGCGTCTATTTTTTCTTTTGAGATAGCGATCACATCGACGTTTGCCCCGCTACTTGCTAAAATTTCACAGGCTAAATTTAAAAGCGCCTCGCCACCGTCAATGACCCAAAGATCAGGCGGACTAAGCTTATCAAACCTAAGCGCTCTAGCAGTGAGGCTCTCTCTCATCTGATCGTAGTCGTTTTTAGAGCTTAGGTGCATATGGCGGTAGTTTTGCTTCGCCCACTCGCCATGCTCATAGCGCACCATCGCCCCGACACTTGCCTCGCCAAAAAGGTGTGAGTTGTCGTAGGCTTCGACCACGTAAGGCGTGTGAGCTAGATTAAAGTACTCTTTTATCTCGTTTAGTAGCTCATTATCGTGCGTTTTTAGATATTTTTCGATGCTAACTTCAGCGTTTTTTGTAGCGATCTCGCAAATTTTACGCTTGTCGCCTATTTTTGGGCAAGTGATGCTAAATTTACGTCCAAATCTCTCGTTTAAAATTTCCTCCACCAGCTCGCTATCTTCAAAGTTTTCATTGACGTAAATTTTGGTGCTGATTATTGGCTGACCAGCGATAAAGCTTTTTAAAATGGCCTGCTTATAAGCCTCGTTTATCTCATCTTTTTGAGCGTTTTTAGCCTGCGTGATATCGGTTTTTACGCCTGTTATCTTGCCACTTTGCACGCTAAATCTCACCGCGCAGATCATATCATGCACGCAAGCGACTGAGTAGGCCTCAAAGTCCTCAAGCTTAGCAAGATCAACCTCGACCTTTGTTTGCATATTTTTAAGCGTTTGCATCTTATCTCTAGTCGCGGCTGCTTGCTCGTAGTCTTCGGCCTTGGCGTAGTTTAGCATGAGCTCTTCAAGGCGAGCGATTAACAAATTTGGATTTTGCAAAGCGGCTGTGGCATCGGCAACTATTTTGGCGTAGCTCTCTTTTGAAATTTTACCCTCGCACGGGGCGTAGCAGCGTTTTAGCTGGTAAAATAGGCAGGCTTTTTTGCCTTTGATGCAAGACTTTTTCTGAACTAGGTTGAAATTTAGATAAAGCGCCTCAAGTAGTTCGCCAGCTCCACTAAAATATGGCCCAAAATAACGTATATTTGAGCCTTTTACCACCTTTCTAGTGATCTCAAATCTCGGAAATTCGTCGTTTAAATTTATAAAGATATAAGGGTAGGTCTTGTCGTCACGAAGCAAGATGTTGTATTTTGGCTTAAGCTGCTTGATGAAGGAATTTTCTAAGATAAGCGCGTCTGCCTCGCTTGGCGTGACGATGTATTCAAGATGCACGGCCTCGCCTATCATCTTTGAAATTCTTGGGCTTAGCTTTTCAGCTGGAGCTAAGCTTGGGGTAAATTTAAAGTAGCTTTTGACCCTGTTTTTTAAAATTTTGGCCTTGCCGACATATAAAAGTCTGTTTTGAGCGTCAAAATACTGATATACGCCAGGCTCGTTTGGAAGCGTTCTTATCTCGTCTATTAGCATCTTGCCTGCTCATTTTTCTTTAGCAAAATTTCTCTTAGCTCTTCAAATTTCTTATAAATTTGCTCATTTGTGGCTAAATTTTTAAACTCGCCCTTGCTAGCTGGCGTGATGAAATTTGACCTTTGCGTAGGTTGTGGCGTGAAAAATTTTAGATATTTGCTCACGATAAATCTTATATTTTCCTCTTTTTTGTTTTTTATATAGTTGATCTCATTAAGAGGTTTTGGCTCGATGACGCTTGCAAAAATGCTATTTTTATTAAATTTGCAAAAGGTTTTTAATAACCCTTTTATATCATTTATACTACTATCACGTCTAAGCTCCAAAAGCCCTGAGGGATGAGTGAGAACGAAGGTTAAAATGCCTTCTCTAACATAGCAAAAAGCTATATAAAATCGCTTTGCTTTACCCATGAGGCGAAGAAGCTCTTGGCACTCGTCTGCCATGCTTAATTTTTCTTTATACAAAGGATTTTCGTGGATAGTATCTATCATAAATTTGGCGTCTTTCATAAGGCAATCTTATCATCTTTTATTTTAATTTTCGCTCTTTTTGCACTTAGTGGCTGCGGCTACAAGGACGATCCATTTTATGGCGATGCGCCTGTGAAAGAGAAAAAAACTGACAAGATCAATAAAATTTGATCTTAAATTTCGCGTAAGATAAAAATGTAATGCAAGCTTAATAAATTTAACTAACCTAAATTTTAGGCTCATTTAAGTAAAATACGCAAATTTTTATCTTACAAGGAGAGTATATGAGGTTATTTGGACTTCTAAGTTTGTTTTTTGCTTTAGCCTTTGGTGCTGACGGAGAAGCTGCGGCTATTGACTTAACTACTACATGGGCGGGAATTTTATCGCTTATCATTTTTGTTGTTGGATATTTTTTCATAGCAGCAGAAGAGAATTTTCACATCGACAAGGCAAAACCTGCCATTTTTATCGGCACTTTTATGTTCCTACTTATCGGCGTTTATATGCTTATAAATGGCATGGATGTGCATTCGCTAGAGCACGAGGTAAATCACCTGATCCTAGAGATAGCTCAGATCGTCTTTTTCTTAATGGTAGCGATGACATTTATCGAGGCACTTGTTGAAAGAGATGTATTTAACGCACTTAAATACAACCTAGTTTCAAAAGGCTACACTTACAGAAAGCTATTTTGGCTAACTGGTATTTTGGCGTTTTTCATTAGCCCAGTGGCTGATAACCTAACAACAGCGCTTATCCTATCAACCGTTCTTTTAACGATAGACAGAAATAATACAAATTTCCTAGTCGCAGGTGCGATAAACATCGTCGTAGCAGCAAATGCAGGCGGAGCGTGGAGTCCATTTGGCGATATCACTACACTTATGGTTTGGGCAGCTGGCAAGTCACCATTTTTAGACTTTTTCGCACTTTTCCCAGCTTCATTTATCGGCTGGTTTGTGACAGCGTTTTTACTTTCACGCATCGTGCCAAATACTGCGCCTCATTTTGACGTGGCAAATGAGCCAAAAGTGGTTATGAAAAAGGGCGGTAAAGCGGTTATCTTCATAGGTGCATTTACTATCTTTTGTGCAGTTATGATGCACCAGTTATTTCACTTACCAGCGATGTGGGGCATGATGTTTGGCTTCTCACTGCTTAGCCTTTATACATATTATTTCAAAAAAGTTCACAAAGATGAAGAGCCTATGAACGTCTTTCATTATATGTCAAAGATCGAAAATAACACACTATTTTTCTTCTTTGGAATTTTAGCTGCAGTTGGTGCTCTTCACTTTGCTGGATTTTTAAATTACGCTGTGTCGCTTTATGATAAATTTGGCTCAACACCTGTAAATATCGGAGTTGGCTTCCTCTCAGCAGTCGTTGATAACGTCCCTGTTATGTCAGCTGTGCTAAAAGCAAATCCGGTCATGGGAGCTGATGCGGGCGAGGCTATGAGTCAGTGGCTACTAGTGACACTTACAGCTGGTATCGGTGGTTCGATGATCAGCTTTGGCTCAGCAGCTGGCGTTGGAGTAATGGGTAAATTAAAAGGAATTTATACCTTTGGTGCGCATATGAAATATGCATGGATGGTAGTTTTAGGATACATCGTATCACTCATTGTTTGGTATGTGCAGTTTGAAATTTTTCACATCTACTTTTAAAAGGTTATAAATGAACAATACGATTATAGTTTTGGACTTTGGTTCGCAGTATACTCAGCTAATAGCTAGAAGGCTAAGAGAAGAAGGAGTTTATACTGAAATTTTGCCATTTAACGCAAAACTAAGCGACATAAAGGCGAAAGATCCAAAAGGTATCATTTTAAGTGGTGGTCCAGCTAGCGTTTATGCTAAAGATGCCTACTTTTGCGATAACGGCGTCTTTGAGCTAAACATCCCTATACTTGGCGTTTGCTACGGCATGCAGCTACTTGCTCACACACATGGTGCTGAGGTTTTAGCCGCTGATCACAAAGAGTACGGTAAGGCTGAACTTAGCGTCATAAAAGAGCACGATCTTTTTAAAGATACACCTTCAAAACAAATCGTATGGATGAGCCATAGCGACTATGTAAAAGACCTGCCAAAGGGCTTTGAGGCGATTGCGGTCAGCGAAAATTCGCCTTATTGCGCTTTTGGTGATGATAAGCGTAAATTTTATGCGATCCAGTTTCACGCAGAGGTGCAGCACAGCGAGTATGGCACGCAAATTTTAAAGAATTTTGCTAAATATATCTGTGGCTGCGAGAGCACATGGAACATGGGAAGCTTCGCTAAAAACAAGATAGAAGAGATCAGAAAAACAGTGGGCACTCACAAGGTGCTTTGCGCAGTTAGCGGTGGCGTGGATAGCTCTGTGACTGCAGCGCTTTTGGCAGCTGCTGTGCCTGAAAATTTGATCCTTGTTTTTGTCGATAACGGACTTCTTAGAACAAACGAAAAAGAGCAAGTTGAAGCTACATTTAGGACCAAGCTTGGCGTTGAGCTAGTTAGTATAGATGCGAGCGAGATCTTTCTTGGTCGCTTGGCTGGTGTCGTTGATCCTGAGAAAAAACGCAAGATCATAGGCGAGACATTTATAGAAATTTTTGAAAAAGAGGCTAAGAAGCATGGCGATGTGAAATTTCTAGCTCAAGGCACTCTTTATACTGACATCATCGAAAGCTCAGTCGTTGGCTCAAGCAAGACTATAAAGAGCCACCACAACGTTGGCGGCTTGCCTGATTGGATGACATTTGAGCTAATAGAGCCTTTAAGAGAAATTTTTAAAGACGAGGTCAGAAAGCTAGGACTTGAGCTTGGACTAAGTCGTGAGCTAGTTTTCCGCCATCCTTTCCCTGGACCTGGCCTTGCTATCCGCATCATGGGCGAGGTAAATAAACCAAGCCTAGAGCTGCTTCGTAAAGCTGACGTGATCTTGCGCGATGAGCTAAAAAGTAGTGGCTGGTATAACAAAACTTGGCAGGCATTTTGTGTGCTTTTAAATGTAAATTCTGTTGGCGTTATGGGTGATAACCGCACCTACGAAAACGCTGTTTGCGTGCGCGTGGTAGACGCAAGCGATGGTATGACTGCAAGCTTTTCAAGGCTGCCTTATGACCTGCTTGAAAACGTAAGTCGCCGCATCATAAACGAGGTAAATGGCATAAACCGCGTAGTTTATGACATCTCAAGCAAGCCACCTGCAACTATCGAGTGGGAGTAAAAACCTCTTAAATAAACAAAGCTGGCTGGTAGATAATATCTTACGCCAGCTTTAATCCTAAAATCAAAATATAAAATTAGCTCTTTTAAATAGATGCTTTCAATAAGATATTTAAAGACGAAAAATGAGCACTTGAATTTATACCTTTTTTATTTTAAAGTAAAAATGTAGAGTAAAGTTACACAACAAAATTTCAATTAGATATAGGTAAAATAGTAAATTTACAGATGCCTAGACGGTCATAGAAAATTTATGAGCTAAAAACATTTTGCATAATCTTATAAATATCGCTTAAAAAATTATGCAAGCATCAAAGAATATTTTCTAATTTGATATACTTTTACAAAATCTCAAGTGTTTTTAATCAATAAGTTCAAACCAAGTTTTTTAAAATTAGCTGTAAATTTATATTTCTCTGATCCTACCGATAGCTTCAGCAAATTTAAGCTCTTTGTTTTCAAAGAGGTTGTACTCGATCGCATCTTTTTCGCTAAGTATGACGATGGTTGAGCCAAGCTCGAAATTTCCAAGACGCTCGCCCTTTTTGATGTGTAAATTTTCATACTCATAAATTTGTGTAAAATTTGCCATCGCATTTGTCTGGATGCGTTCATCAAAGCAAAATTTCATCTTGCCAACGTTTAGCGCACCCACAAAAACTAGCCAAAGTTTTTTGCCATTTTTCATCTCACAAAGTAGCGCCACACGCTCGTTTTTGGTATAAAGGCTATCGACCTTGCCAAGCCATTTTACCGCCACACTGTAAAGCTTGCCAGGGATATAGACCGCTTTTTTTATCGTAATATCACAAGGTGCATGATAGTGATGATAGTCTTTTGGGCTAAGATAGATGTTAGCAAAGTCATACTCGCCCTCAAGCTCGCCCTGCCCCAAAAGCTCCTTCACGCCGTAGCTCATGCCTTTTATACTAAAAGCTTCTAGCTCTTTCGTGGTGCCAAAACTAAGGCAGGTACCATCAACAGGACTTATAAATATCTCATCTGCTGCGTCAAATTCTCTTGGCTTCAAAAGCTCTCTGGTGAAAAGTTTGTTTAAATTTTTATACTCACTTGCTGGCTTAAACTCGCTCATATCGATCTTAAATAGCTTTACATAAAAGGAGTTGATAAGCTCTTGAAGCGGCTTGAAAAAGTTTATTTTTGCAACCTTGCCAAAAATTTGAGAAAAGAGATTGTCCTTGTTCATTTTAGTCCTTGCTTAAATTTAAAATAGCGATCTCACTAGGAGCAAATATCCTAACCGGAGGTCCCCAAAATCCTGCACCACTACTAACATAAGCTTGCATTTTATCATTAATCTTATAAAGCCCATGTAAAAAACCTTGATCCAGCAAAACTAGGATACTAAAAGGGAAAATTTGTCCAGCGTGCGTGTGCCCGCAAAGCACTAGATCGACATCTTTTTGCATAGTTTTTATAAATTTTGGCTGATGAGAGAGTAGGATGGTAGGCAAATTTGGGTCACATCCTGCTAGCGCTTCGTCTAAATTTGGCTCTAAATTTTTAAATCTTATGCCAGCTAGATCATAGACTCCTGCCAAATTTATACCAGCTATTTTTTCATTTTTATTGCCAAGTATCCTAATGCCAAGAGCGCGAATTTTTTCTAGTATCCCATCAACTCCGTGGTAGTATTCGTGATTGCCAGGGACATAAAAGGTGCCATAGGTGCTTTTAAGATTTTTTAATGGATCTAAAAAATCCCCTATAAGTTCAGCTCTCATATCGACCAAGTCGCCAACTATCACCACTAGGTCTGGTCTAGCCAAATTTATCTCTTTTACAAGCTCAGCAACAAAGTCCTTTTGCAAAAACTCGCCTATATGCACATCAGTTATCATGGCTATTTTTAGATCACTTTGTAAATTTTTTATTTTTATACTAACTTGTCTGATCTTTGGCGGAGTAAGTGCGTTAAAAATTCCTTTCAAAAAGCAAGCAACTACAAAAATGACAAATGTCACATCAAAGCAAAATTTAATAAATTTTCGTCTTGTGGGATTAAAATGAGCTTTTGAGCAAATGGATCTAACAGCATCATAAAACAAACTAACACCAAATAGAAATAGAGAAAAACCAATGAGCGTTCCTGCTATCAGGTAGAGTTCTATATTTAAAAAAGAAAATCTTAGTTGAAGAACAAATATAAACTCAAGCACACTAATAATATAGAAAAATATACGAATTTTTTTAAGATGCGGCGTGAAAAAAGATACCTTTTTGATAAAACGTTTGTATGAATATAAATTTGTAAGAACACTAAAGACAAATGCACCAATAATGATCCGAAAAAGTCCCAAAATATCTCCTTGAAAACAAAGATTATATTTTATATTTTTAAATTTACATTATAAATTTTATTAATTATTTAGAACAATTTGTAGTACTAAACCGTATGATTTTATAATTTAAATTTACAAAAATAATTATTAAAAGGTATTTGTTTTAGGATAATAACTAAAAGATAAAATTTTGGAATTTAAAAATAAAAAGGTGGGAAAATTCCCACCTTTATAAAGAATTATTTAACTTTACCAGTCTCAATTCTTTGTTTATAGATCTCGCGAAGTTTTCTTATATCATTTTTAACTTCGAATACACCATGCCAGTGTGAGTAGTCAGGACCACCCATTAGAGCGCCTTGTCTCATACGACGGCCTTCATGGTGCCACATATGATAGTAGATATCTTGGAATTCATCTTCCCAAGCATCTGCAAGTAGTAAGTTTTTAGCTTTCAACTCTTCAAGCATCTTAGTTGCTTCAGCGTTATAAACGTTATAAAGCTCTACTTGTTTATCACCCATAATGAAGAAGTTATCTGTGTGAGTTGATGTATGGCAAGCTTTACAAACTAGTTTCATCTCAGCACGTGCTTTTTCAGGATCGCCACTTGGGTGACCTGCTAGAGGTGTTCCAATGTTTAGTTTGCCAGTTTTTTCGTAAATAGTAACAGCTTGTTCATCACCAGCTGTTCTTAGCTTACTGCTTATGCCCCATAGGTTCCATTTTAGTCTTCTTGAAACGTTGTGAGTTGTTGTTGTCTCACCAATACCACTCATATGGCAAGCTGCGCAAGTTGGAGCTCTAAAGTCTGGTACATCCCATGTGTCAGGAGCGGCATCAAAGTTCCATTTATGAGCTTCGCTGTTGTAGATATGTCCGTGCATTGAGTTGTTAAAGATCTCAATATCTGGGTGATCAGGTCCAAGGTGGCAAGATGCACAAGCAGCTGGTTTTCTAGCTTCAGCTATACTAAATGTGTGTGCGCTGTGGCATGATTTACATCCGCCTACACCACCATCAGGATAAACGTTAGCTATACCATAGTTAGGCCATGACTCTGGAAGTGGTTTGTGATTAGCATCAAGTTTAATAACTGTACCGTGGCACTGTGTACAACCAGTAATGTCTGGAGCCATTTTGTATTCTGGATGATCCATACCTTCGTAGTGATACATTAGTTTTACCATCGCAGGGTTAGCATACATTTGCATACCGCCTCTTGCGTGACCACTCTTAGTAAATTCTTCAACCTCATTCTCGTGGCACTTAGCACAAGTTTTTGGGCTAACTAGCATTGAAACGTGGTTGTTAGAATCTTTTGGATGCACCTTAACTGAAGCCATAGGATTATCTGCATTTACAGAGTGGCAATCCATACAACTTACGCCAACGTGAGCGTGGCGACTATTTTTCCAATCGGCAACTATGCCGGGTGTCTCTTTAGCGTGGCACTCAACACAGCTTTTTGATAAGTCTGACATTTTGTGAGCAACTTTAATGTTTTTTACAACATTAAGGTTTAAAGCGTCAGATTTATTTGCATCCATGTTTGCGGCAAAGCCAAAAGACATTAGACAGGCTAATAACATTAGCGACTTTTTAAACATCTCTCCTCCTTACTTGGTTTTATTGTTTTCTTGTTTTTTAATTGCTTCAAATTTATCGATTTGTAGCCCTAAATTCTTGTGACCAACATGCTCATGGCAGTCAACACATGATTTCTTATTAGGATTTCCAAGAACGAAATAATCTCTATGTGGCAAGAATGATTTACCAGCTTGAATAACATTTTTTAAATTTGAGTGACAAGTCAAACATCCACTATCATAGACAAAGTGAGATGCATGCTCGCGTTTTTTACGCCAGTCGATCTTGTCTGTATCTGTAAAAAATGTCTTATAGCCATCATTTATCGATACTTTAAGTTTTGTAAGTACATAGGTATAGGCACTTGTATGGTTTAGGTGACAGGCTGAACATTCAGCTTTTATGCCAAGCTTGTTATTGCCGCCGTGTACATCTTCATGATATGCAGCATTCATAGGATCCATCGTGTGACAAATGGTACAGATGTAGCCGCTACCAGTCGCATGAAGTGCATCAGCTATGCCCATAGAAGCGATAAGGCCGATTACGATGCCTATTATCACAGATGACCAAACAAAAAATTTCTTCTTAACTTCAGCCAAATTTTCCTCCTGAATTTATCAATATATCGTGAATTTTTACGAAAATTTTAGGTGAATGTTATCCAAAAAAATATAAATTTTTTCTTTAAGTAAATGAAAATATTTATTTGATATTAACTTTCAATAAGAATAAATTTCTTGTAACCCACCTACATCTTTTTCCAAAATTTGGTTCTTCTCATCAAGTTTGACCAAACCATTTGTTTTAAATTTATTTAAAATTCTCGAAAAAGTTTCTGGAGTCATATTGAGTATTGATGAAATTTTTGTATGTTTTAGTTCATTAAATAGATCT
This sequence comes from Campylobacter concisus, assembly GCF_002165815.1. Lineage (GTDB taxonomy): Bacteria > Campylobacterota > Campylobacteria > Campylobacterales > Campylobacteraceae > Campylobacter_A > Campylobacter_A concisus_BH. The sequence goes on from NZ_NDYN01000001.1 coordinate 427,537, forward strand.
TCGTGATTTAAAATGAACCTAGCCACCTTCTCTTCGGAGCTTAGTATTAGTTCTTGGTGGAGTAAATTTGTAGTTATTCTTATCTTTTGAGCCATTGATTTTAGAAATTTCATGCAAATTTCTGGCTTTGTTAAAAATTGTGTTTCAAATTTTTCATAATTTATCTTTAAAACCTCGCCAGAGATAGTAAAAATGGCACTTGCTGGATAAGGGATATTTTCAAAATTTACGACTTCAGCTACAAAATTCATAGGTGCAAGCTGATGGATAAAAATTTCCTTGCCATTTGCCGTAGTTTTATAAAGCTTAACCGAGCCAGTTATCAAAAATGTAAGCCACTTTGGCTCCTCGCCCTCTATAAATAAAAACTCGCCTTTTTTGTATTTTTTAACAACACTTATTGCTTCAAGTTTGGCTAGGTCCTCGGCGCTAAGACCTTGAAAAAATGGGATTTGTTCTATCATATTTCACTCGCTTTTAAGATGAAAAAGCATTTTAGCATAAAAAATAGGACAAAATTTAACGGATTTCAAAGGGAGCTTTCTCCCTTTGATTTAAGAATTTATTTTTTAAGAAGATCTCTGATCTCAGTAAGAAGTGCTATATCAGCTGGAGTTTCAGGCTCTGCAGGAGCTGCCTCTTCTTTTTTTGGTAGTTTATTTTTAAGTGTATTTAAAGCTTTGATGACGCAAAAGATACAAAATGCAATGATTAAAAAATCAACCATTGTTTGTATAAATGAGCCATAGTTTATCGTAACAGCTGGCGCACCTTCTGCTGCTTCTTTTAGTGTTAGCTTAAGATCAGTGAAATTTACACCGCCTGTTATAGCGCCAACTACTGGCATGATAATATCACCAACCAGTGATGAGACAATCTTTCCAAATGCTCCACCGATAACAACACCCACTGCCATATCTATGACATTTCCGCGCATTGCAAATTCTTTAAATTCGCTTATAAAACTCATTGTTTTCTCCTATAAATAGTTAAATTTTCGTGCCGATTTTATAAAAAATATGCTTTGCTTAGCCTAAAAATTTAAAATTACATAACTTTAAATTTATCAAGCTAGTGTTATAATCCAAACTTCAAATTTAACGTAAGGAATGAGCTTATGTATCGTTTTGCACCCTCTCCAACAGGAGATATGCACATAGGAAATTTACGTGCTGCTATTTTCAACTATATTTGTTCTTTGCAAGATAAAAGTGGTTTTATTTTACGCATAGAAGATACCGACAAAGAGCGAAATATCGAAGGAAAAGAGAAAGATATCTTAGAAATTTTAAGCAAATTTGGCATAAAACCAGAGCAAATTTACATCCAAAGTGAAAATTTAAAATTCCACAGACAGCTTGCATCAAAGCTTCTTATCGACAAAAAGGCCTTTGCCTGCTTTTGCACCGAAGAAGAGCTCGAAGCAAAAAAACAAAAAGCAAAAGAGCAAGGCGTGGCATATAGATATGACGGCACCTGCGAGCGACTAAGCGACGCTGAAGTTTTAAACTGCGAAAAGCCATTTGTCATCCGCATGAAAAAGCCAACTGGCACGATGAGCTTTACAGACGCCATCAAAGGCGAGCTAAGCTTCGAGCCAGAGGCCGTTGATAGCTTTGTCATCATGAGAGCAGACAAAACTCCAACTTATAACTTCGCATGCGCGGTTGATGATATGCTTGAGGGTGTCACATTTGTCATACGCGGCGAGGATCACGTGAGCAACACACCAAAGCAAGACCTCATACGCGAGGGCCTTGGCTACACTGGCAAGATGAACTACGCGCATTTGCCTATCCTTTTAAATATAGAGGGCAAAAAAATGAGCAAACGCGAGAACGAATCAAGCGTAAAATGGCTCTTTGAGCAGGGATTTTTACCTGAGGCGATCGCAAACTATCTGATACTTCTTGGCAACAAAACTCCAACTGAAATTTTTACCATTGAAGAGGCAGTGAAGTGGTTTGATATAACCAAAATTTCACGCTCGCCCGCTAGATTTGATGTGAAAAAACTTGAGCAGATAAATAGAGAACACATCAAACTTGCCTCAAAAGAGCGCATAAAAGAGATCTTTGGCGTGGATGAGAGCAAGGTTGAGTTAGTTAAATTTTACACTCAAGAAAGCTCACTAGTGCCTGAGATAAAGGCAAAAGTAGAGGCTATATACTCACCAAAAATAGCTCCAGATGAGTATAAAAACGAATTTGAGATCATAAAAAAAGCAGCTCGTAATTTAAAAGCGTGCGAAACATTTGATGAGTTTAAAAAAGAGCTTATGAGCGCTACAAATTTAAAAGGCAAAAACTTTTTTATGCCACTACGTGCGCTGCTTACAAACGACCTACACGGCCCTGAGTTAAGCGAGCTCTACCCGCTCATCAAAGATGATCTAGGCAAAATTTTAATCTAGGAGCAAAAATGATACTTTCGACACTATTTACAGCGATCGCAAACATCTTAAGCATCATCGTCAATGTCTATACGTGGATCGTCATCGCAGCAGCGCTTGTTAGCTGGGTCAAGCCTGATCCTAGCTCGCCGGTCGTGCAGCTACTTTACAGACTGACTGATCCTGTTTATAGCTTCATTAGACGCTATATAAAAACAGAATTTAACGGCATCGACTTTGCCCCACTCATCGTGCTTTTGGCACTTCAACTCATAGATCAATTTTTAATAAGGCTTTTATTTGTTTTTGCTGCGTCTCTTTAGTATCATCTCTCTGGCCTGCGTTGCTCTTTTGGCTAAAATTTACACCTACGAGGAGTTAAAAAAAGAGCCAAAAAGTCTTGCAAAAGACTACTATATAAACCGCTTAATAAACGAGGGCAGCTACACAAAAGAGCAGATAGCTGAGCTTTCACGCGACGTTTTTAGAAAAAGTGGCTTAGTTCAAAAATCAATCAACAAAATTTTACCGCCAAAAGCAGCTCCTAGCAAGTGTCCTGGCGTAAATGCAAAAAATATCACGCAAGCGAGCCTAAGCTGCCAAAATTTACTTACCACGATCTCATTTAGCCTAAAGCTTGATAACCAAACTCGTGAAATTTTAGCGGCCAATCTTGCAGCCACAAACCCAGAAAAAGCCAAAATTTTACTTGCATTAAATGAGGCAAATCCAGCCCAAGCATTTGTAAATTTAAACGATACAAAGAGCTTTTTAGAGCTTTTTAACGCTTCAAGCCCGCAAAATAAAAACACGCTTTTTAGCGAGAGCTTTGACGCAAATTTTATGAACAAGCTCTACTTGCAAAAGGGCTTTACAAATTTGCTAAACGACCTTGTTTTTAACAAAAAATATGAAGGTTTTAGAAGAAATTTACTAAGTATCAACCCAGCATTCACCGAAAAGAGCGACGCATTTACGCTTGGGCTAAACGCCATTTTACTAGGTCAAGACGATATCGCTTTTAGCCTTTTTTCAAGAGCCAAAAACACCTTTGAAAGAGCGTGGCAAAGGGATAATGCGACCTTTTGGCTCTATCAGATAAGCAAAAATGAGGGCTTTTTAAAAGAGCTAAGCCTTAGCAAAGACGCAAATATCTACTCGCTTTACGCACGTGATGTCTTTGGAGGTGAGCCGCTTGAGGTCGTCGTGCCAAGGCCTAGCAAGCAAAATATCGAAAATTTTGATGTGAGTGATCCATTTTTATGGAACAAAACCGCAGCTCTTGCAAAGGATATGAACGCCACGCAGGCAAGCGAATTTGCGATGAAATTTTACACAAACGAGAGCATCGGCGCATACGCATACTTCATGCAAAAGGCGCATGGCTGGGAGAAGCAGTACTTTTTGATGCCAAGCTCACCAGAGCTTGAGGGCATCAGCACTGAGCGAAAGTCTATGATCTACGCACTTGCTAGGCAAGAGAGCCTCTTTATCCCAAGCGTCGTTTCTACCTCTTACGCCCTTGGCATGATGCAGTTTATGCCATTTCTTGCAAATGCGATCGGCAAAAAAGAGCTAAAAATTCCAAATTTTGACCAAGACGATCTTTTTAAAACAGATGTCGCCTTTAAATTTGCAAATCACCACCTAAACTACCTTGATAAATTTCTTTACCATCCGCTCTTTACCGCATACGCGTATAACGGCGGCATCGGATTTACCAAAAAAGTCATCACAAGAGATGATATGTTTAAAGAGGGGAAATTTGAGCCGTTTTTATCGATCGAGCTAGTCCCTGTGGCTGAGACTAGAAACTACGGCAAGAAGGTGCTTGCAAACTACGTGATCTATATGGCGCTTAATGGTTCCAGTATAAAGATTTCGCAACTTTTCGAAAATTTAACAAAACCGGCTTTGACTGATAAATTTCGAAACTAAGCGCGAGATCGTCGCTTTGCTTGCTTGGTGCGGTCACTTCGTAATAGACCGCCCAAGGCATAGAAAATCCAGCAAATTTAAGCATCTCGTCGTTTTCATCAAGCAGCCTTGCGCTTGTGGCATTTGAGTCGCCATTTACCTTTATATTGCTCAAATTTTGCGCATGCTCTTTTGGGTTTATGGCTACTAAAAAGTGCTCTTTACTCTCGTCTAAATTTGAGTTATATATTGGATTTAGATAGGTTGCGATTATGAGCGTTCTATCGGTGCCATCGATGATCTCGCTCTTGCTTGTGTAGGCTAAAAGCTCATTTTTTAGTGGCTCATGCACGATCACTTTTTGATCAGCACAACCAAATATCATCAAAATAAATATAAAAAATAGTGTAAATTTTCTCATAAAAAACTCTTAAAATATTAAATTTTTTCGCATTTTAGCATTTTATTTTTTAAATTTCACTCATAAATTTTAAAGCCAATATGAGCTATAATCGCAAGAAATTTTAACAAAAAAGGCTCTTATGAAAAGACTTGCCATTGCTTTTTCTGGCCCTTCAAATAGCGGAAAAACGACGCTTATCTTAAAAGTCGCAAAAAAATTTATAGATGATGGGCTAAAGGTCGTTGTAGTCAAGCACGACCCAGGCGACAAGGCCAAATTTGACGTTGAAGGCAAGGATAGCTTTAAATTTTCTCAGGCAGGAGCTGACGTAGTCGTGATGAGTCCGACTAGAACGACTTACTTTTCGCAAAGCTCGCAAGGCATAGACGAGGTCATAAGGATGATCGGCGAATTTGACATGCTCTTAGTCGAGGGGCTAAAGACACTGCCACTGCCAAGACTAAGCGTCTTTAGAAGCGAGATCGATGAAGCTTATCTTAGCTTTTCAGATGCGATCGCCACTTATAAAAAGCAGATCCCCTACGAGATCACAAATCTAAATTTAGACGATATAGACGCCATTTGTGCGTGGATAATCAAAAATGCAAAGGCTGTATAATGCAAGAACTAAACCAAATTTTTAACACCATTAAAGATATCGCAAAAGAGATAAGCGAGATCATAAAATACGCCGATCTTGGCTACACAACTCACGAAAACGCAACTGGCGACACCCAGCTAAAGCTTGATGTCAAAAGCGATGAGATCATCACGGCTAAATTTAAGCAGCTTTCATGCGTAAAAGCACTAATTAGCGAAGAGAAAGAGGACGAGCTTGAGATAAATAAAAATGCTAAATTTATCATCGCTTACGATCCACTCGATGGCTCAAGCTTAGTTGATGTAAATTTCGCCGTTGGCTCGATCTTTGGCATCTACGAAGACGAGGTAAAACCAGAAAATTTAATAGCCGCAGCTTACAGCATCTATGGTCCAAGACTTGAGCTAGTAATTGCCGAGAAAAAGGGCACTTTGCCTAAATTTTATAGACTTGGCAAAGATGGCGAGTTTAAATTTGTAAAAGAGCTTGAGCTAAAAGAAAAAGGCAAGCTAAACGCCACGGGAGCTACACAAAAAGGCTGGAGCCAAACGCATAGAAATTTCATAAACGAGCTATTTAACCAGGGCTACAGACTAAGATACTCAGGCGCTATGGTGAGCGACTTGCATCAAATTTTACTAAAAGGCGGCGGTCTTTTTAGCTACCCAGCAACGAGCGATCATCCAAATGGCAAGCTAAGGGTTGTCTTTGAAGTGTTGCCATTTGCCTTTATATATGAAAACGCAAAGGGCGCAACGACAGATGGCAAAAACCAAACACTCTTTGATATAAAAATAGAAAAAATTCACCAAACTACGCCATGCTTTTTTGGCTCACGTGATGAAATTTCTCTTTTGCATAAATTTTACGAGCAAAAATAATGCAAGAAGCACAAGCAAACGAGCCACTTGACGCATTTGAGCTAGCCCTAAAACAAAAGGCTAAAATCATGCAAGAGTGTCAAGAGCAAAAAGGGCGCAAAAGCTGTTTTAACTGCGAGGCATTTTTTGACTGCGAGACGAGGATAGAGTATGTAAATAGCTGCTACAACTCGATGTCAAAAGGCAACACCGGCAGTGACGGCGGATTTGATTTTTAAATTTAAAGGAAAAATATGAAAGAAAAAGCTTATATAACCACTCCGATTTATTACGTAAATGACGTGCCACACATCGGCCACGCCTACACGACTATCATCGCTGATACACTTGCTAGATTTAACCGCTTGCAAGGCAAAGAGACCTACTTCATGACTGGCACAGACGAGCATGGTCAAAAGATCGAGCAGGCAGCTCGCGCTAGAGGCAAAACGCCAAAAGAGTATGCTGATGAGATCAGCGCGAAATTTAGATCGCTTTGGGATGAATTTGAGATAAGCTACGACCATTTTATAAGGACAACCGACGAAGAGCACAAGCAAACCGTGCAAAATGTCTTTGAAAAGATGCAAGCAAACGGCGATATCTACAAGGGCGAATACGAGGGCTTTTACTGCGTTAGCTGCGAGACATTTTTTAACCAAAGAGATCTACTTGAGGACAACCGCTGTCCAGACTGCGGCCGCGTGACATCTTTGGTTAAAGAAGAGAGCTACTTTTTCAAGCTTTCAAAATACGAAGACGCGCTTTTAAAATGGTACGAAAACGACGAGCTTTGCGTCATCCCAAAGGGCAAGAAAAACGAGGTCGTAAGCTTTGTAAAAGGCGGACTAAAAGACCTCTCAGTTACAAGAACGAGCTTTGACTGGGGCATAAAGCTACCAAAGAGTGCAAACGACGACAAGCACGTTATGTATGTCTGGCTTGACGCACTCATAAACTACCTAACAACGCTAGGATACTCAAGAGATAACGCTAGAATGGACTTTTGGCCGCATACGACACACATTGTCGGCAAGGACATTTTGCGTTTTCACGCAGTTTATTGGCCGGCATTTTTGATGAGCCTTGGCTTGCCACTGCCAAAGCACGTTGCAGCGCACGGCTGGTGGACGATAGATGGCGAAAAGATGAGCAAAAGCAAGGGCAATGTCATAAACCCAAGAGAGGTCGCAAATGCTTATGGACTTGAAAATTTCAGATACTTTTTGCTTAGAGAGGTGCCATTTGGACAAGATGGTGACTACAGCCAAAAAGCCTTAATCGAGCGCATAAACTCAGAGCTTGGCAACGGACTTGGCAACTTGCTAAGCCGCATAGTAGGAATGAGCGCAAAGTATAGCGACTACAAGATCGACTCAAAAGATGTGATCAAATTTCATAAAGCCGAGCTTGATGAGGCGAAGGGCTATCTTGATGAGGCGATAAAAAATTTAGAAAATTTAGCGACGAACCGCTACTTAGAGGATCTTTGGAAGGTCGTAACGCTTGCAAACGCAGCCGTTGCGAAGTATGAGCCATGGTCGCTTGTAAAAGCTGGCAAAAGCGACGAGGCAAACGCACTTGTGGCACTTTGTGCAAATTTACTTGCAAAAGTAGCGATACTGCTTAGCCCAGCTATGCCAAAAACTTGCGCCAAGATAGCTGATACGCTTGGCTTTAGCATAGATACTGCTTCTTATGAAGGTCTTGTATTAAAAAATGAAATTTCAAATTTTACAGCAAAAGCTACTGAGCCACTCTTCCCAAGGATAGAAAAAGAGCTAATGGGCGAGGCAAGAGACCTAAAAGAAGGGCCAAAAGTAGAGGTAAAAGCTGAGCCAAAAGAGGAGAAAAAAGAAGAAGGTATCATTAGCATCGATGACTTTGCCAAAATAGTGATAAAAGTAGGCGAAGTGCTCGAGTGCGAGAGAGTTGAGGGTAGTGAGAAGCTGCTTAAATTTAAGATAGATCTTGGCGAGGAGCAGCCACGTCAAATTTTATCAGGCATAGCCAAATACTACGAGCCTAACTCGCTTGTGGGCAAGCAAGTTTGCGTTTTAGCAAATTTAAAAGAGCGAACGATGATGAAAAAATATGTCTCACAAGGCATGATCCTAAGCGCATCAGACGGCTCGCTAACGCTTCTTGGCACGCAGGGCAAGGTCAAAAACGGCGCGATCGTTGGCTAAATGACGATAGAAAATTTAACCCACATAATAAATGGGCAAATTTTAAACAACCCAAGCATATCAAGCGTGACTAGCTTCGCGTTTGAGGCTAAAAATATAAAACGAGGCTACGCTCTCATCGCCACGCAAAGCGATCAGATTGCACCTGCGATAAAGCAAGGTGCCTACGCTATCATTAGTGAAGAGGATATCACGCCAAGCGACGATGAGATAGCCTTTATCAAGGTAGCAAGCCTGCAAACGGCTATCATCAAGCTCATGCGCTTTGAGGCGATCCACAAAAATATCAAATTTTGCGCGGTCAATCCATTCATAAAAGCGCTTTTAGAGAAGTCGCACCTTGAAAAAAATGCCCACGTCATACCTGAAAATTTAACTGAGCTTTTTTATAAAATTTTTCATGCAAATTTGTTTGACACATTTTTTAGCGACGATACAAGGATACTTCAAAGGCTCTCGCTACTTTACGAGACAGCCTGGACTGACACAAACATAAGCGTGCTAAATCCAAGCTCGATCTTTTTTACAACGCTCATTTATGATGACAAATACTATCAAAATTTATCCATCCCTAGGGTTTTTGCTGGGATGTTTTGCGGACTTCTTGGCTATCTTAAGAAAAACAATATCGGCTTTAAAGTGACAGAAAGCAGGATTTCATCGCACTTTGACCCAGTCTTTATCGACAAAGACTTTAAGCCAGTTGGCTTTGGTAGCAGTTTTAGAGCAGTGATAGCTGAAGAAGACGAGGAGCTATTTTTGACTGAAAGTATATTTCTAAGGCGAAATTTCAGCGAAAGCGAGCTTAAATTTTGCCTGCCAAAAGATAGCACGCTAAAGGTTGAAAACGCCATTTTTTATGAAAATTTAGACGAGATAAAGAAGCTACAAAATTTCGTCTACGCCCTTGTGCTTTGCAAAAAAGAAGATCTGCTTGATAGCCTTAGTCAAAGCAAAGAGCAAGGCGGACTCTTTTAAATTTAGAGCCAGAGCCTAAGCCCTGGCAGTTTTTTACTCACCTAAGAAGTATTTTAGATCAGCTTGCGCATCGCCGCTAATTGGTCTAACGTTAAATTTATCCACTAAGAAATTTATGATCTCTTCATTGAAAAATTTAGGCAAGCTAGGTCCTACGTTGATGTTTTTGATACCAAGACTAAATAGCGCTAGCAAGATGATGACCGCTTTTTGCTCCATCCACATTAGCACGATAGAAACTGGCAAGTCATTTACTGCGATGCCTGTTGCCTCGCTTAGAGCAAGGGCTATTTTAACTGCGCCGTTGCTGTCGTTGCACTGGCCAAGGTCGATGTAGCGTGGTAGCTCGGTGCCTGGGACGTTGCCAAAGTCGATGTCGTTAAATCTAAATTTACCGCAGCTTGAAGTAAGTATCACGCAGTCTTTTGGAAGGCTAGCAGCTAGCTCTCTATAGTACTCACGTCCTTTGCCAGGCGCGTCACAGCCAGCGATCACGAAAAATCTGCGGATCTTACCAGTGTTTATCGCGTCTAAAATTTGAGGGGCTAAAGTTAAGATAGTCTTGTAGTGGCCGCCAGTTACTAGGTTCTCGTCGCTATCAAAGCCACTAACGTCGCCACAAGCTAGTGCGCACTCGATAAGTGGTGTGAAGTCGTCGTTTTCGATGTGTTTTACGCCGTTTGTGCCTGCGATCGAGTAGCCAAATAGCCTGTCAGCATATGTGCAGTTTGAGCGTAGTGGCACGATGCAGTTTGTTGTCATTAGTATCGCGCCTTTAAATTCGTTAAATAGCTTAGTTTGGTCAAACCATGCCTTGCCGACGTTGCCTTTTAGGTGGCTATATTTGCGTAGTTCTGGGTATCCGTGAGCTGGTAGCATCTCTGAGTGAGTGTAGATGTTGATGCCTTTATCTTTTGTCGCCTCAAGTAGCGCTTTTAGGGCGTGCAAGTTGTGGCCACTTACCAAAATCGCCTTGCCCTCGACCTTGTTTTGGCTCACTCTAACTGGTGTTGGGATGCCAAATTTAGCTGTGTGAGCCTCGCTTAGCAGGTTCATCACCTCAACGCCAGCACCGCCTACTTCAAGAAGCTGCTTGATGTGCTCATCGAAGTTGAAATTTGAGTTTGTAAGCGTAAAATAAAGCGTATCAGCCATAACGCGATCAACGTTGCTAGTATCAGCGCCAAGCTCGTGTGCGTGGTGGCGGTATGCGCTAAGGCCTTTTAAGCCAAAAACCATCGTATCTTGCAAAAGTGCTAGCGTGTCACTCTTGCCACAGGTGCCCATAGGCTGGCCCTTTGCACCGCATCCATCCTCAGCGCTCATCTCGCACTGATGGCAAAACATCTTCATATCTTTCATCGTCTCTCCTTGTAAATTTAAAAATTTAAGCGGATTTTATCCTAAATGGCTAGCCATTTTGGTTGATAGCAGTCAAGAAAAGTTAAATTTAAATTTTAGTTATTAAATTTAAGGTTTTATGATTATGGATATCAAAATATAAATTTAAAATTTACCACAAAGACTTAATAAAATTTACAAAAAAACGATTTACATTTAAATTTTATTTAAAGGATGAAAATGAAAAATTTACTACTAGTGGTATTTGTCGCTTTTGCTCTTTGCGGCTGCGCTCCAAAGGGGATATTTGTGAGCTTACCAGATGAGCAAGCACCTTCAAACATCAGCAAAAAGACAAAAATTTACATCGAAAGTGTCAAAGATGTGAGAGCCTTTGAAAACGACCCAAAACAAGCCAGCACCCCATCTTTATATAAGCACAATGTAAATGAAGTTAGCGCAAAAGAGAAACAAAAATACATCGGTAGAACCAGAAACGGCTATGGCAAAGGGCTGTGGAACGTCATCTTAGAAAACAACCAAAACGTAAGCTCGGTGCTAAGATCGCGCATAGAAGAGGCTTTTATAGAAAATGGCTACCAGATCGTAAAAGACAAAAGCCTAATCGATGAAAACACGCTCACCGCAAGCGCTAAGATAGATAAATTTTGGTCTTATATAGCTCTTGGTTTTAGCAAGGTTGGGCTAAATATGGATATAGACACGCTCTTAAGTGTCAAAGACAAAGAGATAAAGACTGAGCTAAAACGCTCTGAGTTTTATTTTCTGGTGACAAATGACGACTTTTCAAACATCATAAAAACTTCTCTAAAAGAGTACAAAGAGAAGCTTTCAAAGCAGATAAGCGAGCTAAATTTGGAGTAAATTTTAGGCTAGTTGCTAAATTTATAGTGGCTAGCTTTTAAATTTCAAGGCAAATTTCACTTTTTATAAGGGATTTTATCAACGGCGTTTGCTTTTTTAAAGCCATTTAGCCTTAGTCTGCAGCTATCACAAAGCCCACACGCCTCATCCTCACTCTCGTAGCAGCTCCATGTTAGCTCTACTGGCGAGCCAAGCTCAAGCGACTTTGCTACTATATCAGCCTTGCTTAAATTTACAAGCGGCGTGATGATCTCACAAGAAAAATCAGCCGAAGTGCCTAAATTTATCGCCTCATTTATGCTTTTTATAAAGCTCTCTTTGCAGTCAGGATACCCGGAGCTATCCTCCTCGACCACGCCTATGTAGATCGCCTGCGCCCCCTCTTTTTCGGCAAGTGCAGCAGCGATAGAGATAAATACGCCATTTCTAAACGGCACGTAGGTGTTTGGCACGTCCTTGCTAACGCCATCTTTTCTTATCTGCAGGCTCTTATCCGTTAGCGAATTTCCGCCTATTTGAGCGATAAAACTAACGTCTAAATTTATCTTTTTAACCACACCCAGTCGCTCACATATCTCGTCAAACGCGCGCTTTTCTCGTTTCATTGTTCTTTGTCCGTAATCAAAATGAAGTGCGACCACATCATATCCAGCCCTTTTTGCCATCACAGCGCAAAGTGTGCTATCCATACCGCCGCTCATTATACAAACTGCTTTTTTCATATTTTGCCCTTTAAATTTGCTAAAATTATACAAAAATTTACTAAGGACAAGCCAAAAATGATACTTTGCGAAGAGAGTTATCCAGAAATTTTAGATCAAATTTGCTCACATCTAACGCCTGGTGAAGTTGAGTTAGTTTTTATCAATAAAGATGAGATGAGAGAGCTAAACAGATCTGAGCGTGGTATAGATAAAACCACTGACGTATTAAGCTTTCCCCTTGAGCTTGTCATCCACGCCCCACTTGGTTCAATAGTCATAAACAAAGATATGGTAAAAGAAAAAGCAGCCGAGCTAAATCACAGCGAAGATGCCGAAACTGCGCTACTTTTCACACATGGCTTGCTACATATTTTGGGTTATGATCACGAAAAAGATGATGGGCAGATGAGAGAGAAAGAGTGCGAAGTAATAGCTAAATTTGAGCTACCAAAGAGCCTAATCGTAAGAAGCGAGGACGTTAGGCTTATTGATCTTATAAACAAAAAGGGCTGATAAAGCCCCTGATTTAAAGAGCCTCTTTTTTTGTCTCTAAATTTTCAACTTTTGGCGCAAAAGCCTTGTTTATCTTTCTTATCCAGATGATGAGCGAGATAAATAAGATAAAGTAAAGCACGTAGCTAGCGATAGGCCAGCTGGTGTTTGTGCCGCTATCTTTTATCGAGATCGCGTTTCTAAACTCGTTTAGCATAGAAATTCTATATCCATAGTATTTGATAGTGACGTTTTTATCGCTATTTGTAAAGCCTTGAGCCTTGGCTTGGATGTCGGCTGAGTTAAATTTAAAATAAAATGGAAAGCCCCACGCCGTATCTTCGTTTCTATAAGCCATAACTTTTTCAGCGTTTTTCGCATCTTTTGTGTAGATAAAATAGACATCTCTTACAGGGCCGTCGGCTGGGTTTTTGGCGTCTATTATGCCATCTTTGTCCATGCGTTTTACGTCGCCGCCAGTTATCTGCACGCTTGCGTAGTGCGGAAATGAAAAATCAACCAAAAACGCCAAAAATAGGTGCAAAAGCACGACAAATGTAACGCAAATTCTCTTTAAAAATGTCATCATTTCTATCCTTTAAATTTGCACTATTTTATGAAAAGATAGCTTAAATAAAGGGGCAAAGCGCCCCCCCCCATAAATTTAAGCCTTTTTATTAAGCATAAATTTTAAAAGCTGAGCAAAGAAGCAGATACCACCGATTATCAAAACCGTATCGCCAAGCATCCTTAACCATCTTAAATTTTGCAAGTGTGACTGCTGTAAAAGCTCAGCACTTCTTGCATACCACATGCCCTGCTCCAAGCTTGCAAATGCTTGATAAATTCCTATTGGAAGTAGTGAAAGCACGATCATTAGCATAAGTCCTGCATTTAGTCCCCAAAAGCCAACTTTCATCAGATTTTCATCAAATTCTTGTCCTTTAAATAGATAAGTAGCCACAAGCCAAACAAAGCCAAGTGCCAAAAATCCATAAACACCAAATAGTGCCGCATGTCCGTGAACTGGCGTTGTATTTAGTCCTTGGATGTAAAATAGTGAAATTGGAGGATTTATCAAAAATCCAAAGACACCAGCGCCTAGCATATTCCAAAAGGCAACTGCGATAAAGCAGTAAAGTGGCCACTTAAGCGTTTTAGCCCAGCTTTGAGCAAACTGGAGTTTGTAGTGCTCATACGCCTCAGCTCCAAGTAAGACCAAAGGCACGACCTCAAGCGCTGAAAAGCTTGCACCAATAGCCATTATAGGCGTTGTAGTGCCTGCAAAGTAGAGGTGATGGAAGGTGCCTGGGATCCCACCTACCATAAAGAGTGACGCACTTGCAAGCGTTGAAAATGTCGCAAATCTTTTTGAGACAAGACCCAAAGAAACAAAGACAAAGGCAAGTGAGGCTGTCGCAAATACCTCAAAAAAGCCCTCAACCCAAAGATGCACGACCCACCAGCGCCAGTACTCCATCACTGGAAGCGGACTTCTTTGACCATAAAATAGCCCTGCTCCGTAAAACAAGCCAACCGCAACCGCCGACATAGCAAAGATAGCAAGTAAATTTTTATCGCCTTTGTTTTTAAACCCGCCTGCAAATCCACGAAGAAGCAGAAGCATCCAGATGACAAGACCGACAAATAAAATAATCTGCCAAACACGTCCAAGATCGATGTATTCATATCCTTGATGTCCAAGCCAGAAGCTTAAATTTATAGGCATAATGTTTGCGATAGCTAAGTATTCGCCAACAAAACTGCCAACTACAAGGATAAGTAGCGCATAAAATAGCAGATCAACGCCAAGCTTTTGAAACTTTGGATCCTTGCCACCATTTATAATAGGGGCTAAAAATAATCCAGCTGCTAAAAATCCAGTCGCTATCCAGAAGATACTAGCTTGTATATGCCACGTTCTAGCAAGCGAATAAGGAATGTAGGCTGATAAATTTATGCCATAAAATTCTTGTCCTTCGACTGTGTAGTGAGCTGTAAAGCCGCCTATTAAAATTTGAAACGCAAAAAGAGCTAATGTGACAAAGAGATACTTTTTAAGCGCCTTTTGTGATGGTGTTAAATTTAGCTTTTTAAGCGGATCTTCACTGATAGGCTCAAGCTTTTCATCGTCTTTTTTGCCATAAAATGAGCTAAACCAAACAAGTAATCCAATGCCAGCTAGAAGTATCACGACGCTTGCAACTGACCAAAAAACATTCTCACTTGTTGGTACGTTATCGATTAGTGGTTCGTGCGGCCAATTGTTTGTATAAGTTGCCTCGCTACCAGGTCTGTTTGTCGCTGTCGCCCAGGCTGACCAGAAAAAGAAGTTGTTAAGATCGGCTCTGTCGCTAGCATTTGGAAGCGTATTTTCTTTCATCGCATAAGCTTCTCTTAAAGGCTTAAATTTAGGATCATCTCCAAAAAGCGCAGCATACTCGCTAGCTACTTGACTTATTGCCTTTAGCCTATCAGCGCTTAGCACAAATTTATCGTCCTTTACGCTATTTTCTCTATACTCTTTTTTGAGCAAAACCTTTAAATTTGCTTTTTGCTCGTCGTTTAGATCAGCGTATTTTAGATGATAAATTTCATCAGCTTTGATCTCTAAAAAGGCAACTAGCTCTTTGTGAAGCCAGTCCGCACTCCAATCAGGCGCTTGATATGCCCCGTGTCCCCAAACAGAGCCAACCTGCATACCGCCTATGCTTTGCCAAGCCTCTTGACCTTTATAGATACTCTCTTTGTCGATTACGACCTTGCCATTTTCGTCAGTAAAATTTACAACTGGAGGCGAATTTCTATAAACCTCAACGCCATAGTAGCCTAAAATACTAAAGCAAACTACCAGCACAGCAACAAATGCGAGCCAGTATCTTTTGTATTCACGCATTGATTCTCCTTTTTTAAAATTTAGGAGAAAGTTTATCTCATTTCAAAATAGTGATTAATAACATATGTCAATAGAAGGAGAGAATTTATCCTATTAGTTTTATAAGAATTTACAATATATGCAAATTCTTCACAATGTATATGCAAATTTTACATAATATTAATGTAAATAGCAGTAATATACCAATCAAACTATTTCACACGAAAAAAGGAAAAAATATGCAAATGAATTTCATGCACAAAGTGGCTAAAATAGGCCTTGTTGCTTCACTTTTTGCGGCTCTTAGCCTAAGCGCAGCTGACTCTGCAAGAAGTATCACCGATATGCAAGGCGTAAAAGTAAGCGTCCCAGGAAAAGTTGAGAAGATCGCAGCACTGTGGAATGCAAACAACGAGATCATCCTAGCACTTGGCGGTATGGATAAGGTTGTAGCCACAACTGATCTGATCAAAACCAACAAGTGGTTTGAGCACATCTATCCAAAACTTAAAAATTTACCAGCTGCACTAAACGGCAAAGACCTTCAGATCGAAGAGCTTGTTAAGCTTGCCCCTGATGTTATCATAGTTTCTAACAAAAACTACCAAGACGAGCTTATCAAAAACGGCTTTAGCGCGGTAAATTTGATCTTTAGAGACTATCCAGATATGGAGAAAAGCATCTACGCAACAGCTGAAGTTATAGGCACTGATGACGCTAGAAAAAAAGCTGAAAAACTTGCTAATAAAATCCACGATAACTCTGAGTTTGTAACAGCAAGAACAAAAAGCATCCCTGATGCTAAACGTCCAAAAGTACTTCACCTTCTTGGTGGTGCAAATTTGCTAAAAATTGATGGTACAAACACAATCCAAAACACTTGGATAAAGCTAGGTGGCGGTGTAAATGCTATCAATACTGAGGGTTCAATGATCGAAGTTAGCGCTGAAGAGATCATCAATGCAAATCCTGATATCATCATCGTTGGCGGCAATGACACAGACACACAGATCAAAAAGATAAAAGAGCACCCTGCATTCTCTGGCTCAAATGCTGTGAAAAACGGCAAAATTTACGGTAACCCAAAAGGTGTATTTAGCTGGGATAGATATGGTGCTGAAAACGTACTTCAAATTTTATGGGCAGCAAAAACTATCCAACCAGATCTATTTAAAGATGTCGATATGAAAGTAAAAACAAAAGAGTTTTATAAAGAGTTTTTAAATCACGATCTTAGTGACAAAGAGTATGGCTATATCTTAAAAGGTCTAAATCCAGACGGTAGCGGCAAGTAAGATATGAAAAACGCAAATTTTTCAATAGTTGCTATATTTTTAGCTCTACTAACGCTTGTTTGCGCCTTTGTCGCACTTGGCGTTGGTAGGTTTTACATACCTTTTAGCGATGTCTTTAGCGTGCTAGCTCACAGCTTTGGTTTTGGAGATGGTGCAGCTAGCAACATCACAAACGTGATAGAAAATTTACGCATCCCACGTATCATCGCAGCCATCCTTGTTGGAGCTGCTCTTAGCGTGAGTGGTGCGGCCTATCAAGGCGTCTTTAAAAACCAGCTAGTAAGCCCTGACCTTCTAGGCGTCTCGGCTGGCGCTTGCGTGGGAGCTGCCACTGCGATCATCTTTGATCTATCGCTATTTTGGGTGCAGGTTTTTGCCTTTGGCTTTGGCCTAGCAGCCGTTGCTATCACTCTAGCCATACCTAAGATGATGGGGCGCGCGAGCACGCTTATGCTGGTTCTTTCTGGTATCATCGTAAGTGGCCTCATGGGCTCAATAATCGGCTTTTTAAAGTATGTCGCAGACCCTGAGACGAAGCTACCTGACATTGTTTATTGGCAGCTTGGTAGCCTTGCTAAGCTTGATAGCGATAACTTAATATACATCGCTCCAGTGATGATCATCTGCGCCATTTTGCTAATAGCCATGAGCTGGCGTATAAATTTGCTCTCTCTTGGCGACGAGAGTGCGGCAAGACTAGGCGTAAATGTGGCTTTTGAGCGCGCTGTCATCATCATCTGCGCTACGCTTCTTACAGCATGCAGCGTCTGCATAAGCGGCATAGTCGCTTGGGTGGGACTTCTCATGCCTCACTTAGCGCGTATGTTAGTTGGCGCAAATAACATAAAAAGCATGCCTGCAAGCATATTTATGGGTGCGATATTTTTGCTTTTTGTAGATACTTTAGCGCGCAGCATAAGCGTGAGCGAAGTGCCTCTTGGCGTACTTACTGGCTTTATCGGCACGGTATTTTTCGTCTGGGTTTTATGGCGAAATAAAAAGGTTGCGTGATGCTTGAAGTTAGAAATTTAAACTTTAGCTACCCAAATGGGGCTGGCAAACTAGAAAATGTAAATTTAAAAATAGGCGCTGGGGAAATTTTAACCATACTTGGTCGAAATGGAGCTGGCAAATCAACAACTTTAGGCTTAATAAGCGGCTCGCTAAAGCCAGTTTCAGGAGAAATTTTCCTTGATGGCAAAAATGTAGATAGCCTAAGCAACAAAGAGCGCGCTAAGATCATGGCGTACGTGGCTCAAAGCGAAGTTACAGAGTATGACTACACCGGACTTGAGTTTATCACGATGGGTCGCGCGGCGCACCTTGGTATCTTTGCAAGACCTAGCAAAGAGGACGAGGAGATCGCTAGAATTTACACCAAAAAGCTTGAGATCGAGTATCTTGAAGATCGCTTCATCACGCAGATGAGTGGCGGTCAAAAGCAGATGTGTATGATCGCTCGTGCGATGGCGGCGCAGCCAAAGATGATCATATTTGATGAGCCAACGAGCGCGCTTGATTTTGGCAACCAGTATAAATTCCTACGCACCGTCAAGTGGCTAAAAGAGCTTGGCTACTCGGTCGTGCTAACTACTCACAACCCTGACTTTGCCGTGCTTCTTGGCGGATATGTCGCTCTTGTAAAGGGTGATGGCGAGGTTGGATTTGGCACGGTTGATGAGATAATTAGAAGCGAGAATTTAAGCCAGCTTTACGGACTAAATTTAAACGTGAGCTACATCGACGAAGTAAAAAGAAACTGCTGCCTCACTTATCCACTCTAAATTTATCTGCTCTTAATTTTTAAGGGCAGATCACTCGTTTTATCTAAAAATTTCTACTTAAATTTACTAATCATAAATGCTAAAATGCAAAATAAATTTGAAAGGATAACAATGGCTTACCCGCTACTAGGCACAAAGATCGTGATCGATGAAGAAAAGGTTTTAAGGGAGAAAAAGTATAAGCTAGACGTAATTTACGAGTATTTGGATAAACTCGCCGAACAATGTAATCTGATTAGGATTGACAAAAATACCTTTCATGCAAAAGGCAATGAAAAAGATTTAGCAAACCTAGCATTATTTGTTTGTAAATACGCAGTAAAAAACGAATGGCTAACGAAAAATATCAAAGAGTGGATTTGGATTAGCGAAAACACTGGTAACGAAGATATGATGGCGAAATTTAAGAAAGAAAATATAGGAGTTTGGGAGTGAGTGACAAAAAGAGCAAATTTATCCCGCCATATCAAATTTCATATAAATTTGAAAAAGAGCCTGCGAAAGGTTAGATTTTGCTAGGCAAGACAAATTTAGGTATAGCGCAAAAGTAAAGATGTTTTTAAACCCTGAGCCATTTTGCCACAGAGAGCCTAGACTGAACCTTTTTATTAATAGCGATATTGAAAAAGACAAGACCAGTCGCAATAAAGCTAAATAAGCCGCGTAATAGTTGCCATTTTCTATCAAATTTAAAGCTAGTCATGAAAGCTTGCGCTCTCATCTTAAATTTGACGCAAATTTATATCACTTCAGCCAAAAACAATCATCCACCCTAAACTTAACGCAACCCACAAGATCAAATTTGAGCTTTATTTTTAAATTCCGCCACTCTGGCCTTTGCAGCCTGCGTGATATCGTCCTCGTAGTCGTAGAAGTTAAAGGTCGCTCCGTGCTGAAAAAAGCCATTTAGTATATCGCCGCTTTGGCGGTTTTTCAGATCAAGCTCGGCCACCTTAAAGCCGTCGTTTATCGCGCAAAATTCTTTTAGCCTAGCTGGCGCCTCTTTTAGCTTGGTAAATAAAAAGCAGTATCCATCGCCGCCATTTCGCCCCACTCTGCCTCGCAGCTGATGAAGCGTGGCAAGCCCCAACCTCTCAGCGCCCACGATCACGATAGTATTTAGCCTTGGTAGCGAGATACCCACCTCAACAACGGTTGTTGAGAGCAAAATTTCGCCCTCTTCTCTAAACCGCCTTAAAATTTCCTCTTTTTCTTTATCCTTGCCGTGCGTGACGAAGACATTTTTGAAATTCTTTAGCCAAAAGCCCTGTGCCTCGCTTAGACTTTGGTAGTTTGAGCTCTCACTGCTCTCGACTAACGGATAGATGATGGCTACTTGAAAGCCGCCCGCAAGCTGCTTTTTGATGTGAGCCAGCAGGTAGCCAAACTCGCTAGCGCCTAAAATTTGGCTCATTATATTTTTCTTAAACGGCATCTGCTTTAAAAAGCTAAAATTTACGATCTCAGACTGGATTAAACTTAGCGTCCTAGGTATTGGCGTAGCTGAAAACTGCACGAAATTTGCCCGCTCGTCCTCGCTTGAGGCAAGCTCCTCTATCTTTTTGCGCTGGTTTGAGCCAAAACGGTGCTGCTCATCGACCATAACAAGTGGCGAGTTTGGCAGCTCGTGAAAGAGTAGCGCATGCGTGCCAACGATCAAATTTACCCCGCTAAAGTCTATCTTTTTCTCACCGCTTCGCACCAGCATCACGTTCATAAAAGGCGGCAGCAGCCTCTTTGCTTCATTATAAATTTGCTCGCTTAAGATGCTTGTTGGCGCCATCAAAATGGCACTTTGCGGATAGACGCTAAGCGCAGCTGCTAGGATCACTAGCGTCTTGCCACTTCCCACGTCGCCCATTATGACGCGCCTTTTTGCCTGCACGGCGCTAAGGTCGTCTCTGATATCATTTATGGCGTTTATCTGGTCGTTTGTCGGCGTAAATGGCAGGCTCTTAAGCCAAGAGTTTATGTCAAAAAGCTTGATTTTAGGGCTTTTAAAGTAGGTTTTTTTGGCACTTAGCTTTTTTATGTAGTTAAAAATTTCTACAAATTTTAAGATTTCTAAGCCCTCGCCATCATTTTTTAGGCGGTATAAAATTTGCACACTTTGCTCATCTAGCCTTTGCAGATCAGCTAGAAATTTAGCCTCTTTTTCGTTTAAGCCCTCAGCCAGTAAATTTTGTAAATTTAGATATTTTAAGATGAGTTTTTTTAGCTCCTCATCTTTTAGCTCGGTCTTAAATTTAGGCACGATCTGACCTATTTTTGTGGTGATTTTTGGATTTACGATCTGCCACGAGCCAAAGGCGTAGGAGCAAAGTCCATATATAGCCATCTCTTTGCCCGTTTTAAAAGCGCCGTAGTGCCAAGACTTTGCGTTAAAAATGACGATCTTTACGCTACTTTGCCACTGCTCGCAAAAGGCAAGCGCTGTCAGCATGCCAGGGCGCGAGGCGAGTGAGGTGATCTTTACATTTATGCAGACCTGCCCCTCTCTTGGGCTCTTAGCGATCGTCGTATCCTCAAAGCCCTTTGGTAGCACGAGAGCAAGGTCAAGCAGGCTAAGCACGCCTATTTTTAGAAGTTTTGCTCTGTCGCTTGCTTCAAATTTCATTTTTTAGGACGCAAAAACTTAGCTGATTGATCTCTGCGTGGGCTTTTATGAAGCTATTTAGCTCACTTAGCGAAAGGGCTGAAATTTTATCAAGGTCCTTTAAAAATGCCCCAAGTTCGCCATGCTCATAAAACTCACCCTGCGCGATATCAAGGCGCTTAAATAGCGTCTCAAGTCTAAGCGGCAACGAGCCAAGTAAAAATTTTTTCGCCTGCTCAAGCTCGGCCTTGCTAACGCCTTTTTTACTAAATTTTAAAATTTCCTCTTTTATAACAGCGATCGCTTCATCTTTTTTCTCATTTTTTGTCTGCATGTAGCCGTAAAGCTGGCTGTAAGATAGATTTAGCAAATTTCTAGCGTAGGCGCTGTATGCAAGCCCTCTTTTCACGCGTATCTCCTCCATGAGCCTCGAGCCAAAGCCACCCTCGCCTAGGATAAATGTCGCCACTGCGGCCTTGTATTTCTCTTCAGGCTTTACATCAAATGGCGCGCCAAAGTAGATGTAGGCCTGCTCGCTTTGCCTGATGATCTCGCTGCTTTCGCACTTGTCACTTGGGCTAAAGCGCTCTAGTTTTCGCACCTTGCCAGGCTTTAGGATCTCTAAAACGCTAGCAAGCTCTTTTGTCTGCTTCTCATCGATGTCGCCACCAAGCACGCAAAGCAAATTTGAAAGGTCTAAATGCTCGTTTAAAAACTTTCTCACATCTTCAAGCGTGATCGCTTTTATGCTCTTTTTAGTACCGATACTTGGCTCTGAAAGCACGCTTTTTGGGTATAAAATCTCAAAAAGCCCCTGTCTTGCCACGTAGTCAAAGTCGTTTTCATTTGCTGCGATCTCGCCAAGTGTGACGGTTTTGCACCTATTTAGAATTTCTTCTGTTAAATTTGGAGCTAGCAGAAGCTCTTTTAGCTTGCCACACGCAAAGACAAAGTGCTCTTTTAGGCAGTTTATATCGATGCAAAATGTCTCAAAGCCGCAGCTTGCATTTAGGCTGATCGCCCTTACTTCAAGCTCTTTAGCAAATTTAGCCGAGCCTAGCTTCATATCGCCCTCGTTTAGTAAATTTGCACTTAGTCTTGCAAGGCCTGCTAGCTTGCCATTTTGCGAGCTACCAGCTGCTTTGAAAACTAGCTTTAGGCTCACTACTGGCATCGCTTTTGAGCTTTCAAAAACGACTGGGATTTTTACATTTTTTACATTGATATCTAAAATTTTCATCTAAAATTTCTCCAAAATATCGTAGTTTGTGTTGCGCTTAGCTGGAATTTCGCCGACATCTTTTATAAGCTCGATCATCTGGTCTTGATTCATCCTAAAGCTAGCACCTGCGGCTTTTACGACGTTTTCTTCCATCATCGTGCTACCAAGGTCGTTTGCGCCAAAAAGAAGTGCGAGCTGGCCTACGTAGCTGCCCTGCGTGACCCAGCTGCTTTGGATATTTTTAAAGTTATCCAAAAAGAGCCTTGAGACTGCAAGAAGCCTTAGGTAGACGTTTGAGCTTTGCTTTTTGATCTCTGGAAATTCTTGCATGAGCTTTGTATTTAGCCCTTGAAAGCTCCAAAGTATAAATGCCCTAAATCCAGCCGTTTCATCTTGTAAATTTCTGATATGCTCCCAGTGCTCTACGATCTCGCGAGTGCTCTCAACCGTGCCAAACATCATCGTCGCAGTCGTCTTCATGCCAAGCTCGTGCGCCTCTTTGTGTATGCGAAGCCAGTCTGCGGTGTCGCACTTTTTTGGGGCGATGATGTCACGCACTCTATCGCTTAAAATCTCCGCTCCAGCCCCTGGCATCGAGTATAAGCCCTTTTCGGTTAGGCGCCTTAAGACCTCTTTTGTAGAAATTTTTGAAACTCTTGCTATGTAGTCGATCTCAACGGCAGAAAAACCATGTATCGTGATGCTTGGATAGTGCTTGCTGATGTAGCTTACAAGCTCCTCGTACCACTCGATCTTTAGCTTTGGATGAACGCCACCTTGAAATAAAATTTGCGTGCCGCCAATGGCGATAAGCTCCTCGATCTTCTTGCCGATCTCCTCAAAACTTAGCACATAAGCGTCCTCTTCTTTTGCGTGGCGGTAAAATGCGCAAAATTTACAATCCACCCAGCAGACATTTGTATAGTTGATGTTGCGATCTACGATGAAGGTCGTTATGCCCTCTGGATGAAGCTCTTTTTTTCTAGCTAGCGCCATCTTGCCAAGCTCGTGAAGCGGTGCATTTTCTATAAGATCGATGGCTTCATTTACACTAAGTCTTTTCAAATTTAACCTTTTATTTTGCTTATTTTTGGGCGAGAGTTTAGCCAAAAATGCTTTTAAATATGATAAATCAGGCGTTATGAAAAATTAATTTTTAAAGGCTAAAATGTGAGAAATTCTTTAAAGGAGCGAGTTATGAAAAAGGTGATATTTGCCGTTATCTGCGGGCTATTTTTAGTTGGTTGTGCTAAAAATGAGCCAAAGCCAGCTGGGCCTCAAGGAGCAAGTTGTGGATGTGCTCATCATCAAAAGATGATGCAAGAAAATATGCCAAGCTGCCCACATCATGGCATGCAAGATGCGATGCATGAGCAAATGCCAGCAGGCTGTCCAGCTCACGCAAAATAGATAAAGTGCCAAATGGCACTTTATTTTAATATAACCTTATCGCCTTTAGTGCCTAAAACCTGCACTTTCTCGCCGTTTTTTAGCGCTCCGTCGTATT
Organism: Campylobacter concisus; assembly: GCF_002165815.1. Lineage (GTDB taxonomy): Bacteria > Campylobacterota > Campylobacteria > Campylobacterales > Campylobacteraceae > Campylobacter_A > Campylobacter_A concisus_BH. The sequence continues at coordinate 451,578 of NZ_NDYN01000001.1, forward strand.
TCCAAAGAGTGCCTTTAAAATAGACCATATTTTCTCTGATCTCGCCAACTCCTGGCTCATCTAAAAACTCCTCGTTAAAGCTCTCTTTTTTAGCCATAAATTTACTCTTTAAAGGCGCCTTTAAGAGTGCAAGCAAGATAAAGGCAAGCACTAAAACAGCTAAAATTTGAAAGCTCCACTCAAAATTAAAGCCAAAATTTACCGCTCCGACGATGATAAAAGCGACGCCAAAAAAGAGCAGATAAAATGAAAATAGCATAAGCTCAGCCACGCATAAGAGCGCGCCGATGGCTATCATTATAAAAGGACTTATCACGCCTTATCCTTAGCTAAGAAATTTTTTAAAACGCTAAGCGAGCCGATGAGCTCAGTCGCCTCGTAAGGGACTAAAATTTTATCTTTTGAACTGTTTTTAGCTAGCTCGCTAAATGCCCCGACCCTGTCACGCGCAAGCAAAAATTCAGCCGCATTTGCGTTTTTGCTCATGCTGTCATTTATCATATCCATAGCCTCTTTTTGAGCCGTTGCAATGGCGATTTGCTCGTATTTTTTCGCATCAGCCATACGCTCGATCGCCTCTGCTTGAAGCACTTTTTCTTGTTTTAGCGCCTCTGCGTTTCGGATGAGTGCCTCTTTTTCAGCCAAGGCTTTTAGCTCGATCGCGCGCTTTTCACGCTCAGCCTTCATCTGCATATTCATCGCCTCTTCGATACCAAGCGGGACAGAAATTTCAGAAATTTCAACCCTCATGATCTTTACGCCCCAGTTGCCAGCTGCATCACCAAGAGCTACTTGAAGTGCGGCATTTAGGCGGTCACGTGAGCTTAGCGTATCATCAAGGTTCATCGCTCCTATCTCGCCACGAAGCGTTGTCATGGCTAAATTTGCAATGGCGCGTTTGTAGTTATCAACATTATAAACCGCCATTTTTGCGTCAAATACCTTTAAAAAGACGATGCCATCGACACTAATATTAACATTATCTTTTGTGATGACTTGCTGTTTTGTGATATCAACAAGTTGCTCTTTTATAGTTATGATCGCTCTTATCTGATCGACAAATGGGATGATGATGTGAAATCCTCCATCAAGCACCTTGTGAAATTTACCAAGTCGCTCGATCAGCAGGTTATCTGCTTGCGATACGATCTTGATGCCAGCTTTTAAAAACAAAAATGCAAAAATGACCAAAACAACGACTAAAACGCCAAATGTCTCAACTTGCATCTTCTCTCCTTTAATTTATAATTTGTTATTTTCTTAAGTATTATAATACATTTTTAAATTTTATCTTTTAAAAAGGATCAGCATGAAAAATTTTATCTTTGCACTAAGTGCAGCTCTACTTTTAGCAGGTTGCGCTACGTCAAACCAAAGCGCGAGCGTCCCACAAGGCAAATGTGAAGTAAAAGGTAGCTGCATGGCTCCAGTAAGCAGCATCGAAGGCACTTATAAGGCATTTTTACCTTGCGCTAGCTGCATGGGCATAGACTCAACCCTCACACTAAAAAAGGATGGCACATTTGAAAGTGTGATGAACTATAAGTCAAAAGACAACTACAAAGCCGTTAGCAAGGGCAAATACTCAGTCAAAAACGGCGTCATCACAACCGTTGATGAGTATAAAGAGAAGAGCTTTTATAAGATCGAGGGAGAGAGCCTAAAGATGCTTGACATGGATCAAAAAGAGGTCACTGGCGAGCTAAAAGATAAATACATCTTTAAACGCGTAAAATAAATTTTAAAGGCAAAATGATATAATTTTGCAATTTTTAAGGAGTTGCAAATGAAATATCTTTTTGCCATACTTATCTCATTTTTCATCATCGGCTGCGCGAAAAATGAAAATTTAAAGCCACAAAATCAAGAACAAACACAAAAATCAAAAGAAGAAAAACCTCTTCTTAGAGATGAAAAACCCAAAAAACCAGAAAAACTAATACTTTCAAACTCTATCTACACGAGCTACTACACAACCTTGCCATGCTCAAACTGCGAGGGCGTGAAGACCATCTTAACTCTAAATAAAGACAAAACCTACACAAAAACTATGCTTACAATGGATAAGGCTGCTACCTTGGTAGAAAAAGGTGGCACATTTGATGTCGATGAGAGCGCTATCGTGCTAAAAGATGAAAGTGGCGCACTAAGCTACTTTGTGCCAAACAAAAACTCACTTCTTCAGCTTGATGATAAGAAAAATAAACGAGTTGGCGTGCTAGCTCAAATTTATAATTACGAGCCGGTAAATAAGGCATACAAGGATAGTTTTTACGCTAGATTTTCTAAATTTAAAGACAAAAATGGCTTTTTAGAGCTTGTGCTTGTGCCTAGTAAAAATGGTGCAAAGATAAGTTTTTACTCATCGCTAAAAGATGGCGCCCCACTTTGCAGCTTTAGCGCCGAGCTCATCTACGATAAGGGCATTTTCTACCTTTTAGACGAAAAAGGCGTGGCTTTAAGTGTGCATAAAACAGCTAACGATATCTTCATAATCGCAAACGATAAAATTTGCAAAAATGCTCACATAAGCGGACACTACAAAAGAGAAAAAGGCAGATCTAGCCTCTTTGGCAAGGGCTTTTTTGCGAAACTTACAAACGAGTCAGCAAACGCTGATGTGATGAAATTTTATGGCGCAAAAAACATAAAAAGAGACAATACTAAAAAAGAAAATAGCTACATCGTCACAAGCAAAAACGAGAGAATTTTTGAATACACCTTGCTAAATGGCATCATCACAAGCATTGAAATTTACTCAAACGAGTTTAAAACTCCTGAAAATATCAGCCTAAAATCAAATTTCAAAGATATAAAAAACGCCCTTGTCATCTCTAAATTTCAAAGCGACGCAAACAATATCTATCTAAAAATAGACAGCCACGATATGCTTGTAAAGCTTAAAAATCCGCTCGCACAAGAGATAACAAGCTTAAGCCAGATCCCAGATGAGGCACAAATAGAACAGATAACTCTCATGTGGAACCAGTAGCTTGAAAGAGTATCTTAAGCTTTTAAAGGGCGAGAGAAATTTCCGCCTTTTAAGCACCATCCAGCTCATGTGCTACTTTGGTGTGTGGTTCTCGCACACTGGCATCTTTACGCTACTTATCTTGCTTGACGCTCCTGTTTGGGCACTTACACTAAGTGCGGCGATGGCGTTTATCCCGGGTGTTGTCATCGCTCCATTTAGTGGTATTTTGGTTGATAAATTTAGCCCAAAACCTATGCTTGTTATCATGATGGCGGTTGAGACCATAAGCGTTTTTATGCTACTTTTTATAAATTCGCTTGATTATTTATGGCTGCTTTTGCTTATCATTTTTATCAGAAACGGCGTTGGTGGGATGTATTTTCAAGTAGAGATGAGCGTGCTGCCAAAAATTTTAAGCAAAGAGAGCCTAAAGCTTGCAAATGAGATCCACTCGATCATCTGGGCGGTCTCATACACCGCTGGTATGGGGCTTGCTGGCGTTTATATACACTTTTTTGGCATCAAAAGCGCCTTTTTGCTTGATGGAGCTCTTTATCTTTGCAGTTTTGGCTTTTTATATCTTTTAAAACTAGACGAGCTAAAGCCAGAATTTATAGAAAAACCTCTAAAAATGCTAAAAAACGGCCTTAAATATCTAAAAGAAAATAGGCTCATCGTGCATCTTATATTTTTGCACGCCTTTGTTGGTATCACTGCTTATGACGCATTGATCGCACTTTTGGCTGACTATAGATACGCAAATTTACTCTCAACCTCGCTGGTTATTGGCCTGCTAAACGCCTCAAGGTCGATCTCACTTATGTTTGCGCCAGCCATGCTTAGTAAATTTATGAACAAAAAAACTCTCATCTACATCTACATCGGTCAAGGGCTTGGCATCATCATCTGGGCGCTCTCTTTGCGAAATTTTTATCTCTCGCTCATTGGCATCATCTTTGCAGGATTTTGCACGTCAAGCCTTTGGAGCTACACCTACACACTGCTTCAGCAAAACTGCCAAAAAGAGTTTTACGGCAGAGTGATCGCGTATAACGATATGGTTTTTCTTGGATTTAGCGCACTTATCTCATTTGCGATCGGCTTTTTATACGAGCTTGGACTAAGCGTGGAGATGATCGCAGCCTTCATGGGAAGCCTATTTTTCGTTGGAGCCTTTTACTACCACGTAGTTTCAAAAAGGTATGAGATAAGATAGTTGCGTCTAAATGGCTAGAAATCCAGCCATTTATATTTGCTTACTTTCTAGCAGCTTTTACCGCTTCAAGTAGCTCTTCAAAGCCTGCTTTACTTGAGTGCTCGACATCTTTTAGTATCTCGACACCTGCTAAATGCCCCTTATCTTTGTCAGCAAAAATCGCCATAGCCTTATCTAGTCCGTGATGGACATTTTCGTGGTGCGCAGCTATGCTTGAGAGAGTTCTTGGATCTTTTATGATGGTATTTTTCACATCTTTTTCATACCACTTGCCAAATCTACACTCATGCACACTTTGAATTTTATTTATCTCGCCAAGCAAAACGCCTCGGTAGCCATTTAGCTTCATGTTGATGTGATCTATCTTGCCGTTACTTACATTGACCTCGTTTGTTACGTTTAGAGCTTGATTTAGGATGTTTTGCGTGTTGGCATTTACGCTTGAGATGTTGCCCTCAAAACCGCCTAAAATTTGCATCGCATTTGCTGAAATTTTAGAGAAACTCTCACTCATTTCGATCATTGTGTTTGCACTTTGCTTAAGGCCATTTATATTTACTTCAACCTCAAGCGTAGCCTTTTGCGTGCGCTCTGCAAGCTTTCTAACCTCATCTGCAACAACCGCAAAGCCTCGTCCATGCTCGCCCGCACGAGCCGCCTCGATAGCAGCATTTAGCGCTAGCAAATTTGTCTGATCTGAGATATCTTTTATGAGATTTATGATCTCAACGATAGAATTTACGCTTCCATCAAGCGAAGAGGCGTCGTTTGATAGGTCACCACTCATCTGGCTTACTTGCTCGATCGAGCTTAAAATTTCAGCCGTTTGAGACTTTAGCTCGCCTGTTTCTTTGAAGGTTTTTTCATTTAAATGGTTTATATTTTCAAGCATTTTTAGGTTTTCTTCGATGGTTGATTGTAAGAAATTCATACCATCTTGATAGCTAGTAAGCAGCAAATTTATAGCCTCTTGCTTATCCTTAGCTTGCTCTTTTGGCTCGCAAGTTTTGGCATTTTTTAGCTCATTTTTAAGTGCTAAAATCTCAGCCTTTAAAGCTTCATTTTCTCTCTCTAAAGCTTCATTTTTACTACCAAGCTCTTTACTTTTGCTGTCAAAAAACATTTTTCATCCTTTAAAATTTGTAAATTTTGCGTAATTATAACTCTTTTTACTTAAGCCAGTCGTCTAAAATTTTAATTTGCTCTTCAACGCTTTTGTTTGCCGTGCCGCCTTTTGAAGTGCGAGCCTCTTTTGAAGCGTGCAGATCTAGAAATTTAATGGCATTTTCATCTAAATTTTCATCGACACTTTTTAGCTGTTCTTTGTTTAGCTCGCTTAGATCAAGCCCCAAGCTTTCAGCCTTTGCTACAGCTTTTCCAGTGATAAAGTGCGCCGTTCTAAATGGGATATTTTTCTCACGCACTAGATAGTCCGCTAGATCAGTGGCACTTAGATGCCCGGTTTTTGTCGCTTTTAGCATATTTTTTTCATTAAATTTAGCCGTTTTTATCATCTCATTTAGGATAGTAGCCGAGCTTAAAATGGTCGCAACGCTATCAAAAACGCCCTCTTTATCTTCTTGCATATCTTTATTGTAAGCAAGTGGCAAGCCCTTCATCGTAGTTAGCAGCGCTACTAAATTTCCATTTACACGCCCAGTTTTACCGCGTATGAGTTCAGCGACGTCTGGATTTTTCTTTTGAGGCATGATGGAGCTGCCCGTGCTATAAGCATCACTAATGCTTACAAAGCCAAATTCTTGCGAGCTCCAAAGTATGAGCTCCTCGCAGAGCCTAGAAGCGTGCGTCATAAAAACGCTAATGTTAAATAAAATCTCCAGCGCATAGTCGCGGTCACTCACGCTATCCATCGCATTTTGCGTGCAGCCTGCAAAGCCAAGCTCGCTTGCAACGATAGTTCTATCTATCTTGTGTGGCGTGCCTGCAAGGGCTGCTGAGCCAAGTGGACTTAGGTTGTTTCGCTCATATGAGCTAACAAATCGCTCAAAATCCCTTTTAAACATAAAAGCGTAGGCTAGCAAATGGTAGCTAAGGCTTACTGGCTGGGCATGCTGAAGGTGCGTGTAGCCTGGCATTAGCGTATCTTTGTGGTTTTTGGCTAAATTTGTAAGCGTGGCGATGAGCACTTTGATGAGAGATGAAATTTCTAAATTTTTCTTCAAAACGTAAAATTTAAAATCAAGCGCAACTTGATCGTTTCTACTTCTAGCTGTGTGAAGTCTGCCACCAAGCTCAGCTCCGATGATCTCGCTAAGACGCTTTTCAACCGCCATGTGGATATCCTCATCTTCTATCTTAAAAGCAAATTTACCAGCTCTTATCTCAGCCAAAACCTCATCAAGCCCTTTTATGATCGCCTCTGACTCATCTTTTTTTAAAATTCCGCAAATCCCAAGCATCTTTGCGTGCGCCTTACTGCCAGCGATGTCCTCTTCAAAAAGATTTTTATCAAAATTTATAGAAGCGTTAAATTCCTCGAGCAACTTCGAGCTAGCCTCGCTAAATCTACCCTCCCACATCTTTTTATGTGCGTTTTCATCTTTTTTCATAGCTTTGCCTTTGATTAGTTTTGCGTGATTTTAACAAAATGGTGCTTAACTAGGCTTTTACGAGCATTTTAAAAATAATTTTTTGGCCAAAAAAGTGAAATGTAATATAAAAATTATGCTAGAGTAGTAAAAAAGTTATATATATAATTTACATTTAAGGTTATTAAAATATAATTCGCCCAGCAACTTTTTAAAAACTATTTCAAGTTTTTTGATTTATTGCCGATATAGTTATAAATGAAGAAATAAACTAAAAAGGAAGGACGATATGCAAATAGATGCAAATATGAACTCAAATGTTTTCTATCATAATGGCTACACATCTATATCATCAAGTAGCGCTAAAACCAGCATATTAGTATCTTCTGGCTATGGTACAAAAGATATCGTTAGAAGTAATGATGTGCATGTCGAACAAAGAGAAGAAGTTAGACAAAAACCTACAATTATTAGAAAAGAAGATGTCACAGAGTTACAAAAAAATTTAGAAAAATTACAAGATCAAAGAAGCGATATAGCTGATCAAATTTCAAGCATCCAGCACCTGAAAGATCGTGATTCTATGCAGATGCTTCATCATCTAAATTTAGAACAATCAAGCATTCAAAATAACATTTTAAGTATTAAAACTCAAATGACTGAAATGGTACAGGCTTAAGACTAAGCCTTACCGATAATAGTTTTTAAAACCAAACAAAAATCCTCTAAAAAATATCCCATCGACTTATAAAAACTGCTAGCTGCGTTTTGCTCGAGCTCTTTTGCAAGTTGCTCGGCATATGGCAAGAAAAAAGAGAGGCTAAAAGCAGCAAGAAGTTGCATAGACTCTTTAGTCGCCTCTTTTTTTAAGATATTTGCTATCAAAATGAGCTGATTTGAGATACTATCCACCTCGCCCATTTTTGGCTCAAAATTTATAGCTTTATAAAATTGCGCCAAATCATCTTTTGCACTTGAAAAATAGTAGTTTGCTTCAAATTTTGCCTTTAAAATGACAAAATCATCACACAGAGCCGCACTACTCTCATCTTTGATAAATTTAGCGTAAAGCTCATTTCCTTTTACGTTCGCATCGCTCTTTGTCTGCGTTATCCACGCACTTGTCTTTTTGATACGCATAAAAGATGAGACGCCCAAGATGCCATTAAAATTTGTAGCAAGTGCAGCTGCTACAACGCTGTAAAGCTCTCCAAGTCTCAAATTTAATCCTTAAGCTTCAAATATCTAAGTCTAAGCGCATTTAGCACGACAGTGACCGAGCTTAAGCACATCGCCATAGAGCCATAAACTGGGCTTAGAAGCAGTCCAAATACCGGATATAGCACGCCAGCAGCCACTGGTATGCAAATGGCGTTATACATAAATGCCCAAAACAAATTCTCTTTTATGTTAGCAATAGTCGCATTTGCAAGCTTTACAAGCCCGCTCACGCCACGCAGATCGTTTTTTACAAGCACGATATCGCCAGCGCCTTTAGCGATGTCTGAGCCTGAGTTCATAGCGATGCCAACACTAGCTTCTTTAAGCGATGGTGAGTCGTTTATGCCGTCCCCTACAAAGATCACGCCACCTCGGCTCATGAGCTCTTTTACCTTGTTAAATTTGTCCTCAGGCAGCATATTTGCATAATATTCGCTCACATTTAGCTTGCTAGCGATATTTGCCACTACTTTTTTATCATCACCTGAGAGGATCACGCTTTGTAAATTTAGCCTTGCAAGCTCGTTTATAACGCTATTTGCTTCATTTTTTAGCTCATCACTTAGTGTTAAAAAGCCACTAAATTTTTGATTTAGCGCGCAAAGTATGACGCCGCTTCCGTCACTTGTAGCCTCTTTTATCGCTTCACTATCTGCTTCATTTAGCAAGATATCGTTTGCTGCGAGCAGCTTTTCGTTACCTATTATTATCTTGTTGCTCTCATCTTCATAGACGATGCCTTGACCAACTACGTTTTGAAATTTGCCATTTAGCTTTTGTAAATTTATGTAATTTTGTTTTGCGTATCTTACGATCGCTTTTGAGATCGGATGCTCGCTTAAATTTTCAGCAGATGCCACTAGCTCTAGCTCTTTTTCGCTCAAATTTGAACTTTTGACGCTAATTAGCCCCTTACTTAGCGTGCCAGTTTTGTCAAATGCTACAAATTTAGCATCTTTTATAAGCTCCAAAACCTCTGGGTTTTTAACTAAAATTCCAGCTTTTGCGCCACGCGCGAGGGAGCTTACTATTGCTATTGGCGTAGCAAGTCCAAGCGCGCATGGGCATGAGATGATAAGCACGCAGATAGCGCTAGAGATCGCATAGGCGAAATTTCCACTAAAAATTATCCATATTAAAAATGTAAGAACTGATATCGCCACTACGCTTGGCACAAAGATGTTTGCTATCTTGTCAGCCAGCCGTCCGATAGGCATCTTTTTAGAGCTAGCGTCGCTTAGTAGGCTTAAAATTTGAGATAGCAAGCTTTCAAAAGAGCTCTTCGTCACTTTTACGCTTATGTAGCCATTTGTGTTTAGAGTGCCGGCAAATACGCTATCTCCCACCTCTTTATAAACTGGCAAGCTCTCTCCTGTAAGCATAGAAGCATCTATCTCAGCGCCACCTTGAACTATCACGCCATCACTTGGGATGTTGTAGCCATTTTTTACGATGACGACGTCGCCTACTTTTAGCTCATTTACATTTACCTCTTTGCTCTGTCCGTCTGGCATGACCAAAAAGGCGGTCTTTGGCGAAATTTTAAGTAGCGTCTTTAGGTAGTCACCTGCCTTTGCCTTTGAGCGCTCTTCAAGATACTTGCCAAGCAGCACAAAGGATATTATCATCGCTGCGCCCGAGATATAGACGTTTTTTAGATCATCTGGGATGAAATTTGAAAAGATCACAACAAAGAGCGAGTATAAAAATGCACTGCCGCTTCCAAGAGCTACAAGCACGTTCATATCGTAGTTTTTGTTTTTAACAGCCTCTATGGCGTGAGTAAAGAAGTCTTTGCCACTAAAAGCTAGCACCAAAAATGCTAAAACTAGCATGAGTAAATTTACTAGCAAGTTATGAGGCGCGAACATCTCAAGTGCCATTATCACGATGCTTGTGATAAATGCAAATATAAATTTATTTCTTATCGAGATTATATGCTCGTCTCTTTTGGCTTCAAATTCATCAATATTTGTCGCCACAAAGTAGCCAAGCTTTTTTATCTTTTGCTCTAAAACTTCACGCACGCTGGCGTCTTTTAGGACAAACTCACCGCTTGCATTTGCAAAATTTACATTTGCTTCAAGCACCCCATCTATCTTTTTAGAAACTTTCTCGATAGCGTTTGAGCAATTTACGCAGCTCATTCCCGCTATATTTAGCTTGACTTTTAAAGGCATATCAAAGCTCCTTTATAACGTCAAATCCCAGATCAGCCATTTCTGATTTAAATTTCTCTACATCGCCATCTTTTATATCAAGGCTTACTTGCCTTGGCTCTTTGCTAAGATCGACTTTTATCTCACCAAAGTCATCTTCAAGTGCGTTTTTTATAGTATTTGCACAGTTTTGGCAATGCACGTTATTTACCTCAAATGTTTTCATATTATCTCCTTTATCATGTGGTTGTATTCGTGTAAATTTATGATCTTTTTGGTGTTAAATTTAAAGCCAAGGCTCTCGTAAAATTTACGAACTTTTGGCTTATTTACATCAACTATCAGCGAGACCTTTTTATGTCCTAGCTCTTTTGCTTTGGCAAATGAGTGCAAGATAAGCTCTTTTGCAAGCCCTTGGCCTCTAAATTTCTCATCCACAGCGATGCTATCTATATAAAACTCATCGTCAAAGCACTCTTTTTCTACCTTAGCATCTTTGCCAAGCGCCTTTAGATGCTGAGAAATTTCTCTATCAAACTGCCACGCGTCGCCACCAAAATAAGCGCACATCGCAGCGATGATCACGTCGTCACGCCTATAGACATAAACATTTTTATAGCTAAGTCTGTTTGTCTCGCTTTGAAAAAATTTCTCTAAAATTTCGTCGCTTTTTGCAGGATCGTCGTAGCCACTTAGCTTGTAGGCGATATCCTCCATCGCTAAATTTAGTAGTTTTATGCAGATTTTTGCATCTTGTTTTTGAGCATTTTTTATCATGAGTGTGATTATATGCCTTTAACTTAAATTTTTACCAAATATTATTTTCAAATTTACAAAATAAGCGCTTTAGCAGGCAAACTAAAAATGTTTTAAAAAAGTATAAAATTTTTTTAGTTATAATCCGTAAAAAATTTATTTAAGGATATTTATGGGACGAGCATTTGAGTACCGAAGAGCAGCAAAAGAAGCTAGATGGGATAAGATGAGCAAGGTATTTCCAAAACTTGCAAAGGCTATAACAGTAGCGGCAAAAGATGGCGGATGTGATCCAGATATGAACCCAAAACTTCGTGCAGCTATCGCAGCAGCAAAAGCTGAAAATATGCCAAAAGATAACATCGATGCGGCTATAAAAAGAGCAAATGGCAAAGATAGCGCTGATATCAAGACTATCTTTTATGACGGTAAAGCAGCTCACGGCGTGCAAATCATCGTTGAGTGCGCTACTGATAACCCAACAAGAACAGTTGCAAATGTAAAAGCGATATTTAGCAAAAATGGCGGAGAAATTTTGCCAAGTGGTAGCCTTAGCTTTATGTTTACAAGAAAGAGCGTTTTTGAGCTTGAAAAACCAGGTGCTGACATCGAAGAGATCGAGCTTGAGCTGATTGATTATGGTCTAAGTGACATCGAAGAAGACGAAAACGCACTATTTGTTTATGGTGATTACGCAAATTTTGGCACACTTCATGAAGGCATAGAGAAGCTAAATTTAGTAGTTAAAAAAGCTTCACTTCAGTACTTACCAAATCAAACCGTGAGCCTAAATGAAGAGCAAATGCTTGAGGTTGAGAGGCTTCTTGACAAGCTAGAAGACGACGATGACGTCCAAGCAGTTTATACAAATATCGAGTAAAAAGGAGCAACATGCGTTTTGATGAGTTAAAAGTTTATGATATAAATTTAGACGAGCTAAAAAAAGATAAATTTGCAGTTTTAAAGACAGAAAAAGGCGATATCAAACTTGAGCTTTTTGCCGAGGATGCACCACAAGCTGTTGCAAATTTTGTCCATTTGATAAAAACAGGCTTTTATAATGGCCTAAATTTTCACAGAGTTATACCAAATTTCGTCATCCAAGGCGGCTGCCCAAATGGCACAGGCACAGGCGGTCCTGGCTGGAGGATAAAATGCGAATGCGACAACCAAAAGGTAAAACACGAGCGTGGTAGCCTTAGCATGGCTCACGCAGGCCGTGACACTGGCGGATCGCAGTTTTTCATCTGCCACAGCAAGCAACCTCATCTTGACGGCGTGCATACAGTCTTTGGAAAGTGCGTTGATGACGAGAGTTTAAAGGTACTTGATGCTATCAGACAAGGCGATAAGATCCTCTCAGCAGAGATCAAAGAGAGCCTATAAAAGGGGAATTTATGGAGAGTGCAAAAACGCAAAAAAGTCTCTTTGTGAGACTATTTACCAATCTCGCCATTTGGGTTGTGATAGGTATAGTTGGCGGTGTTATAGTCGGCATGGTCGCACCTGAGCTTGGCATAGCGAGTAAGCCAGGCATTGATTATTTTATAAAAGCCCTTAAAATTTTAATCGGCCCTATCATCTTTTTAACGATCGTCTCAGGCATCGTCGGACTCGAGAGCTTAAAAGATCTTGGCACCATCGGACTTAAGGCATTTATCTACTTTGAGATAGTTAGCACGCTTGCTCTTGCTGTTGGTATCATCTTTGGCGAGACGCTTCGTCCAGGACATGGCATGAACCTTGACTACACTCAGCTTGACGCCTCAAGCGTGGCTAAATTTACATCTCAAGCTGGCAACATGGACGCAAATAGCGGCTTTTTAGCGCACACACTTCATCTTTTAAGAGGCGCTGTGCCAGTAGATGACATCTTCCCTTACGTGCATATACTTGATCCATTTATAAAGTCAAACACACTTCAAGTGCTTTTCATGGCAATAGTCGTTGCTATCGTGCTTTCACTACTTGCACATGATAAAAAGCAAGCTTGTCTAAAACCGCTTGAATTTATCCAGCACTATGTCTTAAAGCTACTTACTTGGCTTATGCTATTTAGCCCAGTGGCTGCCTTTTCGGCGATGGCTTATTTGATCGGTAAATTTGGCATCGGAACGCTTCTTGGTATGATGGAGCTTCTTGTCGTTATGGCGCTTGCAAGCTGCTTTTTCATCTTTGTCGTGCTTGGCGTCATTTGCTACTTTGCCAAGGTCAATGTCTTTAAATTTATGCGCTTTATCTCAAAAGAGGTCTTGGTCGTTTTTGCGACAAGCTCGAGCGAGACAGCCCTTGCACCACTTATGCAAAAGCTAGAAGCAGCTGGTATAAATAGAGGTGCGGTTGGCCTTATCATCCCAACTGGCTACTCATTTAACCTTGACTGCACCAACATCTATCTAAGCTTAAGCGTCATCTTCTTAGCGCAAGCCTTTAATATCCCGCTAAGCTTTGAGCACCTAATAAGCATTTTAATCGTGCTAATGATCACAAGTAAAGGCGCAGTTGGCGTTACAGGATCTGGCTTTGTCGTCCTTGCTGGCACACTAAGCGCACTCCCAAGCACTGGCATACCAGTTGTCACCGTGGCTGTGCTACTTGGCGTTGATAAATTTATGTCAGAGATGCGTGCTGTTGGTAACCTTTGCGGTAATGCCGTTGGCTGCATGATCGTATCTATCTGGGATAAAAAGGTCGATATGGAGAAATTTAGATACGCACTAGATCATCCAGACGAATTTCACTTCCACTCATAATAGAATTTTTTAAGGGGCAAATCGCCCCTTTTTATCTTAAAATTTACTTCAAAACTTAAAGTGATTACTCCCTATTTTTACAATACCCAATGAAAATTTAGAAATTTTATTTTTAAATATAGAAACTAATATTATAATTATTGAAAATTTTAATTTGGAGGAGCTATGAAGACATTAGGCATCATAGGCGGCATGGGACCACTTGCCACAGCTGATTTATACAAAAAGATCATCGATATAACCCCAGCAACTTGCGATCAAGAGCACCTACACATCGTTATCGACTCATACGCGCAGATAGAAGATAGGACAAAATTTATCATGGGCGAGGGAGAAAGTCCGCTTCCAAAGCTGATTCAAAGTGCTAAACTTTTAAAAAATGCAGGATGCGATGCGATGCTAATGGCTTGTAACACAGCTCACTACTTTGCTCCAAGTATCGAGGAAGAGGCTGGAGTGAAAATTTTGCACATTGCAAAAGTTACCATAGATGCCTTGCAAAAAAAATATCCACACGCTAAAAATATCGCTGTCATCGCAACAAGTGGCACAAAAAAGGCAGGTGTTTATGATCAAATTTTAAAAGAGCGTGGGCTAAAGAGCGTGGATTTTAGCAAAGAGACGCAAGATGTCATCATGGAGTGCATCTACAAAGGCGTCAAAGCTGGCAAGCTAGAAGAGTATGTGCCGGTATTTTATGAAGTGCTTTCAAACATTGAAGCTGACGTTTATATCGCAGGCTGCACCGAGATACCGATGTTTTTACCATTTATCAGCAGCGAGTATAAATTTATAGATGCGACATTTGAGCTAGCAAAAGCTGGCGTAGAATTTGGCTTAGAAAAGAGAGTGTTTTGATTAAATTTAGCCAGATATCTGGCTAAATTTTTGTTTTAACTACAAAAACCCTACAACTTATACTGAACACAACAGCGACTTTTATAGTAGAAATTTGAGATCAAATTTAGCTGGAGTGTTCTGGCTAAATTTTAAATTTTTAACTCCAAAGACCACACTACTTACAATAAATTTAACAATAATTTTTTATATTAGAAATTTTGAAATTTAAAGAGATTACAAAATATTTTAAATTTAACTGGGGCATTCGGGCTGAAATTTGATTTTTAACTAAAAGGATCGCTTATATTAAGATTTCTGATATTAGACAATTAAATTTTTCGAGCATTTTACCAAGGAAATTTTATAGTGAAATTTAGAAAGTATCTTTAAATTCTGATTGAGGTATTTTGTAAAAATTTTCAAATTTCATATTAGAAATTTAAAAGTGAGCTATGTTTTTACTATTTGATAGTTTAAATTTAAAAAGCCTTGTAGGCAAAATACCCACAAGGCTATAAATTTATGCTGTTGGACCAGCTTTGGCGTACTCAACGCCCTCTTTTACATCTTCGTAGCGTTTGAAATTTTCAACAAACATTTTAGCGAGCTTGTCGCGTGAAATATTGTACTCAGCTGGGTGTGTCCATGTATTTATTGGATTTAGCAGTTTTGTCTCGACACCATCAAGCTCTTTTGGGATAGCGAAGTTAAATTTATCAAAATTTTCAAATTCGCATTTTGTGATGCTGCCATCAAGGATCGCATTTATGCAAGCACGAGTTGCTTTTATGCTCATACGCTTGCCAACACCGTAAGCACCGCCGCTCCAGCCTGTATTTACAAGATAGACATTAACGCCGTGCTTATCGATCTTCTCACCAAGCAATTTTGCATATACAGTTGGGTGAAGTGGCATAAATGGCTCGCCAAAGCAAGCGCTAAAAGTAGCGACTGGCTCGGTGATACCGCGCTCTGTGCCAGCAACTTTTGCTGTGTAGCCGCTTAAGAAATAATACATCGCCTGCTCTTTTGTCAGCTTTGCAACTGGAGGAAGCACGCCAAAAGCGTCAGCGCTTAAAAAGATGATATTTTTTGGATGGCCAGCACTTGAGCTTGGCTCGTAGTTGTCGATGTGATAGATCGGATAGCTCACGCGTGTGTTTTCAGTCTTTGAGCCATCTTTGTAATCAACCACTCCGTTTTCATCAGCCACGACGTTTTCAAGTAGCGCGTCACGCCTGATCGCTGCATAAATTTCTGGCTCGCTGCTTGGATCAAGGTTGATACATTTTGCGTAGCAGCCACCCTCAAAGTTAAATACCCCATCATCGTCCCAGCCGTGCTCGTCATCGCCTATTAATTTGCGTTTTGGGTCGGTTGAAAGTGTCGTTTTACCAGTGCCAGATAGTCCAAAAAATAACGCCGTATCACCCTTCTCGCCTACGTTTGCAGAGCAGTGCATACTTAGCTTGCCCTCAAGTGGCAACCAGTAGTTCATCATAGAAAAAATGCCCTTTTTCATCTCGCCACCATACCATGTGCCACCGATCACCGCGACATTTTCCTCGACGTTAAAGATGACAAAGACTTCTGAGTGCAGACCATCAGCCTTGTAATCCTCATTTTTTGTCTTGCAAGCGTTATATACTACAAAATCAGGCTCAAATTTAGCCAGTTCTGCTTCACTTGGACGGATAAACATATTTTTTACAAAGTGCGCTTGCCACGCTACTTCGGTGACAAAACGGACTGATTTTTGGCTCTTTTTACTAGCTCCACAAAATGCGTCTTGGATAAAAATTTCTTTACCACTTAGCTGATCTTTTGCTTTTTTAAGAAGCTTATCAAAAAGCTCTTTTGTGATAGGCTGATTTATCTTGCCCCAAGCGATGTATTTTTGGCTTGGATCTTGCTTGACGAAATACTTATCTTTTGGGCTTCTGCCAGTAAAAATTCCAGTATCAACCATAAATGTGCCGTTACTAGAGACTCTGCCCTCGTTGTTCGCCTTTTCAAGCTCAAAAAGCTCGTCGTAGCTTAGATTATGATTTATCTTTTTGATCTCTTTTAGACCTAGCTCGTCTAGCTTATTTATCATGTTGTTTCCTTTTAAATTTTCGTTTCTTTATAAATTCTGACCTAAAAGTCATCAAAATGTTAATCAAATTTCGCTTAACACTATCTTTTTAAAATGGGCAAATTTATTTAAATTTAGCCACCACTTGATTGTTTGCGACACTTTGACCTTTGCTAACCTCGATAGAGCCTATGATGCCATCTTTTGGAGCTTTGACCTCTATCTCCATCTTCATCGCTTCAAGCACGACTATGGCCTGACCTTTTTTGACATGATCTCCTGCGCTTACTAAAATTTTATGCACAGCGCCTGGCAAGCTTGCAACGATGTCATTTTCTGTTGCACCTGCTGCTGCACTTTTAGCATTTTTTACGCTCTTGCCTTCAACTTCGGTGATCGATTTTACTTGGATGCTGTCGTTAAAGCCTTCGCTTACTTCGACATTGTAGCGACTACCATTTACGACGACGCTATATCTGCCGCTTTGAGTTTGTCTGCCCTCGTTTGCTTTAGCATTTGGATCGATTTTTCTTACATTTACTTTGGCTTCGCCTTTTAAGAACACGATGCCCTTTTCTTTACAAGCTGCTGCTATAAAGACGTTTTCTTCGGTAACTTTGATCTTGTTTTGTTTTAAAATTTCTTTTACATGCGCAAGCGACTTGCTCTCATCTTTATCAGCTATATCAACTGCGTGTTTTGTGGTTGGCTTTAGCCCTAGCTGCTCGCTAGCAAGCTTAATGATCTCTTTATCAGGTGTAACTGGGGTCTTGCCAAAGTAGCCAAGCACCATTTTGCCGTATCCCTCAGCGATCTTTTTCCACTTGCCAAACATCACGTTGTTAAATGCTTGTTGGAAGTAAAACTGGCTAACAGGGGTTACTGAAGTGCCGTATCCGCCCTTTTGCACCACTTCGCGCATAGCAAGGATGACCTCTGGGAATTTATCTAAGATGTTGTTATCTCTCATCATCTGGGTATTTGCAGTGAGCGCGCCACCAGGCATCGGTGAAAATGGTATGAGTGGGCTTACTTGCACAGCTTCAGGCGGTAAGAAATACTCTTTTAAACAATCATTCAAAACACTTTCATATTTTAAAATTTTCTCCACGTCAAGGCCGCCAAGATCGTAGTTTTTGCCTTTTACTGCATGAAGCATGGTTAGGATATCTGGCTGACTTGTACCGCCACTTACTGGGCTTGCGGCTAGATCTATGCCATCAACGCCAGCTTCAAGCGCTGCAAGGTAGCAAGCGACACTCACACCTGCTGTTTCATGTGTGTGAAGTCTGATGTGAGTTTTTTCTGGCAACAATTTTCTAGCCATTTTTATGGTTTCATAGACCTTTTGTGGGCTACTTGTGCCGCTTGCGTCTTTAAAGCAAACGCTGTGATAAGGGATATTTGCATCTAAAATTTCTCTTAAAATTTTCTCATAAAATTTAACATCATGAGCTCCCACACAGCCACTTGGCAAGTCCATCATAGTAACAACAACTTCGTGTTTTAGCCCGTGATGAGCGATCCTCTCGCCTGAATATTTTAAATTTTCAACATCATTTAATGCGTCAAAATTTCTAATAGTAGTAGTTCCATGTTTTTTGAAAAGTTTTGCGTGAAGGTCGATTAGCTCGCGGCTACCGGTGTCAAGTGTGACGGTATTTACGCCCCTGCTTAGGGTTTGAAGGTTTGCTTTTGGTCCTACGATGCTTCTAAATTTATCCATCATCGCAAAAGCGTCTTCATTTAGGTAAAAATAAAGGCTTTGAAATCTCGCTCCGCCGCCAAATTCAAAATGCTCTATGCCAGCCTCTTTGGCTGCTTCAAGCGCGGGCAAAAAGTCGTTCATAAGCACTCTAGCACCATAAACTGACTGAAAGCCATCTCTAAAGGTCGTATCCATAACATCGATAAATTTCTTTGCCATATTTCACCTCATTAAATTTATAAATTTACTAAAAAGCGGTCATAAAAAATGGCTAAATTTGACAGAAACTCAAATTAGCCATTTCGCTTGCTTTTGGTATTTTACAACCAAAAACTTTTATATCATTTAAAAAGTGAGAGTAAGAAGTTAAATAATCCACCGTGGCTCGCATCAAGTATCGGCTTTATCTCCATCAAAAAGACGCAGAAAAAGACCAAAACTGCTACTTGGATGATGATGTAAGGCACCACGCCTTTATAAATAGCAGCTGTTTTTATCTCAGCAGGTGCGACTGATCTTAAGAAAAATAGACTAAAACCAAATGGCGGCGTCAAGAATGAAGTTTGTAAATTCATGGCAACCAAGATCGCTAGATAGACTGGATTTATGCCTAGTTTTGCAGCGATTGGCACCAAGATAGGAAGCACGATATATGAAATTTCAACAAAATCGATAAAAAAACCAAGCACAAAGATAACAGCCATACTAAAGATGATAAAGCCCCACTTCTCGCCTGGCAAATTTGTCATGAAATTTTCAACTATCTCATCGCCTCCAGTGTAGCTAAAGACCATAGAAAAGGCAGTCGCACCAACAAGTATGGCAAAGACTAGAGCTGTAGTTTTTACGCTCTCAGCCAAAGCCTCTTTTATCATAGAAAATGAAAATGTCCTATAAAACATAGCGAGAATGATAGCACCCACGCAGCCAAATGCCGAACTTTCAGTCGGAGTAGCGATACCTGCAAAGATAGAACCAAGCACACAAATAACTAGCAAAAGCGGCGGGAAGATCGCAATTAGCGCTCTAACAATCTGCTTAAATTTACTAACGCCACTCTCATCTTTTACGATAGGAGCGACCTCTGGTTTAAGATAAGCAACTATCAAAATATAAACTATATAAACTCCAACTAGCGTAAGTCCTGGCACAATAGCTTGGTGAAAAAGCTCGCCAACTGGCACTGAAAAGATATCGCCCAAGATGATAAGCACGATAGAAGGCGGGATGATCTGACCAAGTGTGCCAGCAGCGCATATCGTGCCACAACCAAGGGATTGGTCGTATTTATACTTTAGCATTACAGGCAAGCTTATAACACCCATAGCAACGACGCTAGCGCCCACGACGCCAGTTGATGCTGCAAGAAGCGCGCCAACCAAGATAGTGCTAATAGCGATACCGCCTCTGATTTCTCCAAAGAGCATACCCATACTCTCAAGTAGTCTCTCAGCTAGCTTTGACTTTTGAAGCACGACGCCCATAAAGACAAAGAGTGGAACTGCTATAAAAATTCTACTCTCCATGATAGAGAAAATCCTATAAGGCATGAAGTTAAACATATCTTTAAACACTTCTATACTGCCAAGCAGTCCATCGCCATCGCTAAGGCTCTCTACAACGCTTCCAACCATGCCAAATATCATCGCAACCGCACCAAAGGTAAATGCCACTGGAAAGCCAATGCCAAGCATCAATAGTGCGGCTATAAACATTATTAATCCCGCCATATTTTCTCCTTACTAGCTTTCTTATAGCGATTTAAATTTCTTATAAAAAAGCCGATCGCAAAAAATACAAGTATGTAAAATGAAACAGGGATCATCGCTTTTATGATCCATCTGTGAGTAAGACCGCCTGGATCCGCGCTGGCTTCTGCTGAGCTATAAGCATCACCTACAAATCCAAATGATAAATTTGAAACCAAAAGTGCAAATGGTATGACAAAAAAGACAGTGCCAAGCATATTTACAAGGGCTTTTTGTCTTTCTGAAAATTTAGCATAAAAGATATCAACCCTAACATGCGCGTCCTCTTTTAGAGCATAGCTCATGCCAAGTAGAAATATCACAGCAAAAAAGTGCCACTCAAGCTCCTGAAAAGCAACGTTGCCGTAAGAGAAAAAGTATCTTGCCACAACGTTAAAAAATACGTCTATTATCATCAAAGCCATGATAAACATACAAATATAGCCGACTATATCGCCAGCTTTGTCAAAAAATCTCTCAATCTTATCCATTAAAAACCTTTAATAGTTCATTTATCATGATAATGAGCACACAAACTGGTGCTACATATCTTAGTAAAAAATACCATGCATTAAATACAAAATCGCTCATATATGGGCTAAATAGCACATATAAAGCATTTTTTTTCATAAAATATCCTACAAATATCGCCCCGCCGATGCCGCTGATTGGTAGCAAGATATTTGAAGCGGTAAAATCAAGAAAATCAAAGAAATTTTTACCAAAGAGCATAAATTTATCGCCAACATTTTCTATATTTGATAAAAGGCATAAAAATCCCACTATGAAAATCCCAGCTCCAACTATGCTAAGAGCCTTTCTTCTACTCATGCCATACTCTCTGATCAAGAAAAATGCAAATGGCTCAACGATAGAGATCGCTGATGTGATACCAGCAAAGATAAGTGCAGCAAAAAATGCCACAGCCAAAATTTGACCTATCACGCCAAGCTTAGCAAAAAGCGTTGGCAGTGAGATAAAGACAAGTCCTGGTCCTTGAGACGGAGTAGCGCCAAATTCAAATATAAAGGTAAAAATAACAAGACCTATCATAATAGCAAGCGCGATGTTTATAAAGACGATGCTTAGCGTTGAAGTGGCTAAATTTGTATCGTCACTTAAGCTGGCTGAATAGGTAATGATCGCTGCCATGCCAAGAGATAGCGTCCAAAATGCAAGTCCAAGAGCTAGCAGGAGTGAGTTAAATGAAATTTTACTAAAGTCAGGGATGAGCAAAAACTCGGCTGATTTAGAAAAGCCATCCATCGTCATAGAAAATATAAGCATAATTAAAACCATGATAAATAGGCTTGGCATCATCCAAACATTTAACTTTTCTATGCCGCTTTTTACGCCTTTTGAAAGGATGTAAAAGCAAGCTGCAAATGCTATAACAAAATATAGCGTCTGCTCTCCAAGACCATGCGTTAAAAGATCGTTAAATATCACTTTTGAGCTATCTATATCACTTGGCAAGCCAGAAAAAGATAGGACAAAATACTTAAAGACCCAGCCGATTATCACGATGTAGTATGATGAGATGATAGCTGCTGTGACCATGGCTAAAATTCCAACCAGCTGCCATAAATTTTTATTTTTAGCGGCTAGCTTTCTAAAAGCATTTACACTGTCGCTCTCGCTAAGCTTACCGATACTAAGCTCTGCCATAAAGATAGGCACGCCGACTAGAAAAGTTATCAAAAGATATAGGATAATAAACGCCGAACCGCCGTTTTCACCAACCATGTATGGAAATTTCCATGCATTGCCAAGTCCGACAGCCGATCCTGCGACTGCTAGGACATAGCCTATTTTAGAAAATTGTTCTTTTGCCATATTATGAGATCTCCCTTATTAACACCACCAGAACTAAAAGTGGAGCCACAAATCTAATTAAAAAATACCAAATTTTAAATACAACCTTGCCCATATAAGGCACAAATAACTCTTTTAAAAGCTCAAATTTCATAAAGTAGCCAACAAAGATAGCAAGCAAGATGCCACCAAGTGGGAGCATAATATTTGAGCTGAGATAATCAAGCAGGTCAAAAAAGCTCTTACCAAAAAATGTAAGCGCATCTTTAAATTCGCTTGTGCCACTTAATGCACATAAAATTCCTAAGATATAAACCACGCAAGCAACGATTAGGATCGATTTGTTTCTACTAAATTTTAGGCTTTTGCTTAAGAAAAATATAAATGGCTCAACCATCGAGATAACCGAGGTGATGCCAGCAAAAAATAGTGATATAAAAAATGTAAATGCCAAGAAATTTCCAAGCAAGCCAAGCTTAGCAAATAGCGTTGGTAGCGAGATGAAAGCAAGCCCTGCGCCTTTTGATGGCTCTGAGCTAAACTCAAATGTAAATGTAAAGACGATAAGGCCGATGATGACGCTTATTATGATGTTTGCAAAAACGACGTAGAGCGAAGAGGTAAATAAATTTGTATCATCACTTAGACTTGATGAGTAAGTAAGTATGCAGCCGATACCAACACACATCGTAAAAAAGGCAAGTCCAAGAGCGTTTAAAACAGCTGCTTGATCTATCTTTGAAAAATCAGGCACTAGTAGAAATTTAGCCGCTTCATCAAAGCCATTCATACCAAAAGAGTAGCCAAGCATCAAAAGTAGCAGCACAAAAAGCGCTGGTATGAGATAGACATTTATGCGCTCTATGCCGCTTTTTACGCCTTTTGTAAGGATGAAAAAATAGGCAAAAAATGCGATACTAAAGTATAAAATTTGCTCACCTATGCCATTTGAGGTGAAATTTACAAAAAGCGTCTCTGAACTTGCGATATCTTTAGGTAGCTCGCTAAGACTTAAAATGACGTATTTTAAAACCCAGCCAATGATGAGCGTATAAAAAGATGCGATAAATAGCCCAGTCACCATGATAATACCGGCAAATTTCCAAGAGCTTGCTCCTTTTGTAGCTAGGCTTTTAAACGCTCCAACCGTATCTAGGCGTGAAATTTTACCCATCGCCATCTCAGCAAAAAATATGCTAAGACCAACAGCAAAGGCAAAAAATAGATATATAAGGATAAATGCCGAACCGCCGTTACTGCCGACCATATATGGAAATTTCCAAGCATTACCAAGGCCGATAGCCGCTCCGATTATTGAGAGGATAAAGCCAATTTTACTAAATCTCTCCGCCATTATTTACCTGCCATCTGGTAGATCATTATCGCACAAATGGCAACTGGCACGACATATCTTAAGAAAAAGTACCAAATTTCAAAAAATGCTCTTCCCATAAAATCGCCAAAAAGCAAATACAAACTCTCTTTTTTAAGCTTATAGCCAACAAAAAAGCTAAATATGATAGCGCCTATTGGCATCATGATATTTGAAGTTAGGAAGTCAAGCGCGTCAAATACAGGCTTGCCAAATACACTAAACGTGCTAGCCGTATCAGAATAGTATGAAAATATACAAAAAATTCCCAAAACATAGACAAAAGCGCCGATATAAAGAAGTGCGGCCTTGCGCGAAATGTCAAATTTCCTAACCAAATAATAAGCAAAAGGCTCGATCATCGAAACCGCGCTCGTAATACCAGCAAACAATAGCGATACAAAAAATGCGACCGCCATGACATTGCCAACGATGCCAAGCTTTGCAAAAAGTGTGACAAGCGAGATAAAGATAAGGCCCGGACCACTTGCTGTGCTATCAGCTCCATAAGCAAATATAAAGGTAAATACAACAAGTCCCATCATAATGCCTATTAAGATGTTTATAAAGATGATAGAAAGCGTTGATTTTATTAAATTTGTGCGCTCTGGTAAATTTGCAGCGTATGTCGGTATTACGCCAACGCCCATAGATAGCGAGAAAAACGCAAGGCCTAGAGCCTGTAAGACAACATCTGGCGTGATCGCACTAAAATTTGGTACAAATAAAAATTTAGCCGCCTTCACAAAGCCATCACCCATGCTAAGCGCGTAAAAAAGCATGCAAACTAGCAAGACAAAAAGGCTTGGCATCATCCATATATTTAGCTTTTCTATACCGCTTTTTACGCCTTTTGAAACGGCAAAAAATACCATCAAAAAAACTAGGCTAAAGCAAAGCACGGCACTGCTTAGATCATTTGATAAAAGCGTGTTAAACTGCTCGCCTGCCGCTTTTGTATCAGATAAAAGTGGCGAAAAACTAAGATAGATATACTTTAAAATCCAGCCAATAACAACCATATAAAATGAAGCTATAAGTATCGCTCCGATCATGAAAAAGCCAGAGAGCGACCAAGCTTTTTTATTTTTTGGAGCGAGTTTGTAAAGTGAGCTTACGATGTCGCTTTCGCCAAGTTTGCCGATGCTAAGCTCCGCTAAAAACGCCACAAACGCGATAGCAAATGTAAGAAGCAAATATAAAATTATAAATGCTGAACCACCGTTATTTCCCACCATCGTAGGAAATTTCCAGGCATTGCCAAGACCCACAGCAGAACCAGCCATCGCAAGGACAAAGCCTATCTTTGAAAATTTCTCGTTTATCATTGAAAACCTAAGATTAAGAATAAATTAAATTCTTTCAAAGATAGCATAAAAAAACTTTCATTTTTCTAAGCCAAGAATTTTTTATAGGCAATTTAAATTTTTAGTGTTTTTATTTGAAACAAAGTTTTGTTTTTGTAATATTACGGCTCATAAAGTTTAAGTAGGGGACAGATCCGAAAGAGCTTTAAAATTTTAAAGGAGCAACGATGAAAAAGATCGTGTTTTTAATTCTTGGTCTTGCTGCATTCGCATTTGGCGCTGACGGCGAGATGATCAGATCATATTCAGTTATCGCTGGCGGTATCGGCCTTGGCCTTGCAGCTCTTGGCGGTGCTATTGGTATGGGTAACACAGCTGCTGCAACTATCAGTGGAACAGCTAGAAACCCAGGTGTAGGTAGCAAACTTATGACTACAATGTTTATCGCTCTTGCGATGATCGAAGCACAAGTTATCTACGCACTTGTTATTACACTTATTGTTCTTTACGCAAACCCAATGCTTGGCTAAGCGTAAAGCTTAAATTTAGCCCCTCTTTTGGGGCTTTTGTTCTTTTTGCGATCATGGTGGAATTGGTAGACACGCTATCTTGAGGGGGTAGTGCCGCTAGGTGTGCGAGTTCGAGTCTCGCTGATCGCACCATCTTATCTCTCTTTCTAAATCAAAATCTTAAATTTCTAAGCTATAAAAAAGGAAAATTTTATGTTAGACAAAAAACTTGCTTTAAAACAATTACAAAATGAAGCAGACGATGTTGCTATATACTCACTTCTTGAAGCTAGCGAAAAAGTCGAAGAAAATAAAAAAATACTTCGCAAATTAATCACCGAAGAGAGACGCCACTATGCTTTTTGCCAAAAGATAACTGGCGAGAGCAGAAGTGCAAATTTATTCAAAGTCATCTTCTATACGATACTTGTTAAAATTTTTGGCACATCTTTTACTCTAAAATTTATGGAGTCACGCGAAGAAAATGCAGAGAAATTTTATCTTGACATAGTAGATGAATATCCTGAAGCTCGTGATATTTACGAAGAGGAGATGAACCACGAAAATAGTCTAATCTCTATGCTAAAAGATACAAAGCTTGTAAATGCTGGCGGTATCGTGCTTGGCATGAATGATGCGTTAGTTGAGCTAACAGGCACACTTAGCGGTATCGCGCTTGCGTTTTCAAATACAAAATCAGTTGGCGCAACAGGCCTTATCATGGGCGTGGCTGCTGCACTCTCTATGGCTGGCTCAGCGTATCTCGAGTCAAAAGAAAATCCAAGCGACGAGATCAAACCGCTTACCTACTCGCTATACACAGGCGGTTCATACATTATAACAACGGCATTTTTGATACTTCCATTTTTCATCTTTACAAGCGGTCTTTACGCCGTCTTGTCGATGTTTTTCTTTGCGCTGGTTGCCATCATCACTTACAACTTTTATATAAGCGTGGCAAAGGAGCTTAAATTTTTACCAAGAGTGATTGAGATGTGCGTGATAACTTTTGGTGTCGCGATAATATCTTTTGGCATCGGCTTTTTAGTCAAACACTATTTTGGACTAGATATTTAATCCAAAATTTCATACCAAGTGTAACTATCGTCCCCAAAATTCCCACTAAAAAGTGGTTTTAAATTTAGATCAAGGCTCAAATTTTCACCCATTTTGAAATTTGAGCTTTGATAGACAAGTAGCCACTTTACATTTGCTAGCTTGCCCTCTTTTGCGAGCTTTAAAAACTCGCCTGCTCCTTCAAACATGCAAAGACCTTTTAGATCAAGCTCTTTTTGAATGCTGACTTTGCGATCTGGCACGCTAAAAAGTGGCAATGTTTCATCAAATTTATCGCCTCTTGAGTAGATTATGACGTCTGGGTTTTTGCCATTTTTTATAAGTCTAGTATCGAGCCTTGGTCGGTCTGTCCGCACTGTGTTGCCACCGATTACCAATGTGTCTATGACGCTTCTAAGTTTATGCACATGCGTGCGGCTAAGCTCATTTGTGATGATGCCACCACTTGCCACGCCGTTTTTACTAAGAGCTATTTTTAAAAAGCTAAATCCACCATTTTGGTATGCCAAAAATGGCTCAAGCAGCTTATCGCAGCGCTCTTTTAAAATACCAAATTTAACTCTCACGCCAGCGATTTGAAGTAAATTTCCACCGCCACTTGCTATTTTGTTTTCATCATGGCTACCAATTATCACCTCGCTAAAGCCAAGCTCTTTTAACAAATTTGCACAAGGTGGCGTTTTGCCATGATGCGAGCAAGGTTCAAGAGTAACGTAAGCTTTTGCATTTTTTAATAAATTTGAGTGGTTATTTAGTATAAATTCGTAGCTGAATTTTGGCTCTAAAAGGCCAAATTCACCCTCTTTTATATCGGAGCTAAATTTATCGTTATAGGCTTTTATAAAATCATCTTTAAATTTTTCACTTTTTTTGCAAAGCGCAAAGAGTATCGCTGTCGGTTCAGCGTGTAAATATCCAGCCTTTTCATGAGCCTTGCAAGATAAAATTTGCCCATTTTCATCAAGGATAAGGCATCCAACGGCTGGATTTGGGTAGGTCAGGATCTGAAATTTCCAAGCCTCACTTAAAGCAAGATCCATGTAAAATTCGTCGTTCATCTTAGCAGACTATATTTATTTTCCTATATCTTTTATCTCATCAACAAGTGTTTTTGAGATCAAGTCAATATCGGTCGGCTCATCCTGTGCATCCCACCTAAATGCAGCAATCTCCGCCAAAACAGCCATCTCTTTAAAATAGCTATATTTTGTCGTAGAGACTGGTATAGCATAAGAGACCAATAGCCTATCTGCGTTATAATAAATTTTCACGCTGTAGCTAAAGTGAGGCTTGTTTAACACCTTGCCACCCCAGTTAAACCATCTTTCATAATCCATTTGTATTTTTATTTTAAAGCTATTTTCATCTCCTAAAATGCCCTGCTCTTTTAGATGTTTGTTTATAAATTCAACAAATTCATCACGAAGTTCACTTTCATTTTTATAGTTAGGGTTGTACTCGTATCTAGTTGGTTGATTTGTCAATGTTAGGTTAAAATCACTAACAATGTATTTAGCCACGCCTTTTTGTATCGGCGTTGGCTCAACATTATATTTATATCTTCCCGCGCATCCAACAAAGAAAGCACCTAAAACTATTAAAAATAGTATTTTTACAAATTTCATATTTTCTAAATTTACGACAAGCCGTCGATCTTGCCGTCTGCGTCTATCTTCATATTGACCGCAGCTGGCACTTTTGGAAGTCCTGGCATCAGCATGATCTTACCGCAAACCGCGACGATAAAGCCAGCTCCCGTTCTAATGTCAAGGTCTTTTACGCTAAATGTAAAGCCCTTTGCTCTGCCTAAAAGCTTCGCATCGTCGCTAAATGAGTACTGAGTTTTTGCGATACAAACTGGCAAATGGCTCAAATTTAGCTCTTTTATCATCTCGAGCTTTTTAAGAGCGTCCTCTTCAAAGACCACCTCGCCAGCTCCGTAAATTTCCTTAGCGACCTTTTCTATTTTGGTTTTCGTATCATCGCTCATCTCGTAGGTGAAATTTATCTTGCTTGGCTTGTCGCACGCTTTTAAAACTAGCTGGGCAAGCTCAAGCGCACCTTTGCCACCTTTTACAAAATTCTCACAAACAGCCACTTCTACGCCAAGCTCACGGCAGTATTCTTTTACGAAATTTATCTCTTCATCAGTGTCAAAGCCAAATTTATTAAGCGCCACAACTACGTTTTGACCAAATTTGACTTTTAAATTTTCGATGTGTCCGCCAAGGTTTTCGATACCTTTTTTAAGGGCGTTCATATCTGGTTTTGTGATCTCGTCTTTATTTGCTTCGCCGTTATATTTTAGCGATCTGATCGTGCTTACAAGCACCACAGCGCTTGGTTTGATGTCAGCGATCCTGCACTTTATATCTAAAAATTTCTCCGCGCCAAGCTCCGAGCCAAAGCCAGCTTCAGTGATGACGTAGTCAGCTAAATTTAGAGCCGTTTTTGTTGCGATGACGGAGTTGCAGCCGTGTGCGATGTTTGCAAATGGGCCGCCATGCACGAGCGTAGGTGTGTGCTCTAGTGTTTGAAATAAATTTGGTTTGATCGCATCTTTTAAGAGTATGCAAACAGCGTCCTCGCAGCCTAGATCACGCACGTAGATAGGCTTTTTATCGCTATCATAGGCGACCATGATGTTTGCTACACGCTCTTTTAGATCAGAAAGGCTTGTGGCTAGACAAAGCACAGCCATGATCTCGCTTGCGGCGGTTATATTAAAGCCATCTTCTCTTGGCACGCCGTCCGTTCTGCCGCCCTGACCCACAGTGATAAATCTAAGCGCGCGGTCGTTCATATCCATACAGCGCTTCCATAAAATTTTCTCTATTTTTAGTGGGTTTTCTTGATAGAGGCTATTATCTATCATGGCAGAAATGAGGTTATTTGCCGATGTTATCGCGTGAAAATCGCCGGTGAAGTGTAAATTTAGATCCTCCATCGGCGCAAGCTGCGAGTAGCCGCCACCTGCTGCTCCACCCTTTATGCCAAAAACCGGTCCAAGAGATGGCTCACGAAGCGCTAGGCAAACCTTTTTATTAAGTGAATTTAGTGCGTCAGCTAGGCCGATCGACATAGTCGTTTTGCCTTCGCCGTATGGGGTTGGGTTAGTCGCGGTGACTAAGATGAGCTTTGAGTTTGATGGCTCAAGTCTAGGGGAAATTTTGGCCTTAAATTTACCGTAAAGCTCAAGCTCGTCTTCGTTTAAGCCTAGTTTTGCGGCAACTTTACTGATGTGTTCAAGTTTTGTTTGGTGAGTTATCTCGATGTCGCTTAGCATTTTACCACTCCAAATATGTTTTTGCTTTTTTTATCTCACTGATGTTGATCTCAAAAATTCCCTCTTCGTTTTCTACTGCGATGCTCCCTTCGTCCGCTTTTACGAGCCTTCCTGCGAATTTCTCAGCCTCGGTTTGAACTTTAACTAGCTCACCAACACTCGCCTTAAAATGCGAAGGCTTGCTAAGCTTTCTCTCAAGGCCAGGCGAGCTAACCTCAAGGTTGTAATCCCCGCTAACTGGCGGTGTTACGTCAAAGATAGGCGAGAGCAGACGGCTTACTTTTTCGCAATCATCAAGGCTCACTCCGCCATCTTTTGTGATATAAACTCTAAAAATAGCCCTGCCATTTTCATTTGCGATCTCGCTGTCGTAAAGCTCAACACCGCATTCGCGTACTAGTTTGTCTAAATTATCCATTTTTGTTTAAATCCTTTGAAATTTTATCAAACAACTTATCCATATGGTTTTGATACTCTAATCTATCGTCAAATTTAAAGTGAAAATTTGGACATCTATACCAGCCCTCAGCCGCCATGCAGTGGTTTTGCAAATGCCTACAAACGCGCTTTAAATGCCCCAAAATATACTCTTGCTCGCGCTCATCAAACATCATCTTATCAAGATAGACAAAGGCGTCGTATCTGCCCTTTTTGCACTCGACGTCAGTGACGCAAAGACCTTTTAAAATGCTATCTTCAAGAGTGGCTAGAGCCTCTGGTATGAGCTCTTTTAGCACACTCTCTGTTCTCATACGCTTTATTTCGTTAGCGTTCATAGAGTAGCTTTCTCCTTGACTTCTTTGAAGCTTTCGATGTAGTCATTTTCTCTGATGTCGTTGAAATTTTCGATACCAACGCCACACTCGTAGCCTTTAGCGACCTCTTTGACGTCATCTTTGAAGCGTTTTAGTGAGCTTACCAAGCCTTCGTAAACGACCACACCTTCTCTAATAAGGCGAATTTTTGCTCCTCTGTTTATCGTACCCTCAGTGACGATACATCCAGCGATAGTGCCGACTTTTGGCACATGGATCACTTGGCGAACCTGAGCTTGACCAAGCTGCTCTTCTCTGATGATAGGTGACATTAGTCCGCCCAAAATCGCCTTCACATCGTCGATTAGATTATAAATAACATTGTAAGTTTTTATCTCGACACCGCTCTCTTTTGCCTTCTCTTTTATCTCGCCAGTTGGTCTGATGTTAAAGCCAAGGATGATACAGTCGTTACTTGCGCTTGCAAGTGCAACGTCACTTTGCGTGATACCACCAACACCTGAGTGGATCACATTTACTCTGATCTCATCATTTGCTAGTTTTTCTAAGCTTGCTTTTAACGCCTCAAGTGAGCCGCCAACGTCAGCTTTGATGATGACTGGAAGTGTTTTTAGCTCGCCTTCAGCGATCTTAGCGCTAAGCTCATCGATACTAACCTTTGTGCTCTTGCTAAGCTCTTTTTGGCGGATATATTCAGCCTTTTTCTGTGCGTATTCGCGAGCCTCTTTGTCAGTTTTTACGCCTATTAGCGTCTCACCAGCCTCTGCTATCTCACTAAGACCCACTATAACGCCACATTCGCCTGGTTTTATATCTTTTAATGGCCTACCCTGATCATCAAGCAAGCTTCTTATCTTACCGTATGCAACGCCAGCTACGACTGTATCTCCAACATGAAGTGTGCCGTTTTCAACGATGATGGTAGCTACTGGACCACGGCCTTTTTGAAGTGAGCTCTCGATGACAGTAGCTTTTGCATTTGCCTTTGGATTTGCCTTTAGCTCCAAAAGATCAGCTTGCAAAAGCACGATCTCAAGTAGATCATCTATGCCCATGCCTGTTTTTGCAGAGATCGGCACAAATTCATACTTGCCACCCCACTCTGTTGGCATGATATCAAGCTCAGCAAGACCGGTTTTTACTAGATCAGGATTTGCTGACTCTTTATCCATTTTGTTTATCGCAATGATTATTGGCACACCAGCGGCTTTTGCGTGGCTAACTGCCTCTTTTGTCTGTGGTTTTACGCCGTCATCTGCTGCAACAACTATGATAACTATATCAGTTACACCAGCGCCCCTTGCACGCATAGCTGTAAATGCCTCGTGACCTGGAGTGTCGATAAATGTGATGTTTCTGCCATTTTTATTTACCATATAGGCACCCACGTGCTGCGTGATACCGCCGGCCTCACCAGCTGCTACGCGAGACTTTCTTATGTAGTCAAGTAGCGAGGTTTTACCGTGGTCGACGTGACCCATGATGGTTATAACTGGCGCTCTTGGCTGGAGATTTTCATCATCTTTTATCTCCTCTTCATAGGCTGCTACGTAGTCAAATTCTTTTTGATCATCGATGATATTTACCTCTACGTTAAACTCATCAGCCAAAATTTCTATCGCATCTTCATCCAAAAAGTCGTTTTTAGTTGTCATCATACCAAGCATAAATAGCTTGCCTATGACCTCACTCGGCTGCTTATTTAGCTTCTCAGCAAATTCATAAACACGAATTTCTTTTGGGATATTTATCGAAGTTACAGCTTCGCTATTTTGTTTATTTTCAGGCTTTTTGTGTTTTTTTCTAGCTCTTCTTTGTATGCCACCCTCGCCAAACGAATTTATCGTGTTATTGACGGTTGTCTTCATCGCACTTGGCTGTTTTGTCCTTTGCATCGGAGCTGGAGCTGGGGTTTTAAAGCTAAAATCAGGTAGCACTACTACATCCTCATCTTCAAGCACGATGTCACCAAAGTCGCTTCCACCGAGCAAATCCATCTTCTCAGTGCTATCTTTTTTGCTTACAACTGTTACTTTTTTCTCTTTTTTCTTTTTTCTGGCCAAATTTTCATCGCTAGCAGAGAACATACTCTTAAAATCACTAATGTTAGTAACAGCCGCCTCGGCCTTTTTCTCCTCTTTTACAGGAGCTGGCGCCTCGTAATCTTTTTTCTTTTTAACTATCACAAGGCCACGTCTTTTTTGGGTCACATCAGCCAAGCTCTCTTTTGGCTTTGGCGCTTCAGCTGGCTTTTGCTCGACCTTTACAGGCTCTTCTTTTTTAGGCTCAGCTTTAGGCTTTTCCTCTGAAATTTGCACCTCTTTTTTAGGCTCAGCTTTTGCTTTTTCAGGCTTTGGCTCAGCCTTAGTAGCTGCCTTTTTAGGCTCAGTTTTAGGTTTTTCTTCTTTTTTTGATGGCTCTTTCTCTGCCTCTTTTTTAGGCTCTTTTTTTGCCTTTGGCTCACTCTTTTTCTTTTTAAATTTATCTGGTATTACGCCAGTTTGAACGTATTCATATATTGCTTCAGCCTCTTCAAGGCTCACAGCATTTGAGTGAGTTTTGACCTTTAGGCCTAGTTCTTGAGCTTTTTCTACTATCTCTTTACTTGGGTAGCCAAGCTCATTTGCGATCTCTGAAATCCTAACATTGCTCATTTAAGAGTATCTCCTTTAACTTCGGTGCGTCAAGTCCGAGGGCACCTTTAGTTTGTTTATCAATTATTTTTTTTAAAATTTTGTCGTCTTTTTGCAAACAGTCATCACATAGATAGAAACTGCGGCCATCTCCTTTGCCGCACTCTAAATTCTTGCCTACCAAGCGGTATCTTTTTAGCAAGTTTTGAGAAAATTTAACTTTGCAAGCGACGCATGTCCTTACTGGATTATTTTTATTCATTATACCTTTTTAAACTTGTTTTTAGCTTTGCGTAATTTCGTATCCATCGTTATCAAATGAAAAAATTTCCACTCTAAAATCACTAAATTTACTCTTTAAAACATCTTGTAAATTTTTAGCATCATCTTTGTAAGCGATGTTTAAAAAGCTTGAGCCTGAACCTGAAAGTGTGCTCATTAGCGCTCCATTTTCATAAGCTACCTTTCGTACCTCAAAAAGCTCTTTTAAAGCGCTCATTCTGCGCTCTTCATGCATCATATCTTCGCTTGCTACCCTTAAAAGATCATATCTTTTTTCATAAAAACAAGAGGTCAAAAATGCAGCATGAGAGAGGTTATTTACGCACTCTTTCATAGTGTAGTTTTTTGGCAAAATTTGTCTTGATGATGCGGTGCTCATCGGCTTATTTGGGATAACGACGACTGCTTTTATATCATCGCTTAAATTTATTTTATTCGCATAAACATTGCCGTTTTTTACGACCGCGCTGATAAATCCGCCATGAACTGCTGGCGAGATATTATCTGGATGGGTTTCATAGATGATAGCTTTATTTAAAACGACGCTTTTGCTAGCCTTAAATCCAGCCATCTCGTAAGCTGAAGCTATGGCTCCAACGATCACTGCAGAGCTGCTACCAAGCCCTCTTGAAAACGGGATGTTGTTTTCAAAGACGACTCTAAAATTTTCATTTTTTCCAGTTAGCTCTAAAAAAATTTCATTAAAAATGCTCAGAAAAATGTTGTTTCTTTTTAAATTTGTGCTATCACTTCCCTCGCCATTTATCGAGACTGAGCTAAATTTAGATGGTTCGATCTTTACGCTATTAAAAAGCTTTAAACTAAGTCCTAAAGCGTCAAAACCAGGTCCTAAATTTGCACTTGTGGCAGGGATTAAGATATTCAAATTTTCTCCTAAACAGCTTGGATGATATAATTTGGAAGTGTATCTGAATTTAGTTTTAATTCATCTAAATTTAAAGGCAACACAAATCTCACAGGCTCAACTTTTTCAAGCGAAATTTCGCCATTTTTCAAGACAAAGCTTAAATTTTTATTTGCCCTGATCGCTTGGCCGCCATTTAGACTAAAGCCACTAACTGCGTAAAACTCACAGCCCTTTGCCAAAGAAAAAGTCTTTAAGATGACGTAGGCCACCTTTAGCCCCATAAAGCTACCTGGTGTATTTGCGTAGATAATCTTTGTGATGTTAAATTTAGAGGATAAATTTTCTAGGATTTTTATCAAGGCTTCGCTGACGTGCTCGTCAGTTGTGATCTCATCAAATTTTACGCCATCTTTATAGAATCCAACTAAAAGCGGAGTCGATAAAGAGACTACTAAAATTTCAATATTTTTTATGCAAATACCTTTTGATACTCTTTTAAAAGCTCGCCACTAAGCGTTGCGATCTCATAATTTTTCTCATCTGCCATTAAAGCAAGTGTTAGTTTGTGGTTTAGATCGTGGCTGCCCGCAAATGCTGTGTAGTCACCTAGTAAAGGTGCTCCAAGCAAGCTCAAATCGCCAACTGCGTCTAAAATTTTATGTCTTACAAACTCATTTTCAAATCTCAAACCCTCTGGGTTTAAAATATGCGTATCATCGATAGCCACGGCATTATCAAGCGATGCACCAAGGGCTAAATTTTGAGCTTGCAAGCGTTGCAAGTCTTTTAAAAAGCCAAAAGTTCTAGCACGAGCGATATTTTTTACAAATGAGCTCTTGCTAAATTCAAAAAGATATCTTTGCTCGCCGATAACTGGGTGGTCAAATTTGATCGTATAGTCAAATTTTGGATTTCTTGAAGGCGAAGTTCGCACAAATTTTGACCCCTCGATCACCTCGACTTCGCGGCGAACAAGGATGACTTTTTTACCAGCGTCAAGATGTCTTATACCAGCTTCATCAAGCAACATACAAAAGCTTATCGCACTGCCGTCCATGACAGGAATTTCATTTGCATCAACTGAAATTCTAATATTATCAATGCCGTATCCATTTACAGCTGCCATTAGGTGCTCTATCGTGCTGATAAAGCCCTTTTCGTTGCCAACGACGGTTGCCATTTGCGTATTTATAACGTTTTTAGGCTCAGCTTTAAAACTAATACCAAGATCTTCGCGGTGCAAAATAATACCTGAATTTGCATCAAGAGGTTCTAGTATAAGTCTTATCGGCTCACCCTTATGAAGCCCTATACCAACGGTCTCAACGCGTCTTGCGATAGTAGTTTGTTTCAAAAATTTTCCTTATATTTTTTTGTTCGCTTATGATAGCACTAAAAAATCAAATTTGCAAATTTAATTCTTATCTATCATCGCCTTTGCGGCATCTAAGACACTTGTCACATTGTCTTTTATCCACTTTTTATCCATCCATTGTTGAGGTCTTACCTCTTCACCTTGGACCAAAATTCCAAAGTGAAGGTGATCTCCAAGAGCAAGACCGCTCGTTCCAGTTGTACCTATTTGATCGCCAGCAGCAACCATGTCGCCCTCTTTTACCTTCGCACTTGAGCAGTGTCCATAGAGCGAATAAAGTCCAAATCCATGATCGATCACAATGTTTAAACCATAAATTCCATTCTCAGATGCTAGCACAACGCGACCTGCATTGCTAGCTATTATCGGAGCTGATGCCACGCTTGCAAAATCTATACCCATGTGCCATGACTCACTTACTTGTTCGTTATTATATGTATAGAAGCGGTGGTCGGCAAAGTCAGCTACTTTCTTGCCATTTCTAAGCGGGTAAAATGGGATGATATTAAAGCCGTTTGTGATGTCAGTATCGACATTTGAAGTAAGTGCTGTTATCTTCTCTTCATTTGAATTTCTTAGTGTTTCATTGACAAATTTCATCTTCTCAAGCCTTGAAAGAGCGTTTGGATCTTTAGCGTATTGATCTGTTAGATCAACGATCTTTCCGTCTAAAAATCTATCATTTAAAGCAATGGTCGAAGTTTTGTATTTTACATTTTCATAAAAATATCTCACGTGAGATTTGCTCTCATTGCCTGCAAAGTCTCTTGCGATGACCTCAGCGCTAAAGTTTTCAACCTGCACTGGCCAAGCAACAAGTGCTGCGTAAAAGCCCTCTTTGTAAAATGGCACGGCCTTAAATTTCTTACCAAAATTTGTCTGGACATAGACCTCTTTTAGCTGATTATCAGTTGCTCTAAAGACAACAACCGCGCTACCACCTTTTGAGATAGAGTAAGACTGAGAAAACACGTAAAGATCAGGCTTAGAGGTGTCGAGCACAACCTCAACTTTTTTGCTTGCTTTATTGCCTGTAAAAAAGCCCCATTTGCTAGTATCGACCGCTTCTATACTCATCTCATAAGTATCTTTTTGAGCGAAAAAGCCAGTTTTTGGGAAGGTTAAATTTACATCAAGCTCAGTGCTTGGATTTTGTATGATTTGATTTAGTAAATTTAGGTCATTTTTGCCGTCATTTATGCTGATACGTACAAATTTTATGCCGCTGTCATCTTTAAATTTGATATTCATAGGCGAGCGAAGGTTCCAATAAACCTTATCAGCAACGCCGATAATTGGCTCGTTTCGCTCAAAGTCTTTCGACATCAAAGCATATACAAAGCCACCAGCTAATATCAAAACAAGCAAAACTACAACAATACCAAAACCGCCTATTCCACGTCTATACATATATTATTACCTTAAATTTTATTTGCGAAATTTTACATTTAATCAATAAATTTTTAGTTAATTACAAAATTTCTCTTACAGCTCTAGCTTCGCTCATCCAATCAAAAAGCTCGTCCCAGCGCTCATCTTTTATGAGATCTTTGCATAAATTTAGCTCTTTTTCAAACATATTTATCGCGGCAACAACGTTGTTCTTATTTTGCTTAAAGATATCACTCCACATAAATGGCGAACTCTTTGCGACACGTATCATGCCCTTAAATGTCGGTCCGCCAAGTGCAACGATATGCCTTTTATCCTCTTCTTTTAAGATCCCGCTAGCAAGCGAAAATGCAATAGCGTGAGGCAGATGCGAGATGAGACCCACGTGATGATCATGCTCTTTTGCACTCATGAAAATGATCTTCATACCAAGGCAAGAAAATAGTTCAACGCTTCTTTTCACATGTTTTTCTGCGCTCTCAGCAAAGTCACAAACTATGACAGTTGCCCCTGTGTAAAGTGACTTAAAGGCAGCCTCAGGTCCAGAGTACTCGGTACCTGCCATCGGGTGAGCTGGGATGAAATTTTTACGAATTTTTTCTGGCACGGCTTCTATTATCTTTTGCTTTGTCGAGCCAAAATCAATGATCGTCGTATCTTCGCTAATGTCAGTTAAATTTTGCACGATGCTTACGATAGCTTCGACTGGCACAGCCAAAAAGATGATGTCACACTTCTTTTTCATCTCATCGATGCTTAAAATTTCATGCACCAAGCCAAGTTCGAGTGCTTTTTTGCTGTGATTTTCATCTTTATCATATCCGCTGACACATGAGATCAATTTTTCATCTTTTAACGCAAGACCAAGCGAGCCACCCATAAGACCAAGTCCGATGATACCTATTTCCATAAAAAACCTTTAAAATTATAAAATTTAAATTTTTTAAAAATAAAATATGATATTATACGCACTTATACTAAAACTCTAGGTTAAATTTAATGAAAAAGAAATTATTTTTACTAGCACTAGCTTTAAGCGGTCTAAATGCGCAAACGATTCAGTCAATAAATTTTAAAGGTCTAATCCACCTTTCACCTGATGTAGCCACTCAGATAATGGGGCTAAAAGTCGGTCAAGAGCTAACTCCAAAGCTTAGCGATAAGGCTATCACAAATTTATACAAGCAAAATTATTTTGATGATATCTACATAGAAGATACAGGTAATGGCAATCTTTTAGTAAAAGTAAAAGAGAAGCCAAGCGTAGCTAGAGTCGATCTAAAGGGCGTTGTGACAAACGACAAAACTGCGATCGAATCGCTAATCAACATAAAACCTGGCAATATGTATGATGAGCTAACTATCGAAAAAACAAAAGAGAGAATTCGCCAGTACTACGAGTCAAAGGGCTACTTTGACACGGTTGTCGACGTAGAAAAACAGCCAGTTGCAGACAACGACAGCTCACTTTTCATCACTCTAAACATAAACCGCGGCGAAAATATGATAATCAAAAAGGTAAATTTAGTCGGCGCAAAAGAATTTGACTACGATGATATCGAGCCTGTTGTTGCAAACAAAAGTAGAGAATTTATGGGCTGGCTTTGGGGTAGAAACGATGGTAAAGTTAAACTTTTCGAGCTTGAAAATGACCCAGCAAGGATTCAAGATAAGTATTTTCAAAAAGGTTATCTAGACGCGACAGTTTCGTCACCTTATCTAAATGCGTCATTTGATAACTACACAGCTGATCTTACATACTACATCCACGAGGGCGAGCCTTATAAGGTTTCAAATGTAAGCATCACAGCACCTGAAGAGCTAGGACTTGATACTAAAAAGATCATAGATGACTTTAGACTTGAAGCTGGAGATACGATGAACTCAGCAAGACTTCGCCAAGATATGAAAAAGCTTGACGATATGGTAGCTGATAAGGGTTATGCATTTGTCAAAGTCTATCCAAAGACTGATAAATTTGATGAAAATAAAACAGTTGATATCGACTACGAAGTTGATCCTGGCGAAAAAGTATATATAAGAAATGTTCAAATTTCAGGAAACGATAGAACAGTTGATCGTGTCGTAAGACGTGAGCTATATCTAACTGAGGGAAATTTATATAGTAGAACCGACCTTCAAGACTCAAAAGACGCATTAAAAAGAACAAGCTACTTTGACGATGTCGAGATAGAAGAGGATCCAGTTGATAAAAATACAGTCGATCTAAAAGTAAAAGTAAAAGAGGCTTCAACTGGCTCGATAAGCGGTGGTATCGGATACGGAAGTAGTGATGGCTTGCTACTTAACGCTGCACTTTCTGACACAAACATCTTTGGCTCTGGTCTTCAAGGACAAGTAAGCGTAGATAAGAGCGATAGAGAGCTTTCAGGTCAGATAAGTCTTACAAATCCAAGAATTTTTGACTCAGAGTATAGCCTTGGCGGAACACTCTATGCAAACGACTATGACTGGAGAACATATAAAGAGAGAAGCTATGGCTTTAGCACAACACTTGGTAGAAAATTAACTAGAAATTTAAGTGCATCACTTACTTATAATATCGAGCAAAGTAAAGTTACTCTAAAAGATGATGAGCTAAGAGATATTAATAGATACACAGGCAAAGAAATTTATAGAGAAGGCAAAGCTATAAAAAGCGCTATAACTCCGGCTTTAACATATAATAGCACCGATGATTACTACTTGCCAAGACGCGGTATCATAGCTAGCACATCATTTGAGATAGCAGGACTTGGCGGCGATATGGATTTTGTTAAAAACCGTACAAATTTCAACTACTATCTAGGTCTTAGAGAGTACATCGACTACGATCTTATCCTAAGATATAAAGCAAGCTTTGGCAAAATTTGGGAGAGAGGCTATACTCCTATTAACGAAAGACTTTACCTTGGTGGCATAAGAAGCTTGCGTGGTTACGAGAGCAGAACCGTATCTCCAAAAGTAAAATATAATGGTGACTACTATGAATACGGCGGCGAAACATCATTTAACAACTCAGTTGAGATGAGCTTTCCTATAATAGAGCGTGTTAAAATGCGCGGCGTTGTATTTTATGATTATGGCATGATCGGTGAAAATAGCCTAAATGAGATAAAAAGATCATCAGTTGGCACAGGTATCGAGTGGATAACACCGATCGGACCACTTCAACTAATCTTCGCAAAAGCTCTTAAACCTAAAGAGGGCGATGATACAAATACATTTGAATTTACTATCGGAAGACGCTTCTAATAAGATACTTTTAAGGGGCTAGTTTGCCCCTTAAATCCCCCGCAAACAAACAAACTTTAAATCATATAAGAAAAAGCAAGGCTAACATTAGATATAATCCCACAATTTTTAATATAAGTGGGTAAAAAGATGAATTTCTCAGACATTTTTTCAAAGATAAGAAAAGCTCAACCTCGTCCAGAAGAAGCACCTACACACTGGGTAAAATGCGACAACTGCCACTCACTGATGTATTACAAAGAAGTTGAAGCTTGTTTTAATGTATGCCCAAAATGTGGCTACCACATGAGATTAAAAGCTGATGATCGCATAAATTTGATTTGCGATGAAGGTAGCTTTGTAGAATTTGATGCAAATTTAAAACCAGTAGATCCTTTAAATTTTGTCGATAAAAAATCATACAAAAAAAGAATCACAGAAAATAAAGAAAAGACAGGACGCACAAGCTCAGTGATATGCGGCGAAGGCAAATGCAATGGACAAGAGATCCAGCTAGTTGTTTTTGACTTTGGCTTCATGGGTGGCTCATTAGCTTCAGTCGAGGGCGAAAAGATCGTAAGAGCGATAAAACGCGCGATCGAAAAACGCCAAGCCTTAATCATCGTAAGCGCATCTGGTGGCGCTAGAATGCAAGAGAGCACATTTTCTTTGATGCAGATGTCAAAGACTTCAGCAGCCCTAAAACTTCTTGATGGAGCAAGACTACCATATATTTCTATACTTACAGATCCTACTATGGGCGGCGTTAGCGCATCATTTGCATGGCTTGGAGATCTAATAATCGCTGAACCTGGCGCGCTAATAGGCTTTGCAGGACAAAGAGTTATCAAGCAAACCATAGGCGCTGATCTTCCAGAGGGCTTTCAAAGGGCTGAATTTTTGCTTGAGCATGGTCTCATAGATGATATCGTGCCAAGAAGCGAGCACAAAAAATATCTAAGCGATATGGTTAAATTTCTTACAAACAACAAAGCTATGATCTCTAAAAGCGAAGTGACAACTCCTAGCGAAGCTAGCTTTGAGCTAAAGCTAAAAACCAAAGGGTAAGTTTGGAAATTTCGGTTTTTAGCATTCAAAAATCATCGCGTGACAACTTTGAAAACGAGATACAAGAATATATAAAAATGAGTGCAAAATTTGCCAAGATAAACGACAAAATAATATTTAATGAAAAGATAGCAAAGGCTCAAAGTAGTGGCAGAAGCGATGCGCTAAGAGCTTATGATGAAATTTACGAGCCAAATTTAAAAGGCTTTTGTGTGATGCTTGATGAAAATGGCTCACAGCTTGACAGCCAAGAATTTGCTCAAATTTTAAACTCAAATTCACAGATCAATTTTTTCATAGGTGGAGCTTATGGGCTTAGCCAAAATTTAAAAAACAAGGCACAAAAAGTCGTAAGCTTAAGCAAGATGACTATGGCGCACAAAGTCGCCAAGCTCGTACTTTTTGAGCAAATTTTTAGAGGGCTTTGTATCAATGCAAATCACCCATATCACAAATAAAGGAATATAAAATGACTCAAAACGAGCTAAATTTTTTCAAAAAACTACTTGAAGATAGAAAGCTACAAATCAAAAAAAATATTTATGACTCATCAGTTGAAGTAAGTGGCCTAAGAGATAGTGGCGTAAGCGATGAATTTGACATCGCTTCAGTAAATACCGACCAGCTTATAGAGCAGTCTATCTCAACCCAACAACGAGCCGAGCTTCACGAGATCGACGAGGCACTTGAAAAGATAGCAAACAAGACTTATGGAATTTGTGACATGTGCGAAGAGGAGATCGGCGTCCCTCGCCTAAAAGTAAAACCGCATGCAAAATACTGCATAGCTTGTCGTGAGATAATAGAAAAAACAGCAAAAAACTAAGGAGAAAATATGAAAACCAGAAAATTTCTCGTCTACTGCATCATCTACACAGCAGTTGTTGCAGGACTTACCTATTCTCTTAATAGTTCAGACTTCACCTTTGAGCTCTTAGGTCAAGCCATAACCTTGCCAGTAGCTGTCTGGGTGGCACTTCCAGTAGCTCTTTTGGCGCTCCTTGCCCTACTTCACATCGCATATCACGGATACGCCTTTTATAGATATAAAAAATGGATAAAAAAAGATAGCCAGCTCTACAAAGACCTTGCAAAAGAGACGCTTCTTGGCTTTGAGAGCAACAAAGACTTCAAAACTGACACTTACAAGATCGCCTCACAGCTCACTCGCTCTATCTCACCAGTAGGCGAGCTTAAAGATGTTGGCGTTGATGACGGCGAGATAAACAACATCTTACAAACCATAAAAAGCATAAAAAACAAAGAGATCGTCGATCTAAAGAAATTTAGGCTAGCAAAAGATAGCAAGCTAAACATCCTAAACGAGCTAAACAAGATCGAGCAGCTGCCTACTTACTATCTTGACGTGCTTAAAAACCAAGAGCAAAACGAGAGCCTTAAAAAGGCAGCCTTCGATAAGCTCATAAAAACAGCTTCATTTAGTGAGATCAAAAAAATTGATCCAGAGCTAGCAAGCGAAGATATAATGACCATTATCACGCGTTTTGTAAATGATGAGATCGACCTAAGTAGCGATGAAATTTTTGGTCTTCTAAACAACGCAAAAGTAACAAAAGCACAATACGACAAAGCAGCCATAATGCTTAAAAACAAGCTAAAACCAGATGCGTTTATCGGCATCTTTGAGAAGCTAAAAAGCATCCATGCTGACGCTGATGAGGCTTACGTATATGCGCTATTTGAGCTTCAGATGCTTGATAAAGTAAGAGAGGCTATCGAGGGTAGCGACCCTGATGAGTTTAAAGAGATAAAGGTTTTACTATTTTTACGAGATAACGGCAAAATGGTGCCTAGCTCGCTATTTTTTAAATGATAGACTTTAGTAAAAAGCCACTTTTCTTAGCGCCACTTGCTGGCTTTTCTGACCTGCCGTTACGAAGCGTCGTCAAGAAATTTGGCTGCGATGTCACTGTTAGCGAGATGATCAGCGCAAATGCCCTGGTCTATGAGAGCAGTGATAAAACTCTTGAAATGCTTAAAAAATCCCCAAACGAAGATCCATACGTCGTCCAGATAGCTGGCAGTGAGATAGAAAATTTAAAAAAAGCCGTGCAGATAATCAATAAATTTGATGGAATTTACGGGCTCGATCTAAACTGCGGCTGCCCCGTACCAAAGGTCGTTAGACAAGGAGCTGGATCGGCTTTGCTAAATGATCTTGACAAACTTCAAAGCATCATCTCAGCTATAAAAAGCGTCTCAAACAAAGAGAGCCTAAGCGTTAAATTTAGACTTGGCTTTAACGACAAAAACGAAGAGAAAATCGCAAAAGCCTGCGAAGAAGCCGGCGCAGACTACATCGCAGTGCATGGGCGCACCAGAGCTGGTGGATACAGCGCAAAGGTTGATTACGAAGCGATCGCTAGAGTAAAGGCAAGCGTGAAAATCCCAGTCGTTGCAAATGGCGATATAAACGCGCAAAATGCAGATGAAATTTTAAATCTCACAAAATGTGACGCCCTTATGATCGGCAGGGCAAGCATAGGCAACCCTTGGATATTTCACGAGATAAAGACCAAAAGTAGCGTGGATAAGGCAC
The DNA here is from genome assembly GCF_002165815.1 of Campylobacter concisus. Taxonomy (GTDB): domain Bacteria; phylum Campylobacterota; class Campylobacteria; order Campylobacterales; family Campylobacteraceae; genus Campylobacter_A; species Campylobacter_A concisus_BH. The sequence goes on from NZ_NDYN01000001.1 coordinate 495,133, forward strand.
TAAAACAAGAGATCATCCTAGCTCACTTCGACGCTATGATCGAGCACTACGGCGAGCATGGACTTTGTATATTTAGAAAGCACCTCCACCAATACAGCAAGGGCATAGATGGCGCTACGAGCTTTAGAAACGATGTAAATTTCATCAAAGACGTGACAGCGATGAGAGAGCGCATAAGGGAGTTTTTTGCCTAGATGCAAGGCTACATCCTGCGCGTGCAAAAGGTCAGAGACGAGGACCTTCTAGTCTTTGTGCTAACGCCAAATTTGCTCGTAAAATCATATAGATTTTTTGGCGCTCGCCACTCAAACATCATGACTGGCTACAAGATCGACTTTGAGCTAGAGCAAGAGGCGAAATTTCTACCAAAGCTTAGAAGCATACTTCACCTTGGCTTTAAGTGGCTGCTAGAGCGCGACAAACTCATCATTTGGCAGCAGTTTATGCGCCTACTTTATGATCATCTAAAAGAGGTCGAGCAGCTCGATGAAATTTACTTTAACGAGCTTGATCGCTGCGCCAAACAGATGCAGCTGCAAAATCCAAAACGCCTTATCATCGAAAGCTACGTCAAAATTTTAGAGTATGAAGGCAGGCTTCACAGCGAGCTTGAGTGCTTTATCTGTGACGAAGAGATCAAGAGCGAGCTTTGCCTCACTCGTGGCCTTTTGCCATCTCACAAGCACTGCCTTGATAGGAGCGAATTTGACGCTGGCAAGATCAAAAATTTGTTTGACACAAAAAGCACGATCGAGCTAAATGACGATGAGATAAACCGCCTTTATAAAATTTTACTTGACGGACTTTAGGCTTTTACCTTCGTCCTCTCATCAAATTCTTTTAAAACGTCCATTATCTTACTTGCTAGTCCCTCAAGCGTGTGATCTTTTTTAAGCTCTAAATTTCTAAGCTTTAAAATCCTAGCTAGTATATCTTTTAGATCTTTCTTGCCAGATAGTATCTCATCATAATAAGCCTTTGGTATGCCTATCTCACTTCTATCTTGTTTTGTAATTATCTGATAGTTTTTATATACACTAAGAGCCTCGTCAGTTATCCTTGTTGTGCCACCTTGCAATACAAGACCTTGCTCGTTTTTTAAAAATGCAACAAAGATTTGCTCCTTTGTATAGCCTTGTTCGTTATCATATACGGACATATCAGGCTTAAAGTCATATCCAGCACTACTAACCCACATATAAGGGATAGTATGCTCAGTTGTCATCACTTCTGGAGAGAAGTCAAGGAAATTTCCATTGACTTCTACATTTATATCACTTAGATCATTTATTAGCTTGCGTGCATTCTCTACGTCTTGAGTTGTTCTAAAGATATGAGTTATCTTTTCATTGCTTCTATCGGTTAGTCCATCTAGCTCATCGCTAGTCATCCTACCCATTAGGTATTCGTAATGCTCTATTTTTTTATCTTTTGAAAAGTAGCCCTTTGGCATCTTTGCTAGATCTTCATTTGAATAAAACTCTTTACCCTTGCTAATAACTCCAGCTGAAATTTGATCAAAAATTTTATAGTATTGCTTGATAGTATTTGCTAGATCGATATTTGCAAAGCTATCCTCTCCAAACAGAGCATTATCCTTTCTTGTATCCATTGAAATATTTGTATAGTTTGGGTGCTTTTGATTGTGTAGCACTATCGCATCAAGCGTGCTTTTGTGAATTTTAAAGTCCTGTGGCAAGCCTGCAGCCTTGTTAAAGTCAGCCCCCATAAATCCTTTAGCATCTACACTATATCCATAACCCTCTTGTGAAGTAAATTTAGCCTGATAAAGAGAGTCGATACTACTAGATGAAACAAAGTCATTCTTAGGAATAGTGGTTTGGCTGATCGAATTTATATTTGGAGTGTTAGGTAAGAAGTTTGCAAAGCCTTCGCTTTTTGTATGTTTTTGGTAGTGCTGTTTTGTTAAGATGGAGTTATAAGAGACTTTCATAGCTTACTCCTTGAAATTTAGCTTCAAAGAGTAAGCAAAAGTTGTGCCGTAAATTTTTATCAACAGGGGGCATTTTGTGTAGAGATAAGCCATATATAAACTAAATTATTTAAAAGACGATTTACCAACTAAGAAAATTTCACTCAAACAAATTTTGAAAAATCGTTGAGTAGTTTAAAATTTACTAAGGATAGTAAAATGCAAATTTCTAGCTCGCCATATCCTTATCTATCTAGAGAGCACATAGCTAGTGAGATGGAGTTTAAATTTAACGATATAAACGAGATACTTGATAACAATATGGGATATGGTATGAGCTTTCCTAAATACGCAAGGCTAGATAAAAAAGCTCAAGCTGCGGCTTACGATAGACATATATATCCACTATCTGGCTTTACAAAAGGTGATGAAGCAAAAGTCACTATCATAGGAAAGCTTAGAGGCTATGATCCTGACTTTACAAGCGAGCAGCTATCAGATCTTAAAAATTTCATAAATGAAAGCAAGGGTTTATTTGTAGAGTATATACAAGGTCAGCAAGCAAAACCAGACAATGATAAGCCAAAAATTTTAAGAGATACCCCATATACTGTAAATGAATTTTTAAATGAATATCGTGGCAATCGCCAGCTGCTATTTATGCAAAACTCAAGGACTGTTGATCTGCTTGATAGCGATATGAGCGTTGATGAGTTTAAAGAGGAGTGGGCTAAATATGCACTAAAAGAGCGGTTTAATATAACTTTATCTGGCGAAGATACTAAAAATGCTGTCAATATACTAAAAGAGATGAATGAAAAAGGTCTTCAGGATATAGAGAGCGCTGAAGAAGAAAAAGACGATACCAAAGAGAAAAAATTTACTCCTATCCAAGCTGAAAGCAAAAACACTGAAACTTATGACATTACTAAGGATGAGAAATTTTCATATTTGCTCAAGCTTCAAGAACTTGAGAGAGAACGAGGTATTGATGTGCTTCGTATCATGCAAAAACTTGAAGAAAATGGTAAAAAGGTTGTCGATAAAAAGGTTTAAATTCATCTTTATATCTATACAAGCCGCTACTAAGTTACCCCTATGACAAGGTCGTTCTGCTTTACCTATCAAGCCATCTTATTTAAAATTTGCTTCTTATCTATCTTTTGCATAAGCTCTAAGACATCTATGCCTCTTTTTTCTTTGAAATTTAAAAGCTCTCTTGTAAAGAGAAATTTCTGATCCTTGTTTATATCATAGGTCTCATACTTCTTTTTAACCTGCATAGGTTTAAATTTTTTCTCAGACTGCTCTTTAGCAAAATTTGCATTGTATTCTTGCTCTTCTTTGATTATCTGCTTTCTTTGCTCCTCAACATCCTTTGTAGCTTTCTCTCTTGCTTTGGCAAATAATGTTTTAAATTCATCTATACTTAGGTCGGTTCTATCTAAAAGACTAAGCGACTCCTTGTTGTTGTTTGGATAAAGGGAGGACATAGTTTCCATAAAAGCATCTAGTTCATCTTCTTCTTCTTTTGTGCCGATACCAACCATTTTTCCAGATATTGTTGGCTTGCCATCAACAGAGTTGGTAAGCAACCAGTCCATGTGAGATTGTAATACATTGATTTCAAATTCCTCTAAGTTTTCTGGATATTTTGATAATAAAGCTCGCCTTTCATCAATGGTATAGCTATACTTTTCAGAGAGCATGCTGTCTATCTTCTCTATGGTTTCTGTTATCCAGTTTTCACTACTTCTATCTTCTTTGATATACATTTCAACATTATCAATTATTAAATTTTGCATATATGAATCAATTAGAGCCTTTTCTTGCTCCTTTGACATTTTTGCCTTTTCTTTTTGGATAGTGTTGTCTTGCATTGTTGTATTACTAATTCCGTTTATGCTAGCGATCATTTCAGTTCCTTTGAAAATGGTAGCCTACGAATTTTATGTAGGCTACTTAAATTTTTTACCAACCGCCTAGGTCAGATTCCATTCTTCTTTTAAAAGCGTCTCGTAATTGTCTAACAACAGTAAAGAACATCTCATACTAATTAATTTTTAATAGCCTTTTTTGTTTAGCTTTTTGTAATCATCACATCCTAACTGAAGTCCTAAGTCACAAGCCTTGCCAAAATATTGTTTTGCAGTGGAAAAATTTTGTTTTACACCTTGACCGTTTTGGTATGAAACCCCTAAGTTAGAGCAACCCACAGCCTGTCCACTATCACAAGCTTTTTGATAAAGCTGGGCAGCTTTTTGGTAGTCACCTTTATCGTAAGCTTCTTTTCCCGATTCAGTAAGATCTTTGGAAAATCCAATAGAGAATAAAACTACAAGTAAAACTAAAATTCTTTTCATTTTTTTACCTCCTTAATGTAAACTATATAGACGATATTTTGTCTTTCTTAAACTTAAATTATTATTAATTATCTATTTATTTTTATGATAAAATATCATATATAAACTTACCTATCATTTCCTATACTTTTTCTAGAAAACAAACTCTGGTTTTAGTTCATATTTGTTGGGTTTATTTAGGAGAAGTGTGTCAAATTTTGTGCAATGTCTTTTGTTTTTTCATTATTTGCAAGAGCGTTTTGAAATTTGACACTTTCAGACTGCTCTTTTTGAAGTTTCCTTGCTTTTGCCTCAGTAGTTACTGAGCTATACTTTTGCGTGCTAACACTAAAAATGCTCATTTTTCATCCTTGCTTATCAAATTTATATTTAGTAAGCAAGGAGCGTTCCTGCTTCAAAATGAGTTGTGACTTTTGGGTGGTTGTAAGAAATTTGGTTTTAAATTTAGCTTTAAGGGCAAAAATGAAGAGTTAAATTTACTCTTCACTGCCTTCGTTGATACCAAAAAATGTATCTGTGTGGATGTTTTCAAATGCTGCTTTAAGCGATGTAAAGAGCTTTGGATTTTCTTTCTCTAAATTTGCTAGAAGCTGCTTAGTCTCATATCTAGCGTGTGGCATCTTCACGTCAAATCTCATCGCAGGACACGCCTCATCGCCAACAACTCTCAGCTCATTTTTGATCGCATTTTCGCGAAGCTGTCTCTCACGCACAAAGATAAATGGCCTGATCACGACGATGCCATTTTTTGCTTTGTATTTTGGAGCAAGCGTTCTAAGCGCGCCATTATAGGTGAAATTCATAAAAAAGCTCTCTGCTGCATCGTCTAAGTGGTGAGCGATCGCAAGCTTGTTAAAGCCATGCTTTAGCGCATAGGTGTAAAGATAACCTCTTCTCATGCGCGAGAAAAAGCTGCAAAAACTAGAATTTTTGCGGATCTTCTCTTTTGAAATTTCAAAAATTGAGCTATCGATCACCTCGTGCTCTATGCCATGCTCGTTGCAGTGCTTGGTAAGATATGCGTAGTCTTCGCCCATGCCGTAGCTTAGCGTCACCGCCTTAAACTCAAATTTCTCAGGCGTGACGTTTTGGATGTGCTTTAGCACGTGAGCGAGTGCGAGGCTATCTTTGCCACCGCTAAGGCCAAGCAATATCTTATCTCCGCCCTCTATCATCTTATATTTAGCGTTTGTCTGACCAACTTGCCTAAGCAGTCTCTTGCTAAGCTCTATCATAAGCTCTCCACCATTTCTAGGATAAATTTAGCGCTGACATTTGCTGAGTCTTGTAAGAATTTATCAAAGTCAAATTCAGCCTCATTGCCAGCTCCGTCGCTGATGGCTCTAAGGATGAAAAATGGCACGCCAAGCGTCTCGCAAACTAGCGCAACGCTCGCACCCTCCATCTCGGTAGCACTCGCGTTAAATATCTTTTTGATCCACTCTTTTTTCTCGTTGTCACAGATGAACTGATCACCAGTTGCGATGATACCTGAATTTAGGCTCATACCCTTTTTGCTAGCGACATTTTTAGCTAGCTCATTTAGGCTCTCATCGCTTTTTACAAAGATGCTTGTCCCTGGCACAAAGCCGTATGGATGTCCAAAAGCCGTGATGTCAAGGTCGTGCTGCACAAGGCTAGTAGCATATAGCATATCGCCTATCTTTAAGCTCTCATCAAGTGAGCCAGCAACACCAGTAAAAAGCAGCTTTGAAGCCTTAAATTTCTCTATCATCAAGGTCGCAGTGATCGCCGCATTTACCTTGCCGATCTTCGAGTAGGCGATGACTAGGTCTTTGCCTTTGTAGTTTGCCTCATAAAATTTATTATTTGCATATTCGGTAATTTTATACTCGCCAACCATCTCAAGGATCGGCGTTATCTCCTCTTGCATCGCTCCAAGTATCGCTATCATCTCTCCTCCAATATCTTCACAACCTCTTCAAGGCTCGCCATGTCAGTGACGCTATATGTCGGTTTTTCTGTGATCTTTTTGTTTATGCCTTTTAGTGTCGCGGCACCTAGCTCAATAAAGCAATCAACCTCGTTTTCGTAGTTTTTAATGCTTTGCTTGTAGCGAACTGGATGCGTTAGCTGCTCTTTTAAAAGAACTAATGCTTCATTTTTATCAGTATAAATTTTTGCATTTACGTTTGAAACGACTGGGGCAAAACTCGCAGCCAAAACGCCCTCAAGCTCGTTTGCTAGTTTAACACTAGCAGGCTCAAGTATCGGGCAGTGGCTAGCTACTGACATATTTAAAAGCATTGCTCTTTTTGCACCTGCTTCTTTAAATTTTGCCTCGTATTTTGCAAGGTCAGCCCTCACGCCAGCTACAACTATCTGACCATCGCAGTTGTAGTTCGCAGCGTAAATTTGCAAGCCCTCATTCTGTGCGTTTTTGCAAATCCCCTCAACAACTTCATCGCTAAGTCCAAGCACCACCATCATGCCAGCGTCTTTGCCAACGCACGCCTCTTGCATAAATTTACCACGTAAATTTACAAGTCTAATCGCTTCAACAAAGCTAAATGCGCCACTAACCGCAAGAGCTGTAAATTCACCAAGTGAGTGGCCTAGGCTAAACTCTGGTTTAGTTTTTATGCGCTCGCTAAAAGCTAAATAGCTCATAAGCGAATTTAAAACAATGGTAGGCTGAGTAAATTCTGTCTTGTCTAGCTTGTCGTTTTGCGTAAATAAAAGCTCTTCAAAATCAATGCCTGTGTCATTGCAAGCGTCATTTAAAAGAAGTTTTGCCGAAGAGAAATTTTCATAAAAGTCTTTCCCCATGCCAACACTTTGCGAGCCTTGACCCGCAAAAATAAAAGCAAATTTTTTCATTTTGGCTTCTTAGTGGTGATGATGTCCGTGACCGCCACAACCGCAACCGCCTTCACCATGTCCGTGACCGCCGCAGCACTCATGCTCGTGATCATGATCATGTCCGCCACAACCGCAAGTGTGTGCACCTGCTACCATGCCAGTTGTTTTTTCATCTTCAGTCGCGTCTCTAACTTCTAAAATTTCAACATTAAATAGCAAGTCTTTGCCAGCGTATGGGTGGTTAAAATCAACTGTTACTTCATCATCTTTGATCTCTTTAACGATGACGCGAACACTTGAGCCGTCTTCATTTTGACCAAAAAGCTCCATGCCTTCATGTAGGTCTATACCGGCAAATTGCTCTTTTGGAAGTGATTGGATGGCGTCTTTATTGTATTCGCCACAACCCTCAGCTGCTTTGATATTTATAGTAGCTTTGTCGCCTGATTTTAGTTTGCTTACTTCTTCTTCAAGCTTTTCTATAATGTGGCCATGTCCTGTAATAAAAGAAATTTGACCACCTTCTTGCATATTTGACTCTAAAATTTCGCCAGTATTAGCGTCTTTTAGCTCATAAAACATAGTTATAACTTGATCTTTACTCACAATAATCTCCTTGGAATTTAGTTTTGATTAATGCGAGATTATATCTAAAAAAGAGTAAATTTTAGTTTCTGTTGGGAGCAGCTTTGGCTTCTTTGCTATCTGGATAGCCTACTTTTAAAGCCTTATAAAATCTATTTGCATTTTGAGTATCACCAATCTTATCAAAGCTTATAGCTGTGTGATACAAAAGTTTTGGAGTGTAGTCAGCCTTATCTTCACTTTGTATACTTTTTTTATAGTATTGTATGGCTGTGCTGTATGATTTTTGACTATAAGCAACTTCGCCTAAATAATAATTTGAAGCACCAGTTTTATAGCCTTTTTTGTTTAAGTATTCAAAATATTCAGCTGCTTCTGTGCTATTACCAGAATTTAAAAGCTTAATGCCATCAGCTAAAATATCTTTGTCGCTTTTGCCACTAAAATTTGAAGTTGGCTTATTTTGTTGTTTTGGATTTGCATTTTGCTTTGGTTGAGCAGCGTTTTTATCCATTATCGCGCCTAACTTATTTAAGGCAGCAGTAATGTTTTTATAGTTTTTATCTTGTATATCTCTAGTCTCATCAACGTAAGCTTTTAGCGATGTTAAACTTACACCAGAATCGCTTATACCACCATTGACTTTGGTTTCAATATCGTTCATTCTTTGCTCAAGCTTGTTCATCCTAGCACTCATGCTCTCAATTAAGCTTTGCAAACCTTGAAGTTGTTCTGAAACATTATCCATGTTTTCTTCGATATTTTGAACACTTCTTTTGTTGCTTAGAGTTGCCTTTTCATCATCTGTTAGTCCGTATGGATTTGCGCTATCCATATTGCCTGCGTCAAATGCTGAAACTTCTTGAGCTGAACCTATAGAGAAAGCGGCTCCAAGAAGAGCCGCAATGATTATTTTTTTATTCATTATTACTTACAGATTAAGGAAGTACTTTGAAATCTGCACGTCTGTTTTGAGCGTCGCAAGCTTTTGTTTTGTCTGTACAAACTGGGTTGCTTTCGCCAAAGCTTACTACAGCGATTCTATCAGCGCTAACGCCATTTCTTACAAGAGCATCTTTAGCACTTTTAGCACGTTTTAGACCAAGAGCATAGTTATACTCATCTGTACCCCACTCGTCGCAGTTACCTTCTACTTTTATAGAAAGAGCTTGAGCGTCAGCTTGGTTAAATACTGATGCATTTGAGCTAACAACACCTTGTTGGTCAGCTTTGATATTGAATTTATCAAAGTCAAAGTATACACTTTTAACTTGGCTCTCGATGTTAGCGATAAGAGCTGCTAATCTATCAGCATCACTCATGCTACCTGAGTTATCTGCAGATTGATTTGAATTTGCATTCATATCAACTTCAGGGTTTTTAGAGCTACAACCGCTCAACAATAAAGTTGCAACTGCAACACTTGCTAGAACTACTTTTTTCATTCCATATCCTTTTTGAAAAATTTGGTCGAATTATAACATATTTTTTTTAAATATTACCAGAATATTACCAATCAATAGATTGAATTTTACCTACTTTTAGTGGAAATTGGAAACTTCTGTTCTCATTTAATCTAACAACGCCAAGCGAGCTTTGACCGCCAAGTTCTTTGATAAAAACAACACTTTGACCATCACTTGAAAATCTTGGATAGTTATTTTTACCATTTGCTGTAAGCTGACGGATAAAATCTGTTTGAGTTGAGATTAGATAGATATTAAAGCCGCCACTAGCCTCTCTACTTGAATAAACTACATAGTTTTCAAAAGTGCTTACTGAGTTGTTATTTTTGCCGTGAAACACCATTTGCTCAACACTTCCGCCTGAAGTTGCAGGTGTTGCAAAGATATTTGGATATCCAAGTCTATCTGAAACAAAAACTATTCTACTGTCGTTATCTACGAAATTTCCATTTACGTCAATGCCTGGATAGTTTGTGATCTGAGTTAATTTTTTGCTACCTGTATTATAGATGAAAATATCTGGTTGATCTTTTGGAGCCATAGTTAATAGAATTTTACTTCCATCTTTGCTAACATCAGATGCTATAAGCATACCCATACTATCTATTATCTTTGTTTTAGTGCCTGAATTTAAATCATATCTAAACAAAGTTGGTCTGTTATTTACATAAGATGTATAGTAAAATTTACTCTGATCAGCGCCTGCCCATTTAGGGAAGATATTTAGACCGCCGCTTACGATCGTCTTTTGATACGTAAGTGTGTAATCAGCCACTATAATAGAACTTTGGCGAGCTGAAGTGTATTTTGCTAGGATGATAAATTTCTCCATCCAGCCAACTGGTGGTAAATTTAGCTCATTTGTTAGCTCAACTATACTTTTGTGTGCCAAAAATGGGTACTTTGCACCATCAGGCATGTTATATACTCTCTCATACCTTGTAGTTGCAGTCTTTGCATCGATGAGTTTTACTCTTAAAGTAAGAGGTGATCCCATAGAACCTTCAAGAGCATATCTAAAGATAAGCTCAACACCTTTGTCGCTCATTGTATTTGTAGCCGCTGTTCCCTCGTAGGTTGAAGGCACGTGATCTTCGATAACTTCAAAGTCAGAGCTAACTTTCAAGTCACCCAGCATGATCTTAAAGAATTTATCTTTAAAGCCTGCATCACTAACAGCTGTAGTTGCATCTTGCAAAGCTATCTTTGGCAAAGCAACACCTTGGTTTATAACAGATATCGTCGCATCAGCAGCATAAAGCCCTAGAGCAACGCACAAAAAAAGAAAAATTTTCTTCATCTCTACTCCGTAAATTTATAAATTTTAGTTTATTTTATCTTCTAAATTTAAATTAAAAGTAGTACTTTTGTCTGGATTAAATGGAAATTTCTCTGCAGTAAGCTTTTCCAGGCACTCTTTTACCTTTGCATTAAACTCTTCATTATATGATAGCTCTAAAATTTCATAGTTAAAATTTCCGCTCTGATCTATCATAACTTTCACCTTAGCTATATTTGCAGAGTCAGCTTTATAGCTTTGCCATCTTCTTTCAATTTGCTTTGTTATTTCACCAAATAATTTATCGTAAGTACCTGTCATTTGCGATTTTGGTGCGGTTGGATTTTGATCTATTTTTAGGCTTTTGATGATGTCGCTAGCCTCTTTTGCAGCTTTTGAGCTAGAAGCCTCACTTTTTTTGCGACTTTGCACTTTATTTTCAGCCTTTTTTATACCATCATCTTTTTTAAGCTTAGTCGAATCTATGTCGCTAAAGAGATCTTTTATATTTGGCTCTTTTGGTTTTGGCTTTTCAACTGGTTTTGGCGTAGGTTTAGGCTCAGGTTTTGGCTCAGGTTTGACATCCTCTTTAGGCTCTTCGCTAGGTTTTGGGATTTCAGGCTTTGGTTCTGGTTTTTTAGGCTCAGGTTTTGGCTCTTCTTTTGGAGGAGTTGGCAAGCTTGGGGTTGGCAATGGCTCATCTGGCACAACAGGTTTATTTGTAGTCTCTTGTTTATCTTCTTCTGACTCTTTTTTAGGTTCTGGTTTTGTCTCTTTTACGACCTCTTTTGCTTGTTTTGGCGCTTTTATGGTTTGATCGACTTCTCTATCAACCATAACTACGTCCATAATAGCATCTTTGTCATCAGTATATTTTTTAGGAGGTTCGCTAAAAAAAGTAAGCTTTATAAACAAAGCAAGCACAATGATAATGTAAATGCAAAACGCTACAAAAAATGAACTAAGCGTTGGAAATTTAACTTTATTAGGCATCTTAACCGTTTGTCTCTAAAGCTACTTTATTAAAACCAGCACCTTTTAAAGTCTTTAATACAAACATAACATCATCGTATTTTAAATTTTTATCAGCCTTTATGTATATAGGCGAGGTTTTGTCATATTTTGCACTCATTAGTGCAATGTTATCTGGAAGTTCAGCAAGGCTCATTGTACTTTGATCTATCCTAACTTGTCCTTGTGCATTTATAGACACTATAAGATCTTTTTGTTTAGACGTAGATGTCTTTGCCTTTGAGCCGTCTGGCAATGTTATATCTTCTTGATATGTTATAGTTGGCATTGTAACCATTAAAATAGCTAACAAAACAAGCATGATATCAACAAGAGGCGTTATGTTTAACTCTGGTGTTTCGTCGTCAAATTTAAGAGCCATTTATAACGTCTCGTCATCTTTTTTAAGTGCTATCATAACGTCAGCTTGACGCTCGATAACGCTCATTAATTCGTAAGCTTTTCTTTTTATAAGCAAGTTAAATGTATATGCTGGGATGGCAACAAAAATTCCACAACCTGTCGCAACAAGCGCTTCTGAAATAGCTGGGGCTATAACTCCAAGAGATGAGCCTGCACCATTTCCTAGCTGTGAAAATGTCTCCAAGATAGATACGACTGTTCCAAAAAGACCGATAAAAGGAGAAGTAGAAGCTATTACGCTAAGCCATGTAAGCCCACTTGTAGCATTTTTTTCGGCAATGCTTATGCAGACATTTAGCTTTTCTTTCGAAATTCTACCACTTGCACACTTTTTTAAAGATGAGTCATTTGGTATATTTTTAGCGCCCATAAGTAGTGCTTCAAGCGCATTTTGCTCGCGTTTTTGCCAAGCTCCTATGCCAGCCATTCTTGAAAAAAGAATTGTAAAACTAACTATAAAATATATTGACAACCAAGTTAAAACTATAATTGTAATAAAACTACTTCTTTGAATGTAATTTAAAAATATATCTATTCCGCCCACTTATCTTGCTCTCACTACATTTTCCATCTTTGATATAGTTGCTGCAAAAGCATTTGTATCACTGCTCATACTCTCTATCAAATTTCTAGCAGCTTCTAATGAATTTGCAAGCTCGCTTTCGCTATTGCCAGAGACATAGACCGCACCGTCAGCTAGTATAACTACTTTGCCCTCATCGATCTTTGCATAGCCCCAGTTAATAGCAACTACATCATGCTTTTTATGCTTATCTTCTATATCTATAATACCTGCTTTTAAAAGAGATATTAATGAGGCGTGGTTTGGCAAAACACCAAACTCACCCTCGCTACCTGGAAGCACTACACTACTCACGTCATCATTAAATATCTGACCTTGAGGAGTTACGATCTCTAAATGTAATTTATCCATTACGCTTCCTTTTTAAATTTAAGCCTTAAGTTTTTCAGCTTTAGCTAAAGCCTCATCTATATTTCCAACCATATAAAATGCTGCTTCTGGTAGATGATCATATTTACCTTCTAAAATTCCCTTAAAGCCAGCGATATTTTCGTCAAGACTTACATATTTACCAGGGCTACCTGTAAATACTTCAGCAACGAAGAATGGCTGAGATAAGAATCTTTCTATCTTTCTTGCTCTATCAACTGTTAGCTTATCTTCTTCGCTAAGCTCGTCCATACCAAGGATAGCGATGATATCTTGAAGGTCTTTATATTTTTGAAGCACAGCTTGAACGCCGCGAGCTACCTTATAGTGATCTGCTCCTAAAATTTGAGGATCGAGCATTCTTGATGTTGAATCAAGTGGATCAACAGCTGGATAGATACCTTTTTCTGCGATCGATCTGTTAAGAACTGTTGTAGCATCAAGGTGAGCAAAAACAGTTGCAGGAGCTGGGTCTGTAAGGTCGTCAGCTGGAACATAAACAGCTTGAACAGAGGTGATCGAACCTTTTTTAGTTGATGTAATCCTCTCTTGGAATTTACCCATCTCACTTGCAAGAGTTGGCTGATAACCAACAGCTGACGGAATACGTCCAAGTAGAGCTGACATCTCTGCACCTGATTGAGAGAAACGGAAGATGTTATCTATAAACATCAAAACGTCAAGTCCCATCTCATCACGGAAGTACTCAGCCATTGTAAGACCAGTTAGCGCGATACGGTTTCTTGCTCCTGGTGGCTCGTTCATTTGGCCATAGCACAAGGCAACTTTATCCAAAACGTTACTTTCTTTCATTTCGTGATAAAGGTCGTTTCCTTCACGAGTTCTCTCGCCAACGCCTGCAAATACAGAGTAACCACTATGTTTAAACGCAACGTTGTGGATAAGCTCCATAATAATAACTGTTTTACCAACACCAGCACCACCAAATAGACCAACTTTACCACCCTTTGCATAAGGAGCTAGAAGATCAACTACCTTGATACCAGTTTCGAAAATTTCACTCTTTGTACTTTGCTCTTCAAATGGAGGAGGATCGCGGTGGATAGACCAGTGCTTATCAAAATTTATACTCTCGCCCTCGTCGATCAAATCGCCAACTACGTTAAAAATTCTACCCAAAACTTTTTCGCCAACTGGCACACTTATAGGTGCACCAAGCGCTTTAGCCTCTAAGCCACGAGTCAGACCCTCGCTCATATCCATAGCGATCGTTCTAACTCTATTATCACCTAGGTGAGCAGCAACTTCTAATATTAGTTTATGTTTCTTGCCCTCAACCTCAAAGAAAACTTCGATAGCTTCATTGATCTTCGGCAAGTAGTCATTAAAGTCAACATCGACCACAGGGCCCATAACTTGACTAATAACACCCTTCATTCATACTCCTTTTATTTCATTGATTCAACACCACTGATGATCTCGATAAGCTCAGTGGTAATAGACTCTTGTCTTGCTTTGTTGTAAGCAAGATTTAACTGTTTGACGCGTTGTTTAGCATTGTTTGTTGCATTATCCATAGCTTGCATTCTAGCGCTGTGCTCAGCCGCCAAAGAGTCAACTAAAGCATAATACATACTATACTCAAAATATTTATTGAGCAATTCATCCATAATCTTAGTGTAGTTATCTTCTGGCTCAAATTCCATCAAAGAATTTGTCTCAACCGCAACTATCTTAGACGGCTCAATAGGCACAATATCATTTACTCTAATCTCTTGAGAAATCATATTTTTATAGCCATTGTGTATTAGCACAACCTTATCTGTTATGCCGTTTGTAAAATCATCAATAGCATCTTTTATGATCTTTTGAGCTTTTTCATAAGTAGGAGAAGAGCTAGCTCCGACATAAGTCTCAAGTAGTTCAACGCCTTGGAAATTGAAAAATTCAATGCCTTTTTTACCAACAGCTCTTAGTCTAACTTTGATCTTTTTGGCTTTTAGCTCATCGATCATGCGCCTAACTGTCTTTATAGTCTGGACATTAAAGCCACCGCAAAGCCCTTTATCAGCGGTAACAAATATAATATCAACCTTTTCTACACTCTTTGTTGTGTTAAAAAATTTACTCTCAGTCATAACTGAAGCGTATTGATTGATCTTATAAGCTATCTCCGATAAAACCTCATTGATCTTAAGTGCGTAAACTCTAGAGTAGCGTGCAGCCTCTTCAGCTTTGCGAAGCTTTGCTGTTGAGACAAGCTTCATCGCGCGCGTCGTCTTTTGAGTGTTCTGAACGCTCTTGATCTTTCGTTTTATATCTTTTAAATTTGACATATCTTAGCCCTAGTTAGCGGCAAAAGTCGCTTTAAAATCTTTCAACGCTTTATGTAAAATTTCTTCTACTTCTTTATCAAGAACTTTTTTAGTTCTGATCTGCTCAAAAATTTCAGGGTATTTTGCCTCGATATATGGATATAACTCAGCTTCAAATTTTGTTACATTTGCAGTTGCAACATCATCTAAATAGCCCTTAGCGCCAGCAAATATAATAACTACTTGATTCTCAACTGGAAGCGGAGAATATGGAGGTTGTTTTAGTACTTCAACCATCTTTTGTCCGCGCTCTAGTTGCTTTCTTGAGCTCTCGTCAAGGTCGCTTGCAAACTGAGCAAAAGCTTGTAGTTCGCGGTACTGAGCAAGGTCTAGTCTTAGCGTACCAGAAACTTGTTTGATAGCTTTTATCTGAGCTGCACCACCGACACGAGAAACAGAAAGACCGACGTTGATCGCTGGGCGGATACCTGAGTTAAATAGGTCACTCTCAAGGAAAATTTGACCATCTGTAATAGAAATAACGTTTGTTGGAATATAAGCTGAAACGTCGCCTGCTTGTGTCTCAATAATAGGTAGAGCTGTCAAAGATCCAGCGCCTAGTGCGTCATTTAGCTTACTTGCTCTTTCAAGAAGTCTTGAGTGAAGGTAGAAAACGTCGCCTGGGTAAGCTTCACGACCTGGTGGTCTTCTTAAGATCAAAGACATCTCACGGTAAGCAACCGCATGTTTTGACAAGTCATCATAGATGATTAACGCGTGGCGAGAGTTATCTCTAAAGTATTCGCCCATTGTTACGCCAGCATATGGTGCAAGGTATTGAAGCGCAGCTGCGTCACTGGCACCAGCATTTACAACTATCGTATAGTCCATAGCGCCATATTCTTCAAGTTTTTTAACGACTTGAGCAACGGTTGATTGTTTTTGACCGATAGCTACATAGATGCAAATGACATCTTGACCTTTTTGGTTGATGATAGTATCGATAGCAACTGTTGTTTTACCAGTTTGGCGGTCTCCGATGATTAGCTCTCTTTGACCTCTACCGATTGGCACAAGTGCGTCGATAGCTTTGATACCTGTTTGAAGTGGCTCATGAACGCTTTTTCTTGCCATGATACCTTTTGCTTTTTCTTCGACGAAGCGAGATTCGGTAGCTTCGATTGGACCTTTTGCATCTATTGGCTCACCGAGTGAATTTACAACACGGCCGATCAATGCGTCGCCAACTGGCACACGTAGAAGTTTTTTAAGTCTTTTTACAGAGCTTCCTTCTGTGATACCGCTAGTTTTTCCAAGGATAACTATACCAACACTGCTCTCTTCAAGGTTAAGAGCCATACCCTTTTCGCCGCTTTCAAATTCAACCATCTCACCAGCCATAACGTTTTTCAAACCATAAACGTTAGCAACGCCATCAGCGACTGAGATGACTTTACCGGTCTCTTCTACATCAACACTTAAATCAAAATTTTCAATACGCTCTTTGATTATCGTGCTAATTTCGTCAGCTTTAATTTTTGCACTCACGCTTTCACTCCTTTTTAAATTGCTTTTAATATATATTCACTCATTTGACTTTTTAGTCTGTCGATAGAGAAATTTACCTCGACACCTAAATCATCTAACTCAACTTTTACGCCGTTGTAATCGCTCTTTGAGCCATCAAGCTTGATCTTAGAGTTAAATTTCTTAGAGAAATTCTCTTCCAAAGCTTTTAGTTGCTCAGCGCTTAGATCAAAATTTCCAACAACCTCGCCGCGATATGTATTTTCAAGTAAAGATTGCTCTATCTTCATCTCATCTAGTATCGCAGGTATAAGCTCTAGTCTTTTGTTTGCACCAAGAAGCTTTATAAAATTTGCAAATTTAATATCTTGATTTTTAACCAAAGATAGTACAAATTCAACCTTTTGTGAAGCCTTTAATGTTGGCAAACTTATAATGCTTTTAAATTTATCGCTAGCAAAAGCAGCAGCTAGCTCTGATAAATTTTCAACAAATGCATTAAGTTCATTGGATTTTACGTCGCTTAAGATCGCCTTTACGTATTTTTTAGCTACTACTTCATTCATTAGCTAACCTTTTTAAGTATGATATTTACAAGCTCTTTTTGATCGACTTTTAGGCTATCGCTTGAGAAAATGTCACTCAAAATTTCATTCACAACGCCTTTTGTCATCTTGCGCTCTTCAAATTCTTTTTGCTCTTTGTAGCCTTTTTCGATATTTGCGATATCGTTTTGAGCCTCTTTTTTAACTTTAGCAGCCAAATTTACAGCCTCTTTTTTCGCAGTTTCGATTAGAGCATTTGCATTTTGCTTAGCCTCTTCTACACGCTTTAAAACGTCATCTTTTTTAGCTTTTGACTCACGAAGCTTCTCTTGGATACTCTCAAGCTTATTTGCGATCCTATCGATCCTGCTTTGATAAAGGGCTTTTAGTGGCTTAGCAGCAAAATAGACCAAAATAGCAAAGAAAAGTAAGAAATTTAGCGTTCTCTCGACTATGTCGTAGTTTGTTCCACCATGCTCGCTAGCGTATGCTAGAAATGGAAGTGCTAGAAAAAATAAAATTTTTATCTTCATAAATTTCCTTTAAATTTTAGAGAGCTTAGCGTTTAAAGCTGCTCTAAGCTCAGGTAGTTTAGCCGATAGATCTGCCTTTAGGCTATCTTTTTGAGAGCTTAAAGCATTTAGGAATTCGTTATAATCAGCCTCTAAACTACTTTTTACTGCATTTATCTCTTTTAAAGACTCTTCTTTTGCCAAATTTAAGGCTTCTTGTCTTATTTTGTTAGCCTCATATCTTGCATTTTGTATGATCTCTTCGATCTCTTTTTCATGAACGCTTAGATCACTTGCGTTTTTGCTTGTGCTCTCTTCGTCATGTTTTATAGAGGCATTTCTATCGTCTATAAATTTGAGCATAGGCTTATATAGCAAAGGATTTAAAATGGCGATCAAGACAAAGAAAACGATAGCCGTTAAAAGCATCAATGGCACATCTATTTCTAACATCCACTCTCCTTATTTTGTTATTAAGTTTTATTTAATATTCAAATCAAAGTCTGATTTTACAATAAATTACTAAAAATAAAAATAAATTTGTAATTCTATTTTAGCTTAGCGATAAATTCTTCTACCTGTGAAATGTCGCTAAATTCTAATATTAAATTTTTAGATTTTACTTTTGTCTTTATCTTTAAATTTTTAAAAATTTCTTGTAAATTTGATAATTTTTTGCTCATTTCCTCTGAAATTTGAGGCTTTGGCTCTTTTACTTCTTCTTTATTTTTTATCTTTTTTACTAAAATTTCTGTATCTCTAACACTTAGTTTTTGCCCGATGATCGTATCTACGACCATTCTTTCTTCTTCGCTGCTAAGTCCTACGATGACTTTAGCGTGGCCTTGCGTGAGCTTGTCTTCTTGTAAAAGTCTTTGTGTGTAGTCGCTAAGCAGCAAAAGTCTCATTGTATTTGTTATCTGAGTTCTGCTCTTGTGGATGATGTTTGCTAGGCCATCTTGTGTGATCTTATACTCGTTTATAAGTTCTTTATATGACTTTGCAAGTTCGATTGGATTTAAATTTTCACGTTGTATGTTTTCGATAAGCGCAAGCTCTCTTAAATTTTGAGACTTGATATCAGCGATGATCGCCTTTATCTTGCTTGCTCCGAGCATCTTTGTAGCGCGGTATCTACGTTCACCAGCTATTAGCATATAACCGTCATCTTTTTTGATGACGATTATTGGTTGTATTAGTCCGTGCCTTTTGATGCTGGCACTTAGCTCTTTTAAAGCCTCTTCGTCAAAATGCGTTCTTGGTTGGTATGGGTTTGGTAAAATTTCATCTATATTTATCTCTTCGACTATCTCAGAGTCGTTTAAATTTGCGATCTCTTTGCTGTAGGCCTGCTCTACATCTTCAAGTATCGCACTAAGTCCGCGCCCTAATCCACCTTTTTTCGCCATTTTTTTCCTTATTTTTTAGTTTAAAATGCAATATGCCAAATTTTGATATGCGATCGAGCCTGGTGATTTTATATCATAAAGTATCACCGGCTTGCCAAAACTTGGGCTTTCAGCAAGTTTTACGTTTCTTGGAACGACCACAAATTCATCCTTGCCGTCCTTGCTCTTAAAGAGCTTATTTTCAAAATGCTGCTTTAAATTTGCAATAGTCTCTTTTGAGAGATTGTTTTGCGAGCTAAACATTGTCGGTAAAAAGCCCTTTATATTTAGCTTTGGATTTATCGTTTTTTTGATGATCTTGACTGTATTTAGTATCTGCGCCAAGCCCTCAAGTGCGTAAAATTCGCACTGGATCGGGATGATCACACTATCGCTTGCACTAAGAGCATTTATCGTGATGCTGCCAAGTGCCGGAGGACTATCGATGATGATAAAATCATAGTCGCCCACAACTTCTGAAATTTTGTTTTTAAGGATTAGTTTATAGTCCTTGCTCTGGTCGTTAAATTCTTGCTCGATGCCGACAAGTCCGATGTTTGACGGAGCTAAAAAAAGCGTTGGGATCTCAGTTTTTAGTACGATTTGTGAGAGCTTTTTTCTATCTGTTAAGACGTGATAGATGTTAAACTCGTAGTCGCTTCTGCTAAAACCAAGTCCGGTCGTCGCATTTGCCTGCGGATCGATGTCTATTAATAATACTTTTTTCTCAGCAACCGCCAGCGATGCGGCTAAATTTACGGCCGTTGTGGTCTTGCCAACGCCGCCTTTTTGGTTAGCTATTGTTATTATCTCGCTCATCTTAAAGAATATACCTTTTCCCCGTTTAATAATATCGCTCCATCCTCGCAAATTTCAGCATCTTGAAGCGAAACAGCTCTATTTGCAATATGCGTAATAAAACTTTTTGACTTGCAAAAGTCTATCCTAAATTTGCTAAAAATTGGCTTCCATAAAATCTTTTTATCAAGCATGCTAACAAAGCCCCAAACTAGCTCATCTACACTAGCTTTGATGTCCAAAATGCCCGCATTTTCGGGCGCGCTAGCTAAATTTATCCCCATGCCACAAATGTAAATTTCATCCACTTTATTTGTCAAAGTGCCACCTATTTTACGCTCGTCCACGTAAAAATCATTTGGCCATTTTAGCCAGCACTTTGAACCAAGTTCGCTCAAGACTTCACGCATCAACATAGAAAAATATATCGAGATCGAGGGCGGAGGTATGTCGTTTGGCAGCTCATCTTCGCTTATGCAAAATGACATAAACAAATTTCCGCCAAACCCCTCCCAGCTGTTGCCACGGCTGCCGACCCCTTTAGTTTGATTGTACGCTACGATCATGTGCGGTGGCTTTATCTCGCCGTTTTTTAGGGCGTCTATCAAAAATTCCTGCGTCGAAGGCAGGCTTTGGATAAACTCAACCTTCAAATCACACCTTAAATTTATAGAAGTGATTTACTGGATTTTGTCCGCCACCGATGATGACCGCGTTTTTGATAGCGTTAAAGATATAATCATGCGCGTTTTTCACGCTCTCTTTTAGACTAAGCCCATTTGCTAAATTTGAAGCGATCGCGCTTGATAGCGAGCAGCCTGAGCCATGTGTCGCAGTCGTTTTTATGCGCTCATCGCTAAAAATTTCATACTCCTTGCCATCATAAAATATATCAAGCGACTTGCCTTCTATCTCGCCACACTTTAGATAGACGCTCTTTGTGCCAAATTTCAAAAGCTCCTTGCAAGCCTCTTTTAGCTCGCCCTCGCCCTTTAGCTCACGCTTTAAAATTTCGCGCGCTTCAAAGATATTTGGCGTGATCACACTCGCAAGTGGGAAAAGCTCCTCCACGATCGCGTCTTTTGCAGCACCCTCTAGCCAGATGTCGCCATTTTTACAGCTCATAACTGGGTCAAGCACGACTGGTGGTAAATTTTTGATCTCTCTTAGCGTTTTTGCGACGCATTTTATGATATCCACGCTTGGGACAACGCCTATTTTTATCACATCAACTCTTATATCATCAAATATCGCTTTTATCTGATCCTCGATGAGTTTAGTATCAACTAACTGCATGCCAAATATACCCTTTGTATTTTGAGCAGTGACCGCTGTGATCGCTCCCATCGCATATACGCCGTGTGCTATAAAGACCTTTATATCAGCTAAAACTCCAGCTCCGCCGCTTGGATCAACCCCTGCTATACTTAACGCATTTTTCATATTTTCTCCTATTAAATTTGATTATTACTCTATCTTGTCGCCAACGCTAAGGCGCTTACCATTTATATATGCTTTTGCGTTTGTTGGCTTTTTACTTGGCTCTTGAAACTCATAAATTTTGACCGCCCCGCCCTTGCAAGCAACCACGACGTGGTCTTTTTCTATGCTTAAAATTTCTCCACTTTTGCCACTTTTTTCACTTAGATCAAGCGATAAAACTTTTAGCCCGTTTGCTAGATAAATCCCCGGCCAAGGTGTGAGAGCACGAAATTTATTATAAATTTGCCTCGCCTCTTCATCAAAGCTAAAAAGCCCGTCGCTCTTGCTTATCTTTTTACAGTGTGAGGCCTTGCTCTCATCTTGCTTTTGTGGCTTTAAATTTTCAAAATTCTTAAGCACTTTTACGATTAGCTCGCCGCCAAGCTCGCCTAGCTCACTAAAAAGCTCGCTTGACATCTTGCTCTCACAAGGTGTGTAGATGAAGTCTAGCATATCGCCAGTGTCAAGCCCAGCGTCCATTAGCATAGCAGTGACCCCAGTTTGCTTTTCGCCTGCTAGGATAGCACTTTGAATGGGGCTAGCACCTCTATATTTTGGCAAGATCGAGGCGTGCAAATTTATACAAGTCGCCACGTCAAGCACGCTCTTAGGCAAAATTTTGCCATAAGCTGCCACTACGATAAATTTAGGCTCAAATGCCTTTAGCTCGGCAACCACCGCCTCATCTTTTAGCGTATTTGGTGTAAAGAGTGGTACGCCTACTAGCTCATTTTGTGCGTAAATTTTGACCTCGCTTGGGGTTAAAATTTGCTTTCTGCCAACTGGCTTATCAGGCTGGGTAAAGACTGCTTTTATATTAAAGCCAGCCTCTTTTAGGTGCCTAAGTATCCTAACCGCATAATCAGGTGTCCCCATAAAAACAACATTCATCACTTTCCTTTAAATTTCAACGACTTTTATTTTGATCTGCGTTTTGCCTGCTTGGCGGCCAAGAGGCGCATGGATATTTTTGCCAACTAATCTTTTGAAAGACTAACCCTCTTAGCTCATCAATGCTAATTTTGCCGTTGTGACTAAGCCTCTTAAATTCCTCACTAGTGCATAGATCTGGTGCTATTTTTAGCGCTGATGGCACCTTACAAGCCGTCCACTCATCTAAATTTAGCATGCCGTCACGATCTATGTCATTAAAATCCAAAAACATATATGCTGGATCGGCCGGCTCGCAGCTATATGCACCAAGACAAAATAGCATAATGCAAAAAATTTTCTTCATTTTATATTCTTAAATTTCTATGCTCAAAGTGCCAAAAATTCGCAACTCAAAGCTCCTTTTTTAGCAGCTCAAGCAGTGCAAATTTAAGCTCATCGATGTTCTCATTTGTCGCTGAAGAGACCCGCAAAACAAAGTATGGTTTTTTGGCGTCAAAGCTGTATAGGTCTTGCTTATAGACAAATTTACCAACTTGATTTGGCTCTAAATTTATGTTTTTCATAAATTCTTTTATATTTTCATCTAAATTTTCAGCCGCATCGACTCTTGTGATAGCGATAGCGTAGTCCCTGCTGGCAAGCACGCTTGAAAATTTAGCGACCTCCTCTTTTAACACGCTAAACTGCTCGCTCATGCTTCTGTAGTTTGCACTATCTATCATGAAAAGTAAAATTTTATTTCTCTCGATGTGTTTTAGAAACTGCACGCCAAGGCCGCGTCCATCACTTGCTCCCTCGATGATACCAGGGATATCAGCCATGACAAAGCCGCTAAACTCATCTACCTCGACAAGTCCAAGCTTTGGCGTAAGCGTGGTAAATTCATAGTTTGCTATCTGTGGTTTGGCATTTGAGACGGCTGAAATTAGGGTTGATTTACCAACATTTGGAAAGCCAACAAGACCCACGTCAGCTATTAGCTTTAGCTCGAGCCTGACCTCTATGCTCTCTTCTGGCATGCCCTTTTGAGCGTACTCTGGGGCTTGGTTGATAGAGTTTTTAAAGTGGAAATTTCCAAGTCCGCCCTTGCCGCCTTTTAAAAATAGCGTCCTTTGCCCCTCTTCTACCATGTCGCAAAGCAGCTCATTGCTCTGTGCGTCATAGACCGCCGTTCCTGGTGGCACGATGAGCTCTAAGCTCTCCCCTTTTTTGCCAGTCATGCGTCTGCTCATGCCAGCCTCGCCGTCGCTCGCTCTCATCGCCCTTTTGCCCTTGTAGTTTGCCAGTGTGTGGGTGTTATTATCGCAGACAAAATAGACATCACCGCCATCACCGCCATCACCGCCGTCTGGGCCGCCTAAAATGACGTGCTTTTCGCGGCGAAAGCTTACTGCACCAGCTCCGCCATGGCCTGAACTTAGGGTTAATTTCACGCTATCTATAAACATTTTTTACCTTAAATTTATCTATTATTTAGTTTGAATTTTAGGCGAGATTATATCTTTTAAATGATTAAAATTTGTTTTGCGTTTAAAATCTCACTTTGCTTTTAGCATCTGATAAATTTATAAAATCAGCCAAATTTTTGCCTAAATTTCATAAAATGGCGCAAAAGGATAGAGAATGAAAACACTTACGATTATTGATACTTTTGGCTTCTTTTTTAGGCTTTACTACGCTATGAGCGGGCTTAAAAACAGAGAGGGCAAACCAAGTGGCATGATAAGTGGCTTTGCAAATTTCATAGCGAGCCTAAAAGATGAGTACCAAAGCGACTACCTCATCTTCGCGCTTGATAGCAAGGGCAAGACCCTGCGCCACGAAATTTTGGGCGAGTACAAGGCAAACAGGAGCGAGCCACCAGCTCAGCTAAAAGAGCAGCTGCCAGTTTGTATAGATATGATAGAAAAAATGGGACTTTACAGCCTTAGTCGCGAGGGCTACGAGGCTGATGATATCATCGCAAGTACGGTTAAAATTTGCAAAGATAAAGATATATTTGTGCGAATAGTCACGCATGATAAGGACCTTTACCAGCTCATAGAGGACGGCAAAGTGAGCATCTACAGCCCACAAAGCAAGATCGACCACGATAGCGCTAGCTGCTTTGAAAAGTACGGCGTCTATCCAGCGCAAGTAAGGGACTTTCTAGCGATCGCAGGAGATAGCTCAGATAATATCCCAGGCGTCAAAGGCATCGGTGCAGTGGGAGCTAAGAAGCTTTTGGCAGAGTATGGCAGCCTAGAGGGAATTTATGAAAATTTAGCCCTTGTTAGAAACGAGCGCACTAAAAATATGCTAGCAGCCGCAAGAGACGAGGCGTTTTTGAGCAAAAAACTAGCCACGCTCTTTGATGACGCCATCACTTCACTTGATCTTGAGCACTCTAAATTTCCAGAGCAAAATCCTTTGATAAACATCTCAGAAATTTTAAAAGAGTACGATCTAAACAGGCTTCTTAAAAGCTTGCAAAAAGAGGAAAATGCTGAATTTAAGCTTGGCTTTAGAGCAAATTTACTACTTGATGAAGCGAGTGTTGAGAAACTGCTTGCCGACATCACCCCAGAGACCATCGTCGCCTTTGACACCGAGACCACGGGCGTTGATAGCAAGAGCGCAAAGATCGTTGGCTTTAGCTTTTGCTTTAACGACGAGGACGCCTACTACGTGCCAGTAGCTCACAACTACCTAGGCGCACCAAAGCAAATCGACCTAAAATTTGCCACTTGGGCGGTAGGGCAAATTTACAAAGGCTGCGTGATCGGACAAAATTTAAAATATGACTTTGAGATCGTTAAAAACAACCTTGGGCTAAACCCGCCTGCAAATTTCAAAGACACGATGATACTTGCGTGGCTTAGCGATCCAAACTCAAGCGTTGGCATGGACGCGCTGGCAAAGAGGCTATATGACTATGACACGATCAAATTTGAAGATGTGGTCAAAAAGGGGCAGACTTTTGGCGATGTGCCGCTAGAAAATGCCGCAAAATACGCGAGTGAGGACGCTTGGATAACGCTTAAATTTTATAAAACCTTTCAAAACACGCTAGATCCAAATTTATTAGCCCTTGCCGATACGCACGAGTTTCCTTTTATCCTCACACTCTTTGACATGGAGCAAAACGGCATCAAGATAAATGAAGCCAAAATGCAAAAGCTCATCCTTGAAAACGACACCAAACTAAAGGCGCTAACAAGTGAAATTTACGAGCTAAGCGGCGAAAATTTTAATATAAACTCAGTAAAACAGCTTGGCGTCATACTTTTTGAACATCTAAAGCTTCCTACCAAAAAGAAGACAAAAACAGGATATAGCACCGATGAGAGCGTGCTAGCTGAGCTCATAGATGCTCATCCGGTGGTGGGGAAAATTTTAGCTTACCGCGAGCTATATAAACTGCAAAGTACCTACTGCGAGCCACTTTTAGCGCTTGCGAAAAAGGACGAGGCCTCTAGAATTTACACGAGCTTTTTGCAAACTGGCACGAGCACTGGCAGACTTTCAAGCAAAAATCCAAATTTACAAAACATCCCAGCTCGTGGCAACCTCGCAAAGGATGTCAGAGAGTGCTTTGAAGCGCGTGAGGGGTATAGCTTCGTGGGGCTTGACTACAGCCAGATCGAGCTTAGGCTGCTCGCTCACTTTAGCTGTGATCCTGCGCTGCTTGAGGCGTTTAAAAATGACGAGGATATCCACGCAAGGACGGCTATTAGCATATTTGGTAGCAGCGACGGGCAAAATAGAGCCGTGGCAAAGAGTATAAATTTTGGCCTAATTTACGGCATGGGCTCAAGCAAACTAGCAAATCAAGTAAATATCACAAGAGCCGAGGCAAAAGAGTATATAGAGCGCTATTTCAAGGCATTTGCGACGATCAAAGAGTTTTTAGAGAGCATAAAAATTTCAGCCAAAAACGACGGCTTTGTGCAAACACTGCTTGGTAGAAAGCGATACTTTGACTTTAAAAGTGCCACGCCTATGCAAATAGCCATGTTTGAGCGCGAGGCGGTAAATACGGTCTTTCAAGGCTCAGCAGCAGATCTAGTTAAGATGGCAATGGTAAAAGTTAGAGCAAATTTAGATGAAAACGCGAGTATGTTGCTTCAGATCCACGACGAGCTGATCTTTGAAGTAAAAGACGAGTTTGCGCAGGAATTTGGCAAGGCGACGCAAAAGACGATGGAGGAAATTTACAAGCTAAATGTGCCACTTAAAACATCGCTAAATATCGCCAAAAACTGGGGCGAGTTAAAATAGAGTAAATTTTGGCTAGAAAGAGCGACAGTAGGTTTTAATACCAAGCACACAGCAAAAACTAGAGAAATTTTAGAAGCTGCGATAAACAATGCGCTTTAAATTAGCCTAAATTTTAAAGCGCATTTATAAGCTATCAAGCCCAAATTTATCTACTTTATAAACCCAACCTGCGGTAAAATTTCAGCTAATGCTTCGTCTTTTTTCTCGTTAAATTTGACCTTATTTTGCTCAAAAAGATTATTTCCGTGCGCATCGATCGAGACTATTAACGGACCAAACTCTTTTACACGGCACTTCCAAAGGGTCTCTGGCATACCAAGCTCCGTCCAGTCGGCACTCTCGATCTCTTCAACCTGCGTTGCGGCCACCACCGCACAACCTGCTGGAAACACACAGTGAATAGCGCCAAACTCCTTGCAACCGCTCATAGTGCCCTCACCCATACCGCCTTTACCGACGATTAGACGAACGCCAGTTTTTGCGATAAATTCTCGTTCAAATTTCTCCATTCTCATGCTAGTCGTAGGCCCAACCGAGACCATCTCAAAGCTTTTTTCGCCTGTTTTTCTGATGATCGGCCCTGCGTGAAGGATCGCGCCGCCTTTGATATCTAGCGGTAGCTCCCTACCCTCCTCCACTACGCGTCTATGCGGCACGTCGCGGCAGGTGACGATGTGTCCAGTTAGATAGATCACGTCGCCGATTTTGATATTTAAAAGATCCTCGGTGCTTATTGGCGTGGTTAAAATTTTCTTACTCATAGCGCGAACTCCTTGTGCGATTTTACGTCGAAATTTAGATCTGCGTCCCAGACGATGTGCCCTTTGCGGTGCGACCAACAGCCCACATTTACGGCGACAGCTATGACGCTTGGGTGGCGAGCGCAGTTTTCTATATGCACGCCCATCACAGAGCTTGCACCACTCATGCCTTGTGGTCCAAGGCCGATTTTATTTATGCCATCTTCTAGCAGTTTTTCGGTTAGTGCAGCGCGTTCGTTTTGATTTTTAGAGCCCAAAGGCCTCATAAGTGCCTTTTTAGATAGCAAAGATGCCACGTCGATCGAAGTGCCAACGCCAACACCCACTAATAGCGGCGGACAGGCGTTTATGCCGTAGCTTGTCATTATATCCATGACAAATTTAACGACACCCTCATAGCCCATGCCAGGCATCAGCACGGTCGCTTTACCAGGCAGGCTACAGCCACCACCTGCCATATAAGTGTGTATCTCGCACTCGCTACTATTTGGCACGATCTCCCAAAACACACTCGGCGTGCCTTTTCCGACGTTTTTGCCGGTGTTATACTCGTCAAATGTCTCGACGCTGTTGTGACGAAGCGGAGCCTCGCGAGTAGCTTGCAGTACCGCCTCTCGTAGCAGCTCTTCAAGCTCGCCGATAAGCGGAAAATTTGCGCCACATCTTACGAAAAACTGGATCACTCCAGTATCCTGACAGGACGGGCGGTTTAGCTCCTTTGCAAGGCGCTGATTTTCAAACATCGTTTTATAGATCTCCTTTGCCAGCGGCTGCGTCTCGCGCTCGCTAAGCTCAAGTAGCTTCGCAGTCACATCATCAGGCAGTACCTTGCCCGTGTAGCCGACAAATTTCGCCATGACCTCAGTCATCTTTTTTATGGATTTTTCTTTATCCATCGCTTCTCCTTTTAAATTTCGTCCTCGAAAAACGGCTCGGGATTTTTAAGCAACCAAAGCACAAATAGATATCTAAACTTACCTACATCTTCAGCATGCCAGCTCTTTCTTAGATCATAAAACATCTCATCAAGCGCGTCGTCATTTAGCTCTTCGAGCCTATTGCCTAGCTTAAAATATTTTTTAATTTCGGCGGCGGCTTTATCTGTATATTCACCATCCCATAAAATCCAACTTCCATATTCCCCGTTGTAGTCCCAGTACCAGTATAAATTAGTAGCCGCATGTATCATTTTATACTGCACGCTATCTTTTTGTCTTAAGAATTTCATCCAAAAATTATAGGTAAATTCGCTGTATTCTTGCGGATCGTATCTTTCCATATCCGTTGGATACTCGGGTACATATAGGTATTCCAACCTTTTGCCAAAGTGACGCCAAATATAAATTTGCGATTTTTCAGGTAGGAGATTGTATATATAATTATACATTATTCCAAAATCGATATTAACGACTTCACCCGCCTGTTTTATATATTCCCGAGAGGCATAGTCCTGCTTGCCTACGATTACTAACTTTTGATGCGGTTTTAAATTTTTATATACATACCGCATAAAATTTCTAAGTGGCGTCTCGCCCTTTTTATTTTTAGCGTTTATGTCGCCGCCTTGCATAATAATCCATTCGATTAAATTTGCGTCCGCATACGCATAGGGCGAGTTTGGACCTTTTTTCTTGATATCTTTGTTTGCATGTAGCATATGCAGTATCGTGTTGCCGTCTTTGTCGGTCGCATTTATATCGTAAATTTCAAATACCGCCTTAATCTTCTCATTGTCGCCGCTTTGCAAAATTTCATTAAAATTTTTGGGTAATCTTTTACGCCTAAAAATTCGTATCTCGTTGTAGATCGCATGCTCACTACCGATGAAATTTTCAGATGCGTAAGCTAAAACGCAGCTTATCGCGTAGCAGATAATGTCCGTCCAATCAAATGTTCCACCAAAAATTATCCATAGTGCGTAATTTTGAACGCCAAAAATTTCAAGTACCTTAAAATATTGTGTGATTTCGATAACTAGCGAGAGAGTAAAGGCCGCAAGCGCTAAAATTTTAGGCGGTAGCCTGAACGCGGCTCGCCCAAATGCATAAAGCATCGCTGCGGCTAGCACATCGCCTAGATAGTAGCGTATGAAGCCGTCTTTGGCGTAAATTGCGATAAAAATTTCAAATGCTAAAATAGCAATACCCATCATCGCCCAGTTCATTCTAGCATCCCAACAATACTCACTTCTAGATGCATCCGTAGGCGAAAGTATTGCTTTTTTCGTATCCTCTCTCAATTTTACCCCTTACAAATTCTATTTAAAATTTAGAGATGATTTATCAGGCTTGCGTTATATGCAGCGCCGAAGCCATTGTCGATATTTACGACACTTATGCCATTTGCACAGCTATTTAGCATGGCTAGCAGTGCTGATAATCCGCCAAAATTTGCCCCATATCCCACGCTAGTAGGCACTGCGATCACTGGAGAGCTTACAAGTCCAGCTAGCACGCTAGCAAGTGCGCCCTCCATGCCAGCAACGGCTATCACAACCTTTGCACCGCGTATCTCATCAAGCTTTGCGACCAGCCTATGTAGCCCTGCCACGCCGACATCGGTAAATTTTCTCACGTCATTGCCTAAGAATTTTGCCGTCTCATAGGCCTCCTCCACGACTGTGCCGTCGGCAGTACCGGCAGATACTATCGCGATGTAGCTTTTTGTTAGTAGTTGCTCTTGAAATTTGACGCTGATCGCCCTGCCACGAGCGTTAAAATTTGCCTGCGGAAAGATCTCACGCATGCGTTTAAAAACGCTCTCATTTGTTCTTGTGATTAAGATATTTTCATTTTTTTCGCCGATCGCACTAGCGATTTGCAAAATTTCATCATCTGTTTTATTTGCCCCGTATATCACCTCACCAGTGCCATTTCGCAAAGCGCGCTGAGTGTCGATCTTGGCACATCCGATGTCGTTAAATGGGTAGTTTTTTAGATACTTTAGCGCATCTTGCTCGCTCATCTTGCCGTTTTTTATACCAGCGATAAATTCTAAAATTTCAGCCTCACTCATGCTAAAACATCCTCTCTAAGCCCCTTTAGATCAAGCGTCACCTCTGCCACGCCAAGTGCAACTAGCTCCTTAACGATAGACTTAAATTTCACGTCGCTAAAAAAGCTTTGCATGCTAGAAAATGGCATTTGCAGCTTCATTTTTCTATCATCAAGCCTTGCTCGCACATTTGCGTAGCCGCTTTTTATCAGTAAATTTTCAGCCGCTTCTACTAAATTTAGCCCATCTACGCTTATCTCTTTTTCATGTGGCAAACGAGTTAGCAAGCATGCATAGCTTGGCTTGTCTGCTGTTGCTAAATTTAGCTCGCGCGAGAGCTCGCGGATCTCAAATTTACGTAAATTTATTAGAGGCGAAAGCACGCCAAGCTCCTCTTTTGCCTTTAAGCCTGGGCGATATTCGCCAAGATCGTCTTTGTTCGTGCCATCAGCCAAATTTGTAAATCCAAGCTCGTTTGCGCGCGCGATAAGTCTTGAAAAAACTGCTTTTTTGCAAAGATAGCAGCGATTTTGCGGATTGAGCTTTATCTCATCGGCGATACCCACCTCAAATATCTCGTGCCTAATACCATAAAATTTAGCAAATTTTGCCGCCTCATCTATCTCGCGCAAAGACATATAGGGCGATTTTACCGTGAGTGCTAGCGCATTCTCACCAAGCACGTCCGCAGCGACATTTAGCAGTAGTGAGCTATCTACGCCACCACTAAATGCAACGGCTAAATTTCCTAGCTTTTTTATATCATTTTTTAGAATTTCTAATTTCGTCATACTTTTTAAAAATTTCTTTTTTTACTTGAAATATCGATGTTTTATGTGCAAGTGCAGCGCTTTTGCACTCGTCAAATTCAGGCTTTGCTTTTTCATCATCGCCTGAAATTTTTAGTCTTATATCGCCAAATTTAGTCTCAACACTTACAAATTTTCGCTTTAGCTCGGTTTTTACGACATCTATCTCACGAACACCAATGGCCGTCGTGTGCGTAAATATAAGCTCTTTTAGCTTTTTTGCATCTTCGCTTCTACACAAGACGTTTAGCTCAAAGCCGATGCGTCCTTTTTTCATATATATAGAGTGGCTAAAGACGTCTAGAGCGCCATTTTCACGTAAAATTTCACATGCAAAGGCAAAGCTTTCTGCGTCCATATCGTCTATGTTTGTAGATATCATTTTTTGCACCAAATTTTGGCTCTCATCTACCTCGCAGATCATCGCACGAAGGACATTTGCAAAATTTGGGGCATTTTTTTCGCCAGCTCCGTAAGCTACTTTTTCTATTTTGAAATTTATCTCACTCACAAACTCATCTGCGCATGCTTTTAGTATCGCAGCACCTGTTGGCGTAGTCATCTCAAAATTTGCTCGCCCAAGACTAACTGGCACATCTTTTAAAATTTCACAAACCGCTGGTGTTGGGACATTAAGATGGCCGTGATCGCACTTTACCACACCGCCACCAAGCTCGATCTTTGAGCTAACGACTTTGGTAATGCCAAAATTTTCTGATAAATACTCAAAGCAGATCGCCGCTCCAACGACATCTACTATGCTATCAATCGCTCCAACCTCGTGAAAATGCACCTTATCGATGCTAACTGCATGCACTTTTGCTTCAGCCTGCGCGATCACGTGAAATATCGCAACGGCCTTTTTCTTGCAAAATTCGCTCAAATTTGAACTAGCTAAAATTTGCTTGATATCAGCATAGCTTCTAGCGTGAGGCTGCGATTTTAGAAGCACGATGCCGATTTTAGTCGCAGCGATGCCGTTTTTTACTACATTTTTTTGCTCTAAGCGAAATTCTCCACTCAAATTTAGCTTCTCTAGCTCAGAGCAAAGATAACCAAAATCTACACCAAGCCCGACAAGAGCGGCTAAATTCATATCGCCGCTGATGCCAGAGCTCGCGTCATAGTATAAAATTTTAGCCAAACTCACACCTTAGGTACGGTCATAGAGCCAAACGGCAAGATGATTATTTTTGCGTCCTTGCCTTTTTGTGCCAGTGCCTCATCTACCGCCTTTTGTAGGTCGTGATACGGCTTTAGATGTACAGCTTTCATCTCATCGTCGCTTAGATCAGTCACAGCCCAAGTCTGCGCCCAAAGCGAAATTTCAGCCATTTTTGCAGCTTTGTGATAGCCAAGCTTAAAGCCAGAATTTATCTTTTCTAGCACTTTTTTTGGCGTATCGGCCGATGCCATAAGTTCAAAGAAAGGTTTTGGACCGATGCCTGTGCGGCATTTTGCGACCATTATTAAAATTCCATCCTTTGCAAGCGCTAGTTTGCCGTTATCTAGGGCCTTTTGCGCCTGATAAAGATCGACATCCATAGGATATGGTGCCACCGAGATCACGATGTCAGCCTTTTGTGGGATATTTACGCAAAATACCTCATCAGCCTTTTTCACGCAGTCATAAAAACTATCGTTCAGATCGCCAGCACTCGCGTAATAGACGCCATGCTCGCTATCAAGCACTGTCTGGATCGAAAAAACATCGATATTTGAAAGAACTTTCATCGCATCGATCATATCTTCATGCACAGGGTTGCCCTCTAGGCGCAGTGCCTGAGCGTCAGCACTAAGTGCTAGCTTGTGGTTTTGCGTGATGCTCTCATACGAAGCAGTGCCTGGTAAAAAAGCCTTTCTACCGCCAGTGTAGCCTGCAAAATAGTGAGGCTCTACTGAACCTATAACGATCACCTTTTTAGCTTCAGCTACGATCTTATTTAGATACATCTGTGTGCCGTTTTTGCTCTCGCCTAAAAAGACCATCTCATCGTGCTTTGAGTCGTGGTCGTGAACCTCGTTTTTAGCTCTGATCTCTGGGTAAATTTCTTTAGAAAATATCATGTTGTATTCATCTAGCGTGCCCTCTCTGTGACAGCCAGTGGCGATGATGAAAATTTTATTTTTATCGCGAAGCTTTGGGTAAATTTGCTTTAAAATTTTAGCAGTTGGCGTAGGTCTTGTGCCGTCATTTACGATGATAACGATCTTTTCATCGCCAGCGATAAACTCATCAAAGCTCTTTTGATTTATCGGATTTGCTAAAGCCTTTGCAATAAGCGCTACTTCGTCAAATTTAGCGACCTTGTTTGGGTCAAAAACACCAAGCAGATTTTTTTCGTCTATTTTTAAATTTATATGGTCATCTTTGCCATAAGCGATAGGGATTTGCATGCTTCTCTCCTTAAATTTAACTATTAGTTATTTGCTTTTAGGATTTTATCTCAATCTTTCTTTTAAATATATTTATTTTTCCACAAAAATATAGATAAGATAACAAGAATTAAATGTAATATTAAATTCTACATATCTTTTTTAATTAGTATTTAATTTTAATATTTATATACTATTTACGTAATTTTCGAAAAGGGAGAAATCATGGAATTTCTTACAAGTTTGTCTGAGAGTACGCAGTTTTTCTTACAATTAATCGTCGTGCTCGGCTGTTTGTTCTACGGAGCAAAAAAAGGTGGTATGGCACTTGGTGTCCTTGGGGGCATCGGTCTTGTTATTTTGGTATTTGCATTTGATTTAAAACCAGGTAAGCCTGCTATTGATGTTATATTAACTATTCTAGCAGTTGTTGTAGCAAGTGCTACACTTCAAGCAGCTGGTGGTCTTGATGTTATGCTTCAGATCGCTGAAAGAGCGCTTAGAAAACATCCGAAAACAGTTTGTTATCTTGCGCCTATTTGTGGCTGGACACTGACAGTGCTTTGCGGTACAGGTCACACAGTTTATACACTTTTACCGATCATCTATGACGTATCAATGAAAAGTGGTATCCGTCCAGAACGTCCAATGGCAGCTACTACGATCTCATCTCAGCTTGCCATCATCGCAAGCCCAGTTTCAGTTGCTGGTGTGTCTATGGTTGCTGTTCTTCTTGGTACTGGCACAGTTCATATTGAGGGCTTTACAAGCTATGTTGATCTATTAAAAGTTACCATTCCTTCTACATTTTTGGGCGTGCTTTGTATAGGAACTTACTCAGTATTTAGAGGTAAAGATCTTGATAAAGATCCAGAATTCCAAGCAAAAATAGCTGATCCAGAGCAAAGAAAATATATATATGGTTCTGATGAGGCACATTCATTGATCGGTGTGCATTTGCCAAAAAAACAATGGAATGTTATGTGGATATTCCTTGCTACAATCGCTGTTGTTGCGGTTTTAGGTTATTATAAACAACTTCGCCCAAGCTGGACAAGCAATGTTCCTGGTAAATCAATAGAAATAATCGTAGATAAAAAAACAGTTAAAAACATCACTGTTAAAGACGGACAAGTTGTTTCTATGGTTGGAGATAGCAAGATCGTCTCAAACGTAAAAGACAATAAAGTAAAAGATGCTACTAAATTTACAAGCGTTCAAGTGCTAGATAAAGACAACAAGGTAACACAAAGCATTGTTTCAAACGGCGCTGATGTTGTTATCACTGCAGGAGATAAAAGCGAAACTATCGCAAACGCTAACATAGTAGTAAAAGATACTATGAAAAAGACTGCGCCACTTGGCATGGTTGATACGATCCAAATTTTCATGCTTTTAGCAGCATCTATCATGATGATCTACTCAGGCATTAAAGCAGCCAAGATCGGTCAAAATGAAATTTTCCACAGCGGCATGGTTGCACTTGTTGCGATTTACGGCATTAGCTGGATGGCTGAGACAATGTTCAACTCACACATTGATATGCTTAAAGGCTCACTTGGCGAGGTTATGAAAGCATATCCTTGGATGTATATCATAGTTGGTATGCTTATATCAAAATTCCTAAACTCTCAAGCTGCTGCAGCTGCGACTTTCGTGCCACTCGCTGTTCAAATAGGCGTTCACCCAGGCGTTATTGTCGCGTTTGCTACTGCTTGCTATGGATACTTCATCCTTCCAACATATCCAAGCGACCTTGCAGCCGTGCAATTTGACCGCTCAGGCACAACACATATTGGTAAATATGTAATTAATCACAGTTTTATCATACCTGGTTTCATAGGTGTATTTAGCTCTTGTGCTGTTGGCTGGGTGCTAGCA
This sequence comes from Campylobacter concisus, assembly GCF_002165815.1. Classification (GTDB taxonomy): domain Bacteria; phylum Campylobacterota; class Campylobacteria; order Campylobacterales; family Campylobacteraceae; genus Campylobacter_A; species Campylobacter_A concisus_BH. The sequence continues at coordinate 530,471 of NZ_NDYN01000001.1, forward strand.
AATATCTACGGATATCTTAACTAAAATTTTATTTCAGACAAGCTGTTTTAAAGGCAGCTTGTCTTTTTTGCTTGCAAAATTTACTACCACTTTTATAAAAATTTTGACTTAATGCTCTCAAAGTTTATCTTGAAATTTCTGCTTATTACTCATATAAACAAAGCTTAGCACTTCAGCCACAGCCCTAAAAAGGTGTGCTGGTATCGTATCATCAACCTCACAAACCCTATAAAGCTCCCTTGCAAGAGGTGGATTTTCATAAATTTGCACTCCATTTTCAACCGCTACCTTTTTTATCTGAAGCGCTAAGAAATCAACCCCTTTAGCAAGTATTATCGGTGCCTCGTCGCGGCTTTTGTCGTATCTGATCGCCACGGCGTAGTGAGTCGGGTTTGTGATGACGACGTCAGCTTGTGGGATGTTTTGCATCATACGCCGCTTGGCTGCACGCATTTGCGCTTGGCGGATCCTGCCCTTAACCTGCGGATCACCCTCCATCTGCTTGTACTCGTCCTTGATCTCTTGCTTGCTCATGCGAAGGTCTTTAAAATACTGAAAACGCACGATGAGCAGGTCAGCAAGACCGATCACAAAAAGTATAAAAAGCATGACGCTAACTAGGATGATGAGCTTCTCTTTTAGCCACGCAAGCTGGTCAAACATAGAGAAAAAGAGCGTGTGCGGAAGCTCTTTTATAAACTGCAAGAAAAAGTAAAATCCAACTCCAAAGACGATGCTTACTTTAACGACGATCTTGACGCTCTCGATCGCCTTTTTCATAGAAAATAAATTTTTTAGCCCTTTTAGTGGATTTATCTTGCCAAAATTTGGCGTTATGGGCTTTGTGGTAAATATAAAACCAAACTGCATTACATTTGCGATTATGCCGGCAACCGCGACGCAGATGCAAACTGGCAGGATCATCAAAAGCGCCCTGCCAAAGGTATTTACAACGATCATTTTTACCGTTGGCAAAGTCAGTGGCTGACCGATAAATTTAGAGTAGTAGATGTAAAGCGAGATGACCTGATCTTTCATGAAATTTAGCATCGCAAGCAGCACGCCAATAGCAATAACTAGGGTCACAAAGCCTGATAGGTCCTGACTTTTGGGGACGTTGCCGTCCTTTTTGGCGTCTTCTATCTTTTTGGGGGTCGCTTCTTCGGTTTTTTCCTGATCTTCGCCTGCCATCTTTGTCCTAAGCTCGCTTAAATTTGGGCGATTATAGCCAAAATGCGGTTAAACTATCCGCTAAATTCAAATTTTGCAATTCAAAAAAACTAAGCCATTTTAGGCGTTTTTGGCTAAAATTAGCAAAAATAAGGAGTATGCAAAATGTCATTTTTAGAAGGCTTATTTAACATTTTTAGAGCCAAAAAACCACCAAAAAGCGACGAAGAGCTACTTTTAGACGAGTATGCAAGCATTTACGCCGAGATAAAAGAGAAAAATTTAAACGAATACGACTTTTCATGTGAGCTCATACGATTACTCTCTTTTTCAAGAGCTAGACGCTACGACTTTTGCCTTGAAAAGTGCCTAGCTGATGGCGACGCCGAGGCACTAAATGATCTCATTTTTCAATACGCTAAGCTAAATTTACTCCCAGGATGCAGCGGTGGATATGACCAGTGCGAGAAGCTTATACCGGCATTTTTTGCTATCGCTTGTGGCGACACAGATAGTATGGCAAGCATCTTTCCAAAAGGTCTGCCACCTAGTAAAAACGGCTATAAATTTCTATGCGTTATGCATGATCTGCTCACGGCGATGCTTTGGCAAGATGAAAATTTACTCGCCCCTGCCCTAGAAAAAGCTCGCACTTTTGCAGAGTCCAAAAAGCCAGCAAATGAAAGAGAAGCGGTTAAATTTGTGCTTGCCTTGCATGAAAAAAATACGGCTGCTATGAGTGAGCATTTGCAGAAATTTTGCTCCACTTTTGGCAGGACAGATGCACCTAAATTTGAAAAACGCCTCTACATCTTTGCGCACGGACTTCACGCCTTGGCGCGCTACTTTTTGCCATTTGAGCTTTTTAAAGAGATAAAACTACCAAAAAATGAAAATTTCAGTAAATTTTACGCAAAGAGGCTCTTTCAAAATGAAATTCCTAAGCCAAAACTCTATTTTACTTTTCCGCCTGAGCTTGAACTAATAAATGTGATCTTAAGCGCACCAGTAGCTAAAACGCTAGTATATCAGCCACATTTACCAAGTGATAAAACATTTTTCTTAGATCACACATCTATGATAAGAAATTTAGCCGATGAGATCATAAGATCAGGGGCATTAAAGTAGAATTTATAAACTTTTGGCTAATATTCACACCTTACAACCAACAAAGCTCCATAAATCTTTTGCAAAAAAGTGCTTTTTGGTCTTACCAAATTTTAGAAAGGTAGAGTATGTCAAAATACGCTATATTTAAGCATGGCGGTAAGCAATATCGTGTTAGCGAGGGCGAGTTCCTTAAGCTAGATCACTTTAGCGCTGAAGCTAAATCAACCGTTGAGATTACAGAAGTTCTAGCTGTAAACGACGGCGAAGTAAAGGTAGGTGCGCCATTTGTTAAGGGTGCAAAAGTTGTTCTTGAGGTCGTTAATGAAGGCAAAGACAAAAAAGTAGTTATCTACAAAAAACGCAGACGTAAAGACTCAAAACTAAAACGCGGCTTTAGAAGACAATTTACACGTGTAAAAGTCGTAAGTATCGCAGCTTAAGGAGATAAGATATGGCACACAAAAAAGGTCAAGGTTCAACCCAGAATAACCGTGATAGTATCGGACGCCGATTAGGTGTTAAGAAATTTGGTGGCGAGTTCGTTCGTGCTGGAAATATAATCATCCGCCAAAGAGGAACAGCAACTCACGCTGGAAATAACGTAGGTCTTGGCAAAGATCACACAATTTTTGCATTAGTCGATGGCTTTGTAAAATTTGAAAGACTTGATAAAAACAGAAAAAAAGTATCTGTTTATCCAGCTGCATAATCCTAGGGGCATTTGCCCCTTTTTCTTTTAAATCCATTTAGAATTTAACAAATTTAACTTATCTTACATACTTATATATAGCTTGGCATTTTAGACAAACACCAAACTACTAAATTTATTTTATTTCGCTTTTAACAAAGCAAGCTCTTGCGCTAGAAATTCCCCTGTGTAGCTGCCAGTTTTTTTGTAGTTTTTAGCTACATCTTTAACGCTGCCACAAGCTATCACTTTACCGCCTTTTGCGCCGCCTTCTGGCCCCATATCTACGATATAGTCGCAGTTTTTGATAACGTCCATATTATGCTCGATCACAAAGACTGAATTTCCAAGATCGACTAGGTGATTTAGCACCTTTACTAGCCTATCTACATCGGCAAAATGAAGTCCCGTCGTTGGCTCATCAAGGATGTAAAGCGTATTTCCAGTGTCGCTTCTACTAAGCTCTTTTGCTAGCTTTACGCGCTGCGCCTCGCCGCCACTAAGTGTGACTGCGTTTTGACCAAGCGTGATATAGCCAAGCCCCACGTCTTGTAGCGTGGTGAGCTTTGAAGCGATCTTTGGCACAGCCTTAAAAAACTCAACCGCCTCATCTATGCTCATATTTAGCACCTCGGCGATGTTTTTGCCTTTATATAAAATTTCCAAGGTCTGAGCGTTATATCTAGCGCCATTACAAACGTCACAAACCACGTTTATATCAGGTAAAAAGTGCATCTCGATCGTGATCTCACCCTCGCCTTGACACTTCTCGCAGCGCCCACCTTTGACGTTGAAGCTAAAGCGCCCTATTTTATAGCCTCTAAGCTTGGCCTCTTTAGTCTGCGCAAACAAATTTCTTATCTCATCCATCACGCCAGTGTATGTCGCTGGATTTGAGCGTGGGGTGCGGCCGATCGGGCTTTGATCGAGGTATATGACCTTGTCTAAATTCTCAAGTCCGCTTAAATTTACCCCAGCTATTTTTTTCACTTTTTTGGCTCTATTTAGCTGCTCTTGCGCCTCTGGGAGCAAGGTCTGAAGCACTAGCGAGCTCTTGCCAGATCCTGAAACGCCAGTGATGCCAACAAGGTTTCTAAGTGGAAATTTAGCGGTTAAATTTGAGATGTTGTTGATATTTACATTTGAAATTTCAAGCCACTTCTCAGCTTTTCTATTTTTTTGATAGTCGATCTTTTTCTTGCCATTTATGTATTGTGCAGTCTGGGTGTTTGAGTTTAAAAGCTCTTTTGCCGTGCCTGCAAAGACCACGCTACCACCAAATTTACCAGCTCCAGGTCCGATATCTACGATATAGTCAGCCTCCTCTATTGTCTTTTTATCATGCTCGACAACGATTACAGAGTTGCCTTTGGCTTGCAAATTTCTAAGCGTCTTTATGAGTTTTAACGTATCACGCTCGTGCAGGCCGATACTTGGCTCATCAAGCACGTACATGACGCCACTTAGCCCGCTTCCTATCTGACTTGCGATCCTGATGCGCTGTGCCTCGCCGCCGCTGATCGTCCTAGCATCGCGCCCGAGTGACAAGTAGCCAAGTCCCACGTCATACAAAAAGAAAAGCCTCTCGTTGATCTCTTTTAAGATAGGCTTTGCAATCGCCTTGTCATAGTCGCTAAGATAGGCAAAATTTTTCTCATTTGAGAAAAATGCGGTGCAGTTTTCTATACTCATATCTAAAATTTCACCAAGCCCAAGGCCAGCGACCTTGACCGCTAAACTTTGAGGCTTTAGCCTATGTCCGTTACAAGCGTCACAAATTTTCTCACTCATATACTCGTCAAAGTCCTTATAATCCTTCAAAAGCCCGTGTGAAATTTTGACCACACCATCAAATTTTCTAAGTAGCTTGTTTCGCTTCCAAAAGAACTCAACATCCTTGACGTTGCCATATAAAACGAGCCTCTTTTCATCTTCACTAAGCTCGTAATAGGGCTTTTTAATGTCAATGCCGTTTTGCTCACAAAAGGCAAGTAAAAATTTATAGTAATAGCTCATATTGTAGCCGTAAAGTAGCTTGATAGCGCCATTTTCTATCGACTTTTCCTCGTCGATGATCTTGCTCATATCTAGGCTATATCTTATACCAAGTCCGTCGCAGTGCTCGCAAGCGCCCTTTGGCGAGTTAAAGCTAAAGCTTAGTGGCTCAAGCGGCGTAAATGAAATTTTGCAGTCAAAACAAGCCATGTGCTCGCTGTAATGTATAAAACTCTCCTTTAAGCCCAGCTCGTTAGCATTTGCGATCTCTATCTCGACCTCGCCAAAGCTCTCGTTTAGCGCCTTTTCAACGTCGCTTGCAAGGCGTTCGTGATTTTGCTCGTCGATGGCGATCCTATCAACGATAACCTTTATCGTGTGTTTTTTCGTTTTTGCAAGCTCGATCTCCTCATCAAGCCTCACCACCACGCCATCTATCTGTGCTCTAACAAAGCCTTTTTGGCGTAAATTTTCTATCAGATCCGCCCATGTGCCCTTTTTCTCACGAACTAGCGGCGCATAGATGATCACTTTTGCGCCAAGTGGGAACTTTGAAATTTCATTTATGATGTCGCTCGCACTCATTTTTGAGATAGGTTTGCCGCATTTATGGCAGTGCTGCACGCCAACCCTTGCGTATAAAAGCCTTAGATAATCATAAATTTCAGTGATCGTGCCAACCGTTGAGCGAGGATTTTTTGAAGTTGTCTTTTGATCGATCGCGATTGCAGGCGTTAAACCCTCGATCTTATCAACATCAGGCTTACCCACACGGTCTAAAAACTGCCTAGCGTAGCTACTAAGGCTCTCCATATACCTGCGCTGTCCCTCAGCATAGAGCGTATCAAAGGCTAGCGTGCTCTTACCACTGCCGCTAAGACCAGTAAAAACTACTAATTTATTTTTAGGAATTTCAAGGTTTAAATTTTTAAGATTGTGCTCGCGAGCGCCAGTTATTTTTATAGTATCATTCATTAAATTTATCGACCTTTTTAAAATTTTAATCTGTAAATTTAGTCTAAAAGTGATAAAAACTTTATAAAGTAGTTTATAGAAATTAAGCGTGCTATGAAAATTTAAGAGTATATTTATATCATTTTCAGTTTTTTTTGATATTCTACGCCAAAATTTTATTTAAGGAGAAAAAATGTCTGTAAAAATAACCGATATATGCATAAGCTGTGGTTCATGCATCGATGAGTGCCCAGTTTCAGCTATTGTTGATGATAGCGACAACCCAACTGGAGCAGATACATACTATGTTTATTCAAACAAATGCGTTGAGTGCGTAGGCTACAACGACGAGCCAGCCTGTGCATCTGCCTGTCCAACTGATGGTTGCATCGTTTGGGATGCCGTAGTAGCAGGACAACCTTCACGTGATCAAATCGGTGCTGACGCTCGCACTGGCAGCACTCCAGTTATCCAATAAATTTACAAAATTTAGGCTCAAATTTGAGCCTATTTTATTTTTAAGCTTTATTTGATATAATTGCCAACTTCATTTAAATAACCTAAATTTTAAGGAAAATTTATGCAAAGAACACTTTCTATTATTAAGCCTGACGCTGTTAAGAAAAATGTTGTTGGAAAGATTATAGATAGATTTGAAAGCAATGGCTTAAGAATCGCAGCTGCAAAGAAAATCAAACTTAGCAAATGCGATGCAAAAGCATTTTATGCAGTTCATAAAGACAGACCTTTCTTCAACGATCTAGTTGATTTTATGGTAAGCGGACCAGTTGTAGTTATGGTTTTAGAGGGCGAAAATGCAGTTGCTAAAAACCGCGAGCTAATGGGTGCAACTAACCCAAAAGAAGCAGCTCCTGGCACTATTAGAGCTGATTTTGCTGATAGCATTGATGCAAACGCAGTTCACGGAAGCGACAGCCTAGAAAACGCTGTAAATGAGATAAATTTCTTCTTTGCTTCAAGAGAAATTTGCTAATTTTGGACTAAAATTTGATTATTCCGTTTTCTAAAATAGCAAACAAAGAGATAAACTTTGAGCTAGTAAGAAACAATGATCTGTTTTTTAGTGGAATTTTAAAAAGAAAAGACCCTTTTTTGGTAAAATGCCAAGGCACTATAAAGGGTGAGATAAAATATATTTGTGATCGATGTGGTGATGAATTTATGTTGCCTATCGATCAAGACGTAGAGCTAAATTTAAGTGATGGTGTCTATAAAGACAGAGAAAATGAGCTTAGCGATACGGTTGAATTTTTTGATGGCAATATTGATTTAAAAGAAGTTTTTGAAAGCGAGCTAGAAGCTTTTAAGAGCGATTATTTTTATTGTGAAAAATGTAAAAATTTATAAAGGAGAGTAAAATGGCAGTACCAAAGCGAAGAGTGAGTCATTCTCGTGCAGCAAAACGTAGAACACATTACAAAGTTACACTTCCAGTGCCTGTAAAAGACAAAGATGGTTCTTGGAAAATGCCTCACCGCATAAACAAAACAACAGGTGAATACTAAAATATGATTCGCATTGCTATTGATGCTATGGGTGGTGATTTTGGTGCAGAGCCTATAATATCTGGCGTTATCGAAGCACTGAAAGAGGCGGAATTTAAAGCTGTATTAGTTGGCGATAGCAATGCCATAAAACCACTCATCCCACAACCCTATTTAAAAAATATAGAATTTATAGAAGCTACCGAAGTCATCTCTATGGCTGACGGAGCAACAGACGCACTAAAAAGAAAAGATAGCACGATCTACAAAGCTGTTGAGCTTTTAAAAGAAAAAGAAGTCGATGCTGTCGTTTCTGCTGGTCACAGCGGTGCTACTATGAGTTTAGCTACGTTAAGAGTTGGTAGATTAAAAAATGTATCTCGTCCAGCAATCGCTACACTTATGCCAAATTCAAAAGAGACAGCTACTTTGGTTTTGGATGTTGGCGCAAATGTTGATTGCAGAAGCGAACACTTGTTTCAATTTGCCATAATGGGCGAAGCCTATGCAAAAGAAATTCTAGGCAGAAAAGAACCAAAAGTGGGTCTTTTGTCAAACGGCGAAGAAGAGAGCAAAGGCAATGAAGTCAGCAAAGAGGCCTTTAAACTAGTTTCTAGACTTGATAGCTTTGTTGGAAACGCAGAGGGCAATCAAATTTTTGATGGCAGCATTGACGTAATGGTTTGTGATGGTTTTATGGGAAATATCCTATTAAAAACGAGCGAAGGTGTTGCTGATGCCATAGGTAAGATCATCAAAAAACAAGTCAAAAAATCACCCCTTGCTATGGCTGGATCGGTGCTTATGAGAAAAGTTTTCAAAACTCTAAAAAAACAGGTCAGCTACGATGAGTATGGCGGTGCTCCGCTTCTTGGCGTAAATGGCTGCGTCATCATAAGTCACGGCAAAAGCAACTCAAAAGCCATAAAAAATGCAATCTTTCAAGCAATCAAATTTGCTAACTCAAATATAAATAAAGTTATAGAAGAAGAACTTTCACACTTTGCAAGGTAAAATATGCCAAAAGCTTCATTGATCTCCATTGCGTCATATGTCCCAGAAAAAATTTTAACAAATTTTGATTTTGAAAAAATGGTCGACACGAGCGATGAGTGGATAGTGAAGCGAACTGGTATAGAGCAAAGACACATCGCAACAACCGAGATAACAAGCGATCTTGGCACAAAAGCTGCCGAGCTAGCTATAAAACGCTCAGGGCTTGAAAAATCACAAATCGATGCGGTAATCTGCGCTACAATATCTCCAGATCATCTTTGTATGCCTTCAACTGCTTGCAAAATAGCTGCAAATTTAGGTTTAAATTTTGGCATTACAGCTTTTGATATAAGTGCGGCTTGCACGGGATTTATCTATCTTTTAGAGCTTGCAAATTCCCTTGTTACAAGTGGTGCTAAGAAAAATGTCTTGATCATAGGAGCTGAAAAACTAAGCTCGATGGTTGATTACACTGACAGAAGTACTTGCATACTTTTTGGCGACGGAGCAGGTGCTGCTGTGATAAGTGCTAGCGAAGAAAACGAGATCATCGACGTCCACACTGCAAGCGATGGCAGACAGGCTGAGCTTTTGATAACTCCAGGATGTGGCAGTGCTTTTCCAGCTAGCGATGAGACGCTAAAAAATAGACTAAATTTCATCCACATGAGCGGAAATGAGGTCTTTAAGATAGCGGTTCAAACACTTAGCAAAAGCGTGATAGAAATTTTACACGCAAACAAAATGCAAAGTGAAGATATCGACTTTTTCATACCTCATCAAGCAAATATCAGGATAATAGACGCCGTAAAAAATAGACTAAATTTCACCGACGAGCAGTGCGTTTTGACGGTTGCAAAATATGGCAACACAAGCTCTGCTTCGATCCCAATGGCGATGAATGATGCTTACGAGGATGGACGCATCAAAAATGGTTCAGTTTTGCTTCTTGATGCATTTGGCGGTGGCTTTACTTGGGGTTCGGCGATACTAAAATTTGGCGGTAGAAATTTTAGCGATCTGTAATTAACCGCTTTTATACCCAAAACTCTAAATTTAATAAAATTTCTACAACACCTTCTATAAATTTTAAAAATTTCCATTCATTTTCAAATGTATATTAAAATTACACTGTTTTAAATTTCCAGATCTATTTAATTAGAATTTAAATTTTTATGGATATAATTTCGCAATCAATAAAATTTATTATTAAGGAGAAAAAATGTTAGTAACAAAAAAAGCACCTGACTTTACAGCTGCAGCAGTTTTAGGAAACAATCAAATTGTAAATGATTTCAACCTTTACAAAAATATCGGCGAAAAGGGCGCTGTTGTCTTCTTCTACCCAATGGACTTTACATTCGTTTGCCCAAGCGAGATAATCGCATTTGATAAAAGATATGACGAGTTCAAGTCACGTGGTATCGAAGTTATCGCGGTTTCTTGCGACAACCAGTTCTCACACTTTGCATGGAAAGAGACTCCAGTAAATAAAGGCGGTATCGGCAAAGTTCGCTTCCCGATCGTAGCTGACATGACAAAATCAATCGCTCGTGGCTTTGACGTACTTCTAGAAGACGCTGGCGTAGCACTTCGCGGATCATTCCTACTTGACAAAGATGGCACAGTTCGCCACGCAGTTATAAACGACCTACCACTTGGTAGAAACATTGACGAGATGATCAGAATGGTAGATACTATGCTATTTACAAACGAGCACGGCGAAGTTTGCCCAGCTGGCTGGCACAAAGGTGACGCTGGTATGAAACCAAGCACAGAAGGTGTTGCTGACTACCTTTCACACAACGAAAGCAAACTATAATTATTCAAATTTCTAGGCAGCTTTGCCTAGAAATTTCCTCTCTACACAAATTTAAATATTTTTTTAATATAACTTTATATATGATAGCGATGTTTTAATAAATAACCTTTTTTGGAGACCCCATGGAGTTTAAGGGCAGGCAAGAACTTGTCGAAAATTGCGAGGATTGCATACTTGGTTTAAGAGCTAAATTTATAGATGAGGGTATCAAATTTTGCAGACAACTAACCCTTGTAGTGCCACACGAGCAGATGAAAATTTGCCTTGAGAGTATCTTTGACGCGCTACTCATCCAAAAGCCAAATGCCACACAAATTCGCGACGACTTAAACAGCCTAATACCAAAACTAAATGCAAAAGATGAGCTAGTAAATTTCTTGCTCTTAAATTTGACACTAAATTTTAGTCATGCCTGCGACAATGCAGTATATGTGGGCTATTTTGTAAATGCCGTCTCAAGGATGAAAGAAATTTTATATAACACGCAGGATCACCAAGAAGCCACGGTAAAAACGATGATCGATACTGGCTCATTTTTCTACGAAGATCCGATCAACACATTTACCCGCATGAAAAACGCCAAGGTCCGCCCTGAGTTTTTAAATTTATACGACGGACTAAATATAAAATACGAAGCCGAAATTTTAGAGGTTAAAGAAGATAGCGTCGTTTTTCGCGTAGATATGATGCAAATTTTAGCCATGAAGCAAGATGGCAAGGGCTTTATCCTGCCAAACAGCTTCTTCTCAAAGCAACTTCGCGCCGACATCATCGACTACAATATCGCCGATAAAAGCGTTACCCTTTCAAATTTCTCGCGCACAGCAACCATGCATGCAAATAAGAGAAAATTCCAGCGCGTCTTGCCAAACCGCTTTACCAAAATTTCTCTAAAAGGAGAGCAAGGCGAGCTTGTTGGCAGCCTTTATGACATCTCAGAAGGCGGCATGAGCATATTAAGCTCACAAGCTACAAATTTTAAAGACGGCGAAGAGTTAGAGGCAAATTTTGACATCTTGCTCTCACCAGATGAAGTAAAAAACGTCTCCTTAAAGCTAAAGCTAGTGACAGAGCTAGCATACAAGGGCTACATCAGATACTGCATGCAGCTAGTTGATGATGACAAAACGATAAAAGACTTCACGCAAAAGCGCGTCAAAGAGACGCTTGACGAGCTTCGCTCGCGCATAAATTTATACGAATAAGGCAATTAGTGAAAACCATACAAGAAAATTTAAAACTTTTTTACATCGGACTAAAAGATAAAGAGCCATTTTTTTATAAAAACAAGGACCTAACCACCCATGCAGCCATTATCGGCATGACTGGCAGCGGTAAAACAGGCCTTGGTATCACGCTTTTAGAAGAGGCCTGCATAGACAACATCCCCTCTATCATCATCGATCCAAAGGGCGACATCACAAATTTAGCCCTCACCTTTCCGCAGATGAGAGCGGAGGATTTTTTACCTTATGTCGATGAAGCAGAGGCTGCAAATAAAGGTCAAAGCATAGAGGAATTTGCCGCCTCTCAGGCCGAGCAGTGGAAAAACGGCATAGAGTCGAGCTTTCAAGACCTTGAGCGAGTAAAAATTTTAAAAGATAGTGCTAGCTTTAATATCTACACTCCAAAAAGCTCATCTGGCATAGGTGTGGCGCTACTTAGCGACTTTGCTTGCCCAAATATTAGTGACGAAGAAATTTTTAGCAACTATATAAACTCACTCGCAGCATCGGTGCTATCGCTTATTGGCATGAGTTCTGAGGACATGAGCTCAAAAGAACAGCTGCTAATATCCACTATATTTGAGAGCAAATTTAAGGAGCAAAAAGACGTCAGCATCGAAGAGCTTATAAATTTCATAGCAAATCCGCCGTTTAAAAAGATAGGCGTTTTTGACGTAGATACCTTCTATCCAAGCAGTGAGCGCCTAAAGCTTGCCATGAAGATAAACGCACTCATCGCAAGCCCAAGTTTTAAGGGCTGGACGCAGGGCGTTAGACTAGAAATTTCAAAGATGCTTTTTGGCGAAAACGGCAAAGCAAAATGCAACATCTTTACGATCTCACACCTAAATGACGCTGAAAGGATGTTTTTTGTCACCCTTTTACTAAACGAGATCATAGCGTGGATGCGCGGCACAGAGGGCACTAGCTCACTTAGAGCGATCCTATATATGGATGAAATTTTTGGCTTCTTCCCGCCAAACGCAAATCCGCCGTCAAAAACGCCTATGCTCACGCTCTTAAAACAGGCTCGTGCATTTGGTCTTGGCTGCGTTTTAAGCACGCAAAACCCAGTCGATCTTGACTACAAAGGCCTTAGCAACATCGGCACTTGGTTCATCGGCCGTCTCCAAACAGCGCAGGATAAAGCCCGCGTGATCGACGGACTAAGCGGCATCGCAGGCTCAAGCTTAGACAAAGCCTCACTTGAAAAACTCATATCAAATTTAGCCAAGAGAAATTTCTTACTCAAAAATATAAACGAGGATGGCTTAAACGTCATCTCCACGCGCTGGGCACTTAGCTATCTAAAAGGTCCGCTAAGCCGTGAGCAAATTTCAAATTTGATGAAAGATAAAAAAGAAAATTTAAGCAGCCAAAGTGTAGATAAAAGCGAGATGAAATTTAGCGCAAAACCTATCATCTCAAGTGCGATCACGCAGCTTTATGCCAACTCAAAAAGCCTTACGCCAAATTTGCTAGCAAGTGCAAAGGTGAGAATTTACGATGCTAAAAAGGGCATAGACAGCGTTTGTGAGGTGAGCTATCTTTACGAGCTTAGTGAAAATGACAAAGAACCAAACTGGAGCGAGGCTAGCGAAGGAATGCGCGTTGATGCAAGCGAAAATGAACCAAGCGGCGCAAGCTTTGCTGCTGTGCCAAATTTCATAACGAGCGCTAAAAATTTTGACGCTTTAGAGAAAGATTTTAAAGAGTTTTTGTATAGAAATTTCAAATTTAACACCTTTGAAGCGATGGGAATTTACTCAAAAGAAAACGAGTCAAAAGAGGAGTTTTTTATAAGACTTCAGGATAAGTGCAATGAAATTTTAGAAGAGCAAACCGCAAAGCTCACGGCTAAATTTGAAAAAGAGCAAAAAAGTTTGCAAGATAAGCTAAACAAAGCCCTTGCAAAGCTTGATAAAGAGCAAAAAGAGATGACCACAAGCGGCCTTGATGCGGCTATAAATATAGGCGCAAGCATATTTGGAGCGATATTTGGAAACAAGCTCTTATCTCGCCAAAACGCGGGCAAGATCGCATCAAGTGCCAGAAGCGCAAACAAGGTTTTAAAAGAGCGAAGCGACGTCAAGCTTAGCGAGCAAAGCGTAAATGATATAAACTTAGCCATAAGCGAGCTTGAAGAGAAATTTGCACAAGAGTGCGATGCACTAAAGGAGGCAAATGATGTTAAAAACATCACGATAAACGAAACGCAAATTTCGCCAAAGAAAAGCGACATCTACGACGAAAAAATCGTGCTTTTGTGGAGATGATTTATAAAAAAATTAGTATTTTTTTAATATCATTTCTCTTTAAATTTAAAAGGTAAAATATGCAAAATTTAATACTTTATGCCGTTAGCTACCTGCTTGGCAGCATCCCATCAGGGCTCATACTAGCAAAAATTTTCGGACATGTTGATATAAAAAAAGAGGGCAGCAAAAGCATAGGCGCGACAAATGTTTTAAGGGTTTTAAAACAAACTAACCCAAAACTCGCCAAAAAATTAGCCATTTTAACAGTAGTTTGTGACGTGCTTAAGGGCGTTTTGCCACTCATCGTAGCCTCATCTCTTGGAGCTAGCCAAAGCGTGCTTTGGACGATGGCAGTTTTAAGCGTTGCGGGGCATTGTTTTTCTATATTTTTAGGCTTTCAAGGTGGCAAAGGCGTGGCAACCGGAGCTGGCGTGCTCGCATTTTTCTTGCCAGTTGAGATCATAATCGCTCTTGTCGTTTGGTTTTTGGTCGGTAAATTTTTAAAGATAAGCTCTCTAGCCTCGCTATGTGCGCTGATAGCTCTCATCGCATCAAGCTTTATCATTCACCCAGAGCTTGATGAAATTTACACTCACGCGCCGATACTTATCATTGCATTTTTGGTAGTTTATAAACACATACCAAATATCGTTCGCCTACTTTCAGGCAAGGAGCAAAAAGTCGTATGAAAAGTGAAATAACAACGATCATTAAAGATTATAAATTTCAAACCGTTATAGGGATGTTTGACTTTGAGCGAGTTGCAAAGCAAGAGGTAAAAGTAAGCTTAGAATTTCGCTCAACTAGCTTGATTGATTACGTTTTGGTGGCGGATTTTATAAAAGAATTTTACAATGAGATGAAATTTCAAAGCGTAGAAGAGTCACTAGAAACAACCTGCAAAGCGCTAAAAGAGAGATTTAGCTCGCTTACTAGCTTAGATATGGAGATTTTAAAAACCGAGATTTTACCAAATGCAATTGTCGGTGCAAAAATCAGCACTGTTTTTTAAAAATTTATTAAACTATCTTGAAATATTTCTTAATTTATGATACAATCGACCATAAATTTTAGTTTAAGGAAAAGAAATGCGTATTTTAATAGTAGAAGACGAAGTAACGCTAAACAAAACGATTGCTGAGGGGTTGCAAGAGTTTGGCTATCAGACAGATAGCTCTGAAAATTTCAAAGACGCTGAGTACTACATCGGCATCAGAAACTATGACTTAGTTTTGACTGACTGGATGCTTCAAGATGGTGACGGCGTTGATCTTATAAACATCATAAAACATAAATCTCCACGCACTTCAGTCGTAGTTCTTTCTGCAAAAGACGACAAAGAGAGCGAGATAAAAGCACTTAGAGCTGGCGCTGATGACTACATCAAAAAGCCATTTGATTTTGACATTTTAGTAGCAAGACTAGAGGCTAGACTACGCTTTGGCGGCACAAATATCATCAAGATAGACGAGCTTATCATCAACCCTGACGAAGAGAAGATCACATATCTTGGCCGCGATATCGAGCTAAAAGGCAAGCCATTTGAGGTACTAACTCACCTTGCAAGACACTCAGACCAAATCGTATCTAAAGAGCAACTACTTGACGCTATCTGGGAAGAGCCAGAGCTCGTAACTCCAAACGTTATCGAGGTTGCTATCAACCAAATCCGCCAAAAAATGGACAAACCGCTAAATATTTCGACAATAGAAACTGTTAGAAGACGCGGATATAGATTTTGCTTTCCCAAAAAAGCTTAAGAAATAGATTTATACTGCAATTAGCATCTGGTGCGATGATGCTAATTGCCGTTGTTTCGGTGATGCTCTATCACTACATAAGAGTCACCGTTTTTCAAAGCGTAGTTAGTGAGTTAAACCAGCAAGCCACAGCTTACAAAAACAATCCACAAAATTTCAATCCTAACAATCTAAAAACTTTCACTATAGAAATCCCAAACAAAACTCTAGCCACCGTAAAAGCGGGTGAGCTTAAAGGCGAAAAGCCCTACCTTGTGATGCAAAAGATAAAAGATAAGAGTATAACCACTCTAACAACAAGGCTAGATGACAGCAGCTACTTAGTCCTAGAAAAAGAGACAACGCTTCAAAGCCAGATAGTCGAAGAAATTTTTATAGATATTATAATCGTAAATGTCACAGCGATACTTTTGGTGCTATTTTATGCACTATTTTTATCAAGAATGCTTTTAATACCTATAAAAATTTTAAGTCACAAGCTTACAAATTTAGATGAGAAATTTCTAAAAGAGATCGATATCAAAAGCTTGCCAGACGAGTTTTTACCACTTGGTAATAGCATAAATAGGCTAATTGCTCGCATACAAACTTTTGTCTTATACCAAAAAGAGCTCTTTGTAGGCGTTGCACACGAGCTAAAAACTCCGCTTGCCGTCATGAAAACCAAAAACGAAGTTACGCTCTTAAAACCACGCGAGAGCGAAAAATACATAGAAGCGCTAAAATCAAACAATGAAGCGATCAACGGCATGAACGCTATGATAGGCTCTGTCCTTGAGATAGGTCGTCAAGAGGGCGCGCAGTTTGAAGAGCCGGTAAATACCGACGTGATCGCATTTTTGAAAAAACTAGGCAAAAACTACGAGGTGCTCGCAAAAGGTGAAGAAAAAAATCTCGCACTCGATCTAAAACCTGAAATTTTTAACCTAAATATCCAAACCAGCCTACTAACGCACATCGTGCAAAATTTCGTCCAAAATGCTATCAAATTTTCTCCAAAAAATAGCACGATTACGATTAGCTCAAAGCTTGAAAAGAGCAAATTTATCATCGAGGTTGCCGACGAGGGCGTGGGCATAGACGAGAGCAAGGACTTGTTTGCTCCATTTAAAAGATACGGCAACAAAGGTGGTGCTGGACTTGGACTATTTCTCGCAAAGGGCGCAGCACAGGCACTTGGCGCTGAGATATCTATCAAAAATAGAGAGAACGCAAACGGAGCAGTTGCAAGCCTCGTTTTAAATTTAAAAGGATAAAAAATGGCAAAGAGAACCGCAGTGATCGATCTTGGCTCAAATTCTATGCGTATGGCGATATTTGAGCGCACATCACGCTTAGCATTTTTTATACTAGCTGAATACAAAACCAAAGTGCGACTAGGCGAAGGCGGATACGGCTCAAACAACGAAATTTCAGAAGCTTCAATGCAAAAAGCGATTAAAGCTTTTGGCGAATTTGATAACATCATAAAAAGATATAAATGCTCTAAAGTCCTATGTGTAGGCACTTCAGCGCTTAGAGATGCTCCAAACTCGGGCGTTTTGATCTCTCTTTTAAGAAAAAAACTTGGCATAAATTTAAAAGTGATTGACGGCAAAGAAGAGGCTACTTTTGGAGCGATAGCGGCTAAAAATTTGCTTCACAATCTAGCCGAGTGCGTCACTATCGACATCGGCGGAGGCTCGACCGAGCTTGCTAGGATAAGTAACGGCAAGATAGTTGATGTCCTCTCGCTTGATATAGGCACAGTAAGGCTAAAAGAGCTATTTTTTGATAAGAAAAATTTAAACAAACTACCAAAATTTCTATCGCAGATCACGGCGCAGATAGATGAGCGATTTAAGTGTTCAAATTTAATAGCGATTGGCGGCTCTTTAAGAGCGATTTCATCGGCCATAATGAGTAAAAATTTATATCCGCTCTCATCACTACATGGCTTTTGCTACAAGCTTAGTGACGAGCAAGCCTACATCGAGAGCATCGCAAACGTTAGCGTGCTTGAGCTAAATAAATTTCCTATAAAAAAGGATAGATATGACACCATTAGAGAGGGCGCACATATATTTTTAGCCCTTGCCAAGGCGCTAAATGCCAAAAACGTCATCACAAGTGGCGTTGGAGTAAGAGAGGGCGTCTTTTTAAAAGACTTTTTGCGTCCAAGCTTTAAATTCCCAGAAAATTTTAACCCAAGTGTTAAGAGCCTGCAAGACCGCTTCATCCTCTCTTGCAACAAAGCCGTGGCAAGATACGCAAAGGATATTTTTGTGGCGCTTAGAAAACTTCATGGGCTAAATGAGAGCTATCTTGAGACGCTGCTAATTGCTGCAAAGCTCCACAACATCGGTCAAGAGATAGGCTTTTACGGCGATCACAAAAACTCAGCCTATATCATACTAAATGCCCTAAACTACGGCTTCTCACATGAGCAAAAGGCACTAATAGCCGCAGTCATCGGCACAAATGGCAAGAAAAATATTTATGAGTTTGAAAAGTATAAAAATTTATTACCAAAGGCTGAATGTGTAAGGTGGCTAAGTTTCATCCTTGCGCTAGCCAAGGCACTTGATATAACCTGTGAGAAGCTAAATTTAAGCTTTGAGTTTAGTGGCCACACACTAAAAATAGAGGGCGCAAAAGAATTTGCCATGGCAAAAGAAGAGATAAAAAAGATCGCAAAACCTGAAATTTTTGCCATTTCGTTTGTGTAAATCAAAAAGTTAGCGGTCAAATTTATAAATTTATTTTCTAAAAATAGGGGGGGGATAAAGGCTTCTATTTTGCTTTGTAGGCTCGCAATGCAAGTCAGATACGAAGTCCCCGTACACCTTACCCACTCTTTTATGCTTCAGCACACGTTCAAAGCATGCAATAGTGCCAAAGAGTCATGTTTTTAGTGTGTCAAATAAATTTTAAAATTTCATGAACGAGTAATTTCGGCTCTAAAATTTGAGCTAAGCGGTTAGCGAAGCCAAATTTTAGTAGTCAATTCTTGCGAGTGAATGGAATTTTAAAATTTGTAAAATAGATTTTTATAAATTTAATGTTTATTTCTTTGTTAAGGGGGGAAGAGGCTTGAATTACGTTCTACTTGCAGTTGCGAGACGAAGTCGAAGTAAAGCCCGACGACGTTAGAGGTGCATGCTCCAGTGCTTCGCACTGCATGAGTCTTACATGAGAGAATTTATAGCAAATTTTAAAATTTATGAAAATGCTCTTCTAAATTTTTAAATTTAGTAGCAAAGCGGGGCTAAAATTCTCCGCTCATTTTGTCTTTGTAGTTATTTAGGCTATTTTGACGCTCTTGCAAAAATGAGCCAAGTTTTTTCTTATTTTCTTCAAAGAAAACAGCAAAGTCTTGCTCATTTTGGATCTTATCCTCGCCAAAGCTATCAAGCATGACGTTTGAGCTGCCAACTATCACTAGATAGCGCCTATTTTCGTAGCTTAGAAGCATTAGCTTGTTTGTGCGATCAAGATATTTTTCGTATATGATATTGACGCCACTATTTTGGTTTTTAAGCAGCCAGTTCATCGACTTTGTGTCATTTTGTGGCTGATTTTGTGGTGTTTTAAATCCACTAAAATCACTACTTTTTGAAGTGATATATCTTTTAAAAACATATAAAAATATAAGAAGCGCGATGAGCACACTTAGGACGATGAAGTATCTCGAATCAATATTTACCATAGGTTCATTTTCTGTCTTTGGCGTGCTAGCAGTTTCTATCTTTGCGCTAGCTTGTGGCATATTTTGCACCTGCGTTTTTGTGTTTTTTGGTGTTACGCGGATGCGAAGTCCGAAGCTATCTGTTGTCTTTGAAGCATTTACGATGATTGCATCGTTTGAGCGTAAATTTAACACTAGAGAGTTTTGCTTTGGCTCTATCTCAAGCTCTTGAATGATCTTTGAGTTTATATCCTTGCTCGCGCTTTGATCGTAGCTTAGTGAATTTAGTATCAAAGAGGTCGTATCTTTTTCACGCTTTTGAAAGATATTGCCCTCGTAAGGCGCATCAAAGCTAAGCATGATATCGACCCTGTCAGTGCGCTCATAGATATTGTATGTTAGCAAGTTTGAAGCTAAAATTTGCGTAGCAAAAAGCACAAAAAATAGTATAAATTTCATAAAAGTTCTTTTTTGAAGTACTGAATAACTGACTTTGAGTCCAAAATTTCATTTATCCTGATGGCTAAATTTTTCTCATAAACCATTACTTCGCCTTTTCCAAAAATTCTATTATTTATATATAGCTCCACGCTCTCGCCAGCTGGTTTTTCGAGGTCTATGACCGAGCCAGCTTCAAATTTCAAAAGCTCATTTATGCTAACTGTGGTAGTTCCTAGCTCGGCTATAAAATCAACGCTTATATCCATAAGCTCGTCATAGCTCTTAAAAAGCCCTAGCTGTTCTAGTGTCTCTATCGCACCTTCGTCGTTCATTGTATCTTGTAGCCTATTTGAAATGTTCTATTTTTTATCTTATATATAAATTTCTCTTTTAGCTTTATGCCAAAATTCTCAACCTCGCCCAAAAACTCAGGCGTTCCGAGTTTATAAGCATTTGGCTCTTTTTCATTTAGCAGATTTTTAGCCTTGCCGATGATTTGATTAGCTATCTCTTTGCAAAGATCGTCCAGATCGCCACCATCAACATCTTCGTGACCAAAAAAGGCATTCATGAAAATTTTCAAAGTATCTTTTTTAAAAAATAGATAAAACTGATACTCGCTTTTACCCTTATAAACTGGTATGCTAGCCCCGTAAAATCCTTTACCAAGGCTCTTGCCAAACTCTAAATCCAGCCCCAAAGTATCCTTGCAAAGATAGCTCGTGGCTTCATCTATAACTTTTCTCATATCTCTTCCTTAAGACTTGAAATGCGCGTTAATTATACTTTGGCTTTACTAAATTAGCTATAAATTTAAAAGAGATTATCTATCTCTTTTATCAGCTCTTTTCCGCTATGCTGCGCAAAAAGCTTGACTATTTGCGTGCCTATGATCGCAGCGTCAGCATATTTTTTCACTTCACTAACATCATCTTTATTTTTGATGCCAAAGCCCACAGCCACTGGCAGATCGCTCTTTTTCTTAAGCTCTAGGACTAAATTTTTTATCCTATCTTCATCGGCTCTTTTTGAACCACTAACGCCGATAGCACCTAGCACGTAGATAAATCCTGAGCCAAATTTTAATATTTCATCCGCCCTGCTCCCAGACGTGACACTTATAAGTGGCACAAGGCATAAATTTAGCTCCTTGCATTTTAGAGCAAACTCCTCACACTCCTCACAAGGCAGATCAGGCACGATAAAGCCGCTAACTCCTGCTTCACGTGATCTTTTTAGAAATTTATCAACGCCGTAAGCAAAGATGATGTTGTAATAAACTAAAAAAACAAGTGGCTTTGTCACTTTTGCCTTGCAGCCCTCAAGCATATCAAAGACAACATCGGTATTTACGCCACTTTGAGCTGTCTCAAAGCTAGCTTGCGCGATGAGCTTGCCATCAGCCAGCGGGTCAGAGTATGGGATGCCGATCTCAAGCAGATCAAGCGTGCTTTCATCTAAATTTTCTAAAAATTCCTTAGTTTTTTCTAAGCTTGGATAACCAGCCACGATGTAGCCGATGTTTGCCTTTTTGCCGTTAAATGCGCTTTTTACCTTATCCATAAATTTTTCCTTTTTCGTAGCCGATGACTGTGTTTATGTCCTTATCGCCCCTGCCTGAGATATTTACGACGATGACGCTTTTTTTATCAAGTTTTGGGCAAAGCTTCTCCAGATACGCCACCGCGTGTGCGCTCTCGATGGCTGGGATGATGCCCTCCATCTTGCTTAGAAAATACAAGGCATTTATGCACTCATCGTCGGTCACGGCCTCGTATCTTACCCTTTTGATATCGTTTAGGTGGGCATGCTCTGGGCCGATACCTGGGTAGTCAAGACCCGCTGAGATGCTATGAACTGGCGAGATCATGCCGTACTCATCTTGCAAGACCGTCGTTTTCATGCCGTGGATGATGCCGGTTTTGCCTTTGCTAAGCGTAGCTGCGTGATAAGGGGTATCTATGCCAAGGCCGCCAGCTTCTATACCTACTAAATTTACGCTCTCATCGTCCAAAAATGCACTAAAAATGCCAATAGCATTACTACCGCCGCCAACGCAGGCTATGACGTAGTCGGCCTTTTTGCCATAATTTTCAAGCTGAGCTTTGGCCTCTGTGCCGATCACGCTTTGAAAGTCACGCACGATCTTTGGATATGGATGTGGGCCAACGGCTGAGCCAATGACATAAAACGCGCTTTCTATCTCATTTACCCACGCTTGTATGGCCGCCGTGGTCGCCTCTTTTAGCGTTTTTAAGCCATCTTCTACGCTCACCACTTTTGCGCCAAGAAGCTGCATGCGAAAGGCATTTAGCTGCTGTCTAGCCACGTCTGTAGCTCCCATATAGACATCACACTCTAAGCCCAAAAGTGCCGCTGCAGTCGCTGTTGCCACGCCGTGCTGACCAGCTCCAGTCTCAGCTAAAATTTTCTTTTTACCCATTTTTTTAGCAAGCAGTGCTTGAGCAAGAGCGTTATTTATCTTGTGCGCGCCCGTGTGGTTTAGATCCTCACGCTTGAGGTAAATTTCATGTCCGTAGTGCTCGCTTAGGCGCTTTGCAAAAAAGAGCGGACTAGGCCTGCCAACGTAGTTTTTCAAAAGATCATCAAGCTCGTCTTTAAACTCTTTTGTCTTTGCGATGCTCTCATAAGCATTTTCAAGCTCATCAAGGGCAAACATCACCGTCTCAGGCACGAACTGCCCGCCAAATTTTCCAAAATACGCCTTGCTATTCATCTTCTACCTCACCTATGATCTTTAAAATTCTCTCTATCTTTTGCGCATCTTTCATGCCGTTTTCGTCCTCGACTTTTGAGTTGATATCGACTAGATATGGCTTAAATTTCAGCGCCTCTTTTATGTTGTGCTCGCCTATGCCCCCAGCCATGCCAAATTTAAACTTAACCTCTTTTAAAATTTCCCACTCAAAGCTAGTGCCGTTTCCGCCAGCATTTTCGCCCTTGCAGTCAAAAAGCGCCATATCAAAATGCTTAAAATCAACCTCTGGCAAGCTATCTTTCACGCTAAAAACCTGCCAGATCTCAAGCCCCATATCTTTTAAATTTACACCTAAATTTTCACTCACCACTCCATGCACCTGAGCCACGTCAAGACCAGCAAACTGGCAAATTTCCATTATCTCGCAATCACTTTGCTCCGCAAAAACGCCAACTACCTTTTTGCCCTTGCTGTGAGCAAATTTCGCTATCTGTCTAGCTAAATTTAGCTCGACCTTTCTTTTGCTTTTAGCAAATATCAGCCCTATAAAATCAACATCCAAAGCGCAAACCGCACTTGCCTCATCTAGCGTTTTGATACCGCAAATTTTAACTAGCGCCATTAGCCTCAGCCTTTATAAACTCTTCATAAAATTTATACGCCTTGCCAGAATTTATCGCCTCAAGCACCATTTTTTTGGCCTCGTCTGGGCTCTTTGCGCCATCAGCCGCGTAGAGTGCAAACATCGCGTTAAAGACCACGATGTCAAATTTCGCCCCCTGCTCCTCGCCTTTTAGCGTGCGGATCAAGGTTTTGGCGTTTTCTTCAGGTGTGCCGCCTTCTATGTCGCTGTGAAGCGCTCTTTTAAAGCCAAACTGCTCTGGCGTGATGCTGTATTCAAAAATTTCGCCATTTTTTAGCTCCACAACGCTTGTTTCACTACAAAGCGTGATCTCGTCTAGTCCGTCATCGCCGCGGACGACCAAAGCGTGCTTTCTGCCAAGGATCTTAAGCGTCTGGGCGTAGAGTTTTAGAACAGGCTTATGATAGACGCCAACTAGTTGGTTTGTAAGGTTTAAATTTGGATTTAAAAGCGGTCCAAGCACGTTAAATACGGTTCTTATGCCAAGTCTTTGGCGCACTTCTCTCACCTCGCCAACTAGCGGGTGGAAAAATGGCGCGTGGAAAAAGGCTAAATTTTTACTAGCTAAATTTTCACGCTGTTTTGCCAGTGATTTTTCACTTTTTACGCCTAAAATTTCAAGCACATCAGAGCTGCCTGACTTGCTTGAAACTGCCTTGTTACCGTGTTTTGCGACCTTTATACCAAGGCTTGCAAGGATAAATGCCACAGTGGTTGAGATATTTATCGTCTTAAAGCCGTCGCCGCCAGTGCCGCAAAGGTCGATCATAGGCGTATCATCGCGGTAAGTTTGCGAGTATTTTAGGATATTTTTTGCAAGCGCAGCGAGACTTTTTGGATAGAGGCTCTTTTCGCTAATTAGCACCAAAAGGGCTGAAAGCTGCACGATCTCGTACTCTTTGCTGGCTATTATCTCGCAAATTTGCTCAAAGTCGCTATCATCAAGCGGTATGTTCTCTTGAAGCTTGATAAGATATGGCTTAAGTGAGCGAATTTTAGGCTCTTTTACCTCATCTTTAGCTTTGTAATTTACAAAATTTTCAACGATCTTTTTGCCGTATTGCGTGAAGTAGCTCTCAGGATGAAACTGGATGCCAAAGATCGGCTTATCTTTTACGCTAAGTGCCATAACTACGCCATCATCGCTCACTGCATCAGCGCTTAAGCTAGCTGGGAGCTCATCGACATAGAGCGAGTGGTAGCGCATAACCTCAAAGCGCTCAGGCAATCCTGCAAAGAGCGGCTCTTTGTTTTTCACGTCGATAAATGAGGTTTTGCCGTGAAGCGGGTCATCTAGTCTTTTTATCTTTGCACCAAAACTAAGCCCTATGGCTTGGTGTCCAAGACAAATGCCAAGCACTGGCACGCCAAGGTCTGCCTGCAAAATCTCTAAGCAAACTCCGCTATCTTTTGGGTGCTTTGGCCCTGGGCTTAGGATGATCTTACTTGGGTTTAGTTTTTTTATCTCTTCAAGCGTTATCTTGTCGTTTCTAACGCATCTAACCTCTTCGTTTGTGAGCTCCTTTACGTATTGCTCGACATTGAAGACAAAACTATCGTAGTTATCTATAAGTAAAATCAATCTCTATCCTTTAAATTTAGCGGCGGCTGCGCGGACTAAATATTATAAATTTAGGTGAGATTATAACTAAAAGAAATTTTAATTAGGCTTTTGTGCGGCTCTCGTAGGCTTTTAGGAGTGAGAGCATATCGACATTTTCTAAATTTACGCCAGTTGGCACGCCCTGAGCGATCTTACTAAATGAAATTTCACTCATGCCAAGCTTATCCTCGACGTAAAGCATGAGCGCATCTGAATTTAGCCCCGGCGTAAAGGCAAAGACGACCTCTTTTGAGCCATTTTGCTTGATAGCATTTCGCAGCCTCTCTATGGCGTCCTCGTCGATCTCGTCAAGTACGAAGTAAAGGCCGTTGTAGATGCCATTTTGCTCAAAAACCAAGATATCTTTTGGACTCTCAACCAGCAAGATGACTTCGCTGTCCCTGCTCTCGTCGCTGCAAATGTCGCAAATTTCATTTTCGCTTAGCCCGCCGCAACGCTCACAGCGCTTGATAAACCTCACCGCATCTTCGATATTTTGCGCGAGCCTTAGCCCTGCAAAACTATCTTGCATGCAGACAAAGTAGGCAAATCTTGCGGCTGATTTTTTACCGACACCTGGGAGCTTAGCAAAAGACTCAGTTAGCTCGTTAAATTTCTCTAAGCCCCTTTTCATGCGCGTTTTGCCTTTGCTCGAAGTAAAATTTTAAAGACGTGATAGCCATCTTCATAGTCATAAACTAGCTCAAATTTTTGCATCTGGCAAATTTGCTCGATGATGTAAAGTCCAAGCCCCATGCCACTTCCCGCACTCACCTTGTCGCCTCTAACAAAGGCTTGTTTGTAGTAATCAATCGGGTGATTTAGCTTTTTGCCTAAATTTTTAACCGCTATAAATTCGCTATCGCAGATCAAAATGGCTTTCTTGTCCTCTGCGTATTTTAGGGCATTGTCTATCAAATTTTTAATCGCCAAACTAAAAAGCTGAAAATCGACTCTTAATAAGACGTCATCTCTGATATCACAGCTCACTCTCTCTTCAAATTTATCAAGCATAAGCATATCTTGCACTTGCTCTAAAATGAGTGAAAAATGGCACTCTTGATAGTTTAGCGCGTAGCTTTTTGAAAGAAGCTGCTCAACCTTGCTAAATTCATTTATAAGCATCTCAAGCCGCTCAAAAACGTTTATGAGCCTCATTTTTTGAGTGTCGTTTGCCACCATCTCAGAGACGATCCTGCCCTTGCCAATAGGCGTCTTTAGCTCATGCATGATCGCACGTAAAAATAGCTGCCTTGAGCGAATGAGCTCTCTGATCTTGCAAACGGCGTTGTCAAACTCAACTGCAACCTGCCCGATCTCATCTTGTTCGTTTTCATTTAGCCTAGCAGTCATCGCCATCTCCATGTTTCCGCTGGCAAATTTTCTGATATCTTTGCTAAGTCTTCTAAGCGGCAAAAGACTTCTAAGCACCGAGACATAAAGCGAGATAAGCAGAGCCGAGATGATCAAAAATGCCACCCAAAGCGGGTCATTTACGTGTCTTGCGTCGTTACTCTCAAGTAGCAGCATGAAAGATGGATTTTTGATGAGCAGATATAAATCGCCTTTGTAATTAACCGACTGCATCATGCCAAGAGGCGTGTGCTGCGTAAAAATGGCGTTTCCATTTGTAGTAACAGAGGTGGCTAAATTTTTGTTGCCGACGTATTCTAGGTTGAAATTTTTAAAGTAATGCTCTAAATCTCTTGGAGGATTGCCACGCTCGTAAAGCGCCACAAGATAGTTCATAGCGCTTATTTGCTTATCTTTTAGCTTATCAAGCGCACTTTCTTGCTGAATGTTTGCAAATGTTACAAAGAGCAAACACATCAGCGAGAAAGCGATGGCAAAGATGATAGTTATCTTGGTGGTTATGGAGTATTTCATCCGATAAGCTTATATCCTATGCCTCTAACTGAAAATATATGTTTTGGCGCTTTTGAGCTGTCGCCGATCTTTGTTCTAAGGCGTCCGATGATGACATCTAGGCTCTTTGAGTCCTTGTCTTTTAGGCTCTTGCAGTTATAAACTAGCTGCTCTCTTGATACTGAAAAGCTGTGCTGTTTGATGAGATAGGTTAAAATTTCATACTCAGCAGGTGTTAGAGCAAGAGCTTCATTATTAAAGTAAATTTCATGGCGCTTGTCGTCTATCCTAAATGCGCTATCAACGACCTCTTCTTGAACTTCGTTTGTCTTTTTATATCTTCTAATAAGACTTGTGATACGAGCATACATCTCTTTTGGATCGTATGGTTTTGGCAAATAATCATCCGCTCCAAGCTGAAGTCCAACGACCTTGTCGCTGATGTCACTGCGAGCTGAGCTTATGATGATAGGGATGTCGTATTTTTGGCGAATTTCTTTACAAACTTCAAGACCATCAATACCAGGTAATGTAAGGTCAAGTATGAGCAGGTCATAGTTTTTTATCCCTGCGCTTAGCCCTAGATATGGGTCTTCAAAGTTAGTCACTTTTATATTAAAACTATCAAGATATTCAGATAAAATTTGTGCAAATTCTGGATCGTCTTCTATCATTAAAACGTTAATCATAAATCATCCTTTTCATTGAAAAATAGTAGAGATTATACGGCAAAAATGTAAATTTTTTTTTAAATTTAAACTTTTTTGGATAAAATCTCACATTTAAAATAAGCTTAATAAACAAGGAAAAATGTGGAGTTTGATTATTACGAGATCCTTGAAATTTCAAGAAATGCAAGTGGCGACGAGATAAAAAAAGCCTTTAGAAAGCTCGCTTTAAAATACCACCCAGATAGAAACGCTGGCGACAAAGAGGCTGAGCAGAAATTTAAACAAATCAACGAAGCCTATCAGGTCTTAAGCGATGAGCAAAAGCGCTCAATATATGACAGATACGGCAAAGAAGGGCTTGAGGGTAGATTTGGCAGTGGGGGCGGATTTAGCGCTGATTTTGACCTTTCAGACATTTTTGACTCGTTTTTTGGAGGCGGTTTTGGCGGTGGCTCTAGACAGAGAAAAAGACGAAGCGAAAAGTACTCGGCAGACCTTGAAATTCCTATAAATTTAGAGTTTAACGAAGCTGTTTTTGGCTGCGAAAAAGAGATCAAATTTGATCAAAAAGTGCCTTGCCCAACATGCAACGCAACAGGCAGTAAAGATGGCAAAAACAAAACTTGCCAGCACTGCGGCGGAAGCGGCAGGATCACACGTGGAAATGGCTTTATGAATATCGTTCAAGAGTGCCCATACTGCCACGGAAGCGGCGAAGTGATAAGCGAGCCATGTCCTGACTGCAACGCAAAAGCTTATAAAATCCAGCAACAAAGCGTCAAGATCACGATCCCAGAGGGCGTTGATAGTGGCATGAGGATGAGGGTCGCTGGCAAAGGCAACATCGGTGCAAACGGCGTTCAAGGCGATCTTTATGTGAGCATAAATGTAAAAGAGGACAAGCACTTCATCCGCCACAATGACGATGTTTATATAGAAATTCCAGTATTTTTTACCCAAGCTGTTCTTGGCGAGAGCATAAAAATCCCAACACTTCGCGGTGAAGCCGAGTTAAAACTGCCAGTTGGCGCGAAAGATAAACAGCAATTTATCTTCGAAAATGAGGGCATCAAGGGCGTAAATTCACGCAAAAAAGGCAGGCTTGTAGCTCAAATTTCTATCCAAGCACCTGATAAGCTAAGCGACGAGCAAAAAGAGCTTTTAAACAAGCTTCAAGCTAGCTTTGGCATAGTTTCAGGCAAGTCAAGCACCGATGAGAGCGTCTTTGACAAGATAAAAAGCTGGTTTAAAGGCGACGAGCCAAAAGGCAAAAAGAAAAAATAAATTTAGATTTGTGACGCTAAGATTGGCGTCACAAATTCTTTAAAATAAATTTTATATCCTAATTTTTACAAGTAAAATTCACACAAATTTTAAAATTTATAAGCGAGTAATTTTAGTAGCCAATTCTTGCGAGTGAATGGAATTTTAAAATTTGTAAAATAGTAAATTTCTATTTTTGAAATCCAGATTTTAAATTCATAAACTCTTTATCCAAAAGGGAGACAAGGGGACTTGAATTACGAAGCCGTCCCCTTATCTCCCTTTAGATCCCTCAATCCCCTCGCACGTTAGAAGTGGCATGCTTTAGTGCTTCGCACCGCATGCGTTTTATGTGAGAGAATTTATAGCAAATTTTAAAATTAGAGCTGGCATATCACACTTCTAAATTTAGTGGTAAAAATGTATAAATATAAATTAAGGCGAGTGCATAAAAGCGCATAAATTTAAAAGAAATTTTAGTGCCCAAAATATCAGGCACTAAAATCCATAAATTTACTCGGTTGCAAGATCAAGGTAATAATCAAGCTGGTCGCGTCTGATGATACGTATGAGGTTTGTGCTGCCCTCTACGCCTGTTGGGTGGCCAGCTGTGACGAGATAGGTCTTGTCATGCTCGACGTATCCAGCGTCGTAAGCCTTTTTGATGACATTTGCAAGTAGGACATTTAGCTTCGTCTTTTCAAGCACGAGCGCTGGCGTCACGCCCCAAGCAAGGGTAAGCATGTGAGCTGTCTGCTCGTCGTGCGCGATGGCGATGATGTCAATGTTTGTGCGGTTTCTAGCTAGTTTTATGGCTGATTTGCCAGAGCCTGTGATAGAGAGTATCGCATTGGCCTTGATACGCACGGCTAGCGAAGCTGCGCTATTTGCGACCATATCTGTCTCGTCAAAAAAGTCAAATTCGTCAAATTTATTGTATGGATAGATGCTTTGCGTCTGGATGATCGTTTTGCTCATCGCCTCTACGACTGCGACTGGGTTTTTGCCGATCGCGCTCTCCTCGCTTAACATAACCGCATCAGTGCCGTCTAGCACGGCATTTGCCACGTCACTGATCTCCGCTCTTGTGGCAGTTTCATGCTCTGCCATGCTTAGCATCATCTGCGTTGCTGTGATGACTGGTTTGCTGGCTGCATTTGCCTTTTTGATGATGAGCTTTTGTATCGTTGGCACCCTATAAAATGGCACCTCTATGCCAAGATCGCCACGAGCTACCATGATACCGTCACTCTTTGCGATGATGTCGTCTATATTTTCAACCGCGTCAAATTTCTCGATCTTAGACAAGATAGCCGCTTTGGAGCCAAATTCTTTTAAGATATTTCTTGCTTTTATCACATCATTTGCGTCTTGCACAAAGCTAATGGCAACAAAATTTACGCCCTGCTTTGCACCAAATTCCATATCTTCTTTATCTTTTGGCGTGATGATGTCGATGCCAAGGGTGGTATTTGGGAAATTTACCCCTTTGTTTGAGTTTAAAATTCCGTCATTTTCGATGATGGTTTTTACCACATCTTTGCCCTCGCCTGTAACCCTTGCTCTGATCGAGCCATCGTAGAGATAGACGTACTCGCCAGCCTTTAGCATAGGTAAAATTTGAGGCTGATTTAGGCTCACTCTATAAACGCCCTTTTCGATCTTTTCGCCCACGATATCCTCTGCGTAGATGCTAAGCTCGTCGCCAGCTTTTAAGTAAAATGGCTCGCTAAGTTTGCCAACTCTGATCTTTGGACCGCAGATATCTTGCAAGATGCCTATGCGTTTGTTTAGTCTTTTTTCGATGTTTCTTATCTTGTCGATGTTTGATTTGTGGTATTCGTGTGTTCCGTGGCTAAAATTTAAACGAAAAACATTAACCCCTGCTTTAACCATCGCTTCCATCGTCTCTTCGTTGTCACTTGCTGGCCCTAAAGTCGCTACAATTTTCGTCTTTTTTATCATTTTTATGCCCTGTAATTTGATTTTTGCGATTATAACACATTTTAATAATGTAAATTTTTTGTATAATATGCAAAATTTTTAAAGGAGAGAGTATGAATAAATTTTTATTAACATCTCTTGGCCTAGCAGCTCTTGCTTGTGCTGCTATGGGAGATGACAAAGTCTATAAGCTCAAGCTTGCAAGCTCATGGGAGAGCACTATGCCAGTGCTTGGTGAAGTGCCAAAAGAGCTAAAAGAGAAGGTCGAAAAGATGAGTAACGGCCGCATCGAGATCAGGATCGACTACCCGTCAAAACACAAGTCGCCTTTTGCGATGCTTGACTTTGCAAAGAGCGGTCAGTACGACATCGGCTACACAGCTAGCTACTACTACAAAGGCAAAGACCCTAAGACAATGTTTTTTACAGCGACACCATTTATGATGAATACCGACGAGCAAACAGCTTGGTATGAATTTGGTGGTGGCAAAGAGCTAGAGGCGAAAGTTTTTGACCCATATAACATCAAAATTTTTAGAGCTGGCAACACTGGCATGCAAATGGGCGGCTGGTTTAAAAAAGAGATCAAGTCAGTTGATGATATCAAAGGCTTAAAGATCAGAATTCCAGGCTTTGGTGGTGAAATTTACGCTAAACTTGGCGCAAATATCAATACTATCCCAACTGGCGAGCTTTACATGGCGCTTGAGATGGGCACGATCGACTCAGTCGAGTGGGTAAGCCCAGCTTATGACATGGCACTTGGCTTTCACAAAGTGGCAAAATACTACTACACAGGCTGGCAAGAGCCAAACGGCGAAACTCAGTTTTTCTTCAACAAAAATGCGTATGAAAAACTTCCAGATGATCTAAAAGCTATATTTGAAGCGGCTGCTGCTGAAGTGGCAAGAGATGTAAATACTAAGGTATTTTACGCAAACGTAGAGTACTGGGACAAGATGAAGGCTGAGTACCCAGACATCCAAGTAAAATCTTTCCCACCAGAGGTCATCGCAGCTCTTAAAAAGGCTACAAACGAGCTACTTGATGAAGAGAGCGCAAAAGATCCACTATTTAAAGAGATCGTAGAGTCTCAAAGAGCTTTCCTCAAAAAAGCAAGAGAGTGGACTAAAATTTCTGACTACGCTTACATCAAAACAAACGAAGAGAAATAACCACAGCAGGGAGCTCTCCCTGCTTTTTAAAATTTAAAACTCCACAAAAACTAATCGCAATAAGACTTTAAAGCAAAAGATAAGACAATAGTGAAAATTTAAAAGGATTTATGATGAAAAAAGTCAAATTTATAGTTTTTATCTGCTTGTTTATACTTCTACCACTTGCTTATTTTAATGGCTTTATAAGAATTTCTGATCTAACTAGCGAGCAAGAGAGCATTGCTAAGAAATATGGTGGTGTTTATGTATTTGATGAGAAGCTGGAGAAAGAGATAGATAAGAGAGAAGGTGAGAGGGATAAATACCTTGATGATTTCTTTAAAAACAATAATAGAGATTTTGACTTAAATGATCAAGCTATTATGAATGAAAAATTACCTAGAGTTTTGTCTAATGGTAAAAAATACTACTCAAGAAAAGATAATATAAAAATAGATAACTACAAAATTTTAAACAACTACGAAGAAAAACTAAAAGAATTTATGGGCAAAGATTACGATCAATATGAAAACTATCTAAGCATAAATTTAGGATATTTCTATATAGACAATGACACTATTATGCCTATAAGTATAGGAGTTTCTACACTTTATACAGAAGTTATATTTGGACTATATGGAGATGAAGCAAGTGGAATAAAATTTACCAAAGAAAGCACTCAAAGACTAATTGGAGATAATAAATTTTATCTAGCAAACAACAAATTTCAAAAGATAAATAGGACAAATAAATGAATACTCTTAAAAATTTAACAAATAAAGAAATGGTAAATAATATAAAAGACTATGCTGATATAGCTGACGTTAGTTATGCCTTTTTTGAGTATATAGACGAGAATGAAATTTGGAGTTTTTCGGATAAATTTTGTAATTAATAAACCTTAACTAGGCATAATAAATTAATAATATTATAAATATAATCACAATAAAATTAAAAGAAATTTTATATCTTGTATAGTTTAAATTTAAAAGGATTTATGATGAAAAAAGTCAAATTTATAGTTTTTATCTGCTTGTTTATACTTCTACCACTTGCTTATTTTAATGGCTTTATAAGAATTTCTGATCT
Source organism: Campylobacter concisus (assembly GCF_002165815.1). Lineage (GTDB taxonomy): Bacteria > Campylobacterota > Campylobacteria > Campylobacterales > Campylobacteraceae > Campylobacter_A > Campylobacter_A concisus_BH. The sequence goes on from NZ_NDYN01000001.1 coordinate 563,018, forward strand.
AACTAGCGAGCAAGAGAGCATAGCTAAGAAATATGGTGGTGTTTATGTATTTGATGAGAAGCTAGAGAAGGAGATAGATAAGAGGGAAGAAGAGAGGGATAAAGTTAATAAAGAAATACTAAAAGAAGTCTCAAATATACAAGACAAAGAAGAACAAAATAAACAATTAAGGTTACTACTGCAAGAGAAATTTTATGATAATCCTAAACTTGAAAGAGTTTTGTCTAATGGTAAAAAATATTATGTTACTACAAGAGACTACGGAAATGAATTTAAGAAAAAAGCAGAAGTGCCAGAAATTTATTTAAATAAAATAATAGATTTTATAGGGGAAGATAAATTTTACAAATGGCAACCTTTTATTAGTATGAGCTATTTTTATCTTGATGATAATAAAAATATTATCCCTATAAAAACAGGTGTAAATTATTACAAAGGATATAAAATTTTTGGCCTATATGGAGATGAAGCAAGTGGAATACGTTTATACAAAGAAACTAGCATAAATATAAGTGGCGACAATTATTTTTATTTTATAGACAACAAATTTCAAAAAATCAGCAATAAAGACAAGGACAAATAAATGAATACTCTAAAGAATTTAACAAATAAGGAAATGGTAGATAAACTAAGAGTTTATGCTGATATAGCTGATGTTGCTTATGCGTTTTTTGAGTATATAGATGAGAATGAAATTTGGAGTTTTTCGGATAAATTTTACAATGAGAAAATTTTAAAGACGCCAAAGCCTAGATGGGATTATGCTGATGGGATAAACTGGAAAAGTGAGATTACAAAAGAAAATGAGACTATTTTATCGAAAGACAACAAAAGAGAAATAGGACAACCTACCGCTTACGCTCTTTGTGTTGAAGCAAGATTTATGCAGGATTTAACAATAGAAAAACCTGAAAAGAACGACGATGGCACTATAAAGAAAGTTAAAATTTCAAATGAGATAAGAAATTTCATAACAACCCCAAAAGGAGAACCACAAAGACTTTTCATAAACGAAGAAGGCTACCACCAAATCTCCAAACGTACCAAAAATTTCACATCAAGATTTAGACTTTTAAAACATCAAAAAAATGATGATGAAGGTTTTAGTGCCACACTTTTTGAAGATACCAAAGACAATAATAAAAGAATACTAGCTTTTAGAGGCACTGAAATAACTCCGGAGGACTTAAACGCAGACGTTCAGCTAACAACTAACGATATACCAGATCAAGCAACATCTTTAATATATTTTTTTATGGATAATGTTATACCTATCTTAAAAGAAGGTGAAAAGATAAATATCTGCGGTCATAGCCTTGGCGGATACTTAACTCAGGTGTGTGCTTTTACTTTTGCTGAATATATAGATGAAATTTATACATTTAACTCGCCTGGGCTATTAAGTGATCTTATGTTAAAAGTCAAGATGACATCAAGGATAAAAAATATAAATAATGTTCTAACGTCTTCTTATGATGAGATGGCAAGATCTTATAAGATCATACATAAAACCAAATATCTTAACATGGCTAGAGCTCGCTCAGACTATAAGGTAAATCTTAGTTACCAAAAAATACTCAACACAAATATATTCTTAGCAAACCAAGACCACACCTACCTACCAACACCTTTAAATGTTAATAACATATATCACATGAAAACAGACAATGATAGCCTAGCCTTTAACAATAAACTCTACGAAAACGCTATACAAGACCTTGGGGTTGATATAAATGGCAATGAGGTGCTTATAAATATAGGCAACGTGGATGCGATACTAAATACAAATGTGAGTGTAAGCTCGCACTTTCTTACCTATACGGCTGCTACACTATACTTTTTCTCATATCTTTTAAATGAAAAAGATAATGACGAAAAGACAAAAAATGTTAGCCTAAAAGGCACGCTTTTATATCTAAATGAATTTATGGAGCAAAACTATAAGCTTATATTTGATCTTGACACAAATTTATCTTTAGCATATAAAAGTGAGACATCCTATATAGATAACAAAGCTACACTTCCACCTCTTTTATATAATAAAAACAAAAACTGGATGTTGCTTATACTAATAAATAACATAAAACACGACTTTAAAATATTTAATCACAATTTAGAAGACGAGCAAGAAGCTTTAATAATAGAAGATATATTTAAGCTTAGCGATGAGAAGCGATATACAAAGATAATAAGCAAAGAGGAAGTAGAGAAATTTAAAGAAGGTGGTTGTGAAAATATAGAAGATCAAAGAGCTATGCACAAGTGTAGGACATACAAGGTGGTAGATGAGAGCTCTAGTGATATCACTAGCACCAAGGCTGAAGCTAGCAAGCTCTATACCTATGCGTCAAATTTCACAAGGTCACTTTCATCACAAGACAACAAAGCATACTTTATGAAAAAATCAGAACAGACCTACTCACTTTTATTTGACAAAGGCACAGGCAGTGGCTCTATAAATTTATACGACGTAAAAGATAGAGGCGAGATAAAATTTGGCTTTTTATCAGCTAGCTCTAGCGTCTATGTGGATAAAGATAAAGAGAGCATTGCTATATTTACAAAAGATAAAGACATAGTGGATATTGAAAGGATATATGACAAGATAAGAGATAAAT
>NZ_NDYN01000002.1:0-138726 GCF_002165815.1 Campylobacter concisus
CTATAGGCTGGGCTTTGTTTGTCTTGTGATTTAGTAGATCAAAGAAAGATAGTAGGCCTGTTTTTAGTTTGAGGATGATTTTTAGGAGGTAAGAAGATAGATAAAGCGAGAGCAATAGTCCTAAAATAAGCACCACTACAAGCACTCCAACAGATGCATAAGCAAGTGAGTTTAGATCCTCTAAAAGCTCATCTTTGTCAAGCTCGCCAATAAGATACCAGCCCATACTTTTGATATATTTTGAGCCGATCAATAAATTTCTACCATCTTTATCTAGCGATATGTAGCTGCCATTTTCGTTGATTAGTTTTTTAAGGTTTGCATCGCCAACTAAATCTTTTAGATTGCCGCTTACGTCTTTGCCGATCTTGATGTCGCCTTTTTCATCGACTAGTAGAAATTTACCGCCACGACCTATCTTTTGTGACTGGACAAAATTTACTATCTCGCTTAAATTTACGCCAGTTGCTGCGATACCATAAAATTTATCATCTTTTTGAACTTTGTAGTTTATATACATCATTATCTTGCCGCTGCCGTCTTCAGCCTTGTTGATGTCGATCAGGCTTAGGCTGCTGCCATCTTTTAAGGCGTAGTACCACTTGTCATTTTCTGGGTTAATGACCTTTAAAATTTTATCTTCGACGTAGTAGTTTAGGGTTCTATCTGAGCCAAACATTATCGTATCTAGCTTTAAATTTTTAGCAAGAGTTTGAAAATAGTCAAACAAGACCTTTCTGCCGTGCTCGTCCTCGCCATTTTTAACCCAGTCTATTAAAAAGCTATTTTGAGTTATTTGATAAGAAGCGTCGATTATCTTATCGATGTAAGATTCTATTTTATAACCAACTTCATTGACAGCAAGTGGGAATTCTTTACTTTCGACCCTGTCGGTATATAAATTTTTAGCCATGTTATAGGTCACAAGACCAACTACACTAACACAAATCAAAAGCATGACACTTAGCACAAGTGCCGTTCTCATCCTGAGTGACTTCATTATATTCTCCTTAAATTAAACTAGTAATTGTACTATATTAACTTTATATTTGCTTAAAATTTAAAAATTAGAAATTTGTGAGATTTTTTGCAAGAAGCATCTTGCCTCTTGCAAATTTATATTAGGATTTATTTTTTAAGGTCGTATTTAGCGAGCATTTTGTCAAATTCGCCAGATTTTTGTAGCTCTTCAATCGCAGCATCTATCTTTTTGATAAGATCAGTGTGTTTGCCCTTATCAAATGCCATCGCAAAGCCCTCTGTGCCGTCAGGAAGTCTTAAAAACTCCTCTAAGTCTGGATTTTGTTTCAAAAACTCAACACCTATTGGGCTATCAGTAAGCACAACATCGATTTTGCCGGTATTTAGTGACATTATAGCTGCCGCTACGTTTTCAGCCGGGATCGACTGAGTTGTGATCTTTTTAGCTGCCTCTTCTTGAAGTGTGCCAACTTGAGCTGAAATTTTCTTATCTTTAAGGTTGTCTTTATTTACATCTGAGCCTTTTTTGCGGATAAATAAATTCTCTGAAAAATAATATGGCTTAGTAAAATCAACAGACTTTCTTCTCTCGTCAGTCGCACTCATGCCGCTTATCGCGATATCGATCTTGCCTGTTTTTAAGGCTGGTATTAGCCCATCAAAACTCATATTTGCAACGTCAAATTTGATCCCAGTTTTTTTAGTGATCTCATTTAGAAGATCGATCTCAAAACCAACGATTTGATTTTTATCATCAAGATACTCAAACGGAGGATAATCAGCGCTTGATCCAACTTTATAAACTACCTCTTTGCTAGCTTCTGGCGCATTTGCAGCGGTTTTTTTGCCACTATCATTGCCACAACCTATAAAAAACAGAGCTAAACCTAACGCTAGAACTTTTAATAAATTTTTCATTTTACTCCTTATTAGTGATTTAAAATTTTACCTAAAAACTCTCTCAGACGCTCGTGCTGCGGATTTGTAAAGACATTTTTTGGCGTATCATCAACTGCTATCTTGCCTTTGTCCATAAAGAAAATTCTATTTGCCACGTTTCTTGCAAAGCCCATCTCGTGAGTCACCACAAGCATTGTTATGCCCTTTGCGGCGACATCTTTCATGATATCAAGCACCTCGCCGATCATCTCAGGATCTAGCGCGCTTGTTGGCTCGTCAAATAGTATCACCTCTGGATCCATGGCCAGGCTTCTAGCGATAGCGATACGCTGCTTTTGACCGCCTGAGAGCTTATGCGGGTAGGCAAATTTCTTATCGCTTAGCCCAACGCTCTTTAGCAGCTCATCTGCCCTCCTCTCAGCACTCTCTTTATCTAAGATCCCAGCTTTTATCGGGGCTAGGGTCAAATTTTGCAAGACGTTTTTGTTTGCAAAAAGGTTAAAGTGCTGAAAGACCATGCTCACTTTTTGGCGAATTTTATTTATGTCTGATTTTTTATCCAAGATATCTTCGCCATTTATCTTGATATGCCCGCTATCTGGCTCTTCAAGGCGGTTTATACAACGCAAAAATGTACTTTTTCCGCCGCCACTTGGGCCAATTATCGCTATGACTTCGCCTTTTTTGATATCAACACTAATGTCATTTAAAACTCGCAAATCGCCATAGCTTTTGTTTAAATTTTTAATCTCAATCATGGCGATTTAGTCTCCTCTCAAGTAGTTTCACCAAAAGGGTGAAAAATTTAACGCTCACATAATATACAATGCCCGTAAAAATGACTGGCTCTGGGCTGTAAAAGACCGCTTGAAGGCTCTTGCTTTGCATCGTGATATCAACGACGCTTATGTAGCCAACGACTGAGGTCTCTTTAAAAAGTGAGATAAACTCATTTGCAAGCGCTGGCAAGATATTTTTAGTAGCTTGCGGAAAGACTATCTCACGCATCGAAACGTAGTAGTTTAGCCCCATCGCCCTAGCTGCCTCCATCTGACCTTTATCGACGCTATTTATGCCGCTTCTTACGATCTCAGCGACGTATGCTGAGCTATTTAAGCCAAGTGCGATCACAGCGACGTAGAAGTTATCACTCCAAGTGGCGAAAATCACTACCGAAAATATTAGAAGTTGAAGTATTACAGGCGTTCCACGCAAGATGTCGATATACTCATCTATGACAAAATTTAAAACCTTGATATCTAAAAATTTAATAAAAGCTAAAATAAATCCAAGTGTGATGCCTATAGCGATACCGCCTATCGTAAGACCTAGCGTCACTCCATAACTTTTGATATATGCGATCTCTTGCGCCTCGCTAAGATCTCTTGGATAGAAAAAGTATGTTCCAAGTGAGACAATTATTATAAAAAATAGAAATTTGGCTAAATTTTGAGCGTTCAACTTCGTCCTTTCTTTAAAATGTAGCCTTAAATGATACGAAAAAAAATATATCATTTTGCTTAAATAAATTTAAGGATTGTCTTAGCATTGAAATTTAAATAAATTTGTAATAACATAAGTGTTTTATTTTGCTTGAAAGGAAATTTATGAGCTTTGGGTCTTATTTAGCCATCGCCATCTATTTTGGCTTTTTGCTCTTTATCGGACGATATTTCTACGATAAAAACGCAAGTATGAACGAGTATCTACTGGATAACCGTCAAATGGGTCCAGTCGTCACCGCACTTAGTGCTGGCGCTTCTGATATGAGTGGTTGGATGCTACTTGGCGTGCCCGGGGCCTTATACGCAACTGGCGTTGCAAATGTCTGGATGATAGCTGGTCTTATCGTGGGAGCTTACTGCAACTACTTATTTCTAGCAAAAAGGCTTAGGGTCTATACCGAGGTTGCAAGCGACAGCATCACGATACCTGATTTTTTAGAAAACCGCTTTAAGGATAGGACGAAAATTTTAAGGATCATCTCAGGTCTTATCATATTGATATTTTTCACACTTTACGTAAGTAGTGGCATCATCGCTGGTGGCAAGACATTTGAGAGCTTTTTTGGCTTAAAATTTGCATACGGAGCGGTCTTTACGCTCATAATCGTAGTCTTTTATACATTTTTTGGTGGATTTAAGGCTGTTAGCATAACTGACGCATTTCAGGGTCTTTTGATGTTTTGTGTCCTAGTCTCGATCCCAGTCGTGGCATATCTAAATTTAGACTTGCCAAGCGATACAAATTTGATAAAAGAGATAAGCAGGCTTGATGCAAATCACCTAAACCCATTTAGAGACCAGACTTTCTGGGGCATTTTGGGCCTTCTAGCTTGGGGGTTTGGCTACTTTGGGCAGCCACATATAATCGTTAGATTTATGGCGATACGCGACTCAAAAGAGCTTGCAAAGGCAAGAAGGATCGGCATCGGCTGGATGACGATCGGCCTATTTGGTGCAATTATGAGCGGACTTATTGGCTTTGTCTATTTTAGCCAAAGAGGCGGACTAAGCGATCCTGAGACAGTATTTTTAAAGCTTGGCGAGCTACTTTTTCCGCCATTTTTTATAGGTATCATCATCTCAGCCGTGCTTTCAGCGATCATGAGTACCATCTCAAGCCAGCTCTTAGTCACTTCAAGCTCGGTCACAAAGGACTTCATCTTCGCCTTTTATAAAAAAGAAGTTAGCCAAAGCACGCAAACAGCGATCAGCCGCTATGCGGTCGTGGTCGTAGCGCTAATTGCCACAGTGCTTGCCTTTATCTCTACAGATAACGTTCTAAACGTCGTTGGCAACGCTTGGGCTGGATTTGGCGCGAGCTTTGGTCCGGTACTGCTTTTTAGCCTTTACTGGAAACGTATGAGCGCACTTGGAGCGCTTGCTGGCATGATAGCTGGCGGTGTGACCGTGATATTTTGGATAACATCAGGGCTAAATGCCTATGTTTATGAAATTTTACCAGGCATTTTAACCTCAAGCCTAGCCATCATCATGGTCAGTATCTGGGGCGACGCGATAAATAAAATGACTAGCGAGCCACACGAGCAAGTGATAAAAGATGAATTTGAAAAGATGAAGACAAGGCTTTAAATTTAAGCAAGGTGGCTAGCTTTAGCCACCATCAAATTTACTTTAATTTTAAATTTCAATTTTCTTAAAACTAACCCTTGGATTTATAGTTAGTTTATCATGCGAGATAAACTCTTTTTTTAGGTATTTCTCACGTCCAGCTCTTGCTATCATTAGCGCATTATCAGAGCAAAACTCAAGTGGTGCTAGCAAAAGCTCACATCCATTTTTTTGACAAAGCGTTTCAAGCCTTTTGCGTAAATTTAAATTTGCACTCGCTCCACCAACCACGCCAAAACGCTTGAAATTTCTTAGCTTGAAAACCCTTTCAAGCTTATTTAAGATGTGCTCACAAGCCGTATTTTCAAAGGCGTAGCAAATATCAGCAATATCTTTTTGTGTGATAATTTCAAGCTTTGAAATTTCAACTCTGACTTGGTTTTTAAGCCCTGAAAAGCTGTATTCAAGGCGTTTGTCGTGAAGAAGTGGGACGGTAAATTTAAACCTATCTTTATCCTCGCACAAAAGTGCGTTTTGCTGCACCACAGCGCCTCCTGGATAGCCAAGATCAAGCATCTTTGCCACCTTGTCAAAGCTCTCGCCAAAGCTATCATCGCTAGTGCTTGCAAGCTCTGTAATCTCGCCATTTTTGCTAATCTCAAGAATCATCGTATGTCCGCCACTAACTAGCAAAACTCCAAGCGGAAAGGTGGCTTCGCGGTCTAAAAATAGCGAGTAGATATGACCAACTAGGTGATTTACGGCGATTAGCGGGATATTTAGGGCGATACTTAGCGCTTTTGCCATGCTGACGCCGCCTATCAGGCTCACGCTTAGCCCTGGCTCGTTTGTCACAGCGATCGCGTTTATATCTTTTAAATTTGGCAAGATGTCATTTAAAAGCGCTGGCAGTGCCTTTGTATGAAGCCTCGCTGCTAGCTCTGGGACCACGCCACCAAAGATAGCGTGCTCCTCTTCTTGCGAGATCTTTTTATAATAAATTTGCTCCAGCGTCTCTTCATCTATGAGCGCGACAGAGCTGTCATCGCAGCTACTTTCTATGCCAAGTATCATCTAAACTCCGCTAGTATCATGCCAGCAAATTTCTCTTTGCCATTTTCGCTTTTATAAAACTCAACTCGGTAAATTTTGCCATCTTTATCTATGCTATAGCTTTTGTTTAGGCTGTTTTTATCGATCTCTTGCTCGCTCTCATCAACGCTTTTAGTGCCATATCCTATAACATTTACGCGCACGTTTTTGAGAGCTTTTACTTTAAAGCTCTTTTTAACGCTAAATTTATCGCCACTTTTTAGCTCCTGCTCTTTGCCATCGCTCAAGAGAGAAATTTTATCAAGCGGCTTTGCAAACTCGAAGTATTGCGGTTTTAGCCTTGTGACAGAGCGGTTGCCATACTGCACTTTGTAAGTGTCGTTATCTTTTATGACGGCGATTAGCGGATTTGGCGAGTGGTAGCTTAGCTCGCCCTTTTTAAATGGCACGAAGCTTATCACTGGTTTTAAATTTTTAAGGCTAAGAGCGTAGCTGTCAAATAGCTCAAGCCTAATCTCTTTTTCGATCGCCTTTTTTACGCTTTTGACATCGAGCTCAAATGGCCTAGTAAAGCTAATGCCAGCCTTTTTCATATACTCTTCGATCGCTACTAGGTGATAATATGTCCTTTGCTCAGCGTTTAAATTTTTGCTAGCTTCGTTTGCAAAGGCTGACTTGTTTTGCGTGATCGCGTAGTAGGTGAGGCTTTTTAGCATCTCTTTGTCGCCCATCGCTGTATGCGTATTTTTGACGTGATACTGATGTTTTGGATCTATGAGGTGCTTATTTAGCACGTCTTTTACGCTTGAGGCGATGCTTTCAAGCTCTGGGTACTTTGAGCCTGGCAGTGTGCTTTGGTCTATTATGCAAGTGTTGCCCCATTTGTCTGGATTTTCGTCCTTGCTTATAAATTTATCTCTGTAATATCCGCTGCCATCGTGTAAATTTAAGATGAGAGTGACGTTTTTGTCGGTGATGACGTCTTTTATCTTCATCACTGAGTTGTAGTCTGGATCGTCCTTTTCGACGTGGGCGAATTTTCTATTCATATCGCCCTTTGTGCCGCGACTTCGCTCGATGATACTTGGGAAATTTAAATTTGGCACGACCCAAAGCGAGCCTTTTGTGATGTTATAGTCAGTCGCCACGATAGAGGCCGCCAAAAAACCGCCTGGCTCGTCGCCTTGTATGCCACCGATTAAGAGCATAGTATTGCTACTTGGCTCACCTTTTTTGATAAGTGCATAGTCCAGTGCGCTTGCATTTGCAAGGCTTGCAGCCGCAAGAGCTGCTAAAAAAAGTCTAAATTTACGCATTAATATCCTTCGTAATGCTTTGTTTTTGGCAAAAGCAAATTTAAAACTATACCAGTAACCGCGCCAAGTCCGATACCTGAGAATTTAACCGCTCCAAGGTCAAGCACCATGCCACCGATGGCAAAGATGAAGATGAGGGCTACGATTATCATATTTCTAGGATCGGCAAGATCAACTCTGTTTTTTATAAGCGTCTCCATGCCAACGCTTGCGATGATGCCAAAAAGTAGCAGCATGATACCACCTATGACTGGCGCCGGGATGGTCGAGAGCACCGCGCCAAGCTTGCCAACAAAGGCTAGCACTATAGCAGTGATCGCTGCAAAGGTCATGATCGCTGGATTATACGCTTTTGTAAGGCTAACTGCGCCTGTGACCTCTGAGTAGGTGGTGTTTGGCGGACCACCAAAGGCAGCAGCTAGCGAGGTGGCTAGACCGTCGCCTAAAAGGGTGTTTTTAAGCCCTGGATTTTTTAAAAAATCCTCTTTTGTGACGTTTGATATAGCGAGCATATCGCCGATGTGCTCGATCGCTGGGGCGATGGCGATAGGTATCATGTAGATGATCGCTTCAAGTTCAAATTTTGGTGCGCTAAAGCTTGGCACTCTAAACCAAGGGGCGCTTGCAATGGCACTAAAATCAACCATGCCAAAGCAGTAAGCCACGATGTAGCCAGCGATGATGCCAAGCAGGATCGGTATGAGCCTAAACATCCCCCGTCCTAGCATCATGACAACGATAGTAGCGATAAGCGAGGTGGCTGCAACTATCATCGCTACGTTTTGAGTGTAAGTCTGGGTAGCTGAAGTAGCCATTTTAACGGCATTTGGAGCTAGTATCAGACCTATGGTCATGATGACTGGACCAACGACAACTGGAGGCAAAATTTTATGCAAAATTTTCTCGCCGCCAAAGCGAACGACAAGACTTAGCGCGACGTAGAAAAATCCAGCAAATATAACTCCACCCATAGTCACTGGTATGCCCCATTTTTCGATGCCGTACTGAAGCGGAGCGATAAAGGCAAACGAGCTTGCCAGAAATATAGGCGGGACGTTTTTTCTAGTTATTAGCTGAAAAAGCAGCGTGCCAAGGCCAGCCGTAAAGAGCGCTACGTTTGCATCAAGCCCCGTAAGGATAGGCACGAGCACGAGCGCACCAAAGGCGACAAATAAAAACTGCACACCGATCAAGCTTTGCTTAAGATCAAATTTATACCCCTCATACCTTTGCATTTAGCATCCTTTTTGCGTATTCTCGAACCTCTTTATCAACTTCATAAATTTCATCTACGCTTGAAATTTTAAGACTCTTAAATTTCTTAGCCAAGCTCAAAATGAGCCTTGAGATATCCAAAAATGAGCACTTTTTCTCTAAAAAGCTAAATACTCCAACCTCGTTTGCAGCGTTTATGACGACACCTAGATCAGGACTAGCTAAGACTTCATCTTTTAGCGAAAAGACTGGATATTTTTTAGGGCTTATTTTATGAAATTTGATACTTTTTAAATCAAGTAAATTTGCGTGCGAGACGATATTTTGCTCAACTTTTTCAAAGATAGCATGCGCGATAGCTAGTTTCATATCTGTGCGTGAGAGATGCATCATGCTTGAGCCGTCGATAAACTCGACTACGGCGTGGATGGCTGAGGTTGGCTCTATCACGGCCTCGATATCTTTTATGCCGTAAAGCCAGTAGGCCTCCATCACCTCAAAAAGCTTGTTTGTCATCGTCGCACTGTCAATCGTTATCTTTGCGCCCATATCCCAGTTTGGGTGTTTAAGCGCGTCAGACGGAGTGGCATCTTTTAGAAATTTGATCGGCTTTTTATAAAATGCCCCACCGCTTGCTGTGATGATGAGCTTTTTGGCTGGAGTTTTGTTTTCTAGTAGAAATTTAAGCCCAAAATGCTCACTATCAATGGGCAAAATTTCTCTTGTTTTTAAAAATTTACCGCCAACGACAAGGCTCTCTTTGTTTGCAAGTGCTAGCTTTTTACCAAGTGCTTGTGTCTTTAGGCTAGGAGCAAGTCCAGCAAAGCCAACAAGGGCGTTTATCACCTTTTTTGAGCTTGAAATTTCAAGCATTTCTAACAGTCCAGCCTCACCAAAAAAGATGTTTTTAGCCTCAACGTTTTTTACATTTTTAGCTAGCTTTTCGTCGCCCACACAGACAAATTTTGGCTTAAATTTTAAAATTTGCTCGTTTAGCAAAGCTACGTTTTTAGCGCAGCTTAGTGCCTCAACCTCTACATTAAATTTCTCGCAAAGATTAAGAGTATTTTTGCCGATCGAGCCAGTTGAGCCAAGTATTACCACGATAGCGACCAGAGTAGCGCAACAACGCCAAATAAATAGCCATCTATCCTATCAAGCATGCCGCCGTGACCTGGGAAAAGCGCGCCACTGTCTTTGACACCGCAAAGTCTTTTTAGATAGCTCTCAAAGAGATCTCCCCAGACCGCAAAGACGCAGACTAAAAAGCTTGAAAATAGAATTTGAAAAAATCCATCTGTTACGAAATTTCCAACTACGCAGCCAACTATAGTGCCCACTATCACGCCGCCTGCTGCACCTTCGATGGTCTTGTTTGGTGAGCTTGGGCTAAATGGGTGCTTGCCAAACATCTTGCCAACAAAAAATGCGCCACTATCGCTTGCAATGACACTTAAGATAAGCCACGCAAGATAGCCCATACCATACTCTGAGTAGAGCATCCACATCATAAATATAGGAGTTGTCGGATAGACAAAAGGGGCGACTAGCTTTAAATTTTCGCTTTTTATGTGTGCAAGGATAGATGCTACCAGCATGATCGCAAGGATGGCGATGAAGATCGGATTTGTAAAATATGTAAGCACGTAAAATGCGAGTGCTGCATAAACTAGCTGTTTGTGATCGATGCCATAAAGCTTGAGCGACTCATTAAAGGCAAAGTAAAGCACAGCGCCAAGCAAAATAAAATTTAAAATATAATTATCTATAAAAAAAACTACCAAAATAGCAACAAACATCAAAACGCCAGTGATAATGCGTGAAGACATACACTCTCCTTAAAATCGTTATTTTGCCGTAATTATAACACTATAAATTTAGACGGCGTTTAGGTGATAAAATTTCAATAATTAAATTATGCAGATGGGTAAAATTTACTTTTGGTTTATTTGTATAAGATTTATTTAAGAAACTTAATAAGTATTTACTGAAATTAAATTATATGTTAATGGTGCCTTTTTATACTCTCCGCACGAAAATAAAAAATAAGGAGAAAACATGAGAAATGTTAGCAAAATTTACAGTCCAAAAAGCTCGCACTGGGTGGGTGATGGATTTTTAGTATATCCGCTTTTTACACATATGGATGAAGTTGATAAAGGAACGAATCCTTTTTTGATGCTTGATTATGCAGCACCGCAGTATTTTGAGCCAAACAATGGATAACCTCGTGGCGTTGGCGAGCATCCGCACAAAGGTTTTGAGACGGTAACTATCGCTTATGCTGGTGAGGTTGAGCATAGAGACTCAACAGGTGGTGGTGGCGTCATAAAGCAAGGTGACGTGCAGTGGATGACGGCTGGTGCAGGAGTAACTCATCAAGAATTTCACTCAAAAGAATTTAGTCAAAAAGGTGGGCTTTTTGAGATGGTGCAGCTTTGGGTAAAATTACCAAAAGCACATAAAAATACGCAGCCTAAGTATCAGCACCTACCAAAAGAGCGTATCCCAGTGGTTAATATAGGAGACGGTGAAGCTAGGATAATAGCTGGTGAGTATGAGAACACAAGGGGTGCTGCAAGTACATTTACGCCGCTAAATGTCTGGGATATAAGCATAAAAGAAGATGGTAAGATAACGCTAGACTTACCAGCAAGCCACAATCTAAGCTTGGTCATCTTGCGTGGCAATGTGATAATAAATAACTCACAAAAAGCAAGCGAAACACAACTAGTAAGGTTTGAAAACGCTAGCGGTGCAGTAATCATAAAAGCTATGGGTGGCGAGGCAAAGATATTACTTCTCTCAGGTGAGCCGATAGATGAGCCAGTAGTAGGATATGGACCGTTTGTGATGAATACAAAAGAGGAGATTAATCAAGCAATTGATGATTATCGCAGAGGAGAATTTGGACAGATACCGGTGGAAAACTAAATAAAACGCACGTGGTTAAGGTCGCGTGCGTATTTTAGAAATTTTGTTATTTTTAGTCTTGGTTTATTTGTAAAGCTTTGTAAGATAGAGTCTTGCTAAGCTTTACAAAAGTAAAATCTTAAAAATTAAAGCGTTTTTGTGTAAATTTAATGATGCCACAAAGCTTGCTTTTACTGTTTTGTTTTAAAATTTAAATAGCAAAAGATAATTTCAAATCAACGCCTTAAAAATTATTTTCGTCAAAAAAGTCGGTATCGATCTTGCAAATTTCATAAATTTGGCTTGTTTGAACACCTACTTTATACTTTATCATTAGCTCAGCCAGTCTGTCGCCATCTATCAAGACTACGCTAAAGTTTTGACTATCTTTGGCAAACGTTTGTGCCTCTTTTGTAAATTTTGCCGTTGTAATAAAAACGCCTTTTTTGGTATTTTTATTTGAGATAGCGCCGATGAACTGCTGTATCTCTTGCCTGCCTATGTTGCTACCATCTTTATATCTCTTTGCTTGGATGTAAATTTTAGAAAGTCCTAGCTCATCTTCATCTATTATGCCGTCTATCAAGCCGTCTGAACCTTTGTTCGTAAGACATCAGTTTCATAGTCCATTTTTTATAAAATGCTAGATAAATTTTCAACAATTTTTTAATCTTAAAAGCTATAATCACCGCATGAAATATGTAAGCCTAACAGAGTTTTTCTCTGATAATATCAACTTATTTATAAACATAATCGCTTCGTTGTTTGCGATATTTTTTTTGCATTAGTGCTGGGTTTGGTCTTTTGTTTTTTATTACCTTGCCGCTTGGCTATATAATGGGTATAGTCTTGTCGTTTCCGCTTTTAATATTTATCTTTTTCTTATTCGCAGCGCTAGATATTTGTATCTGTATCTTGGTCTCTGTTTGTAGAGTTTTTAAATAAATTTGGGGCTTTTTACAGCCCCTTTGCTACTTTATAGCAGCCATTTTTCTACGCATATAAGCTATGCGGCTTTGAAGTGGTAAGTGTTTTGGGCAGTTGTCTTCGCAGCCAAGCAAAGTCATACAACCAAATACGCCATCATCATCGCCGATTAGCTCGTAAAAGTCCTCGTCAGTTCTCTTATCAAGTGCGTCTATCTTAAATCTAGCAACCCTATTTAGACCAACAGCACCGATAAAATCAGGTCTCATAATAGCTGTTCCACAAGATGCAACACAAATTCCGCACTCTATACAGCGATCAAGCTCGAAAACTTCTTGAGCGACTTCTGGCTCAACTTTCTCTTCAAGCTTAGAGATATCTGTCTCGTGATCTGTGTGTATCCAGCTCTCGACGCGCTTACTCATAGCGTTCATCCAGTTGCCAGTATCTACGCTTAGATCTTTTAGTAGTTTAAAGACTGGCAAAGGCATAAGCTCTATGACACCGCTTTCAAAGTCTTTTGTTAAGGTTCTGCAAGCTAGGCTTGGCTTGCCATTTACTAGCATGCCACAACTACCGCAAATTCCCGCACGACAAACGAAGTCAAAGCTGAGATCTGGATCAAATTTCTCACGAATTTGATTTAACGCGATAAATAGCGTCATACCATCAGTCTCTTCAAGCTCATAAGTCGCAAAATGAGGCTTTGAAACTTTGCTTAAAGGATTGTATTTAAAAGCTTTTATGGTTATTTTTCTACTCATTTCCTATACCTGCTCTTTCATTTGGTGCTTTATATTTTGGTTGAAGGTCATAGTGCATCAAAGCCTCTTGAATTTCTTGTCTGCTCTTGCCTTCTGCTTGCATTTTTTCGCGAATTTCATCGACCTCTTTTTGGCGGATAGCGCTGTTTGGATGCTCGATGATATTTCCTTTTGCACCATAACCTCTAAATGCTGGCGGCATCTCCATCTTCATGATATCAAGTGGCTCATAAGTGATAGTTGGCATAGTGTCGCCTTCTTTCCAGCTTGTAAGCGTTCTGTTTAGCCAGTTAAGGTCATCTCTCTTTGGATAGTCTTCACGGCAGTGAGCACCACGGCTCTCTGTTCTATCAAGCGCACCTTTTGCGATACAAAGCGCTAGTTTTAGCATCTTTGGCACGCGGTAAGCCTCTTCAAGCTCTGGGTTGCCAAATAGTGCTTTGTTGCTTACTTTTACATCAAGTGACTCTTTATAAAGTGCTTCAAGCTCTTTAACAGCAAGCTCTAGACCTTTGCCTGTTCTAAATATCGCAACGTGCTCCCACATTACCTCTTTCATCTTGTTTTTGATATCAAAGACGTTAAATTTACCCTCTTTATTGACAAGACTTAGTAGATAATCTTCTTGCTTTTTAACAAATTCCTCGATATCAGCTGTGTTTATCTCGATCTCGTGGCTAGCGCAGTAATCTGCAAAATAATCACCAACGATCATACCAGCGACAACTGTCTCAGAAACTGAGTTACCACCAAGGCGGTTAAAGCCGTGCATATCCCAGCAAGCAGCCTCGCCAGCGCTAAATAGACCAGCTAGTGTTGGGCTCTCGCCAGTTGGTTTTGTCTTGATACCGCCCATTGAGTAGTGCTGCATAGGCAGGATCGGTGCCCAGCCTTTGCCACGCTGATGTCCTGTCTCGTCAGTATATACTTCAGTGTCAGCAGGATCGATGCCGTTAAAAATTTCGCAAATTTCTTGAACGTCACGTAAATTTTTCTCAATGTGCTCGCGTCCAAGGATCGAGATATCAAGCCAAACGTGATAGCCATAAGGGCTAGGCACGCCTTTGCCTGCACGGATGTGCTCCATGATACGGCGACTAACGACGTCACGGCTAGCTAGCTCTTTTTTCTCTGGCTCATAATCAGGCATAAAGCGGTATCCATCAACATCACGTAAAATTCCGCCATCACCACGGCAACCTTCTGTTAAAAGAATACCAGATGGGACGATCGGAGTTGGGTGAAACTGAACAGCTTCCATATTGCCAAGCTGAGCTACGCCAGTCTCAAGTGCGATCGCAGCGCCGATACCTTCGCAAACAACAGCGTTTGTAGTGTGTTTATAAACTCTACCATAACCACCAGTTGCTATAAGTGTGCCTTTTGAAACATAAGCTGTGATCTCGCCATTTACTAGGTCACGAACGATCGCGCCGTAACAGCGGTTATTTTGGTGTATCAAAGCGATCGCCTCTTTGCGGTCGTGAATTTCTACATTGTGCTTAAGCGCTTCGTTTGCAACAGCAAAAAGCATGGTGTGACCAGTTGCATCAGCTGTGTAGCAAGTTCTCCACTTTTTTGTACCACCAAAGTCACGTGAGTGGATAAGGCCATGAACCTCTTCTTTTTCAACGATAGTTGTCTTTTGAGCGTTGATAATAGCGCTTCTTTCGCCTTTTGTGATCCTAGTCCAAGGCACACCCCAAGCTGCAAGCTCACGAATCGCTTTTGGAGCAGTTTGACAAAACATACGTGCAACTTGTTGATCGCAACCCCAGTCGCTACCTTTTACTGTGTCAGCAAAGTGTACATCTTCGTTATCACCTTCACTCATTTTAGAGTTACCAAGGCTTGCTTGCATGCCGCCTTGTGCAGCTGCAGAGTGAGAGCGTTTTACAGGGATGAGGCTCAAAACTACAGTGCTTAAACCCTTTTCTCCAGCAGCCACAGCAGCTCTAAGACCAGCTAGACCGCCACCAATTACCAATGCGTCATAATATTTTACATTCATCTTCTAGCTCCTTTTTAATGGCTGATCCACACGAAATCAGCGATCAAAGCGATCACAGCAAGTATGCCATAAATGACAAATACAACTGTCTTTGCCTTATTTCTTTTGGCAAACATTTCGTGTTTATTTACGCCATCAATGCTTACCCATTTGACATATAAGCGGTACATGCCAACGCTAGCGTGAACGACCATGAAAACAAGTAGTGCGAAGTAGAAAATTTCTAGTTTGTGAAAAGCAGCAGCTGATTTGTCAGCAGTGATGTGTCCGCCAAAGATAATATCTATAAGGTGGGCGCTTGCTGCAAAAAATAGAGCAAAGCCTGTTAAAAACTGGAACCACCAAAGCGTGGTATCAAGGTGCTTCATGCGGTCTTTGTGGCCTCTAAACATTAGATATTGTCTGTAGTTTGCAGGAAATTTTCTCATTGCCAAGAAGGCGTGAGTTACAAAAACTACAAAGATAACAGCAGCTATAACATTTGTGATCCACCAAGTAGCCTCGCCAAATAAAAATTTAGCCTCTGCAAATCCTACAACAGCGTTAAATGCGTCTTTGCCAAGTAGTATAGTAGAAGTAAAAACCATATGGCACAATATGAAACAGGCTAGAATAAATCCTGTAATACTTTGCCATCTATCCCAAGCGGCTGGAGTGCGGCTTTTTTTGCCGTCCGACCGTTTCCCCAAAAAACCTTCTATAAGCCCGGTCATGAGCCCTCCTAAGAAATTTGAAATAAGTTATCATTTCTTAATACTAATTTAAACATTAGCATTAATTGATAAAGCTAATGCTATCAGAACTTTACTTTAATAAATTTTAAATATTGACATTAAATTTTCGTAAAACTCTTATAAAGTTTAATATAGACAAAAATTCCCAATCCACACATAATAAGTGATAAAATTTGCCCCATCGATAGACCAAAAATAATAAATCCAAGTCCAGAATCAGGCTCTCTGTAAAATTCGCAAATAAATCTTGCAAATGTGTATAAAATAGCATAAAGTGCTATGAGTTCGCCATTAAATTTCTTATATTTTCTATATAAAAATAAAATGACAAAAATAACTAAACCTTCTAAGAATGCTTCATAAAGCTGGCTTGGATGTCTTGGCTGACCAAAGACATTTATCGCCCAAGGCACGTCTGTAACCCTGCCAAAAAGCTCTTGATTTAAGAAATTTCCTATCCTGCCAAAGGTGTAGCCAAAAGGTATGCAAATGGCGCAAAGATCAAGCAACTGCCAAGCGTTTTGCTTATATCTTTTGCAAAATAAAATTGTCGCTAGCAAAAAGCCAACCACAGCGCCGTGATAGCTCATGCCGCGAATTCCTATAAACTCGCCGTTGTGCATTGGATTAAAAATTTGCCAAGGCTGCGTTAGGTAATATCCTGCTTCGCCAGAATAAACTAAAACCCAGCCAAGTCTAGCGCCCAAAATGACGCCTATTTCTACCCAAAAAAAGTAGTTATCTAAAAGTTGGCTTGAGATAGGGATATCATCTTTTTTAACGAGATACTTTGCCATGGCAAGTGCTAAAACAAGGGCCAAAATATACATAAGCCCATACCAGTGCACGCTAAAACCAAAGATGCTAAAGGCGACTGGGTTAAAGTGGTTATAAATGTCGTTCCAAATTTCCATTTTTTACTTTCTTTTTAAATTTGTGCGATTTTACAATTAATAAATAAACAGCGCTTTGCTGCCAAGTGGCAAGGCTAGAAATTTAAACTCGCTTGCTTCAAATTCTTTGCAAAATTTAAATAGCTCAGCAAACTCGGCTTCGTTTAAATTTACGCTCCAAATCGCTCCAGCATCATTAAATTCTCTTTCAAACTCGCTTAAATTTTTAGTGGAAAAATAGTGCTCAAAGCGGCTCATCAGCGAAAATGGCGTAAAAAATTTAACCTCATCTTTTATCTCAAATTTCATTACGCCACCATCTTTTATGGCTTCATTTATCGCTTCATTCACAGCCCCTGAGTAGGCTCTAACAAGCCCTCCAGTGCCAAGCTTTATCCCGCCAAAGTAGCGAACTATCAAGACCCCAACGTTTATAAGCTGTGCTCCTCTTAGCGCATTTAGGCTTGGCTGGCCGCTAGTGCCCTTTGGCTCGCCGTCATCGCTTTGATTTTCAACGATTTGTCCGTATTTGTTTAGCTCCCTTGTCGCCCAAACTACGTGAACAGCCTTAAAATGCTCCTCTTTTAGGTGTTCGTGCAAGCTTTTAAACAAGCTTATCGGGCACAAAAATGCTAAGAAATTTGACTTTTTTATATCAAGCTGGGCTTTAAAAATCCTATCAATCGTCTGCAAATTTGCTCTTTTTTTAAAATTTCAAAAATCTTATCAATTTGCTAATTAAAGCCTTGTAAATTCAGACAAATTTATATTATTAAGGAAAAGATAGTAGAATTTTGCAATTTTTCATGAAGGACTAAAATGATACAAACTTGCCTATTTCCAGCGGCTGGATATGGAACGAGGTTTTTACCAGCTACAAAATCGCTCCCAAAAGAGATGTTGCCGATCCTTACAAAACCGCTCATTCACTACGGCGTTGATGAGGCGCTTGAGGCTGGCATGGATAATATGGCCTTTGTCACAGGACGCGGAAAAAGGGCGCTTGAGGACTATTTTGACATCAGCTACGAGCTAGAAAAAGAGATCGCAGGCAGCTCAAAAGAGTCACTACTTAGCGAAGTTAGAAATTTAATGAGCTCATGTACATTTTCATTTACTAGGCAAAATGCTATGAAAGGGCTTGGACACGCCATTTATACGGGCAAAACTCTAGTTCGAGATGAGGCATTTGGGGTTATTTTGGCAGATGATCTATGTATAAATGAAAATGGCGAGGGCGTGCTTTCACAAATGGTTAAAATTTATGAAAAGTATCGCTGCAGCGTCGTTGCGGTGATGGAGGTGCCAAAAGAGCAGACCAAGTCTTATGGCGTCGTAAGCGGTAGGTTTATAGAAGATGATCTCATAATGGTTGATGATATGGTTGAAAAGCCTGATCCTGCCGAGGCTCCGACAAATTTAGCGATAATTGGCCGCTACATCCTAACGCCAGATATTTTTAACATCTTAGAGCGAACAAAACCAGGCAAAAACGGCGAAATCCAGATCACAGACGCGCTAAAAACGCAGGCAAAAGATGGCATGGTGCTAGCTTATAAATTTAAGGGCAAGAGATTTGACTGTGGCAGCATAGATGGCTTTGTCGAGGCTACAAATTTCTTTTACGAGCGCAGTAAATGATAGAAACTTCATTTAAATTTAACTTTGCAAGCAGCGAGGTCATCGACTCTTATGCCAAACGCATAAACGACGAATACGAAAGCGGCGAGATAGGCTACTACCACCTGCCAGCTCTTGGCCAAAATTTGCTTGGCGAGATCGAGGAGTACGAAAAAGGGCTAGCTCATATCAAAAATGTAGTACTTGTTGGCATTGGCGGTAGCAGTCTTGGCGTAAAGGCGCTAAAATCAATGCTTGAAGGCACAAAGGGGATAAAAAGAGAGCTTTTATTTTTAGATAACGTCGATCCTTGTAGCTACAAAAGCACGCTTAGTGGGCTAAAATTTGACGAGACACTTTTTATAATAAGCTCAAAATCAGGTAACACGATCGAGACGATAACTATTTTTAAATGCTTGCTTGATGACTTTAAGCCTAAAAATTTAGGTAAAAATTTCCTCATCATAACTGATCCAGGCACAAATTTAGAAAATTTTGCCAAAGAAAATGACATTAAATTTTTTAACATCCCAAAAAATGTTGGCGGAAGATTTAGCGTGCTAAGTGCGATCGGTCTTGTGCCTCTTGGTATCTGCGGCTACGATATAAAGGCACTTTTGGAGGGGGCGCTTGCTTGTAAAAAGCAATACATCGAGCAAAAAGATAGCTCAATAGTCGCTAAAGCCTACCACTACGCCACTAGCAGGAATGCCAGTATAAATGTCATTTTTAGCTACTGCGATAGATTTTTTGAATTTAACGACTGGTACGTACAGCTTTGGGCGGAGAGCCTTGGTAAAAAAAGAGGCTATAAAAGGGTCGGACTTACGCCAGTTGGACTTGTTGGCAGCCGCGATCAGCACAGCTTTTTGCAACTTATCATGGACGGCGTAAAAGATAAGAGCGTGACATTTATAAAGATAAAAGATCACGCGAGCGACAAGACTATCCCAAATTTAAGCCTAAAAGGGCTTGAAGAGTGCGATTTTGTGGCAGGTCTAAGCCTAAATGAGCTTATAAATTTGCAGTGCGACGCGACGGCAATGGCGCTGGTGCAAGAGGGCATAAGTGTCGATACGATCACACTTGAGAGACTTGATGAGTTTCATGCTGGCTGGCTCATTTTTTACTACGAGCTACTAACCTCGGCCACTGGTATCATGCTAGGTATCAACACCTACGATCAGCCAGGCGTTGAGATAGGAAAACGTATCCTAAAAACCATGCTTTTAAAGTAAAAATGAAGAAATTTATACTTTTAGCTCTTTTTGCCTCGCAAATTTTTGCCTTTTCGGCGAGTAAATTTGTAAATGACGCTAGGTTGCAGATCGGCGTGACACTCAGTTACGATCCAAGCTATGAAAGACTTGCCTATCCTATGGGCGACGTGGATATCAAAAAGGGCGTTTGCACTGACGTTGTGGTAAGAGCACTACGTCATCAGGATATGGATCTGCAAAGGCTCATTTTTGAAGATATGAGTAGAAATTTCGCAAGCTATCCTAAAAAATGGGGCCTTAAAAAGGCTGATAAAAACATCGATCACAGGCGTGTTTTAAACATCGCTACCTATCTAAAAAGAAAAGGTTTTGAGGTGAGTGATGATAAATTTCTGCCAGGGGATATCGTCACATGGATGCTACCAAGAAATCTACCTCACATCGGCGTGATCTCAGATAAATTTGAAGGCCAAACACCGCTTGTCATCCACAATATCGGCTCTGGCGTGCAAGAAGAAAACATACTTTATAGCTACAAGATCACGGGGCATTTTAGGCTAAAGTAGCAAAATGGCTTTTTAATCAAATTTTAGGCAAAATCGCAAAAAATAAATTCAAGGAAAAATAATGTTAGAAGTTAGGGGACTTACTCAAAGATTTGCAAGCAGTTTGCTATTTGAGGATGTAAATTTAAAGCTAAATCGCCACAACAGATACGGACTAATCGGCGCAAATGGCGCTGGTAAATCGACATTTTTAAAAATTTTAAGCGGAGCTATCGAGCCAACTAGCGGCGAGATCATCATAGAAAATGGACTAAAGGTTGGCGTGCTTGGGCAAGATCAGTTTGCGTTTGAAAATTTCACGCTAAAAGATGCGGTGCTTTATGGCAACAAGCGCCTATATGACGCTGTCAAAGAGAAAGAGAAGCTCTATATGAGCGAGGATTTTACAGATGAGATAAATGAGCGCTTAAGCGAGCTTGAGATGATAAGTGCCGAGGAGGATCCAAGCTACGAGTACGAGACTAGGATAGAAAAAATCCTAAGCTCGCTAGGGCTAAATGAATTTGATAAGCTGATGAGCGAGGTCGAAAACTCAGATAAAGTTAAAGTTTTGCTAGCTCAAGTGCTATTTCCAAAGCCAGATATATTGTTCTTAGACGAGCCAACAAACAACCTTGACATAGACGCGATCGCATGGCTAGAAAACGAGCTAAACCGCCACGAGGGCACACTTGTGGTTATCAGCCACGACAGACACTTTTTAAATAGAGTTTGCACAAATATTTTGGATGTGGATTTTAAGAAAATTCGCGAGTTTTCAGGCAACTACGATGATTGGTATATGGCTGCAAATTTGATCGCAAAGCAGCATGAGATGGAGCGCGATAAGAAGCTAAAAGAGAAAGAGGAGCTGGAGAAATTTATCGCGAGATTTTCAGCAAATGCGAGCAAGGCAAAGCAAGCGACTTCACGTGCAAAACAGCTTGAAAAATTAGATATCGCCGAGATCGCAGTCTCAAGTAGGCGTGATCCAAGCATTCTGTTTCGTGCAAACCGCGAGATAGGCAATGAGCTAATTGAGCTTAAAAATGTAAGTAAGAAATTTGATGATAAAGTGATATTTGACGGGTTAAATTTCAAGCTAGAAAAAGGCGACAAGCTAGCCATCATCGGCCATAACGGCGTTGGCAAAAGCACACTTTGTAAGATCATAATGGGTGAGATAAAGCCTGATGCGGGCGAGGTGCATATAGGCGCGACCATCGAGCTAGGATATTTTGCACAAGATACGGTAAATAAGATAGATGGCGAGCTAAAGCTTTATGAGTACTTGCAAGATGCCAAAAACAAGGACATCGACGAGATCAGAAAGTGCCTTGGCAGGATGCTTTTTAGCGGTGCCGAGCAAGAAAAAGCAGTTGGCGCGCTAAGCGGTGGTGAAAAACACCGAGTGAGACTAGCTCAACTCATGCTTCACAGGCCAAATTTACTTGTCATGGACGAGCCAAACAACCACCTCGATCTTGAGGCTATCATCGCGCTTGGCGAGGCGTTTTACAACTTTAATGGCTCAGTCATCTGCGTGAGCCACGACAGGGAGCTGATAGATGCCTTTGCAAATAGAATTTTGCACCTAAAAGGCAATGGCGAAGTAGTTGATTTTAAAGGCACATACGAAGAGTATAGAGCAAATTTAGGCCTTGAGAGTTAGTTTTTTACCGTTTAAACCGCGCTAAGCTAGTCAAATTTGCTTAACACTTATTGCGACATATACGAGCATTTTAGCCAATTATTAAAGGCGAGTAAAAAGCAAGCTCTGAGTTTCCAAAGCCAAAAGAAGCTCGTTATCTTCGTTTTCCGATAGCATTTACATTAAGATAAATTTTAAGCTCATTTGAGCTTAAAATTTCTTAGATCAAGTGTTTAGATCAGGATAGTCCCAGCAGTTAAACTCAGTGCTCAAGTCGTCATTTTCTTGCCCTTTGCAGCATAACCACTCAAGCCCTGCGCGCCTCTCCATAACGACCTCTTCGTCAAGTCCAGCCGCCTTTGTGCCATTTACTCTTGCATTTACACACGCCCAGTGGTAGCGATAAACTAGATCGAGCTTACTTAAAATTTCATCCATGCTGCGAAGCTTTGAGCGGCTTTTTAGCCCGCCCTCTCTAAAGACATTCATCACAAACTCGCAGTCGCAAATTTTATCCATCTGGCCGATATCTTCAGCTATGCCAAGCGCCCAAAGAAGCACCCAAAGTGACTCATATTTCCAGCCCATATTCACAGCCGTATCCATATCAGCTCTATCTTCAACGACCTCTTTTTCTTTTACGCTAAGTCCCTCGTAGGCATCACCTAAAAAGCTCTTTGCCCACGCCATATTTTCTTCACCCAAAGAGCCTTCATCACGGATCGTGCAAGCACACATGATCGCTGTAAATGAGCAAACTGCACGCCTTACTATCTCGTCCACGTCTCTTGGCGTAACCTCATTATTTTCGTAGCGAAGCGGCAGACTCTCAAGCACCGCCACGCCCTCTTGTTTTAAAATTTTTATGTTCTCATCTTTTCTTTGTTGCGCTGTTTTTGACATATCTACACCTTTTTTTAAAAATATCAAATACTCTCATTTCCTACCCAAAAAACTCGGCGTTAAATTTCTCTTCGTCGAAATTTTTGCCCAAAAATTTACAAATTTCTTCCATATCAGCCCTAGCCGTTTCAAAACAGCTAGTAGCCCCTGGGCTTGGCGTCATATTAAAGCTTATGCCCTCGCCTGTGCTGATCTTACCCTCGCCAAGCTCGAGCCGTTTTTTATTGCGGTCGATCACCTGCGGTCTTACGCCGCCAAAATTTACAGCATAGTTTAGGTCGTTTTCGCTTAGGCTTGGCACGATCTTCCTGGCGTCTTTGACAAATTCTTTTTTGTTGATAAATGGCACTTCAAACAAGAAATTTCTTAGGATATACGACCTGATGTCATCGTCTTTTAGTAAATTTGTAAAGACGTCAAGGACGTTTTTGTCAAATTTTAAGCACTTTAAGAAGTCAAAAAAGCTAGAACAGCCGTGAAATCTCTCAAGCTTTGGTATGACAAGGGCTGTTGGCCCAAAGCGAGTGTTGCCATTGGCTAGGATGTCTGGGTCGCCGTGGAGTGCGGCAAATGGTAGCTTGTCGTTTTGCACCATATAGACTTTGCCATTTAGCAGGCGCTTGTTAGCAAAATAAAAGCTTCCAGCAACTGGCAGCGTGCTAAGATGAAGCCCATAACCCATCTTGTGAGCTAAAAATAGCGAGTGTGCTCCAGCATCGACTACGACGTAGTTTGCAGTGATCACTTCGCCGTCATTTATCTTGATGTGAAATGTATCGCCCACCTTTTTCATATCAGTCACTTCTGAACTTAAGCTGATCTCATAGCCCTCGCCACCTAAATTTAGCGCATTTTGCACGAGCGAATTTGCCACGCCACCAAAGTCCATCGTCGTAAACTGGCCATTTTGCGCACCTATTGCGATGATGTTTTCTGGGCGCTCATTGCCATTTGCGTCAAAAACGACATTTGGCTCGATCTGCTTTAGCTTCTCTTTGTCATAAATTTCAAGATAAGGAAATAGCTCCTTAAAGCTCTCATATCGCTCCTTGATGCGCTCTACTTCGGCATCTCCGATGGCTAGCGTCATCTTTTGATGAGCGAACATATATTTGCCATCTAAGTTGTATTTTAGAGCGTATTTTACTGGCATATTTGCCACTTGTGAGACCTTTTTTGCCTTTTCTAGCGTGTAGTTTGTCTCGATATCGCCGCAGTGGATGGTCTGCGAGTTGCCCTTGCCGCTTGAATTTAGCGTCGCTACGCCGTCATATTTTTCTAAAAGCGCGACCTTTTTTATATCGCTAAATGCAGCCAACTCGTAAAAGAGTGCCGTCCCGCTAATGCCCGCTCCAACAATTGCCACTTCAAAGTGCTTTTGCCTCATTTTCTCCCCTGAAAGTTTAGTCGCACAAATGATACTATATTAAATTTAAATCAAACAGCAAAAAGTGAGGCGTGAAAAGTAGGCTGTGTAAAAGTGAAATTTGGCAAGGCTTTCACCTTGCCATAAAGCTAAAATTTATAAGAGACATTTACCTTGAAATTTCTACCTGGCTCCCAGTCTACGTAGTTTGGATCGCCTGTATAATCAGCCGTTCGTTGGGACTGCGAAGCGTATGCCTTGTTAAAGAGATTGTAAATTCCAGCATTTATCTCAAGCCCTTTAAATTTACCGCTACTTGGCGCATAGGTAGCGTAGATGTCGCTAACTGCGTAGCTTGGTATCTTGACATTTTCATTATCGCCAGCTGAGATGGTGTTTTTTGATGCAAAGTAGATTAGGTTATAGCCTATTAGCGTATCGATCCTTGAAAATGCGTACTCGGCGTTAAATGTGTATTTATCGCCCTGATCTCGGTAACCGATGATGTTTGAGGTGTAGTAGCTGCCATTTGGTTTAGCGACCCTATCTTTATATTTTACCTTTTGGTGAGTATAGCTAGCAGCTAGACTTAGTGCGTCTAAATTTAGCCTTGCAAGTAGTTCAACACCGCTTATATCAGCCCCACCAGCGTTTATACGTTTAAAAATAGTTGTTGTATTCGGCGGCGTTCCAATTTTATAAGAGCTGTTATCTACGATTAAGTTTTTATATTTTGTCATGAAGTATTTTGCAGATAAGCTATATGCGCTAGCTTCATTTATGTCGCCATGGTATTTAAGACCGGTTTCGTAGCTATTGCCAGTTGTCGCTTTTAGATCTTTATTTGCTTCAAAATTTTTTGCTCTACTTGCATACATCGACTCCATAACGTCAGGCCCTCTAAAGACCCTCGCATAGCTTGCAAACGCGTGTAACCCTTTAAGAATTTCATAATCAAGCGCAAGCGCTGGGGTAAATTCGTTAAATTTATATGTGTAGCTCTTTACATTTCCAGCTCTGCCGTCGTAGCTTTTTAGCTCGTGATGAGTATATCTAATGCCTGGAGTAACAGTTAGCGAACTAAAATTTAGCGCATCTTCTGCGTATATTGAGTAGTTATTTACCTTTTCTGGGTAGTGATTATCTGGTTTGTTGAAATTTTTACTTTGATAAAACTCAGTGCCATATCTAAAAGTCTGCGTCAAAGCGCCGCTCTCTACTACGCTCTTAGCCTTTGCATTTATGCCGTTCGTCTCTACGCCCCATTTTGAGCTATCAACCCTTTGGTGTCTTGTGTTATAAGCTGTCACATCTAAATTTAAAAGATCGCTTGGCTTATACTCATATTTTAGCGTTGTTGTGTCGCGCTCATACTTGCGGTTATCGACACTATTTGAGCCACTATACCAGCTGCCAAATTCTGCTCTTAAAGGATAAAGACCTTTAAATTCATTATGCTCTCTTGAGATAGAAATTCTATGTGCATCAAGGAAGCTATAACCAAGCTTTAAAAGATAGCTAAGATCGTTTCCGTCGCCGCCTATCTTTCTTTTGTTGCCGCTTTTGCCGTAGTCGTAGCCTTTGTGATTAATAGCTGCTATAAAGTCAAGCCCTTCAACTGGGGTGGTAAAAAGCATAAGGCCTTGAGAAAATTCGCTGTTATTTGAGGCGTATCCAGTCTTTATCTTTGCACCGATCTTCTCGCCGCTTTCTAGCAAGTCTTTTGCATCCACCGTTTTAAAGGCGACTGAGCCACCAAGCGCGCCAGAGCCATTTACGACTGACCTTGAGCCAACCTCGACGTCTATGGCTTTTATGAGATCAGGGTCTATCAGCAAGTCGGCGTTATGGTGAAACGTGTTTCCATTTTGTTTTGCGCCATCTATCGTGATATTTAGACCGCGATCACTTACACCTCTCATGTAAATTTTTTGGTTCATGCCGTTTGTGCCGCCCACGTAAACGCCAGGGATATCCCTCATCACGTCTTTTGCCAGACCAGCGTTTCTAGTTGAAATTTTGATATCATCAACGCCGTATCCACCACTGCTACTTGTCACCTCAACACCACTTAGCACGCTCTCGTCTGCTGCGTTTGCACAAACTGCAACACTTGCTGCAAGAGAGAGCTTAAATAAGCCCTTAAATCTCATCTCTCCTCCTAATTTGATTATTAAAATTACTATTTTAGTTTATAATCTAATTTTGAGATTGAATATTATAATTTTAAATATAAATTTCATATAAAAATTTAAACTAAATGCTATTTTATAGCTATAAATATAGAAATTTGTATTTGTTGTGTAGAAAAAATAGCAAGTAAATTTTGGATATTTTGTTTAAGAAAAGTGAAATTTGGCAAGGCTTTTACCTTGCCGTGAAAATTTAGTATGCCCTTTTATAAGCGTTTTCTATCTTTTCGCTTTCGCCAAATTCTTTCATGGCGCCAAAAGCAAAATATGGGTTGCGTAGTAGCTCCCTGCCAAGCGCCACGCCGTCGCAGACATCACCAAGCAGCAACGCCTCGCACTCGCTTGCCTTTGTGATAAGGCCGACTGCAAAGACTGGGATTTTAACTGTGTTTTTCACCGCTTTTGCGTAGCCAGCCTGATAAAGAGGTGTAAATTTTGGCGCGCTATCAACTTTTGCATAGACACCGCCAGCCGAGACGTGGATGAAGTCAGCTCCATTTTTCTCTAGCTCACGCGCGAGCTTCACGCTATCCTCTACGTCCCAGTCGCCCTTAAGCCAGCTACTTGCACTTATCCTAACACCAACAGTGATATTAGCGCCAGCCTTAATCTCTCTTAAAATTTCAAGCAGCAGCCTTATGCGGTTTTCAAAAGTGCCGCCGTATTCGTCACTTCGCTTATTTGTGCCAGCACATAAAAATTGATTTATCAAATATCCATGCGCTGCGTGTATCTCCACAGCCTCGTATCCTGCGCTCTTTGCCCTAATGGCCGCATCCACAAAGCTTTGCTTGACGATTGCGATATCCCCTGCGCTCATCTCTTTTGGCGTGGCGTAGTCATCGCTAAATTTGATCTCACTTGGCGCAATGATGTCTTCACACGTGCCCTTTCTGCCAGCGTGAGCAAGCTGGACGGCCATTTTGGCGCCGTATTTAGCGCAGCCTTTTACTAGCTCTGCGTGAGCCTCGATCTGCTCGTCACTCCAAAGTCCAAGGTCTTTTTTGGTGATCCTGCCGCGCGCCTCCACAGCCGTCGCCTCAACTATGATCATACCAACGCCGCCGATCGCCCTTGTAGCGTAGTGTAGCTTGTGAAAGCACCTTGGACGGCCATCCTCTTTTTTGACCTCATACATGCACATAGGAGCCATGATAATGCGGTTTTTGATCTCGATGTCGCCTATCTTAAACGGTGTAAAAAGCTTATTTTGCATGAAATTTCCTTTAAAAATTTTTGATTATTTTAAGATATTTGTTTAAATTCTTGGATATGTAGGAATTTACTTCTTGCGACTTAGAAAGTTCAAGCAAATTTTAAAATTTCATGAACGAGTAATTTCGGCTCTAAATTTTTAGCTAAGCTATAAGCGAAGCCAAATTTTAGTAGTCAATTCTTGTGAGTGAATGGAATTTTAAAATTTGAAAAACGCAGTAAATTTAAAGAGCAGCTAAATTTAAATTAGCCAGCTGCAAATTTAGCAGCCAGCCAGAAATTTTAGTTTTTATGAATGCGAAGGTAGCTATTTAGTGCGCCAACATAGGCCTTAGCACTTGCCATCATCGTATCGATATCAAGTCCGTGACCCATTACGGCTGTTTTGCCCTCAAACTCGACCTTGACATCAACCTTCGCAAGAGCGTCTTTGCCCTGCGAAACAGCTGTGACCTTGTAGTCTTTTAGCGTGCCATTTATGCCACTAATGCGGTCAATAACCTTAAATATCGCATCCGCAGTGCCATTTCCAAGGGCTGAGTCACTGATAATCTCGTCGTTGTGCTTAATACTCATAGAGGCACTTGCTAAGCTGCCGCCGCTACTTTGAAGAAGCCCTATGATCTCGTAAGCCTGCGGTATTTTCGTGATCTCCTCAGCCACAAGCGCCCTGATATCGTCGTCAAATATCTCTTTTTTCTTATCCGCCAACTCTTTAAATTTCTCAAACGCCTTATTAAGCGCATCACTATCAAGGTCAAATCCAAGGCTAGCAAGCTTATCTTTAAACGCATGGCGACCGCTGTGCTTGCCAAGAACGAGCGAGTTTTTCTCTAAGCCGATACTCTCAGCACTGATGATCTCATAAGTCTCTTTGTGCTTTAGCACGCCATCTTGATGGATGCCACTCTCGTGTGCAAAGGCATTTTTGCCAACGATTGCTTTGTTTGGTTGTGGCTCGATGCCTGTGATGCTAGCGATCAGCCTTGAAGTTGGATAAATTTCTTTTGAGATGATGCCAGTGTAAAGCGGCGCAAAGACGTCTTGGCGCGTTTTAATAGCCATCACAATCTCTTCAAGCGCAGCATTTCCAGCACGCTCGCCGATGCCATTTATCGTGCCCTCAACCTGCCTTGCGCCAGCTTTTATGGCGGCTAGCGAATTTGCCGTAGCCATGCCTAGATCGTTGTGGTTATGCACCGAAACTACCGCTCTATCGCCTATAAATTTTACTATTTCGCTAATGCGAGCTGTGATCTCCTCTGGATACAAGTAGCCAACCGTATCTGGGATGTTTATGGTTTTTGCCCCTGCGTTTATCGCTGCATCGCAAATTTCTTTTAAAAAGCTCATCTCGCTTCTGCATGCATCCTCGCAGCTAAACTCCACGTCATCACAAAATGTTTTTGAGTATTGTACCGCCTCAACCGCACGCCTGATCACCTCGTCTGGGCTCATTTTTAGCTTGTACTGCATGTGGATCGGGCTTGTTGCTATGAAGGTGTGAATTCTTTTGTTTTTTGCTGGAGCTAGTGCCTCGCCAGCTGCCTTGATGTCACGCTCAACCGCACGTGCAAGCGAGCAGACAGTGATGTTTGAAGCTTGCTTTGCGATCTGATTTACCGCGTCAAAATCCCCTGGGCTAGCCGCTGCAAATCCAGCCTCCATCACATCAACACCAAGCCTTTCAAGCTGAAGTGCGATCTGTAGCTTTTCAGCTGTGTTCATAGAAGCTCCTGGGCTTTGTTCGCCATCTCTTAAAGTCGTATCAAAGATTATAATTTTATTTTTATCCATTTTTTGTCCTTTTATTAATTTTTGTATTTAAATTTAATGAGTTAAGTAAAGAAGAATTTGCTACCTAAGTAGCAGCAGTAGAGAGTTTTTGATTTCGATGTTTGGTAAAAATTTACGCGATTTTATTATGCCATTTTCGCTCATTCGCTCTCCTTTTTTTTGTGATTTTTGCTAAACATTATAGCCGCTCTAATAATACCATAAAGCACGTAAACGCTCATCACCAAAGTTGCACTTTCAAATGGATATAGATAAAGCATAGAAAAAACAACCACAAGTGCTACTAAAATTCGTATAACATGAGTTTGTTTTAAATTCATCTTTTTAAAACTTGGGTAGCGGATATTACTAACCATCAAGATAGCTAAAACCGCTTCAAGCAATATAAAGCACCACTCAAAACCCTCTAAAAATGTGTAATAATCTGCATCCACATAAATGCCGATCCAAAGCACACTAACAATCGCTGCTGATGGTATAGGAAGTCCAATGAAGACATTTGGCTCATAGGTGCCTGTGGTGACATTAAAACGAGCCAGTCTAATAGCTCCAAATACTACAAACATAGCTGCTATTAGTGCGCCAAATCTTCCAAATTTTGCACCAACTGTTAGATAAAATAAAATCGCTGGAGCTACGCCAAATGCTACAAGGTCTGCAAGACTATCAAACTCTACTCCAAATTTACTCGTAGTCTTTGTAAGTCTTGCCACGCGTCCATCAAGTCCGTCTAAAATCAGTGAAAGAATGATGTAAATAATGGCCTTAAAATAGTTCCCCTGAATAGATGAAATAATGCTTATAACGCCCAAAAAAGCGCTTGCAGCGGTAAATAAATTTGGCAAGATATACATTAACTGCATTTTTTGTATGCTATTCATTTTATTTTTCCTCTTCAAAGTATCCAAGAAGTGAAGCAGCTTTAACGCTCTCGCCAACGCTTACGCAAATTTTAGTATCTCTTGGCAAGTATAAAATCACTTCGCCGCTTCCTAAAAAGCCAAATTTTCTAGAGGCTTTTAGACTGGTAATGTTATAAATTTCTAAACTTCTACTAAAAACTCCAGCTATGATCTTCATAGCAAATTTAATATTTCCTTTTTCAAAACGAATTATCGCTCTTTCATTTAACATCTCTGAAATTTTCATCGCCTGACACAAAAAGAGCCCATGCCTTCTTTTAACTTCAGTGACGTTAGCATCGCTTATAGCCCTTAGCGTACCTACGCCAAAAAATGGCTTTGAGATAACTATCTTAGCTGCCTCTTTATCATCAAAATTTGAAACGCTGATCTCTTTTATCTTACCATCTATGGGCGAAAGTAAGGCTAGTTTATCATCAGTAAAAGGCTCTCTTTCAGGGTCTCTAAAAAAATAAAGAGTTAAAAGAAGTAGTGCTAGAAAAAATAGTGGCGCAATACCAAACAATGCAGATATAGCAAATAAAATCAAAAAGAATAATATAAATTTATACCCTGCTTTTGCGATGTAGCCACTCATTTTTATTCCTCTTTTTTGCCTTTTTCCTCTTCTTCAAGCTCTACAAGCTTGCTTTCAAGACCATTTTCTTCTTCGTAGTTTTTGATGATCTCTCTAACTCGTTTTCCCTCGATAGTCTCTTCTTCATAAAGTGCTGAAACCATGTTTTCAATGGCGCCTTTATAAATTTCAAGAAGACCAAGCACAGCTGTATACCTCTCATGAAGAAGCGCTTTTACGAACTCATCAACCTTTTCAGCCATCTTATCGCTATAGTCTTTTATGCTTTGTCCGCCATTTAAAAATGTTGCGCGTTGCTTTTCAAGCACCATAAGACCGGCGACATCGCTCATACCATACATGCTAACCATAGCTTTTATGATATCAGTTGCACGCTCTAGATCGTTGCTAGCTCCAGTTGATATCTCTTTTATAAAGACCTCTTCAGCAGCCCTACCAGCCAAAAGCACATCCACTTCTGCAAGTAGTTCATGCTTTTGCATCATAAATTTATTCTCTTCAGGTGTATTTAGCGTATAGCCAAGCGCTGCAAGACCGCGCGGTACGACTGAGACCTTTGTCACTCTTTTTGCACCTTTTGTTAGCTCAGCTATCAAGGCATGACCGCTTTCATGGTAAGTGACTATCTTTTTCTCTTTTGGATTTACGCGGCGTGATTTTTTCTCTAAACCAGCTATAGATCTCTCGACTGCCTCCACCAGATCAGCCTGCTCGACAAAAGTCTTTGACTTGCGTCCTGCAAGAAGTGCCGCCTCATTTATGATATTTTCAAGATCAGCACCAGCTAAACCAGTAGTAAGCCTTGCGATATCCTCGATATTTACATCTTTGCCGATTTTCACATCTTTCATATGGACTTTTAAGATGTCACAACGTCCTTTAAAATCAGGCTTATCAACAAGCACTTGCCTGTCAAATCTACCCGGTCTTAAAAGTGCAGCATCCAAAACTTCAGGTCTATTTGTAGCTGCTATAACGATGACTGGTGACTTGTCCGCATCAAAGCCGTCCATCTCAGAAAGAAGCTGATTTAGCGTCTGCTCTCTCTCATCATTGCCACCCATAGGACCAGAATTTCTGCTCTTACCGATCGCATCGATCTCATCTATAAATACAATCGCTGGGGCCTCTTTTTTTGCATTTTCAAAAAGATCCCTAACCCTACTTGCGCCAACGCCAACAAACATCTCTATAAAGCTTGATGCTGACATAGAAAAAAATGGCACGCTAGCCTCGCCCGCAACTGCTCTTGCAAGAAGCGTTTTACCAGTACCTGGAGGGCCAACTAACAAAATACCTTTTGGAATTTTAGCTCCAAGTCTTAGATATTTATCTGGGCTCTTTAGATAATCAACTATCTCTTGAACCTCTTCTTTTGCCTCTTCAACGCCTGCAACATCGTCAAATTTAACTTTTGGTTTTTCAGAATTTATAAGCTTTTTTGCACTTCCTATACCTAGTATGCCACCGCCGATATTCTTTTGCATGCGACTAGCGATAAACATCCAAATAGCAAAAAATATAAACACCGGTATGATCCATGAAAATATAAGATCTCCAAACCAGTTATTTTCACTATAAACGCTGTAAGTTATGCCGTTTTGCTCAAGTATGCCAATGAGCGTTGGATCATTTATTCGCTTTGCGAGGTAGATGGTTTTATCATTACCAACGCCTTTTATCGTAGTTTCAGATATCGCAACCTCATTTAGCTGCTTATTTTTTAGCATATCCTTAAATTCAGAATAAGCTATCATCTTGCTTTGAGCGTTGCTACCAAGCCCAAAAGTACCGCCTAGTCCGTCGCCACTAAAGCTTCTAAAAGCTAGAACTATAACTATCGCAAAAATAGCAAAGATAAAAATGGGATTTTTGTTAAAAAATCCGTTATTATCGCCATTATTTTGGTTATTATTTTGATTATTCATCCATTTCCTTATAAACAAAGCTAACCCAATCATTAGCCTGTTTTATCTCAACTAGCTCCAAATCCTTAAACGTATCTTTAATCCTATCTTCGTATTTGTTCAAAATTCCAGACAATACTAAATAGCCACCCTTTTTAAGCGATTTTTTCAAGTCATTTGAGAGCATAAAAATGACATCAGCAATGATATTTGCTACGACGATGTCATATTTTTGCTCTAAATTTGCAATAGAACCTGTCCAAATTTTATTAAATTTAACCTCATTTAGCTGGGCGTTACTTAGCGAACTTTGCGTGGCCTGCTCGTCTGTATCGCAGGCATCGACCTTGCAGCCAAGCTTTGCTAATGCAATACTTAATATCCCACTTCCGCATCCCACATCTAAAGCGGTATCGCCACTTTTTGCATATTTTTGTAAAAGTTGCAAGCAAGAATTTGTGCTTTCATGGTGCCCTGAGCCAAAGGCTAGAGCTGGGTCGATTATGATATTTGTTACGCCACTAAGTGGCTCTTCCCAGCTAGGTCTAATATAAATTTTATCAACCAAAATAGGCTTAACTGCCTTTTTATATTCACCTAGCCAGTCTTTATTTTCTTTTAAATTAAGAGAAATTTTTAAATCATTTGAAATTTTACGAACGCTAGAGAGCCCTTTTGCATACTCTTCGACACCCCAAGCTATATCTTTTAGATCATACTCTTCCCTGATGATGATCTCATGATCTAGCTCTTCTACACAGGTGACCCCAAAAGAAAAAACTAACTCTAAAATTTCATCATAAAAATTTGATGTTTTGATGCTTAATTCGTAAAATTTATCTTTCATTAACCAAGAACGTCTTCAAGCTTCTCTTTTAAAACTTGTGGCGTAAAAGGTTTAACGATGTAGTTATTAACACCTGCTTTTAAAGCTGTTA
The DNA here is from genome assembly GCF_002165815.1 of Campylobacter concisus. GTDB lineage: Bacteria > Campylobacterota > Campylobacteria > Campylobacterales > Campylobacteraceae > Campylobacter_A > Campylobacter_A concisus_BH. Next base: position 33,636 of record NZ_NDYN01000002.1, read on the forward strand.
TAACCTCGGCTTTTCCGCCCTCTGTTGTTACCATTATGATAGGCATATCAACATATTTTTGCTCAGCCCTTACTTTTTTAACAAGCTCAAGACCGTTCATCTCAGGCATGTTCCAGTCAGTAATAAGAACCTCAATACCCTCGTTTTGTGTCAAGATATTCCAAGCTTCAAGCCCGTGCTCAGCCTCAAGAATTTCTTGATGTCCTAACCTTTGCAAAGTATTTTTTATGATCCTTCTCATTGTTGAGCTGTCATCTACAACCAAAATCTTCACATAATATCCTTTTAGTAAAAATTGCCCTATTCTAGCTAATTAAAATTTATAAAAGCTTTAACGCTAGCCAACTTGTTTGAAAGCATCTTTCAAATCAAGTCGTCCCTCATAGTAAGCTTTACCAACGATCACGCCAGCTATCTCTTTTGTTTCTTTTAGCGCCAAAATGTCGTTTATATCGCTCACACCGCCACTTGCTATGGTCTCAAGCTTGCTGCTTCTAGCTATTTGCAAGCTAAAATCAACATTAACCCCGCCAAGCATTCCATCTTTGTTAATATCGGTGCAAATCACAGCTTCTACACCCACATCTGCAAATTTTTTTGCAAGATCGACTGCTTTTATGCTTGAAACCTCACCCCAGCCTTGCACTGCCACATAGCCATCTTTGGCATCTATGCCAACTACAACCCTGTAAATTTCAGCCATTTTTGCTGTAAATTCTGGATCACGAAGGGCAACCGAGCCAAGGATCACTCTGCTAACTCCAAGGTCCAAATAGCGCTTTATACGCTCTTCATCCCTTATGCCACCGCCCACTTGCACCTTTAAATTTGTAGCTTTTACTATCTTTTCTATCGTGTTAAAATTTATAGCTTCTCCCGCAAATGCTCCGTCAAGATCAACCACATGCAGCCATTTTGCGCCGTAATCTTCAAACCTCTTAGCAAGCTCACTTGGCTCACTGCTATAAATTTTAGCACTTTGCATTAGCCCTTTACTTAGCCTAACTGCTTGCCCCTCTTTTAGATCTATCGCTGGGAAAATTTCCATCACAACCTCGCAAAATTTTCTAAAATTTTAAGCCCAACCTCGTGGCTTTTTTCTGGATGAGGCTGAAAGCCAAAGATATTTTCATGCCAAACCGCACTTGTAAATTCATATCCATAAGTTGTCTTTGCAAGCACAAATTTATCATCGCAAACCACGTGGTAGCTATGCACAAAGTATAAATACTCAAGCTCTTTTAATCCTAATCTTAAAGGGCTGTTTTGTTTAAACTCAAGTGTATTCCAGCCAACGTGTGGGATCTTTAGTGGTTTATCAAATTTAGCTTCATCAAATTTAACAACCTCGCCTGGCAAAAGAGAAAGCCCTTCATGCTCGCCAAATTCAAAGCTTTTTTCAAACAAAAGCTGCATACCAAGGCAAATTCCTATAAAGGCCTTGCCATTTTTTACAGCCTCTTTTATCGCTTCATCCATGCCGTTAAATTTGAGCTTTTTCATCGCCTCGCCAAATGCCCCAACACCTGGTAAAACGATGTGAGAGTGCTCTTTTAAACTCTTGGGCTCACTTAGCAAAACGCACTCATGTCCAAGAAATTTAAAGGCATTTATCACGCTTTTGATGTTGCCCGCGCCGTAGTCAATAATAGCGATCATCTGTTCTCTTGTCTTTTTACGCTAAAGAGATAAAAGCTAAGTGCTGCCATAAGCATCGCCACACCGCCTATTAGATAGATAGCGTTTATGATATTTTCAGGTGCAGTTATGGCAAATTTAAAGACTAGCATGAGCGCTTCGATCGCAAGTGCGATGATGATAGAGCCGATAAATCTAACCATCGTCTTATAAATAACACTATTTTCTTCATGATTTTTGCCTAAAACCTCTTCTTCAAATATCGTCTTTACAAGGTCAAAAATGGCAAGAGCCAGCGTTAAAATGATGGTTGATTCAAAAATTTCTTCGACATTTATATGCTCTATGCTCTTTGAGATAAAGCTCTTTACGCCGTGCCAAAATAAAAATGCACAGATCATAAAAAGCGATGCACAAAAGAGCGCATAGACTGTCTTTAAAAATCTACCAAAATGCTCCTCGACAAAGCCGCTATCGACCATATTTAGGATATTTTCTAGGCTTATATCGATGCAAGCGATAAATTTAAGCTCGTTTTTTTCATTATAGATAGGCACGCTTGCTGTGACGCATAAACCTCCATTTAGACTTGATGGATATGGATCGCTTAAAACGCACCTTTTCTCGCGCACGGCGGTGTAGTAGTAGGCTTTATTTGCGCGATTTTCACCTTTTGGAATTTTATACTTTTCATTTAGACTTATCGAGTCTTCGATCTGTATGCCATTTTCGTCTAAAATGTATAGTGCGTCAAAATTTTCTATCTCGTGGCTGATCTTATCAAAGCCAGCTTTTATGTTTTCTAAGCAGACTCCAGGCAGTCTGTTTGGCAAATTTCTACTAAATAAATAGCAGATATACGCCCTTGCCTTATATCTCGTATCACTAAATCTCTTAATATCTTTTATAACCAAAATTAGCCTTTTAAATTTAATGCATGATTAAACTCTGGTACGATCACCTTAAGAGCAGGTGCTACCTCGTCATCTTCAAGCTGCAAAAGCCCATTTATCTGTGAGTTTAAAAGGGTCAGATCATAAGGCTGTGAGTGTGTCACGAAGATCGACTCATACTTAGTTTGGACGTCATCTTTGTTGATAAGCAGCTCCTCATAAAGCTTCTCGCCAGGTCTAAGCCCTACAAATTCGATGCCTAAATGCTCTTTATTTGAAAGCAGAAGCATCTTTTTAGCAAGATCAACGATCTTAACTGGCTCGCCCATATCAAGCACGAAAAGCTCTCCGCCTTTTGCTATAGAGGCTGCTTGAAGGACTAGCTGGCACGCTTCAGACGTAAGCATAAAGTATCTTGTGATCTCTGGGTGCGTGACGCTTAAAGGCTTGTTTGCAGCGATCTGCGCTTTAAATTTAGGTATGACTGAGCCACTTGAGCCAAGAACGTTACCAAAGCGCACGCAAACTATCTCGCACACACCTGCTTCGTTTGAATTTAGTGCGTAAAGCTCGCAAACACGCTTAGTTGTACCCATTATGTTTGTTGGGCGCACAGCCTTGTCTGATGAGATCATGACAAATTTCTTAGCACCATATTTTTTAGAAAGATCGACTGCATTTTTTGTGCCAAGGATGTTGTTTTCAACTGCTGAGCGAGGATTTAGCTCGCAAAGTGGCACGTGTTTGTAGGCTGCAGCGTGGATGACGATCTCTGGTCTAAATTCTTCAAAAACCTCTTCAAAGTCTTTTAAATTTGTGATATTTACAAGCTTGCTAACAGTTCTTTTATCTCTTGTATCTTCGCCTATTTTATAAAGGTTAAACTCGCTGTGCTCGACCATTATAAGCTCACTGACGCCATATTTCAAGCACTGCTTACAAATTTCGCTTCCTATACTACCGCCAGCTCCAGTGACAAGCACTTTTTTATCTTTTAAGAAATTTGAAATGGCTTCTGGATTAAGGTCTTTTGGCTTTCTAGCGAGCAAATCTTCGATCGAGATATCTTTGATCGGCTCATTTTCGATAAGCGAAAAGAGCTTCATATCTCTTATACCATATCCAGTTAGCTCATCAACTAAAGCTTGAAGCTCGTCTTGATCGAGCGCAAGTGCAATGATAGCAGTCTTTGCGTCGTAGTCTTTTATAAGGCTTGGTATATCTTTTTTATCTTGAACTAAAAATCCATCACAATATGTGCCAACAAGATCGCTTCTACCATCTACCACGCCAACTGCGTAGTAGTCAAGATAGCCCTGCTTTAAGCCGCGCAAGACGTGAAGCGCCTTTGAGGTCGCGCCTATAACTATACAAGGCTCGCCTTTGTGGGGTCTGTTTGAAAAGTCAAGCACCATACGCTTTGAAATTCTCAAAAGCCCGATAAGTAGGCACGAGATGAGAAGATCGATAAATATGACGCTTCTTGGGTAAGGATTTAAAAAATCTTGTATGATGAAAAATACGATCGTAAATAAGATCGCCGCGCAAACGTGAGCTAGGAAAATTTTACGAGCCTCATTTAAGCCAAAAAATCTCCACGGCACCTTGTAAATTTTAAACATCCACATAAAAAAGAGCTTAAATACGATCAAAAATCCAGCCGTTACAAAAAGCCCTTGCACGTAGATATCTGGGATGTCGGCGTTAAATCTCAAAAGATAAGCTGCATATATCGAAAAAACAAATATAAAAACATCGCCAAGAAGGAAAAATACGAGCCTTTTTAACTTCGTTGCATGAAACATTTACGCATTTTCCTTGACTATTTTGATCACTCTTTCTTGTGTCTGCTCGCTCATATCGCTGCCACTTGGCAAGCAAATTCCTCTTGAAAATAGGTCTTCACTATATCCATCAACAAAGCTTAACGCACCTTTAAAAACAGGCTGCAAGTGCATAGGCTTCCAAAGTGGGCGGCTCTCGATATTTGCATCAGCTAGTGCTTTTATAACCTTTAAATGTGCATCTTTTTTAGCAAAAACGCCAGTTGTGAGCCATCTGTTGCCACGAGAATTTGGTAGCTCTGGCATAAATTCTAAAATATCGCCAAGCTCTTTTTCATAGATATCAAAGACCTTTCTCTTTTGCTCGACTCTTTTTTCTAAAACTTCCATCTGAGCCACGCCAATAGCGCCTAGAACGTTGCTTAAGCGGTAGTTGTAGCCATAGTCTTTATGCTCATAGTGAAGCAAAGGCTCTCTTGCTTGCGTGCTGTAAAATCTAGCTTTTTCTACAAATTCGCTATCTCCAACTAGCATGCCGCCACCTGAAGTGGTGATGATCTTGTTGCCATTAAAACTATATCCGCCCATCACGCCAAATGTGCCAAGTGCCTTGCCGCCGTAAAATCCGCCAAGCGCTTCAGCTGCATCTTCAACCAAAGCGATGCCTTCATTTTGGCAAATTTCGCAAATTTCTTTCATCTTTGAAGCTTGTCCGTAAAGATGAGTGACGACCAGCGCTTTTGGCTTTTTAGGTAAATTTGAGATCGCTTTTTTAAGTAGCTCTGGGCTTAAATTCCAGCTCTCGTCGCAGTCGATAAAGACTGGAGTTGCCTTTTCATAAAGTATCGGCGAGACTGAAGCCATAAAAGTAAAGCTAGAAGCTAGCACAAAATCGCCCTCTTTTACGCCAAGGACGCGCAGTGCTAGGTGAAGTGCTGCAGTTCCAGCGCATAGTGCAAGTGCATCTTTGGCGCCAGTGTAAGCCTTTATGCTATCTTCAAATTTATTGACATATTCGCCAAGTGGCGCTATGTAGTTGCTTTCAAAAACTTTTTTTATATATTCTTGCTCTTTTCCACTCATATTTGGTGGAGATAAAAAAACCCTATCCATTTTCATACCTTTCGTGATTTTTTGGCGATTTTAGCACTTATTTTTAAATTTATATCTTAGCGCGCTCGCATGCAGGCACACCATACGCCTTTATGCCGTCCTTTATATCTCTAACGACCACGCTTCCAGCGCCGATGATGCAGTTTTTGCCGATGCTTATGCCTTGAATGACGCTTGAGCCAATGCCAACGTGCGTAAATTCGCCCACGCTCACATTTCCAGCAAGGGCTGCATTTGGGCTGATGTGAGCAAATTTGCCTATCACACACTCATGCTCTATCACCGCACCAGAGTTTATGATAGCGCCCTCTTTTATGCGAGCTTTTGCGTTTATCACGGCATTTGGCATGACAACCACACCTTTTTCTATTACGGCACTTTTGCTCACAACCGCACTTTTATGGATCAAATTTACTATCTCAAAGCCAACATCCTCCACCTTTTGGCTGATCTTTTGCCTAGTTTTATTATCACCTATGGCTATTATGATGTCAGCTTTTTCAAGCTCTGGGCTAAATTTATGCTCACTAGCATCGTCTAAAAAAGCTATCTCATCATAGCCATTATTTCTGGCGATATCAGCGATCACAAGCCCATGCCCACTCGCTCCGTAGATGTAAATTTTCTTAGTTTTTGCCATTAAATTTCTCCGTCGTAGCCTGCCCCTCTTTGCTGACACCACTTCGTTTTAGCACCTTTTCGATGGTCTGCAAAGCGATCTTTACATCAAGCATAAAGCTTAAATTTTTAGCGTAATAGACGTCGTATTCAAATTTTTTCTCCCAGCTTATGGCGTTTCTGCCATTTACCTGCGCTAGACCCGTGATACCTGGGCGCACGTCATGGCGGTGCTTTTGCGTTTCGTTATAGATGGGTAGATATTCGACCAAAAGCGGCCTTGGTCCGATAAAACTCATATCGCCCTTTAGCACGTTAAATAGCTGTGGTAGCTCATCGAGGCTAAGTGAGCGGATAAGTTTGCCAAATTTACCAAGACGCTGATCATCTGGCAAGAGCTCGCCATTTGCGTCGCGCTCATCGCTCATCGTCTTAAATTTATAAATTTTAAAAATTTTCTCATTTAGCCCTGGTCTTGCCTGCGTAAAAATGATGTCACGGCTTACCTTAAAATAGATAAAGATCGCCGTTGCTATGATGATGGGCGATGTTAAAATGAGCAAAAACAAAGCTCCCAAAATATCAATCACCCTCTTTAAAAAATTTCTATACATCTATAAATTTCCTATAAATTTCTATATATCTTTTTGCGATTTGCTTCTCGTCAAACTCACTCACCGCCCAGTCTCTGCCATTTGCTCCAAGCTTAGCACAAAGCGCTTCGTCATCAAGCAAAGTTTTTATCTTACTAGCAAGATCGCTTGCGTCTTTTACCTTGCATAAAAGTCCGTTGTAGCCATCTTTTACAGCCTCATTGCAGCCTGTAACATCGCTTGCAACGACTGCTTTAGCCATGCTCATCGCCTCTAAAACCGTTCTTGGAAAGCCCTCTTTATAACTTGGCAAAGCAAGCAAATAAGAAGCCTTTAAAAGCTGCGGTATGTCGTTTCTAGCGCCAAGATATCGCACTTTGCCACCTTTTAAAAAGCTCTCGTCCGCGGTTGATTTATTACCAGCAAAGCCCTCGCCCACAAAGACAAATTCACAGTTTTTATAGCCATTTAAAATTTCAGCTGCCTCGTAAAATTCACGAACGCCCTTATGCCACATGGCTCTTGCGATCATTAAAATGACCTTTTTTTCACCAATGTCCGCCGCCTGCGTGATGGCTGGGTCAAATTTAGCAGTATCCACGCCGACACTTTTTATGCGGTACACCTTGCTTTTATCTATCAAATTTTTAGAAATCAGATAGTCTGGATCTGCGTCATTTACGAAGATGCAAGCATCAGCCTTTGCAAAAGAGAGCTTATAAAGGCTCTCCATAACAAAACGCACAGCCTTTGTCTTAAGATCATCATCGATATAAAAGCTACCAAGGCCTTCGACCAAATTTATCACGTGTTTTATGCCAGCGTTTTTAGCAGCAAATGTGCCAAAGACATTTGACTTGTGAGCGCCAGTTTGAAGCAGGTCTAAATTTAGCTCGCCTAAAATTTGAGATAGTTTTTTTGAGTTATTTATCACAGTTAGTGGATTTAGGCTCGCCTTATCAAGCTCGTAGGTAACGGCGTGAAAGCTTTTAGCAAGCTCATTAGTGAAATTTCCTTTTGGAGCGATAGCAAAAACTTCATGCCCCATATCTTTTAAAGCCTGCATAATAGGTCGTCTAAAAAAGTGTATGCTCATATCAGCGTGGCTTAAAAATCCTATCCTTGCCATATCTACCTCTTTAGTTTATAAACTTTTGCCGCCCCGTCAAGTATGACTGGCTCAAAGACTTTTGGATCGTATCTTTCAAGCACGAAAAGCTGGATGTAGGAGCTATTTAAAATGCTCTCATCAAGGATGATGAATCTGCCATAATCCCTCATATAAATGACAGAAATATTTGACATTTCGTTATTTTTATACTCTTTTACATTTAGCTTGCCAGCCTCGTTGTAGTCGGTCTCTATGAAAGATCTTAGCGGTAAGACCTTGCCATCATAGATCAAACTTGTGACATCGCTTGTTAGTGTAAATCCACCACTTAGCCTAATGCCCTTTTCACTTTGCGAGATCGCTCTTGTGGTGACAAAAAGTCCGTTGTTTAGGTTTTTACCGCTTTTTAGATCGATCTTGCTAAACTGCAAAATGGTTGGGAAAATACTAAGCATCCTATCTGGCAGGTAATAATATATCTCTCTGCTCTTTGCTGGCAGGCTAAAATTTGCCTCTTTTATCTCGCTAAAAAACTGATCAACGCTTAAATTTCTATCTTTTAAAATTTGAGCCAAGTTGCCATTAAAGCGCTCTTTGAAATTTCGCTCAGTGTATTCTACATCGAGCCTTGCCATATTTGCCGAGCTCATCTCGTCGCTTCCAAGCGCAAAACTCACGGCAAAATTTTCACGTCCAAGGTGCTTTCCGCCGTCAATTAGCGTCTTAACATCGCTGTAATATCTAATCGGATATCCATAGTCCCACCACGCAAGTACGTAGTCCTCGCGCCCTGCGATGCCTTTTAGCTTATTTAAAATTTCAACCTCTTTATGCACAAAAACTGGCTCAGCCTTGTAGCCATAGATGTGAATGAGTGCTGGAGCAAGCACAAGAGCTGCTATGAACGCTCTTATGAGATTTAAAACGGCCTCTTTTAGCTTTAAATTTGCTAGCACAAACTCCACTAAGTAGCCAAAGCCAAGCGCCATGATAGGCACGGCGTAAATGGTAAATCTAAGGCCGCTTTTAAAGGCTAAAAAGCCAAGTGCGAGCATGCCAAGTGATACGGCAAATGAGCGGTGTCTATAACAAAACAGAGCAACACCAGCAAGCGAGATCAAAAATGTGATGACATTTGCGCTGATCCTCTCGCAAAATAGCGTAAAATCAACAACGCTTGACTCTTGGATAGTTTGATTGACATTAAAAAAGTGAAAGCTCATGCCGCCAACTTCAGGTGCATCTCTAAAGACGTAAAATTTAAGCTGAAAGATTATAGGATTTAGTCCGCCACGGACGACAAAAACGACAAAGATAACCGCCAAAATGCCAAGAGCAATTTTTAAATTTATTACCTCTTTTTTAAATAGACAAAGTGCGTAAATAACGATAACAGCGATAAATTTAAGAGTTATATCAAGATTTGAAATAGCAAGTAAAAGCAGAGAAATTTCAAGGTAAAAAAGTGGATTTTTCCTATCAAAAATGAGCGTGTAGAGTAAAAATAGTCCAGTTAAAATGCTAATAAGCGAAAAGGCGCTCATATACCACCACATATAGATAAGCACGCTTAAAGGTGCTATTATCAGGCTCTTTGCGTCCTTTTTCTCAAGCACTCTAACAAGCCCCCAAACGACAAAGACGCTAAGAGTGATGATGAGCATGTCGGTGTCGTAGTAGCCTGCCATCGTGCGGTTGTAGTAGCTATTTGCGATCACTGCAAGAAGTGCAGCGATAAAGCCAGCCATTTTTAGTTTGTATTCATTTGCGATCAAGATAACAGGCACAGCCACAAGCGACGAGAAAAATACACTCATATAAATCATCGCCGTCTCAAGCTTGACACCTAGAAATTTCACGATCCAGTAAGTAAGCGTAGAGAGCGGATAGCCATAGTAGCTAAGGTCGTTTTCTTGGTGAAAGCCAGCTAGCATATCCCTTGCGCCCTCGGCAAATGCGTATCCGTCGTTTGTGCTGATCATCAGTTCGTTGTTCCAGAAAAAGACTGGATACTCACTCGCCCAAAAGACCCAGTAAAGCCTGCAAACCATGCCAAAGATGACCGCGGCAAATATCATAAGGTATAAAGAGTAATTTTTAAAAAACAAATTTCTATTCATTAGGATTTTCCAAAAAATTTATAAGCTCGCTCGCTATGTTTTCACTATCAAAAAATTTAGCCCGATTATACGCAACATTTTCAAAATTTTGCCTTATTTCACGCTCGTTAAGCACCTTTATCATCGCCTCTTTCATCGCATTTTCGTCATCAACAGGCACTAAGATGCCAAACTCACTCTCGCCCAAAAGCTCCTTTGCGCCGCTCTTGTGCTCGGTTGAGATGATAGTTTTTTCGCACGCTAGTGCTTCAAGCAAGACGTTTGAAAAGCCCTCAAAACGCGAGGCACAAAGCAAGCAAGAGGCATTTTTTATATGCCTAAAAGGATTTTTATCAGTGCCAAGAAGCTTTACTCGATCACCCACGCCAAATTTATCTATCAAATTTTGTAGCTCATCCTTTAAAGGCCCTTTGCCAAGGATGCCAAGCGTAGCGCGAGGGTCGCTAATAGAGGCGATTATTTTTATTAACATGGCTTGATTTTTACCGCTATCAAGGCGGCCGATGTTTATGAAAAATGGCTTAAAGCCATCCTCAAGTGGCTCATCTTTTAGCAAATTTATAGTTTTTAGATCAAGGGCGTTATAAAGCACCTTTGTTTTGTCCTCTCTCATGCCAAAATTTCGCACCAGATCCTCTTTGTTGCCAGCTGCATTTGCAAGGATTAGATCAGCCTTTTTATAAAGATGAGTGAGTAAAAATTTATTAACTCGCCCGCTTAGATCGTCTTTATATAGGATCGACGGACAGCTTCGCTCGCTGATAACTAGCCTAGCCTTTAGCCCTAAAATCCTAGCAACCCCAGCGATATAGCAAGGGCGGTTCATCAGCACAAACTGCGTGTCGATGTTTAAGCTTTGACAGAGCTTTTTATACTTAAAGGCAAGTATTGGCATCGCTAAAAAGAGCCTTGCAAGCTTCTTTAGTCCGCTCTCGTAAGGATCGCTATTTTCTATAAAGTGGATCTGCACCTCGTTTGGGATCTCGTAAGCGATGACCTTGCTCATTAAGATGAGATGAACTTCATAATGTTTTACCAAAAATGGCAGTAAATTTGCCACATTTCGCTCAGCCCCACCAGGCCCCATCGAGTATAAAAAAACGGCTAATTTTTTCACTTGCTAACAACCTTTTTTATAAATTCTCGCCACTGTTTGATGATATTTTCTTTGCTAAATAAATTTGCACTTTCGCTGGCGTTTTTTGCTAGTTTTTGCCTTAAAATTTCATCTTTTAAAAGCATCTCAAGCTTATCTTTTAGATCATTTGCATCGCCATTTTTAAAGATAAGCCCATCCACGCCATCACTTATAAGCTCTCTTGCGCCAACGGTGTCGCTACTTAGCCTAGCGCAACCAAAAGCGCCTGATTCTATTAGCACATTTGAAAGCCCCTCGCTTCGTGAGCTAAGAGTGAAAATTTTTGCCTCGCTATAAAGCTTACTAACATCGCTCATGTGACCTAAAAATTTGACATTAAGCCCCAAATTTGACGCCATTTGCTTCAGTTGCGCTTCTTGCCTGCCACTGCCTGCGATCTTTATCTCCCAGCCATCAAGCAAGCTCTTATCCGCCTTGCTAAGCGCCTCAAAATAGATATCATAGCCCTTTACCGCCTCCAGCCTCGCCACGCTCAATATAACGTTTTGCTTCTCGCAAATTTCAGGCACATCGATAAAAAGTGGATTGTGGATGACCTCGCGATTTTTGGCAAATTTATAGTAGTTGAAGTCGCTTTTACTTAGCACGCTTAAGCCATCTACAAAACGGTAGCTAATATCACGCATAGCGCTTGTGATTTTGCTTTTTAAGTAGCTGTGCTCGTGGTGTTCAGTTGCTATTAGTTTGCTCTTTAGCCCAGCATTTGCCAGCACGCAAGCGACGTTTGTCCAGTCGATAAAGCTAATTATCAGATCAGCCCTTTGCTCTTTAAAAAGCGCTCTAAGAGCGAGAATTTTTTTAAATTTTAAAGCAAGCCCTGAGCCAGTGACGCTAAGGTTTATGATCTTTATCTTTTCACTAAATTTATAAAGCCCAAGGTCCTCTTCAAGCAGGGCGATAGTGATCTCATTGTCTTTGCAAAGCTCGTTTGCAAGCACGTTTAGCACGCGCTCGGCTCCGCCATTTCTAAGTGCGGCGATTACAAAAAGAATTTTCACTTCACACCTCCAAGCCTTAAAAGCTCCAGCCATTTTTTATAAATTTGCTCCACACTAAACTCATCAAGTCTAACTCTTGCGTTTTTGACAAATTCGCCCATTTTTGCCTCATCTTGGATCAAATTTGCAAGCTTTTCGCTCATCTGATCAGCGTCATTTATCTCGCAAAGCAAGCCATCAAAACCATCTTTTATAAGCTCTTTTGCCCCGCTAGTTCTTGTCGCAACACGCACGCAGTCATAGTTTATCGCCTCTATCAAGGTGTTTCCAAGACCCTCGAAATTTGAGCAAGAGAGCAGCACCTTTGCCCTTTTATAAAGTGAGGCGATGTCGCTTACATTGCCTAAAAACTCTACATCAGCGCCTAAACTTTTAGCTAAATTTTCTAAATTTGCCCTCTCGCCGCCATCTCCAGCGACGACAAATTTATAGCCGCTTTGCTTTAAATTTGCAGCCACTCTTACAAACATTTCACAGTTTTTTATCTTATTTAGCCTGCCAACAAAGATGACTAAATTTTCTTTAGCAAAGCTCTCACTGCGCACCTCTTCAAAGAGTGGGTTGTAAATTTTCATCACATTTTTGCAAAATTTAGAGTAGTAGCCTAGATCCTCGTCGCTTAAGACGCTAAGTGCGTTTGCAAATGGATAGCTTATGCGTCTTAGCACCTTAAAGATCGTCCTTTTTGGCGCAAGATAGTTTGTGTGCTCGCTTATGATTATAGGCGTTTTTAGCTCAGCTGAGCTAAAGAGAACCAAGGTATTTACGGCGTCTAAAAAGGATATCACAGCGTCAAATTTGCCCTCGCGTATAAGCGCTCTTAAAGCAAGCACCTTTGAAACTCTCTTTTTTAAATTTCCAACAAAGCCAAGCTCATCAGCCCCAACGCCTAAATTTATGAGCTTAACGCCGCTTGCTAGCTCGTAAAATGGCTCATCTTTGTCAAATTTAACAAGACTTACATCGTGATCCACGCTAAATCTTGACGCGATCACCGCGCAAACTCGCTCCGCACCGCCACTTCTAAGCGTTGATGTGACAAATAATATCTTCATACGCCAAACCTTTGTTTTATCTTCACTCTAAGCTTTGAAAGTGCCGGCAAAAGCCCGCTTGGGAGCGGACTAAGCAGTAAAAATATAAGTGCCTCTTTACTAAATTTAATGCTAAGACTTTTAAAGATACACCTTAGCATAAGGCCATATTCGCCCGCTATTTTGGCGTAGTAAGCGGCGTTTTTATACTGCATAGCTAGAAATTTTGGCTCATTTTTGATAGCGATGTCGTAGTGTAAATTTGCTGTTTTGATGTAAGCGTTTGCCACATTTAGCGCGTGTTTGCCGGCATTTAGTGTCGCACTATCGCTTCTTGCGATGCGGTAGATGTAAAGTGGCTTTTTAAGATAAAAGACATTTTTTTCAAAAAAGCGGATATAAAGCTCATTTTCGCCACCAAAACTGCTCTCATCAAACCTAAAACCATCTATAAATTCACGTGAAAAAAGCTTAAAATACTCGCCATTTATCCGCCCGCAGTGATAATCAACCTTACTCATCTCCCCGCTTTGCTTATATGGGCTCCTGCCAGCCATCACCTCAGTCATCACGCCATCTTTTTCGCAGATCGCGTCTGCAAAGACACACGAATACTCGCCACTTTTTAAAATTTCATAGCACAAAGCAATCGCCTCTGGGAAAAGCTCGTCGTCATCATCTAGCAAGCAGACAAACTCGCCTGTTGCGTTGTCAAAGCCGTTATTTTTGTTGCCATTTGGGCTCTTTTTGTGAGCGCTGTTTTTTACAAATTTGATCCTAGCGTCGTTAAAACTCTTGCAAATTTCACTCGCACTCTCGTCATCGCCGTCATCGGTTACAACTATTTCTAAATTTTTATAGCTTTGAGCTAGAGCACTTTTTATGGCCTTTTTTAAAAGCTCTGGACGCTTATAAGTCGCAGTTACGATGCTGATTAATGGCTCGCTCATTTAGCCCCTTTTAAAAATTCTCTCATAGCCTTGAAGCTTTTCAAGTCGTGAGAAAAGTATAAATTTAAATGTTTTTATGTAGGCCTTTAAATTTGCGCTATATCCCCTCTCAAGGCGCTCGCCCTCGATGTTTGAGCCACTAAGATCAGTTGGATGCGAAAAAAGGTCGCAAAAATACATCTGCATATCATTAACGCCTAGCAAATAGTCCCAAACATCGGTCGTACAAAGCGCACGTTTATGAATTTCAAGCAAATTTTTAGCGCTTTTTTTAGTTAGCACATAAGCCCCTGCTCTATAAATGCTTGAAAATGAGTGCTTTGAGACCTGCCAAAGTGGCTTGCTTAGGCTAGTATCCACCTTTTTGCCAAAGGCGCTAAACCTGCCTTCTAGCCCATCTTGCATGCCACATATGAGCACGCTGTTTTCTGGCATCTTGCTAGCTGCCAAAAAGGCCTCTTTTATGGCATTGTCATCTCCTATCACGTCGTCTTCAAAGATGAGGGCAAATTTGGCTTCACTCGCCAAAAACGCCTCGTAAGCTTTTACGTGCGAGAGCGAGCAGCCAACCTCTGCTGGGCTTAAAACCTTGCCGTAAGCTTTAAATGACGGCGAAATGATCTTGTAGTACTCCCTCGCGTTTAGCTCCCTGCCATCAACTGCGTCTATTAGCTTAAAGCTATCATAAGAGCCAAATTTCTGCTGTAAAAGCTCGCGCCTTTTGGTATCTTTAGCCAAAGAGATCAGATAAATTTCATTCATTTAAGACCTTTTAAATTTTTTTAAAATTTTACGCCAGACTATGCCTCGCTCGAAGGCATTAAAAAACAAAAAATATCCCAAAATATAAGCTGCACTGGCGTATATCGCAGCAAAGATAGCAAATTTTAGCCAGTTATCTAAGTTCACAAAGTCCTTGCAGGCAAACATCGCAAGCACGCAAAGCGCAAAAACGGCTAAATTTTTAAAATAAACCCCGTAAAATGTGGTGAGTTTCACCTCTAAATTTAAAGCAGCGTTTATGAGGTCAAAGCCGAGAATCCTTATGCTATAAAAAATGGCTGCGACGATGACGATGCCATAAACGCCGTAGTCACTAAATTTAAGCAGTGCGATCTGCGCTATGATCGTGCTAACGCCAAGGATAGTGTTGGCAATGGCTGGTCGGCGAAGCTTGTTCGTCGCGCTATCAAGGTTAAAAAGCGAAAAAACAAAGCTTATAAATACGATAGGCACAAGCGTGATCATCGAGACGTTGTAGATAAATTTAACCTCATCTGCGCTTTTAAAAGGTAGCCAAAGCGTGTAAAAATCAAGCCCAAAAACGACGAAAAATGCAGCTGGAGCGCTCATCACAAAGGCGATCACTTTCATCGAAAATTTAGCCTCTTTTATAAGGTCCGTGATCAAATTTTTAGAGTAAAGCTCGACAAATTTTGGCGCAAAGATACCGCTAAGCTGCGCTACAAAGCTCTCAAGTATGATAGGGGCGGCCTTGGCGACTGAAAGAAGGCCAGTGGCGTTTGCATTTACGAAAATGTTGCAGATAAATAGGTCCATGCCTGTTAAAAGTATGCGATTTAGCGCATTAAAGCTGTTCCAAATGCCAGAGCTTAGAAGCTCTTTGATCTTAGAAAAGTCAAATTTACTAAGGCTAAATTTTAGCTCTGGCGTGATGCGAGCTGACATAAAAATGGTGCTAAAAAAGACAAAAAGGCTAGCAACTAGCGCTGAGATGGCGATGTATGAAATGAACGGCTTAAAAAAGAAAAAGAGCGCCACGATGAGGGCTGCTAGGATCGCGCTTGAGATGGCGTTTCTGATGGAGAGTAGATAGAGCTTGTTTGTCACAAACGCACAAACCGTCAAAACGCCGTTAAATAGCCCAACGCAGAAATTTATAAAGTAAAAAACAAGGGTCATTCTCACGTCAAAGAGCAAATTTTCAGGGACATTTAAAAAGCTTTGCAAATTTAGTATAAAAACAGAGCTTAGAACCACGACAACGGCGCAAAAGAAGATATTTACAACAAGCACTGATGAGTAGTAGGTGTTTGCAAGGCTTAGATCCTTTTTGTGCCACGCGTGAGCGACAAAGCGCCCACTGACCGAGTTGATCGCCACGCTCACGACCGCTGCGTAGCTAACGATGGCGTTGCTAAGGCCTACAAAGCCAAATGCCTCGTTGCCAAGGCTTTTTAAGATAAATGGCGTAAGAAAGAAATTTATGCCCATTGATACGACAAAAACGACGATTGAGCTTATTAGATTGATTAGCATTAGACTTTTAACCTGTAAATTTTTACGCCACTTGAGATGATAAATGGCTCAAAGTATCGCTCGTCTGCTCGCTCAAATATAAAAAGCTGCACAAGAGCCGAATTTAAAGCATTTTCATCAACTAAAACCACGCGTGCATAGTCCTCTAAAAACAAAACAGAGATTTTCGCTTTGTCGTCGATAGTTTTCTCGTCTATTTGTAGCTCTTTGCCAGAGCCTTTTATCTTATAAAAGGACTTTACGGCTACTTTTTCGCCGTTTTGAGTGATAAATTTTGGCTCTTTTAGCGGCAAGATATAGCCATTTCCAAGATCTATGCCAGCCTCGCTAACGCTATTTATAGGGCTAATGTAGTAAAAAAACTCCTCTTTTGGCCGCTCGCCGCTCATAACATCGATGTAGCTATATCTAAAGATGTTTGGAGCGATATCTATCATGTCTGGCACAAGATAGTAAAAAACCTCTTTTTTTGCCGCTGGCATAGTAAAATTTGCGCTTTCAAGCTGGCCTAAAAAGAGGTTTAGATCGCTTGTATTGTGATCTTTTAAAATTTCTTCTAGCACTCTACTTTTTTTCTCAAACGAGATGTCGCTATACTCGCTCACTACTCTAGCTAGCTTGGCTGAGGTTGCCTCATCTTTTCTTAATGCAAGGCTAACAAAGTAGTTATTCTCGCCACCTTGCCTGCCAGGATCATTTAGTGTCTTAACATCAGCAAAGTATCTTACCGCATATCCATAATCCCACCACGAAAGCACGTAGTCATCGCGCTTAGCAGCTTTTTTTAACTGATCAAGTGCCATTGCCTCATCGTGCGTGATCAAAGTATGCGGTCTATAAGAGTAAGCGATCTCTAAATTTGGAGCAAGCGCAGCAGCCGCAAAGATAAAAAAGGATAAATTTTTAAGAGAATTTCTAAGGTCAAATAAATTTAAAAAAAAGTGTAAGAAATACCCAAAACCAAGTGCTACAAGCGGCGTTATATACATAGCAAATCTAACTCCGCCAAATAGCGATAAAGTGCCAAGTCCAAGCAGTGGCAAGCTAAGTAAAAATGGGCGAAATTTAAAGCAAAGCGCCAAATACCCAACCGCTGCAGCTAGCAAAATAAGGATGTTTCCAGCCATGAAATAGACAAAATATAAAGGGCTAGCGCTTTTTACCTCATCAATTAGCGTGTATTCGCTTATAAAGTGAAATTTACTTGCAACCTCTGAGCTGCTTTTTAAAACGTAACTGCCAATCTTTGAGATGATAAGATCAAAACCACCAAAATAGATAAAAATAGCTAGCATAATAGCTAGAAAAATGCTCAAATTTCTAGGTGAAAGCAGTTTTTTATATTTGCAAAAAATGGCGTAAAATGAAGCAATAACCGCTAAATTTAAAATCAAAATTTTATTTGCGATGAGTGGATCTTTTGAAAAAATATTGAAGCTAACGATGCTTATAAACATAAAAAATATCGCTTGGTAGTTTTCTATCCTGCTTCGCACAAAAGCAAGCGTGTAGATAAAAAAAATAAAAATGATGCTTAAAATAAGGGCATAAGAGCTTTGATACCACCAAAGATAAAGCGATACAAAAAGGCTGGGCAAAACGATAAATTTTTGTTCATTTGCATTTAAAAGTCTGATCAAAAGATAGATGATAAAAAGCGCAAATGTAACATTTAGCATATCGCTATCAAAGTAGCCAAGCGACGTTCTTACAAGATAGCCTGGCAAGATAACGCTCATAAATGCAGCCACAGCTCCAGCTTTTAGGGCCTTAAACTCATTTGATATCAAGATAACTGGTAACGCGATAAGGGGTGCTAAAAGCGCGCTCATATAAAACATCACGCTTTCAATCTTGAAAGGTAAAATTTTGCAAATATAAAAAACTATGGTTGAGATTGGGTGATTAAAGGGGCTAGAGTCATTTTGCTGATGAAAGCCAGCAAGCATATCTCTAGCGCCCTCTGCGTAATAGTATGCGTCATTTGTCGTAAGCATAAATTCGCCATTAAAGTAAAACTCTGGCATATCCTTTGCCCACAATACCCAAAGCATCCTAGCTGCAAATCCAAACAGATAAGCAGCCAGAAAGATAAGTAAAATTTTACAATTTACGCTTACTTTGTGCACTAAATTCCTTACAGCCTAGCGTCAGCCTCTGGGTAGATATTTTTTATATCATAAACCAAGTGGCCTTTTAGGTTGAGCTTTTTAAATTCATTGTGAGCTACGGCGATCACGATGCAGTCGTAGTCGTCTAGGTTATACTCTTTTACTAGATCAAAGCCGTACTCGTGTTTTACCTCAGCGCTATCAGCCCAAGGATCAGTCACATCGACCTTGCAGCCAAAGTCTTTTAGCTCATCAACCACGTCTATAACGCGAGAGTTTCTTATATCTGGGCAGTTTTCTTTAAATGTCATACCAAGAACAAGCACGCGCGCTTTGTTGATAAGCACACCCTTTCTTATCATTAGTTTTATCACTTGATCGGCTGCGTATCTACCCATATCATCGTTGATGCGACGACCTGCTAGGATCATTTCAGGGTTATAGCCTACCTCTTGAGCTTTGTGAGTTAGGTAGTATGGGTCTACGCCGATGCAGTGACCGCCGACTAGGCCTGGGCGGAAATTTAAGAAATTCCACTTCGTACCTGCAGCCTCTAAAACGTCGATAGTGTTTATGTGAAGCTTTTCAAACAGCATCGCAAGCTCGTTTATAAAGGCGATGTTGATGTCGCGCTGAGTGTTTTCGATGACCTTTGCTGCCTCTGCCACTTTGATGCTTGAAGCTTTGTGAGTGCCAGCTGTGATGATAGAGCGGTAAATTTCATCGACCTTGTCTGCGATCTCTGGGGTTGAGCCACTTGTTATCTTTTTGATCTTTGTAACAGTGTGCTCTTTATCGCCTGGGTTTATGCGCTCTGGAGAGTAGCCGCAGAAGAAGTCTTTGTTAAATTTAAGTCCACTCTTTTCAAGAAGTGGCACGCAAATTTCTTCTGTAACGCCTGGATAAACGGTGCTTTCATAGACAACGATATCGCCTTTTTTAAGCACTTTTGCTACACTCTCAGTCGCTTTTACCACTGGGGTTAGATCAGGGCGTTTGTTCTTATCTATCGGAGTTGGGACGGTTACGATGAAGAAGTTGCAACTTCTGATGTCATCTAAATTTAGGCTAAATTTCATGCCATTATCGATCGCTTTTTTCATCTGCTCATTGCTAAGCTCAAGCGTTCTGTCATAGCCACTTTTAAGCTCTTCTATACGTTTTGCATTTACGTCAAAGCCGACTACTTCGTACTTTTCACTAAAAGCTGCTGCTAGTGGAAGTCCCACATATCCAAGTCCTACTACTGCTATTTTCATTTCTCTTTCCTTTTTAAAATTTTTGGTTTTATCGTTTTTATACGTTCATAAATTCTTATCTCTGCGCCCACGCCTTGCGGAGTTACGATCTTAATGGGGCTAATGCCAGGCAAAATTTGAGTAAATTCATAATAAATTTGCCTCTTTTTCTTTTTGCCATTGCAAGGCTTAAGTAGCTCATCATCTGCGCTAAATTCGTAATAAACCCCGCTTTTATCCTCTTTTTTATCTAAATGTCCGCCCTCTAGCATAGCAAATTCACAATCCGTTTGCACCTCTTTAAAAAATGCAACTTCATATTTAAAATAATCATTCGGCATCTTTGAGACGGGCAGCTCAAAAACCTGTTCTTGCGTCTTTGCTTCGCTTTTGCCTGCCGCTTCGCTAGCTAAGAGAGTAAAAGGCAGCAAGCAAGCTGCAAGAAAAGATAGAATTTGCTTCACGCTTTGACGCCTATCTGAAAATACTTAAATCCATGCTCGGCTAAAGCTTTAGCGTTATACTGGTTGCGTCCGTCAAATATGACGGCATTTTTTAGTCTCTCTTTGATCTCCATAAAATCAGGCGATCTAAACTCACTCCATTCTGTCACAAGCACCATAGCATCGGCGTTATCAAGAGCGTCATATTTATTTTTGGCGTATTTCACATCTAAATTTGGCATATATTTTTTAGCTTCTTCGCTCGCTTTTGGATCGTAAGCGACCACTTTTGCGCCAGCTTCATATAAAAGCTTTATCAAAGTTAGCGAGCTAGCCTCTCTCATATCATCGGTATTTGGCTTAAACGCAAGCCCCCAAAGTGCGATCGTCTTGCCCTTTAGATCGCCGCCAAAGAAGTTATAAATTTTATCAAATAGAACTCTTTTTTGAGCCTTATTTCTTGACTCGACCGCGTTTAAAAGCTCTGGCTCAAAGCCATTTTGCCTAGCTGTGTAGATGAGTGCCTCGACGTCTTTTGGAAAGCAGCTACCGCCATATCCGCAGCCTGGGTATATGAAGCTATATCCGATCCTTGAGTCGCTACCGATGCCCTTTCTTACTAAATTTACATCAGCGCCCACACGTTCGCAGATATTTGCTATCTCGTTTATAAAGCTTATCTTGGTTGCTAGCATCGAATTTGCAGCGTATTTTGTCATTTCAGCCGACTTTACATCCATACAAATGAGCCTGTCGTGATTTTTCATAAATGGCTCGTAAAGCTCTCTCATCACGCCAAAGCCCCACTCGCTGCTAGCTCCGATAACTACGCGATCTGGCTTTAAAAAGTCCTCGACCGCAGCGCCCTCTTTTAAAAACTCTGGGTTTGAGACGACTTCAAATTTAACCTCTAAATTTCTCTTTTTAAGCTCAGCCTCGATCACCTCATGCACCTTAGCTCCAGTGCCCACTGGGACGGTTGATTTATCGACAACTATTAGTGGTTTGCTTAAATTTTCTCCGATAGATTTCGCAACTGAGAGGACATATTTTAAATCCGCCTGTCCATCAGCCCCCATAGGCGTGCCAACCGCGATAAATAGCACATCTGCATGCTCTAGCGCCTCGGTTATCTGCGTGCTAAATTTAAGCGAGCCATTTTTGTAGCACTCACTCACGATATCAGCAAGCCCTGGCTCATATATAGGCACGACACCATTTTTTAGCGCCTCGATCTTTTTGCTATCGACATCGACGCAGATCACGCTGTTGCCCATCTTAGCAAAGCATGCACCACTTACTAGCCCAACATATCCGGTTCCAATTACTGCTATTTTCATGCTTATCCTTAAATTCTCTTTTCCCACTCAAGGGCAGTTTTTATGATGAGTGCTAGATCGTCTCTTTTTGGCTTCCAGCTTGTTAGCGAGCGCAGTTTGCTTGCGTTTGAGATAAGGATAGCCGGGTCGCCGTCCCTTCTTGGCGCATTTAGCACTTTAAAATTTACTCCACTTACCTTTTTTGCGGTTTCGATCACCTCTTTTACGCTAAATCCCCTGCCATATCCCACGTTAAAAGTTTCGCTGCCGCTTTGGCTGATGTATTCAAGTGCGCTTATATGGGCATCTGCTAGGTCGCTAACGTGGATGTAGTCTCTAACGCATGTACCATCTTTTGTCGCGTAGTCATCGCCAAAGATACCCATGCTATCGCGCTTGCCAAGGGCAGTTTGCACGGCCACCTTGATAAGGTGCGTGGCGTTTGGATAGTTTTGACCGATAAGCCCCTCTTCGTCCGCGCCTGCGACGTTAAAATAGCGCAAAATCGCAAATTTGAAATTTTCATTTGAAGCGGCGTAGTCTTTGATGATCTGCTCGCTCATTAGCTTGCTTCTGCCGTATGGATTTATCGGGTTTGTAGGCGTTGTTTCGCTTACTTCTGCCACGTCTGGCTCGCCATAAACTGCGGCAGTAGAGCTAAATATAAATTTATTTACATTGTAAGTTTTTGCGTATCTTAGCACCCTTGCGACGTTTGCGGTGTTGTTTAAATAGTATTTTAGCGGCTCGCTCATACTCTCAAAGACCTCTATAAACGCTGCAAAATGGACGATAGCATCAAATTTACCATTTGCAAAAATTTCGCTTAGATCATCCTCTAAATTTGCATTTATAAATTTGAAATTTCCTATCTTTTGGAGTACCTCAAGTGCTTTTTGTGAGCCCTTGCAGAGATTGTCGATGATGGTTATCTCATCTTTGCCTTGCTTTAAAAGTGCTTTTACTACGTGGCTGCCGATGTATCCAGCTCCACCTGTTACTAAAATTTTCAAGTTTAAGCCTTTCATAAAAATGTGGTTAATTTTATCAAAAATATAGTAAAGCAAAAGTAAAACAAGGTTAGTTTTTAAAATTGCTTGATAATTATATAAGTAAATTTTATGAAAATTTTTTGTAAAAATTTACAGCAGGCTTATTTTTTAAATTTAATTTAATTTTTATAATTTTTAATGTATAAGAAACAATACTAAAAATTAAAAAGGAAATAGCATGAACGTCTCGATCTTAAATTTACTGCCTATTAAGCAAGGCAGTGATGCAAAAGCTGCCATAGATGCAGCCGTTAGACTAGCTATTTTTGCCGAGGATATCGGCATGAAGCGCTACTGGGTTGCCGAGCATCACAATATGAGAAACTTAGCAAGCTCGGCCACGCAGCTCATCATCTCGCACATCTTAGAGCACACAAAGAGCCTGCGCGTGGGCTCTGGTGGTGTGATGCTACCAAACCACAGCCCCTACTCTATCGCAGAGCAGTACGCCACCCTTGAGACGATATTTCCTAACCGCGTCGATCTTGGGCTAGGCAGAGCTCCAGGGACTGACCAAGAGACGGCTGCAGTGCTTAGACGAGGAGCTAGAGAGATAGAGTTTGACATGCAGATAAACGAGCTAATGGACTATTTTAACGCTAAAAGAGCCGTAAAAGCCTATCCAAAAGTGGACAAAATTCCGCTCATTTACATACTTGGCTCAAGCATATATAGCGCATACGTGGCCGCTGAGTTTGGTCTGCCTTACGCCTTTGCGTCGCACTTTGCACCACGTGCGCTAGAAAAAGCGGTAGAAATTTATCGTCAAAATTTCAAGCCATCCCAGTTTCTTGCCACCCCTTATGTCATCGCAGGAGCAAATGTGATAATAGCCCAAAGTGGCGAGCTAGCAAAGAGTTTGGCAACCACGCAAACGCAGTTTTTCTTAAACGTAGTAACTGGCGAAAAAGAGTATTTGCAGCCACCAAAAAGGGATAACGACGAGGTCTTTGCCATGGTTGGTAAAACGGACATAGAAGCTCCACATTTTGGGCCGATCGACTTTAGGCAGATAGAGCTAAAAAATAGAGAAAGAATCGTCACAGAAGAGATGATGGCGTGCTCTTTTATAGGCTCAAAGCAAAGCGTTAAAGAGCAAATTTTAGAGTTTCAAAATAGACTTGAAGTCAATGAGATCATGGCTCAAAGCTTCATTTTTGATGAAAGGGCGCAGCTTGACTCTTTTAGGGCGTTAAAAGAGATCGCGGACGAAATTTAATCCTCTCTAACCCTTAAAAATATGGGAAATCTTGGCTTGCCATTAGAGGTTAAATTTTGAAATTTATATGTGATGACAGAGCCTATCTTTGGGGGCTCTTGACGGTTTTTATCGCTTAGCCCTGAGCCTATTTTAAAGATAGTGCCCTCTTTTGGCTCGCCAGCTCTTTCTTTGTCATTTTTGCCGCCAAGCGCCTTGCAGGTAAGCGAGCCAGCAAGATTTGCGTATTTGCCGCTGCCTTTATTTATAGCAATAACCTCACACTCGGCGTCTTTAAATTTCTTAAATTTGAGCGCATTTTTACTTCGTTTTCGCTCGTATGGCGCATTTGGCTCACGCACCACAGCTCCTTCGCTACCCTTTGCGATGATACTTTCAGCAAATTTTAAAAACTGAGCGTTATCGCGCATTTTTATCTGTTTTATGATGATTAAATTGTCATTTGGCTCATTTTTTAGAAATTTAGCCAAAACTTCAAGCCTACGAGGCAAGCCGCCGCTTGCCTCTGGCACGTCAAAAATGTGAAATTTAAGCCTGCTCCACGCCTTTTCATCTGGGAATTTATCCATCACGCTTGCTTGGATTTCTTCAAATTTAAGCTCCTTTGCATAAAGCTCACCGTCAAGTGCAAATTTAGGGAAATTTTTAGTAAAACTTAGCGGTGCATTTAGCTTTTTGCCCTGCCTTGAGAGCAAATTCTCTCCGTTCCAGTAGGCACGCACGCCATCAAGCTTCTCGCTAGCTAGCCAACCACTGACGTTTTGATCTTTAAATTCGCTAAGGCGTAATAGTTCAAGAGAAAATGCAAAATTTAAAAGCACCAAAAGTGCAAAAATTATTCTAATCAAGCCTTGCACTTACAAAAACAATAGTCCATATGATCATCCACCACGCCCACGCTTTGCAAAAAGGCATAGGTGCTAACAGAGCCTAGAAATTTAAACCCTCGCTTTTTTAGCTCCTTTGCCACAAAGTCAGACATTGGCGTGGTTGCTGGCACTTGCTTGATATTTTGATAGTGATTGATGATCTGTTTGCCGTCAAATTTGGGGTCAAATTTCTTTAGCAAATGTCCCCACAAATAGTCATAAAAGCTGCCAAATTCTTGTGTTACTGATAAAAATGCAAGGGCATTTGTGGCAAGCGATTTTAATTTTAGTCTATTGCGTATCAACCCTTCGTTTTGCATAAATTTAGCTATCTCAGCCTCGCCATAGAGTTTGATCTTTTCAGGATCAAAGCCGTCAAACGCCGCTCTCATAGCCTCTCTTTTTTGAAGCACTCCATGCCACGAAAGACCCGCTTGAAAGCCCTCTAAAACTATCATTTCAAAAAATTTTCTATCATCTTTTATGACTTTGCCCCACTCATTATCGTGGTAGGCTATATCAAGCTCGCCCTTGGCCCACTCGCAACGTCTCATTTAAATTTTGATCCCGTAAAACTCGCTATACCACTCGACAAATTTAGCCACGCCGTCGTTTACTTTTGTGTTTGGCTTGTAGTCAAAGTCAGCCACCAAATCACTCACGTCTGCAAATGTCGCTGGGACGTCTCCTGCTTGAAGTGGGAGAAAATTTTTCTTGATCTCACGGCCGATCTTTATCTCAACTGCCTTGATGTAGTCCATGAGCTCAACTGGGCTGTTGTTGCCGATGTTATAGACCTTAAATGGCGCTTTTGAGGTGGCAGGGTCTGGGTGCTTTGCGTCCCAAGCTGGGTTTGGCTTAGCAGGGTTGTCGATGCATTTAATTATGCCCTTTACGATGTCGTCTACGTAGGTAAAGTCGCGCTTCATCTTGCCGTAGTTAAAGACGTCGATGGTTTTATCTTTAAGCGCAGCATCAACAAACAAAAATAGCGCCATATCAGGGCGTCCCCATGGTCCGTAAACCGTAAAAAAGCGAAGTCCAGTCGTTGGCACGTTAAATAGGTGGCTATAAGTGTGCGCCATCATCTCGTTGCTCTTTTTGGTCGCTGCGTAGAGGCTTATAGGGTGATTGACCCCCTCGTGCGTAGAAAATGGCATGTTTTCATTTAAGCCATAAACCGAGCTAGAGCTTGCATAGACTAAATTTTTGATCTCATTGTGGCGGCAGCACTCTAGGATATTCATAAAGCCTGTGATGTTGCTGTCGATGTAGGCTTTTGGATTTATGAGCGAGTAGCGAACGCCAGCTTGTGCGGCTAAATTTACCACTACGTCAAATTTCTCTTTAGCAAAAAGCTCTTTCATCGTCTTTTCATCAGCAAGGTCTGCTTTTATAAATTTTAAATTTGCATGCGTTTTTGAGGTGATAAGTTTGCCATAGTCTATCTCGCTCACGTCAAAACCAGCCGTTTTTAGGCGTGCAAGCTTTAAATTTACGTCGTAATAGTCATTTATCACGTCATATCCAACGACCTCATCTCCGCGTGCCACAAGGGCATTTGCAAGGTGAAATCCTATAAATCCAGCTGTTCCAGTTACTAAAATTTTCATATTTTTCCTTTCATTTTGACTTATTCGTCGTCTAAATTTATCTCAGGCACTTTCTCTTCAAAAAGTGTCTTGCTCTTTGGCTCTTTTGGCTTTAGATCGCTTGCTTTTTTAAGCAGACCGCCCAGCATATCGCGATTTAGCTCCTCTTTGCTAATCGGCCTTACATCATCAAATTCGCTAAATTCCAAAGCCTCTTTATCTACCTTTATCTCGTAGTCTAGCTGTCCGCTAAGCCTTGCTAGCTCGTCGCTTATCGCAGAGCAAAAGACCTCAGCGTATCCCCTGTGAGCGCAGTTTTTAGCTAGAAATTCACTCATCACATTTAGGTGATTTACATAGTCATCTTGCAAGATATTTGCCTGCAAAAGCTCAAATTTTAAAAATAGCCAGTAGGTGTTAAGTACGTCGCTTTCGCAGTATTCGTTTATCTTATCAAGCTCGCCTGCGTAGTAGAGCTCAAGCACCTGATCGCCGTGCACGTCGTATTTGCCAGGTAAATTTAAGCTAGCACAAAGCGTATCGAGCTTTAGCCCTCTTACGCTTCCAAAATCGCTTATAAAATCAAGCAGGTCAAGGTGAAATTTAGGCGAATACCTCGCTCTATAATTTTCCCATTTGTTTTTGTTTAGCTCTTTGTTCTCGCTCTCGTAATATGCCGCCGCGTTTAGGTTGTAGCGCATTGCACGCACCATTATCATTGGCAGGTCAAAACCACGGCCGTTAAAGCTAACAAGCCTTGGGTTATAATCATTTATAAATTTTAAAAATTTAGCGATGATCTCGCGCTCGTCCTTGCCCTCCATCGTGCTGACTTTTAAAAATTTGCCGTACTCATCGGCCATCACCGCAGAGATCGCCACAACTCTATGAAACATCACAGGCAAAAACTCACTCCCACTGGCCTCTTTTTGCAAGGCCATAGCCTGCACGCTCACATCTTCGTCGCTTCCGTCGATGCCGTAAATTTTTCTTATCAAATTTGCATCAGGTATCGTCTCGCAGTCAAAGACGCAGATGTAACTTTTCGCCATTTTAGCCCTTTTTTAAGCATTTTTTTTTAAAATCATACCAAAAATTTATATTTAAAGTAGCCAATGCAAGATAAAAATCAACTAAAAATAGCCATAGTAAAGCTTTCGGCACTTGGGGACATCGTCCATGCAGCCATCGTGCTTCAGTTTATCAAAAAGCACTGCCCAAATGCTCACATCACATGGCTAGTTGATGCCCGTTTTGCAAGCCTTTTAAAAGACCATCCCCTAATCGACGAACTAGTCATTTTGCCGCTTAAAGAGAGCTTTAAAAAGAGCTACAAGATCATAAAAACACTTGGCAAATTTGACAAGATCATCGACCTGCAAGGACTTTTCAAATCAGCCGTCGTCGCAAAACTACTTGGCAAAGAAATTTATGGCTTTAGCAGAGAGAGCGTCAAAGAAAAGATCGCAGCCAGGCTTTATAGGCATAAATTTAAGATCGACTACAACGAAAATATCATAGTTAGAAACCTAAGCCTCGTTGGATATGCCTTAAATTTTAGCTTTGATAGAGATGAAATTTTAAAAAAGTCACCCTGCTTTGAAATTTGCAAAAAATTTAAAAATGAAAGCGGTAAAAAACGCGTTTTAATCGCTGCCTTTGCAAGCGAAGAGAGCAAAATTTATGACAAATTTAAAGATGTGATCAGGTTACTTGATGGTTGTGAAATTTACCTTTGCTACGGGAGTGAGAGCGAAAAAGCAAGGGCTGAGGCGATCATTTCAGGCACCTTTGCAAAACTGCTTGAAAAACTAAGCATAAAAGATATGATAGATTTTATCGCAAGCTGCGATCTGGTAATCGGCAACGATAGCGGTCTAACGCACCTTGCATGGGCTGTAAATAGGCCTTCTATCACGCTTTTTGGCAACCGCCCAAGCCACCGCAATGCCTACGTCACGGACAAAAATCTTGTCGTTGATATGGGCAAGGAGATAGATGCTAGAAGTATCGATAAAAACGACTTTTGCATAAGAGAAATTTACCCTGAAACGGTTGCAAATTTCGCAAAAAGGCTGCTAAATGGATAGGCTCTATCTAGCTGGCTTTTATACATTAAAATTTCTTATATTTATATTGCCAAGCTCGCTTCAAAATATGCTTGCTAAATTTTTAGCATTTGCCTTTATGAAGCTTAAAAAAAAGCGTTTTCATGTCGTTATGACAAATTTAGACCTTGCATTTGGCGAGACAAAGAGCAAAGAAGAGAAGCTAGAAATCGCTAAAAAATGCTACTACAACTTCGCAAAATATCTTGGCATAAATTTCATCCTCAACCAAAACACGACAAAACAAAAGATACTTGAACAAGTTGTTTTTAAAAATGAGCACTTTTTGCTTGATGCGATAAAATCTGGCAGACCCATCATCGTCACAACGGCGCACTTTGGGCAATGGGAGATATTTGGCCTAGCTGTCGCGGCTCGCTTTGGAGCTTCTTCAGCGCTTGGCAGAAAGCTTGATAGCAGCGTCATGGATAAAATTTTAAGAGCAAACAGAGCGCAGTTTGACGTGGAGCTAATCGACAAAGATGGCGGCGCAAAAGATATCTTAAAAGCACTAAAAGCTAGACGCTTAGTAGGAATTTTAGTCGATCAAAACACCGCGCCAAAAGATGGCATAAAGGTGCAGTTTTTTGGCAAAGATGTGCTTCACACGCCAGCTGCAAGCGTGCTAGCGCAAAAGACAAATGCCCTTATCATAAACGCATTTATCTACCAAAAAGGTGAAAATTTAAATGAAATTTGCTTTGAAGAGCCAATAGACATAAGCACGTTTGACAAAGAAGATGCCGTGCAAAAAGCGACGCAGATGCAGTGCAGTGCGTGCGAAGAGATGGTTAGAGCAAGACCAGAAGAGTACTTTTGGTTTCACCAAAGATTTAAGAGATTTTATGAAAATGAGTACAAATGCTAAGCGTTGTCATTTTGACTTTTAATAGCGAAAAGTACCTAAAAGAGGTGCTAGAAAGCGCTAAATTTGCTGATGAGATCATCGTGGTTGATAGTGGCTCAAAAGATAGCACAAGGCAAATTTGTGATGGCTTTAGAAACGTGAAATTTCACGAGCAAGCTTGGCTTGGATTTGGCGCGCAAAAGCAAAAGGGTGTGGATCTAGCCAAAAACGAGTGGGTCTTTGTGCTTGATAGCGACGAGATGATAACAGACGAGCTTAAAAACGAGATCATTAACACGCTAAAAGAGCCTAAATTTAGTGCTTACAACGTTGCTAGGCTAAATTTTTTCTTTGGCAAAGCGATAAAAAATATGGGGCTATATCCAGACTACACGGTGAGGCTTTTTAATAAAAATTTTGCCAAATTTGATGGCAGAGCTGTACATGAAAAGGTCGTTTTAAATGACGGCTCGAAAAGGCTTGGAGCGCTTAAAAATCACTTCTTGCACTACGCGTATGAGAGCATCGAGCAGTTTATCGCCAAGCAAAATCGCTACTCAAGCATGGGCGCAAAAAGAAATTTGCTAAAGGCGCTTACAAGCCCTGCTTGGACATTTTTTAAACTTTACGTGCTAAAAGGTGGCTTTAAAGAGGGCTTTGCTGGCTACGTTATCGCTAGACTTTACGCCCAGTACACATTTTGGAAATATATAAAATGAAAATACTTGTGATTAAATTTAGGAACATCGGCGACGTGCTTTTGACAACGCCACTCATTGAAAACCTGCACCACTACTACCCAGATGCGACCATCGACTTTGCCCTAAACAAAGGGACAGAAGCGATGATAGAAGGCAACCCTTACATAAATAAAATCCACATTTACGATAGGCAAAGTGCAAATTCTGGCTTTTTTAAAAAGCTAATGACCGAGCTAAAATTTATAAGAGCGATCAAAAAAGAGAAGTACGATATGGCGGTGCAAACGACCACTGGAGACCGCGGCGTCATCATCTCAAAGTACGCTAAGATAAAAAAGATAGTTGGTTTTTTAGGCAAGCATAAGGCGATAAACAAGCTTTTAAGCGTAAAGGCAAAATACTACGAAAATTTCTCCCACACGGTTGATCTAAATTTAAACGCGTTAAGAGCTTTGGGCTTTGAGCCAGTGAGTAAAAAGGTGAGCGTTTTTTCAGATGAGAGCGTGGAGGATTTAAATTTACCAAAACGCTTTGTGCACGTGCATCTAACAAGCCGCTGGATGTTTAAATGCGCAAACGACAAGAGCATGGCGGAGCTCATCGACTACTGCGAAAACGAGCTAAACGCAAAAGTCGTGCTAACAAGTGATAACAAAGAAAATGAGCTAAATAAGCTTGCAAATGTGCTAAAAATTTGCAAAAGTGAGCCTATAAATTTAGGCGGCAAGCTAAGCCTCAAACAAACGATCGCCCTCTCAAAGCGCTCAAGTCTCTTTATCGGCGTAGATACTGCCATCATGCACATAGCTGCAGCAAACGACGTACCAGTGATCGCCTTTTTTGGCCCAAGTAACGCTTTTGAGTGGGGACCTTGGGATAATAGCTTGATGCAAAATGGCTACACAGCGCAAAATGGCATCCAAAGCATGGGCAAACACATCGTCTATCAAAAGGACTGGGACTTTGTGCCTTGCGACAAAGAGGGCATAAAAGAACACGGCATTGAGAATACTTTAATGGACTTTAACGATGAAATGGGACAGATAAAGGCGAAAATAAGATCAAATTTGGAGCTAGCGCAATGAACATCCTCCACACGCAAACGCTTTTTAACTGGGGTGGCGAGCAAAACAAGACGCTAAACGAGATGCGCTTTATGCGTGAAATGGGTCATGAAGTGATGCTATTTTGCAACCCAAATTCGCAGATCGAAAGCATCGCAAAAGAAGATGGATTTAAGATCATCACACACGAGATGAATAAGAAAAATTTTCACAAAAGCGTGCCAGCACTTTGCGAAGTGATAAGATCAAATAAGATAGATGTCGTGATCACACATGGCTCGACTGATAGCTGGGTCGGCGCCATAGCTGGGCTAAAATACCGCAAAAAAGGCGTTAAATTTTATAAAGAAAGACATAATCTCTTTCCGATAAAGGGGCTGGTTTCTAAATTTATGCATAAAAAGCTTTTTGACAAAATTTTATACATCTCAGGTAGCGTCAAAGAGTATCTCCTAAGCATCGGCGTTAGCGAAGATAGGCTCTTTTTTATGCCAAGCACGGTTGATGTCGAAAAGATTGATAGCACAAAAAGCACTTTTAGAGATGAGTTTCATATCGCCAAAGATGAGCTAGTCATCGGTACTTTCACCTCACTTTACCGCAAGAAAGGGGTCTTTGACTTTGCAAGTGCCGCAAAAGAAATTTTAAAGACAAAGGATGCGACTATTGTATTTTCTGGCAACATTAGTGATGGCACAAAAGAGCAGATCGCCTCTATGTTTGATGAAAAAGACAAGATCATCTTCACTGGCTTTAGAAATGACGCGGCAAATGTTATAAAAAGCTTTGATATCTACGTATTTGCCTCGCACTCTGAGGGGCTTGGTACGGTCTTGCTTGAGGCGATGAGCTCAAAGGTGCCAGTCGTGGTCTATGATAACGCGCCGATGAACGTGCTGGTTAAAGATAAAGAGCGTGGGCTTTGTGCTAGAAATTTAGATGAAATTTCACTAAAAGAGTGCATTTTAGAGCTGATAAATGAGCCTGAAAAAGCCAAAATTTACTCTCAAAACGCCTTTAAATTTGTGGATGAAAACTTTAGCCACAAGGCGCTAAAAGAGGCTATAAGAAATTTACTGGAGCAAAAATGAACTACCCAGTTTGCGTGCTAACGATGCACCACTGCAATAACAATGAAAATGACTTTGCTATAAGGCCTGAGCTATTTAAAAAAGCGCTTCTTATGGCAATTGACGAGGGCTATAAATTTATAAAATATGACCAGTTTAAAGATATCGTTGCTGGCAGGTCAAAAGCCTCCAAAAAGAGCATTTTGCTAACTTTTGATGATGGATATTTTGACAATTATAAATTTGCATATCCCATCTTAAAAGAGCTAAATATCCCAGCCGTTTGTTTTTTGATAACAGATAAGATCAAGGATTTTAAAAGGCAGGATTATGATTTTTCGTTTAAAAAACACAAAGAGATCGACTACGACAAAGATATAGAGTATTTTTTAAATTTAGATGAGATCAGGCAGATGCAAGAGAGTGGGCTCTTTGAATTTGATAGTCACACAGCGAGTCACTTTTCTTGCAGAAGCGACGATGAGACAAGGCTAAGAGAGGAATTTTCTAGCTCACTTGCTAAGATAAAAGAGCTTTCCCCAGAAAAAAAAGAATTTGGCTTTTGCTTTCCAAAAGGGCATTTTAACGAGCTTTCGCAAAGGATGGTTAAAGAGTATTACAGCTTTGCTTTTAGCGTGATAGATGGTGGATTTTGCGCGGGAGATGATAAATTTAAGATAAGACGTATCGATATCTCAAACAACGCAAAGAG
The DNA here is from genome assembly GCF_002165815.1 of Campylobacter concisus. GTDB lineage: Bacteria > Campylobacterota > Campylobacteria > Campylobacterales > Campylobacteraceae > Campylobacter_A > Campylobacter_A concisus_BH. The sequence continues at coordinate 66,272 of NZ_NDYN01000002.1, forward strand.
TGAAAGCGACTACATTTTTAGGATTAAAAAGAAGCTTTTTATCTATTCAACGCCAATAATAGGAAATTTATATTCAAATTTTAGGAATAGAGGCTATAAATAATGCTAGAAACGTTAAATTCAGCTTGCAAAGAGATATTAAAAGTAAAAAAACGGGTGCTTATCGCTCTTACTGGGCTTCATGGTAGCGGCAAAAGCACACTTGGTAAAGAGCTAAGACGCAAAGGCTTTGGCGACTTTAAGCCATATCAGATCGCCGTAATAGATGATGGAGTAATGAGTATAAATCACCCAAGAGTAAAAATCAAGAGTGATCAAAGAGATGAGTTGAGGCCATTTTTTAAATTTATCATGCCATTTTAAAGGTTGTGATATATGCAAGCGCCAATCCTCTTTCGCATATCAGAAAATGCGATATACTCTATATTTTGAGCATGGACGAAGAAGATAGGATTGCTGAAATTTACAAAAGAAACTCCAGTGAAGATCCAGACAACACTCAAAAGCATATAGATAAAAAGGAGCTTGATCTAACAGGCCTTGAGTATAAAATTAAATTAGAATTTAAATCACCAATAAAACGAAATATTTAAAATTGGAGTAAAAGTGAACTATCATCCTATATATGTCATATCACTAAAAAGAGATGAAGAGCGAAGGCTAAATTTACAAAAACAATTTAGCAGATATGATGAATTTAAAATAATTGACGCAGTTGATGCCAAAAATTTTAGTGCTAGCGAATACTATAAAGCAATGATCGATTGCTTATTAAAATCATGCGACGAAAAGTACAAATTTAAAATACCTCCATTAGTGGCGACTCCAGGAGAGCTAGCCTGCACAATGTCACACATAAAAGTCTATGAGGATTTTTTACAAAGCGGCGCAGAATTTACACTTATATTAGAAGATGATGTTATAGGTGATGATAGTTTGATAGAAAAAGCCTTTTTGCTGTGCCAAGATATAAGTAGTGACAGCATTTTGATATGTGGCGTGCAAGATGGACTTAGCAGTAGATTTCGTGCATTTGGTAAAAAAATAAAGCCAGATTTGTATCTAGTATCACCCTATTCGTATGCTAGCATTTATAGAACAGCAGCTTACATACTAACAAAAACCAGCGCAAAAGCTCTTTTGGAGTTTTATAAAGATGGCCTTTATGGAGCCGATAAATGGGAAGCTATCCTAAGAAATAGTGAGTTAAAAATGTACTTTAGCGATATCTTTTCTCATCCAGATGAGCTTGGCAACTCAGGTCTAGAAGAGCAAAGAAAGCAAAAAGAGAAGATAAATTCTCTTTTTAAAAAATGTAGTAAAAATCTCTCATATAAAATCTCTAGATCTTACGAAAAGCATCTAACAAAGAATGAGAAAATTTTTACTAAATAGCTTAGCCCACTAGGACCTTATAGCCGCGTAGATCGATCCCAAAAAGTCATTTTGGTAGATAAACATGGTCTTTTTAAGCCATTTTTCATCACGTTTTGTCACTATTCGTTTTATCTCTTCTAAGTTGCCATCGGCCTTGTTTATGCCACGCTTTGTCGTGAAAAACGCCTTGTAGCCATGCTTTTTGGCAGCACTTAGATACTCGTCATTATATTTGCCTCTTGGCCAGCAAAGTGCGTCATCTTCAAAGCCAAAATTTTTCTTCATAAACTCACGGCAAAGCCCAAATTCTTCATCCAAGCTAAGCTGCCCAAAATATCCATCAAAATGGCCGTGCGTATGCGAATGAAAATAAAAGCAGTCCTTCATCTTCTCGATCTGTTCTAAATTTAAGATCACATCTTGCGGCCTACTTGGAGCAAGCCTCTTGCACTCGTTGTGATCGACGTTTAAAAAGCTAGCGGACCTCAGCTCATGGGCCTTTTGCGCTGCCTCTATCCAGCCAGTTATTATAAATATATTTGCTTTTAGTCCAAATTCTTTCACGATAGGATAGGCATAGATGTAGTTATCCATCCAGCCATCGTCAAATGTTATGCAAACACTCTTTTTAGGCACCTTAAGCTCACCCTTTTTGTACGCGATAAATTCATTTATGCTTAGCGTTTTATAGCCATTTTCGGCTAGAAATTTCATGTGCGATCTAAACTCATCCACGCTACTAGCGATAAATCCGCTCTTTTCAAGCACGTGGTGATACATCAAAACTGGTACGCTCATTTTACAAGCTCCATATATAAATTTTGTGTGTTTTCTATCATTTTTTCGATACTAAATGTCTCTTTGACGTACTCTCTGCCAAATTCACCCATCTGCTTTCTTAAATTTTCATCTAAAATGAGCCTTTCAAGCACCTTTTTTAGCTCCTCTTTGTTGCCATTTTCAAACAAAAATCCGCTTTTGCCATTACTCACTGCCTCGCCAAGACCGCCTACATCGCTTCCGATGGTAGCTAGCTTGCACGAAGATGCCTCAAGTAGCGCCCCGCCGATAGCCTCCATGTCTGAAGGTAGCACGCAGATATCAAGCGAGCCCAAAAAGTCGCTCACGTCGGTTCTGTTGCCAAGCATGAAGATATTTTTCTTATCTTTTATATACTCGTGTAAATTTTTATTTTGAGGACCGTCGCCCACGATAAAAAGGGCTGATTTTTCTAAATTTAGCTCGCTAAATGAGTCGATTAAGAGCTTGTGATTTTTAGCAGCTCTTAGCACTGCCACGATACAAACGCCTACTACGTCGTCACTTAGGCCAAATTCTTTTTTCATATTTATCTTAAATTCTGGCGTGTATTTTTGCGTATCGATGCCAGTGTAGATTTTTAGCACCTTCTCTTTTTTTACACCTCTTTTGATAAGATCAGCGCAGACTGAGTTGCAAACGCCGACCACTTTGGTGCTTAGGTTATATGGCAAGGGCGATGTTATAGGTAGCTGCAAATGCCTAGTGCGAACCACATTAACGCCACAAATTTTGCCCACAAGCGCGCCTATGGTGCCGTCTTTGCCTGAGTGAGTTGAGATGATTTTTATATTATTTTGTTTTACAAATTTGCAAATTTTTAAAATTTCAAAGATATTAAAAGATTTTTTAAGGTTAAACTCGACAAATTCGCACTCTATCTGCTTTTCAAAGCTCTTTGAGCCAGGATTTAACCCATAAAAAACCTTAAATTTGATCTTATCTAGTCCATTTATCACACGCTGTGTGCGGTGCTCTTGCCCACCAAATCCTAAAGAGCTTTCAAGCTCAAGTATGTTTATCATTTTCTACTCTTTAAATTCTTTCATTTTTTTATTTGATAAAAAGCCATTTATTGTATTAAAGATTTTTAAAATTTTTGATACATTTTCGTATGATTTTACATTTTTTAGCATTTTTATCAAAATTCTATGTTTTAGTCTAAGCTTTAAAAAACCAGCTGAACTTATAATGCTATCAATATCCTCATAAAAAAGATCAAGTGCCTTTACGTAGCTACTATTTTTGAGATTTGGTATCGCCGAAATAGCTGGCATATAGACACTTTTGATCTTTCTAAACTCTAGATCAGGCACCATCTCAAGAGCTAAATTTTTATTTTTTAAAATTGAGATTATGTCCTCATAGACAAATTTATGATCTACCACAGCTTTTAGCTTTTCGAAGCCACCTGTATTATTTTCTCCAATATTGTAGTTATAAAATGTCCTATTTAGCTTTACAAGAGTCTTTGAAGCGATAACATTTCTCACCACAGTGTGAAAATCTTCAGCCTGTGTGATCCCGATTGGAAACAAATTTTCTTTTAAAATTTTAGTCTTTATTGCCTTGTTTGCAGCATTGTGTAAAACTTTGTTGTGTCTTGATGCTAAAAGCCTTTTTAGATACTCATCTTTATCGATAATGCCATCCTCTTTTGTCTCAAAATCTTTAAAGAATAGCTTTTTATCACCATAAATCTTACACATATTTGTTATAACTATATCGGCATCAAATTTTTCAGCGATATCGTAAACAGATGAAGCATAGTCTTTTTCTACGTAATCATCAGCGTCAATACAGATAGTGTATTTTCCTTTAGCTAGCAATATACCATCATTTCTGGCAGCACTTACACCTGCATTGCTCTTTGTTTTTAAAATTATTTTATCTTCATACTCTTTTAAAATTTGTGGTGTATTATCACTGCTTCCATCATCTACAACTATGATCTCAATATTATCCATATCTTGAGATATCAGCGAATTTAAACAATCTCTAATATGCTCCTCTTTGTTAAAAACAGGCACTATAAAGCTTATTTTCACGCCAGGCACGATACTTCCTTTTAACTTTTTATTTAATTGTATATTATTTTTAGTTCATCAATGATAAAATACAAGCTTAAATTTCAAAGGATACGCATGAAAAATGACATTATGTCAAAACTTTACAATCTTTTTTTAATTATTGTTTTGTTTACACTGCCAGTAACTGAGGGCTTAAAACAAATTTCACTCATACTTTTTGTTTTAGTTGGAATTTATATCTGTGTTAAAGAAAAAAAGCAATTTAAATTTGATGTTATCAACATATCACTTTTTATCTTTGTTTTGTCCGCTTTTATAAGCTGCCTTGTAAACGGGATTTCACCTTCAAGAGTGCTTGATCCATTAAGATGTATGTTATTTTTCTTTGTAGCTAGAACTGTTGGAACAGAAAAAATAAATTTTAAATTTATGTTTTATGCACTATTTGCTGGATTTATCGTCGCCTTTGTACCTGCTTGTATTAAAAAATTTACATCAAACGATCCAATGGCATTTTTTGAACTTAAATCAATAGGGCATGTAAATCATAGTGCTATCTTTATGCTACTAGTTTTTTGTGTGGCACTAATGTCAATGGCTAATTTTAAAAAACTATATGAAAAATACATAAGCATAGCAGTAGCTGGAATTTGTGTGCTTGGTATTATGATAGCTGGCTCTAGAGCCACCATGTATCTTTTACCTGTTATTGTTTTTGTAATTTTAATTTATCAAATTTCAAACAAGCAAACTAATATTAAAAAATCTCTTGGTTTAATAATTGTATTTAGCGCCATAGCTATTTTTTATACGTATATATCGACAAATATTACACAAGATGAAAGAATTTACAGCCAACTAACAAAGGGTGTAACAGGTTCAGAGACAAGGTATCCTATCTTTGCAAGTGCCTTTTATACTTGGCTAGAGCATCCATTTTTTGGCATAGGATCTGGAGAGTTTAAAGTTATTGATATAACAAAGTATTTTCCAGGCAACTACGAGGTTCATGTTAGCCATTCACATAATACCTTTTTAACATTTTTAACCGAAAAAGGCATCATCGCCCTGCTTGCATATTTAGTATTTCAACTATCGCTTTTTATTAAATTTATTAAAAACTTCAGGCAAAACAGCATAGTTTTTCTAGCGCTTTTGATGCTTGTTTTTCAAAACGTAATTTCACTTGTAAACACGACATTTCACCATGAAAACGCACTTTTGATGCTCTTGTTTTGGGCACTGGCTTTAGGAGTTATAGATGAAAAAAATAGTATTTTTAAGAACTAATCCAAACGCAGTTGGAGGTGCTGAAAGATACTTAAGAAGGCTTGTTAAGGCCATAAATGAGCTTGGTATCCAAACAGAAATTCGCTCATATCTTGGAGATGCTGGCATATCTTCTTGGAAAAAAGCTCTAAATTTTAACCGCCAAGTAAAACGCCAAAAAAAAGAGGACGAGTTTTATTTTAGCCTAGAGCGAGTAAGCTGCGCCGATATCTACAGGGCTGGAGACGGCGTGCACAAGGTTTATAGGGCGACAAAGAGCTTTTGGTGGCTAAACCCCCTAAATTTCGTCTATCCATACTTAGAGAAAAAGTGCTTTAAAAACTCCCAAAAGATCATAACAAACTCAAATTTCATCAAAGAGCAGATCATCGCAACTTACAGCATAGAGCCTGAAAAGATCACGACCATTTATAACGGCGTAAATTTACCCCAAAGGGTGCAAAAAGCTGAGGCAAAGCTCGCGCTTTGTGAGGAATTCGGACTTAAATTTGAGCTTGCGACCCTGCTTTTCGTGGGAAATGGCTTTAAAAGAAAGGGGCTAAAAGAGTTTTTACTCCTTGCTTCAAAGCTAAAAACGCCCGTAAATACGCTCATTGTCGGCAAAGACAAAAACATCTCAAGCTACAAACGCCTAGCTAAAAAACTTGGGCTAAACGCCTATTTTGTCGGCGAGCAAAAGAGCACGGCTAAATTTTATGAAGCAAGCGATATCTTTATCTTTCCAACGCACTATGAACCATTTTCAAATGTCGTGTTAGAGGCACTTAGCTTTAAAAACGTGGTCTTTACGACGGCTCAAAATGGAGCTAGCGAGATTTTAGAAGATAAATTTGTGCTTCAAAGCCCAAATGACGAGAGCGCGCTGGAGTTTATAGATGAAATTCTCACAAACCATGAGCTTTTAGCGAGCCTACAAGAGAAGGCTTACGAGCTTTCACTAAATTTTAGCATCGAAAAAAACGCCGCTCTTACGCTTGAAGTGATAAAAGACGCCTTAAAATGAGAGTTTTTATCGAGCTTCCAACCTGGCTTGGTGATAGCGTAATGGCAAGCGCTGCGATCGAAAATTTGGTGCAAAATGAGAAGAATTTACAAATCGTTTTTTTTGGCTCATTTGTAGCTTGCGAGCTTTACAAAAGCCACCCAAACTGCGAAAAAGTGGTCATTGATGAGAGCAAAAAGGCTAAATTTAGACTTTTATCTCTTGCAAAAAGTGCAAAAAGTCTTGGCAAATTTGATCTAGCACTTAGCTTTAGAAGCTCGTTTGCTAGTAAATTTTTGCTATTTTTTATAAACGCTAAGAAAAAAGCCATATTTAAAAAGAGCAAAACCGTCCTTCATCAGGTGCTAAAATATGCAAATTTTGTAAAAAATACCCTTGGCTTGGGCGAAATTTCTACTCAGCTAAAGCTACATTTTACACCTCAAATTTCAACCAAAAAAACACTAGCACTAAATCCAGGTGCGAGCTACGGAAGTGCGAAAAGATGGTACCCAGAGTATTTTGCGCAGGTGGCACTAAATTACAAAGATGAGTTTGAGATAGTCGTCTTTGGCGGCAAAGGCGAACAAGAAATTTGTGAAAAAATAGAGCAAATTTTAAAAGAAAACGGCGCAACTTGCCAAAATTTAGCTGGCAAGACCACTGTCAAAGAGCTTTGTGAGCGCATAGCTGGGCTTAGTAAAAATGGTATTTTCGTCACAAACGATAGCGGTCCCATGCATGTAGCTTCCGCCTTTCATGTGCCAACGATCGCTCTTTTTGGACCGACAAAATTTAGCGAAACCTCGCCATGGGGAAATGAATTTGCAAAGATAGTGCATCTAAATTTAGCTTGCATGCCCTGTATGAAGCGAGTTTGCCCGCTAAAAACACATGCTTGCATGAAAGATCTCAAGCCACAAATGGTAATAGATGAGATAAATTTACTAAGAAAAGAGAGTGGGATTTAGGTAAAAAATAAAACGAGGCAGTTGCCTGCCCCGCTAGTTAGCATTAAGCCGACTTTTCTTTGAGATATTTGTTTATAAGAGTTGTGATCTCTTCGCCGTGTGGGAACCTTGACTCATCGTTTCCGATGCGATCCTTTTTAGAAAAGATAACGTTTCCATCAACCTCGACGATGAAATTTCCACCATCTCCTACAACCAACTCGACTCTTGCATCACTAAAGTTCGCTTTTATTTCATCTTCTACACGAGAAGCTACCGGACGATAGTTTCAAGAGTTGCAGTAAATAATTTTTACTTGCATGCTCTGTCCTTTCTTGTGAAATAAGCTTTGATTATATAAAATTTATCCTAACAAACAGATAACACGAGAAAGGACGATTTTATGAAAAAGGTAGCCGTAATCCTAGCTGATGGTTTTGAGGAGATCGAGGCGCTAACCTCCGTCGATGTTTTACGTAGAGCAGGCGCGATAGCATCTATCGCTAACTTGAAGGACGTGCAGATCAGAGGTGCTCACAATATAAATGTAAAAGCTGATGTCACACTTCGTGAGGTGGAGGAGCTAGGCTATGATGCGATCGTGCTTCCAGGGGGTCTGCCTGGTGCAGAAAATCTTGCAAATGACGCCAAGCTAAGAGAAATTTTGCAAGAATTTGATAAAAAAGGTAAGCTAATTTGTGCCATTTGCGCCGCTCCTATGGTGCTTGAGCGAGCTCGTGTGCTTAAAGAGCATTTTGTCTGCTATCCTGGATTTGAAGAGAACGTAAGAAGCGACAAAAGAGGCTACGTGAGCGATAAAAACGTGCTAAAAGATCAAAACATCATCACTGGCAAGGGACCTGCTTTTTCTATGGAATTTGCACTTTTTATAGTGAAAAATTTGCTTGGCGAAGAGGCTTATCTTAAAGTAAAAAATGATTTACTTTATAAATAGTTTATAAAAAAATTGTAATTTTTTATTTAATTATTCTACTTAAACTTAAGGATAAATTTTGTTTAGTGATAGATATTATAATACCGTATTGTTGCGATTTGTTGCATTTAAGGATATTTTTTAAAAATTTGTAATATTTTTCTTGGTTTTTACATCTTTTTGACGGAAATAAGCTATTATTCCTCTAATCGATCAGATCGATAATTTTTTTAAGGAATAATCCTGTGAACATTTATGTAGGAAATTTGTCGTATAGAACGACAGAGGCAGAGTTGAAGGAAGCTTTTGCACAATTTGGTGAAGTAAGGCGCGCAAAAATCGTAAAAGATAGAGAGACAGACCGCTCAAAGGGCTTTGGCTTTGTTGAAATGGACGACGCGAACGAGGGCCAAAAGGCGATCGACGCACTAAATGAAAAAGAACTTGGCGGACGCACTTTAAGAGTAAATGAGGCTAGACCAAGGGATTAATGGCTATTTGCCACCATCTGGTGGCATAGTCTCTCGCATAGCTCCGACGCCAAGCGGCTACCTGCACGCTGGCAACGCCTACAACTTCATCTTGACTTATCTTTTGACGCGCTCACTGGGCGGCGTTTTACACTTAAGGATTGATGATTATGACCTTGGCAGATACCGGCGCGAATTTGTTCAAAATATCTTTGACGTGTTAGAATTTCTAGGGCTTTGCTATGACAAAGGCGCTACAAGCGTTAGCGACTTTGAGCAAAATTTTAGCTTCAAAACAAGAGCCAAAAGATATGAAAACGCACTTGAAAAGTTAGATGAAATTTACATTTGTGAGTGCACAAGAGCTACCAAAGATGCCTATGAAAACGGCATTTACACTAAAATTTGCAAAGATAAAAAGCTAAATTTTATAAAAGATAAAACCGCTATTAGACTAAGCGTGGATGAAAACGATGAGCTTGGTAGGCAAGTGGCAGCGCAGATGGGCGATTTTGTCATTTATAAAAAGGATTTTACCCCAGCTTACAACTTCGCAAGCGTCATAGACGATGAAGATATGGGGGTAAATTTGGTCGTTAGAGGCGAGGACTTGCTGCCTTGCACGCTAGCTCAAAGATACCTTGCAAAAAGGCTAAATTTTAGCTTTTTAAATGCTAAATTTATCCATCACAAGCTACTTTTAGACGGAGCTAAAAAGCTTTCTAAAAGCTCCAAGTCGCCGCCTATTTATCTAAGCCAAAATCCTCAAATTTATTACAAAATGCTAGCAAATGATCTTGGGCTAAATTTAAACTCAGCAGATAAAATTTCAAACCTATTTTATGAATTTAGGCTTAAAAATATGGCTGAATTATTGCTAAATCGCACCTGAAATATTTACAAGCCTATTAAGATCATCAAATTTAAAGCTAAGTTCATCTTTAAACTTAGCTACTATCTCATCTTTGTTTTCGCTAAATTTTATCTCGCTGCCCAGCAAAAGCCCTTTTACAAAAAGCCTGTGATCAAGCTCATAGGCGCTTATGCACTCATTTACTACGCTTACTACTTCGCTTGCAAAAACTGGCTCTTTAAAGATAGTCTCCGCCCTAAATGCCACGTACGCAGCACCTCCGTCGTAATCGATCCTATAATAGCTAAGCTCCTCGTCAAGCGCCACGCAAGCAACCATACTGAGCGTATGACCATTTATCTCTTCATCTAGCTCAAACTGCGTCGTGCTAAACGCTTCAAGCCCAAATTTCTCGCCAAACTCACGCGCCCTATTTGCAAGGCCAAGCAAGCGTTCATCAAAGCCATTTACATTTTCATAGCCCCAAAGCCAAGTGTTAGACGAAAAGCTCTCAGAGCCGATAAACTGCATATCAAACTCCTGCTTATCAAAGCAAATTTTGCCACTTTCAAAGTCAGCCTGCCACTTGCTAGCCTCAACCACTTGCTTAAAAAGCCGTTTTTGAAGCAGCATCGCTCTGCCAAGGCAAGCGCTAAAAAGCTCGCTCCAGTTACTTTTATCTATGCCAAGCTCATCTAAAAAATGGCTCTTTTTTCTAAAAATATCAAACATTTCTTGTCCTTAAATTTACGCTGATGCAGCGAGCTTTTCTATCTCTTCGCCCACATCGTCACTTATGATAAACTCAGTCTTATAGATGAAAATTTCGCCAGTTGCTTCATTTTTTATCTTCAAAATTAGCCGTTTTTGATTATTTGGAGCATTTTTGCTAAAAACTAGCGAGTAAATTTGCTCCAGCTTTTGCCTGCTAAGCTCACTAAGGCTTAAAAGCACCTCTAGCTCGGCATACTCTCTTACTTTTTGAGGGGTGCTCGCCTCTTCGTTTTTGCTAAATTTAGAGTTTTGCTTTAGCTTTCTTGTCTTAAAGTCTAAATTTTGCGCATCTTCTAGGCTATAAACCTCATTTAAATTTGTCCTTACAAACTGATCGTCGCGCGAGATATTTATCCTAAAAGCGTAAGGCAGATCGCGCTTTGCCTCGTCTTTTACGATATCTTCGATGTTGCCAAGCTCCCTTTCAAAGACGGCGATCTCGATATTGCCGTGAAAGTCCAGCACATTTATAGTGCCCATTTTTTTGCCGCTTTTTGTGATCCTTGTGTTAAAGTCCTCGATCTTGCCAACCACCAAAATTTCAGCACTTTGCGGCAAGGTCTCAAACTCCGAGCTTAGCGTGTATTTGATCTTATTTATCTCGTCTTTATAGTCATCAAGTGGGTGGCCTGAGAGGTAGATGCCAACGCTCTCTTGCTCAAATTTCAAGATCTGTTTGATGTCAAATTCATCATCTATAGTGACGAAATTTATCTTCACATCATTCATACTATCATCTTCGCCAAAGAGGCTCTCAGCCGCATTTTTACGTATCTGGGCTGCATTTTTGCAAGCTTCTACGATATTTTCTACATTTTGTAAAAGCATCTTGCGACTAAAGCCAAACTCATCGAAGCAGCCAGCTTTTATAAGGCTTTCAAAGACCTTTTTATTGACCTTAAATGGATCGATCCTTGAGACGAAGTCGTCCATGCTCTTAAACTCGCCCTTTGCGTCGCGCTCAGCGATGATGTTCTCAATTGCCGCTCCGCCAACGCCTTTAATCGCTCCAAGCCCAAATATAATGCCGTCGTGATCACCATTTTTAACGACGCTAAATTCTTTGGTTGATTTGTTGATAGATGGTGGCAAAGTATCGATGTTTATGCGTTTTATCTCATCGATGTAGCGAACGATCTTATCGACGTTGCTCTCCTCGCTTGTTAGAAGTGCCGCCATAAATTCAGCCGGATAGTAAGCCTTCAGATAAGCAGTTTGAAACGTGACATAAGCGTAGGCTGCGGAGTGAGACTTGTTAAAGCCATATCCTGCAAATTTAACGATCAGCTCGAAAAGATCGTCCGCTTTTTGACCATTTAGCCCCTTTGCCTCAGCGCCTTTTACAAACTCGCCCTTTAGCCTATCCATCTCCTCTTTGATCTTTTTACCCATCGCACGGCGCACAAGGTCCGCCCCACCAAGACTAAAGCCACCTATGGCTTGCACAATCTGCATGACTTGCTCTTGATAGACGATGACGCCGTATGTTGGCGCAAGGATCGGCTCAAGCTCCTTAAATGCGTATGTTATCTCCGCCTCGCCATGTTTTCTCTTGACGAAGTCATCAAGCATACCACTCTCCATCGGTCCTGGTCGGTAGAGCGCCAGCATCGCGACGATATCCTCAAAGCAGTCTGGGCGCAAGCTGGTTCCTAGCTTTCTCATGCCCTCGCCCTCTATCTGAAAGATGCCGATAGCTTGGCCACTTTGTATCATTTTATAAACGCCAGGGTCGTTTTTATCGACCTGCTCCCAGATGATGTCTCTGCCAGTGCGCTGTTTGACGAGCTTGATCGCATTGTCGATAACCGTTAGCGTCTTTAGACCAAGAAAGTCAAATTTTATTAAATCAACGTCTTCAAGATATTTGAGGCTATACTGAGTGACAAAGCGATCTTCTGGGCTGTTTGGCTGGCGAAATAGCGGGGTTTTGTTCCAAAGCTCTTCGTTTGAGATGACGACGCCTGCTGCGTGCTGACCGGCGTTTCTGTTTAGCCCCTCAAGATCAAGGGCAAATTTCCAAATTTTTGCCGCCTTTGGGTTTTGACTGATTAGCTCAGCTATCTTTGGCTCTTTCTCGTAGGCGTCTTTTAGCGTGATGTTAAGCTCATCAGGGATAAGCTTTGCCATCGCATCAGCCTCCGCGTAAGGCATATCACAAACCCTAGCGACATCTCTGATGACACCTTTTGCGAGCAATTTACCAAATGTAATGACGCCAGCAACGTTAAATTTGCCGTATTTTTGCGTGACGTAGTCGATGATCTCGCCGCGTCTGCTCTGGCAAAAATCCACGTCTATATCTGGCATGCTAACGCGCTCTGGGTTTAGAAATCTCTCAAAAAGCAGGTTGTATGGGATAGGATCAAGGTCGGTGATCTTTAGCGAGTAAGCGACCAAGCTACCAGCCGCAGAGCCACGTCCTGGGCCAACCGGCACGCCTCTGCGCTTGGCTTCATTTATGAAGTCCCAAACGATCATCATATATCCTGGGAAATTCATCTTATTGATGATGCCGATCTCTATCTCAAGGCGTTTTCTATACTCCTCATGTAAATTTTCAGGGACAAATTTCAGTCTCTCCTCAAGCCCCTTTCTACACTCATGCTCAAAAAAAACAGCGTCATTTTTGAAGCTATATCTGTTTTCTGGCTCTGGGAGGGTCAAATTTCTCTCCTTGGCGCACTCAAGAGTAAATTTAAAATTTGGCGGAGTTGGGTTGCCAAGCTTGATCTCAAGGTTGCACTTATCCACGATCTCTTGGGTATTTTCTATCACTTCAGGGATGTCTAAAAATAGCTCATTCATCTGCTCTTTGCTTTTGACAAAAAACTCATGGACGCTGTGGCGAAGTCGGTTTGGATCATCTAGAGTTTTGTTCATCGCGATGCACATGAAAACCTCGTGCGCAGCGGCTCTTTCTTTAAAAGTGTAGTGGGTGTCGTTTGTGGCGATGACCTTGATGCCAGTCTCTTTTGTGATACGCAAGATGTCATCGTCTATGCGCCTTTGATCGCCGATACCGTGGCGCATGATCTCAAGGTAAAAGTCATCGCCAAAAATTTCTTTATACTCAAGCGCGACCTCTTTTGCCCTCTCGTAGCCTTTAGCGCCAAATTTGACGTTACGCTCGCTTAAATTTAGATGCCAGCTCACCTCGCCCTGCAAGCAAGCAGAGCTGCAAACTAGGCCCTCGCTGTGCTCTTTTAAGATTTTTTTATTGATACGAGGATAGTAGTAAAAGCCCTCGATGTAGCTCATGGAGCTAAGATACATCAAATTTTTGTAGCCAGTCTCGTTTTTGGCAATTAATATGAGGTGAAAGCGCTGTTTGGTGCTCTTGTCGTCAAGCTGCTCGCCGTTATGCACGTATGCTTCGATGCCAATTAGCGGTTTTATCCCATTTTTTTTCATCTTTTTGTAAAAATCAATCGCGCCAAACATGTTGCCGTGATCCGTGATCGCTGCTGCCGTGTCGCCTCTGTCATGGAGCGTGTGAGCTAGCTCTTCTATCTTGTTTGCTCCGTCTAGTAGGGAGTATTCGGTGTGTAAATGTAGGTGTGTAAAGCCAGAATTTTCACTCATTTTTTATCCTTTTTAATGAGCGGATTTTACAAAATTTTGGCTAATAAGGCGCTTGATGAAAGCTTAACAATAGCTTTAAAATTTAGAGATTTTTTAGTCTGTGGCAAGAATAAAGCGCATGGTTAAGCTGTCACGCTGCGCTATTTAACGTTTGATAAATTTTAAAATTAGAGCTGGCAAATCACATTGTCAAATTTAACCTCGATAAAATTTTAAACTGCATGCGCTGCGCTAGCACAATCGCATGCAGTTAAAAAACTCTAGCAAATTTTAAAATTTCATGAGCGAGTAATTTCGGCTCTAAAATTTGAGCTAAGCTACAAGCGAAGCCAAATTTTAGTAGTCAATTCTTACGAGTGAATGGAATTTTAAAATTTGCTCTGCGATATAAATTTATCAAAAGGGAGACAAGGGGACTTGAATTACGAAGCCGTCCCCTTATCTCCCTTTATATCCCACAATCCCCTCGCACGTTAGAGGGGCATGCTTTAGTGCTACGCACTGCATGCGTTTTATTCAAAAAAGCCTCCATCAAATTTTAAAATTTATGAGTGAGTATATCACGCTTCTAAATTTAGTGGTGAGTTTTACGAAACCTAAATTTAGTAAGTTGCTAAGGCGAGTGAGTAAAGTTTTAAAATTTACAAAATAATAAATTAGATCGCGGGCTAAGCCGCAATCCATTATAGATAAACTGGGATATTTGTGTGTTCTAAGAAAAATCTTGATGTTCCGCCAAGGACCATCTCCATTAGTCCGTTTTCGCCGTATCTGCTAGCTACGATAAGGTCTGCGTTTCTATCATTTGCAGCTTTTAAAAGTGCCTCGCCAGGTATCGTTGTAGTTGCTATAACTTCAAAACTAGCACTGATATTATGAACCTTAAAGTACTCTTCAAGTTTTTTAAGATTTAGCTCAGCATTATCACCAAGGCTTGCTTTTGAAGTGATGCACTGAACTTTTTTAGCGCTCTTTAAAAGATCGATCGCGCCAGTTAGGGCTCTTGAGCTTTGAGTAGTGCCTGTCCAGCTTACAAGGATATTATCAGCTTTAAAATCACGCATCTTTCTAGGGATAACGATCGCATTTTTGCCGCTTTTTAAAACAGCTGACTCAAATGTGCCAGTGATCTTGCCATCAAGTGGCACTGCAGCTACGACTAGATCGCAAAATTTACTCTCTTGCTCAACTATGGCGCTTCTTTTTCCATTATGGATCGTGAAATTTGCAGTGCAGACATCTTCGATGACCTCGTCGCTCACTTTTATGCCTAGCTCTGCGCAAATTTTATTAAAAAGCTTTTCGTTCTCTTCGTGCTCAACCGCAAGCTCTGACTTGGCTGATTTTAAGAATTCCTCAAAAAGCACTCCACCACGAAGCGTCATTTTCATATTATAAACCACGCTTGGATCTAGTTGGCAAGTTAGTATCTCCATGTGAGCTTTAAACCATTGTGCAACCTTTAAGGCACCGTAAATTCTTGGTTCGATATCGTCCCCTGCTCCTATTGGAAAAAGCAACTTTTTGTATTTCATCATCTATCCTTTAAAAATTTATTCAACCAAAGAGAGCGAAATTTTATTTCCTTTTTGCTCGCTCACACACACTTTTACCTGATCGCCTACGTTTAATGGGCTCTTTATCTTTGAGATATGAAGCAAACCATCAACTCCGTCTTTTAGCTCGATAAATACTCCAAAATCAACCACGCTTTTTACGCTTCCAACAAACTCATCTCCGATATTAAATGTCGGTTTTACACGGTCTTTGTCGTGTTTAAATGGCTTTTTGCCAAATGAACGAGAGTTCTCTTTTGAAGTGATCGAGATGATGTAGTCTTTTGCCGCATCGACATTTTTTTTAGCGCCACCTGCGATTTTAACCTCGCCTTTTTCTCTATCAAGGTCGATTGAGACTTCAAATTTCTCGATGATCTCTTTTATAGTCTTGCCAGCTTGACCGATGATATCTACGATCTTGCTTGGATCAACGCTAAATAGCTCAAGCTTTGGAAGCACATCTTCGTTTATCTCTATATTTTTATCAGCCTGTGTCATTAGAGTAAGGATATGCTCTCTGCCGCGTTTTGCTTGATAAAGTGCCTCTTTTAGCACTTCTAAGCTGATGCCTCCAAGCTTGATGTCCATCTGAAGCGCTGTGATACCATCACTTGTGCCAGCAACCTTAAAGTCCATATCGCCGTCGTGGTCTTCAAGTCCCATGATGTCAGTTAAAACTGCGTGCTTATCGCCTTCAAATATAAGACCCATCGCAACACCTGCAACTAGTTTTTGGGTATTGACCCCAGCAGCTCTAAGTGCGAGCGAACCACCGCAAACGCTAGCCATAGAGCTTGAGCCGTTGCTCTCTAAAATTTCTGAAACGACTCTTATCGTATATGGAGAAGCTAGATCGATGCTTGGTGCAAGGGCACGTTTGGCTAAATTTCCATGTCCAAGCTCACGTCTGCCTGGAGCTTTAAGTGGGCTTGCTTCACCGACGCTAAAGCCTGGGAAGTTGTAGTTAAACATAAATTTCTCAACCAAAGGAGCTTTTTCAGTTAGGATGTCATACATCTGAGCATCGCTATCTGTGCCAAGAGTGGCGACAACTAGCGCTTGAGTTTGCCCTCTTGTAAAGAGGCATGAGCCGTGAGCGTTTGGAAGGACATTTGTCTCGATGCTAATAGGCCTAACCTCTTCAAGTCCGCGTCCATCGGCTCTAACGCCCTCGTTTATGATCTGCTCTCTTACTATTTTCTTTTTATATTTTCCAAGGACATTTGAGATGACAGCCTCGTCCCAGCCCTCTTTTTGAGCTACTTCATCGCTTGAAATTTGTTTAGCGATCTTGCCAAGCTCGCTAGCACGCTCACTCTTTGCCATTTGGTTGATCGCGTTTTTAACCTCTGCTTTATAAAATTTATCGATGTAAATAGCGATATTTTCGTTTTCTATCTCTGGTTTTAGCTCAAGTGCAGCATCCTCTTTTTTATGCTCTTTAAATGCCTCTTCATAAGCGCTGCTAGCTCTTAGTATAGCTTTGCCAGCAAAGTCGATCGCCTCAACCATCTTATCTTCACTAAATTCATTCATCACTTGCTTTTGTGCCATGCTATCGCTTAGGCTAGGATCTATCATCGGCTCGATCGCTACTATTGGTATGAGCTGCGTAGTTTGCTGAGGCAAGCTTCTCATCTCGATCATCAAAAGTTCATCTTTTGTACCAGCAACATATAGATCGATCGCGCTTTGTTTTAGCTCAGAGTTGCTTGGATTGATAACAAATTTATCATCTATATAGCCAACTCTCACACCGCAAACTGGGCGATTTACTGGGATGTCGCTAAGGTAAAGTGCAACTGAAGCCGCATTTAGGCTCACAACTTGCAAATCAACTTCAGGATCAGCTGAAAGCACCATGACAACGATCTGTGTTGGGTATGCGTAGCCTTTTGGGAAAAGTGGGCGAAGTGATCTATCAATGATGCGAGCCGTTAGTGTCTCAAAGTCGCCTGGCTTGGTCTCGCGCTTGACGTAACCGCCTGGTATTTTGCCAGCAGCGTAAGCTTTTTCGATGTATTGCACCGTTAGAGGCAAAAAGTCCTCTTCAACTTGCACATCTTCTCTTGCCACAGTTGCTAAAACTACGGTGTTTTTCACCCTTAAAAGCACTGCCCCACTAGCTTGTTTAGCTACTTTATTAAGGTCAAAAATTTCGACCTGATTATTGACTTCTATACTATATTGCATTATTTTTATCTCCTTGTTGTTTTTGTAACGGTAAATAGTGAGGGCTCTCTTCTAATATCGACATGATGCGCTCGCTCGTAGCCTCGATCTTTTTCTCATAATACGAATCCACATCGATAAAATCAACGATCTTGTTTATCGTGTAAATTTCATCGACCATATCATTTAAATTTGCAAAGACATCAGTGGCTATCATCGGCGTTGCGTATGAGATGGATTTTACCTTCACATCAAGCAGCGTCTTTATGCAGATGAGTGCCGTCATGCCAGTCTCACACCCCTCATCGATCAGTAAAATATTCTTGCCCTTTAGCTCTCCTATCAAATTTCCTTTTCGGTATTTATAGACATTTTTTAAAATTTTCTCTTCATATTTTCTATGCGCTTCGCCGTAGATGTAGTCATAGCTTATGTTAAAAGCTTTTATGAGAGGATCGTTTAGCACGATATCCTCAGTTTCACTAACTATCGCTACGTCACATTCACTGTTGTTTGGCGCAGGGATTGGCTCGCTAAAGAGCATCTCATAGCTTAAATTTAACCCCCTGCAAACCACATCAGTCAGGATAACTGACTCAAGCGACATGCAAAGAACTATCGTCTTAGCGTCATTTAGCTCTTTTTTTGGCAAGATCTCGATGAGCTTGTTAGCTGCATCTAGTTGATCTTTAAATTTAACGCTTGCCATTTATCTAGCCATCTTATTTGCTACTTGATGAAGTGGTGCTGCTTTGTGAAAAGTCATAGTGCAAGCCACCCATCGGATAGAAATTTATAGTAAAGTAGATGCCGCTTTTCTTAGTTGAGGCTGAGCCATTTGTCGTTGTTGTCGGCTCGACATCGTGTTGATAAATTAGCCCGTAGTTCCAGCACTTTCTTTGATGTAGCACGCCAACTCTCCAGCTCTTTGTGTAGCTTCTCTCAAGATCGTATTGCCAGCCGCCAATTAGGCTATATTGATGCGGGAGCTTCACACCAGCACTACTTGTAAAGTAGCTATCTTTTGTTGCGCTATTTTTAGCAAGGCTGTCGCTCTTTTTCATCGTGTGGAGCATATTTATCCAAAATAGATCGTGCGTATAGTAAAGTCCGTTTTGCACCTTTTTAAGCTCTCTATCTTTGTGCGAGTATTCAAGCTTGTTATAAAGGCTAAAATTCTCAAACGGATATAGGTAGATGGCATTTTTTAAATTTGAATACTCATCATCTTTTGTGTAGTAACCTTGTGAGATGCTGTGTTTGACAACCTTTCTGCCGCTGCCGTTAAAGAAATACTGCGTCAAATAGCCAGAAACTTCCTCTTTGCTCTGATCTTGAGCTAAGAAATTTTCATACTCATTTAGATCTTTATCGTAGATAAACTCGTCGTCTAAATTTCCTTTTCTATAGCCCGGCAGCAAGTACTCAGCACCAAAATTTAAAGTGTGATAAAAGCTCTCATACGCCTTTGCAAGGTCTGTGTGAAGGGTAAATTTATGGTAGTTATTTACAAAATTTGCGTGTTTATCTTCTCTTTTGTCATCAAATGAATTTATCTTGTTTTCGTAGTTTATCCTTGAAGCGTAAAGATACTCGTAAAATGAAAATGTTAAGCTATCATCAAATAGTGGCACATGCACTGAAGCTGGGAGCGTAAATTCATACTGCGTCGCCTTTACGCCTATCTTTCTATCATATCTGTGTGATTGAAGGTCGATTGAATATAAGATATTTGGCAAGACTATGTCATCTGTAAATTTATGATACTGAAGCGATGGAAGCTCTTGAAGCGTATCTTTGTTTTCGTTCTTTGAGCCGATCTTTTCGGTGTCTATGTAGTATTTCGCATAGGCACCAAAGTAGTGATCGTCATTTGCGATAAAGTAGTTAAATTTAGAGGTCACAAGTGAGTCATAGTCATCGTCTCTGCCCTTTAAATTTAGATAGTCTATGTCATTTAACTTGGTTGCATCTATCCACATACCCTCTTGCAGATCAGCCTCACTAAGGTATTTTATTAGCTTATCTCTTTCGTATTTTAGACCGACACCTTTGTGAGTTTTGTTTTTTAGCTCAGCTCTGTTTGAAGTCTCGCTTTTTTGCTTGGCTCGGTAGCTATTTTTATCAGTAAATGAACCAAAGCTGATCTCACCTCTTGAATCAGGCGAATCAGTAAATCTAAAAGCACCGTAAATTCCAGCGCCTCTGTTTGTTCTTATCTGCGGGTCAAACTCTAAATCCCACTCATTATAAGGTGCAAAATAGACTGGTTGTTTGTAGTAAAAGCCCTCTGACTTGCCATATCCAAGCTCTGGTGGCAAAAGTCCTGTCCTTCTTGTAGTATCAGTTGAGAAGCCAAAGTATGGCAGGTAAAAGACTGGCACGTTTGCTATGCGAAAGACTGGGTTAAAAAGATGCAGAAATTTACTCTGTTTGTTTAGCATGGCTGAGCTTGAGGTGATGCTCCAGTCAGGATCTTGGACGTTGCAGCTTGAAACCATCGCCTTTCTTACTCTGTAGTACTCGCTATCAGAGCTACTCTCATCGCTTCTCATCCACACTTCCATGTCTTTGTTCATCATAAAGAGCGACTCAAAGGCAGCGTTGTTATTTTTTAAATTTAGCTTAGCGTAGTTTGAGCGAGAGACCTCATCTTTACCCTTCATCATATTGACATTACCAAAGAGCTCAATGACTGAGTTGTTTTGATCATAAACAGCACAATCAGCCGTCACAAGATACTCTTGCGAATATACAACGACGTTTTTGTTTGCCGTTACGATGCCCTTATCTTGCTTCACATCATCAGCTAATAGCTGCACATCTTGCACTGCTGCACTTAAACTAAAAACACAAACCGGAATCAAAAATAAAATTTTACGCATTTATCACCACTGTTTTTGCTATTTTGTCTTGCCACGTCTGCCTTGCAGGGTTTGAAAGCGCCCAAGCAAAGCCAAGATAAAAACAAGCTTCACTAACTATCCTAAATATCGCCCTAACAAGACTTTTAGTTAAATTTGGCTTATCTAAAATTTCTACATTTATACACATCGTCTTTGTTATCATCTGCCCGGGGCTTGCACCATAATACCAAACAAAAAATGTGTGGTAGATGACTTTTAGTAGGTTGATCTGCCAAAATAAATTTAACACTAAATTTCTAGCATCATCAAAGTTAGTGCTAGTAGAAAGTGACTCCCAATAGATGATCATAAAAAGAAATACAACTATGATCTCATCGATAGAAAACGCCATGATCCTCTTAGCAAAAGGAGCAAGTGAAATTTCTTCGTTTTGAAGCTTCTCTTCTATCTGCATACTCATTTTAGAGCCTGCCAAGCGATATCTTTTCTAAAGTGCGCTCCGTCAAATTTGACATTTTCGCAAAGCTCATAGGCCTTATCACGTGCCTCTTTTATACTCTTTGCAGTCGCCACGCAGACTAGTACTCTACCGCCATCTGCGTAAATTTCATCACCCTCTTTGCTTACACCTGCGTAAGCTATATGGGCGTCTTTTACATCATTTAAAACTGAAATTTTAGCCTTTGGGCTGCTTTTATAAGGATAGTTTTTGCTAGACATCACCACGCCAACTGCAAATTCATCTTTTAAGCTGATAGGCTTTAGCTCGCCTTTTGCAGCATTTAGTAAAATTTCACTCAAATTTCCATCTATCAAAGGCATCAATACCTCGCACTCAGGATCGCCAAATCTCACGTTAAACTCAAGCACATAAGGCTCATTTTTCACGATCATTAGCCCCACAAAAAGCACTCCACAAAACGGACTGCCCTCGTTTTTCATCCCTTTTAACGTAGGTTTTACCACCTCTTCTTCGACCCTTTTTATAAGCTCTTTTGAAGCAAGCGGACTTGGAGCATAAGCGCCCATGCCGCCAGTATTTGGACCCTCGTCGTTATTAAGCAAGCGTTTGTGGTCTTGTGCCACTGGCAAGCTTACAAAATTTTCGCCGTCACAAATGGCAAAAAAGCTTAACTCAAAGCCGTCCAAAAACTCTTCAACCACCACAAATTTACCAGCATCACCAAAGCTAGCTCCACTTAGCATGTCGCTAACTGCTTCTTTGGCTTCTTCTTTGGAATTTGCGATGATCACGCCTTTCCCAGCGCAAAGTCCATCAGCCTTTACAACCATCGGAGCGCTTAGGGTATCGATAAATTTAAATGCTTTTTCTTTGTCGTCTGTGTTTAAATATTTTGCAGTTTTTATATTATTTCTAGCTAAAAAGTCCTTCATGTAGGCCTTGCTAGCCTCAAGTCTAGCAGCTGCTTTGCTTGGTCCAAAGATGAGCAAACCCTCTTTTTTAAATATATCCACTACGCCTTCGCTAAGAGGTGCTTCAGGTCCCACGATAGTTAGCTCGATACTATTTTTTTTGGCAAAATTTGCTAACTCATGAAAGTCTTTTATGTTTAAATTCTCACCAAGGCGTGAGGTCGCACCATTTCCGGGCGCAAAGTATAAATTTATATTTTTTTCGCTTTTTAGTTTTAGAGCAATGGCGTATTCGCGGCCGCCACTTCCTATTATGAGAATGTTCATATTATCTCCGTAAATTTAAAAACCCAAGTGGGCGTCGCATAGAAGAGTGGCCCATAAACAAAGCCAATCTTGCAAATAGATGGATACCAAAAGGTTGCAACTTCTCGCTGTTTAAGGCTCAAACGAAGCCACATCGCAAGGCACCCATACCTTTTCGCTAACAAAAAAGTGTTGGACCCCGTAAAATGCTGACTCGCTTCACTCAGGCAATAAAATTATATAAATTCTTTGCTTAAAGTAACGTTTTGGCAAGTGCGATACAAGCGTTTATATCTTGACTTTGACTAACAAGTGGCGTGCTAAATTTTAGCTCTTTTGCAGTAATCTTTCCGATGCTTATCGTCTGGTAGCTCTCGTCCCAGCCAAAATTACTAAGAAAATTTCTCACATTTATCGGAGATGCGAATATTAAAATGCTATCTTTTGGTGGTTTTAGCTCCATTTTGCAAGGGTTTAAGACATTTTCATAAGCGATGATCGCCTTTATATTTACGCCGCCATCTTGCAAAATTTCTAAGAAATTTGAAGCGCTATCTTTGCCCTTTAGATAAAGCACCTTTTTGCCTTTTAAAAGTGGCAAAATTTCTCTTGCAAAGTCATCTCCGTGTGCATTTTGCCCAGTGTAAATTTCACTAAAGCCAAACTCTCTTGCAGCCGCTGCGCAACTATTTGCGATAGCAAAAACTGGTAAATTTACACATGAAATGCCATTAAATTTTAAAGCTTTAAAGGCATTTTTTGAGGTTGCTACAAGCGCGTCATATTCGCTTAAATTTATCTCAAATTTCAAAAACTCTATCTTACTAACGCTTAAATTTATAACGCTCTCATCAGCCGTTTTTGTGTTTGAGACAAGATAAATTTTACGCAACTCTTTTTAGCCCTAAAAATGAGATAAAGGCAAGCACGCTGCAAGCTAAAATAGCTATTGACGTCGAGTAAAAAATGTCACCAAGCCCAACTAATGGAGAAATGACGCCGCCTAAGAAAAATGGGCAAAATCCAAGCACTGCTGAGGCCGAGCCAGCATACTCTCTGCCCTCATTCATCGCAAGTGATGAGGCCGTTGGTAAGATAAAGCCAGTAAAGAGCAAAAGCAAGAAAAATGCGATGATAACGCCGATCACTTCAAATTTAAAGCAAAGCATGAGTGCAACAAAAATACTAGCAAACAAGGTGCCAAAAAGCCCAGTTTTTAGCGCTTTGCGTTCATTTATTAGACTTGCAAGCCTAGCACCTATGACGATGGCTAGACCATTTGCCCCAAAGCAAAAGCCATAGCTTAATGGACTTAGCGAGTAAAAATCCTGAAATATAAAAGAAGATGCCGCGATATAGGCAAACATCGCAGCCATCGTAAATGTCTGAATCGCAATAAAGAGCATAAATTTCTTTTTTCTTAAAATTTTGCCAAAGACGCCGTAAGTCTGAAGCAAAGGCACTTTTAGGCGATCTCTCTGGTTTAGACTCTCTTTGAAGTAAAAATTTGCGATAAATAGCACAATGCCAATGATAGTTAGTGCCATAAAGATGCCGCGCCAGTCGGTAAATTTAAGCAGCAAGCTGCCACCTATGGGCGAAAGTATCGGAGCAAGGCCATTTACAACCATCATAAGGCTAAAGAATTTTGTCATCTCGTGACCCTTGTAAAGGTCGCTCACGACTGCTCTTGAGATGACGAGACTGCCCGCACTTGCAAGGCCTTGGATGATGCGCATGAAGATAAAAAACTGGATGTTTTGCGCAAAAAATATAAAAATCGTGCTTACCGTATAGACGATGAGCGAGATGGTAAGTGGCATTTTTCGGCCAAATTTATCGCTGATTGGGCCAATTATTAGCTGGCCGATCGCAAGGCCTGCCATCGAAGTAGTTATCGTTAGCTGCGTGGCAGAGATACTTGTGCTAAACCACTCAGTTATGGCTGGAAGTGCTGGCAAGTAAAGGTCTGTGACAAATGGCCCAAAGGCTGAGAGCACGCCTAAAAATATCAGTAAAAATAGTTTGGAATTTTCTTTTCTCATCGCTCTTCTTTTTTAAAAACGATTATATTATGGCTTTGCTTTTTTGATTATTAAAGGTAAATTTAAAGTTAAATTTGTAGTTTTTGATATGAGAAAAAGCCCTAAAATATGGCTTATTTTACATTTTGTCTTTTGTGACGATTAGAAGCATTTTGAATTTGTCTTTCACTTTTAGGCCGTGTGGGATCTTACCTGGAAGCACGATACTATCGCCCTTTACAAGATGAAAGCTCTCGTCAGCTATCTTTAAATCAAGCTCGCCATCAAGCGCGATAAGTAGCGCATCGCCTGGTGCTGCGTGGGTCGAGAGCTCTTGGTCTTTGTCAAAACTAAGTAGCGACATCGAGCCATTTTCGTTTTTGACAAGCGTCTTGCTAACTATCTTGCCACTCTCGTAGCTAACGGCATCTGCGAGGCTAAAAACGCTCGCCTTTTCTAAATGATCTATCATAACATTCTCCTTAAAATCTATTAGTAAATATTTTGTTTTCTTTGTAAATTTGAGCTTTCGCCAAGTTTTTGCCTCGATAAGGCAGGCTTCGTCGCGTCCAAGCCTCATCTGCTTTTCGCCGTATTCAAGCTGCGCTTCGCCGTCAATGACGAAGGCAAGGCTGTCTATAAAAAGCATCTCGTGATCAAGCTCCTCGCCCTCGTCAAATGCGTATATATCTACACTTGCGTTTTTGTTTTGAAAGAGCCTTTTACTAACAACGCTTTTTTCAACTATCTTTGTGTCTTTATCGAGATTATAAATTTGACTCATTTTTTATCCTTTTTTTGCGAGGGATTATAATGCAAGTTTTGATAACAGTTCTTAACATATGTTAAGGAATTTGACTATTTTAGTCCTTTTTTTAACTTTCTTATCAAAAATCTAGCAGGATGAAGCTCAAAAAATAGCGATCTTTCTATGCAAAGTGGGCGGGCAAGCACAAGATCCATTATCAAATTTGCTCCAAGTATCGCCGTACCAAGTCCCCTTGAGCCGTGAGCGAAATTTACAAAGACATTTTTTTCGTAGCTTGCTCTTGGATTATTATCTTTATTTTTACTCCAAAATAGCCCCTTGTAGTTTTGCTTGTAAAACTCTTCATCGTGCAAGGCGCCGATTATCGGAAACCTATCTCCGCTATAACTTCTATAACCCACACGTGAGCCGATAATGGTTGCTTCTCTAGTGTCAAAAAACTCGCTCAAGTCGCTTAAATTTTTAGCATTATCCTCAGCTTTAGGCGTATCGCAAATTTCATTTCTAGCGTAGGTTGCGCCGATGACTTGCACACCTTTGACGGCTGGGCAGATGTAGCCTTTTGCGCTTAGTGGCATTGTATTTTTTAAAACTGACTTTAGGTGCGTGACTTGACCTCTGACACTGCTTATTTGCATGTCATAGTCTTTAAAAATTTCACTGCTCTTGCTGCCTACGCAAAAGATCAAGATATCTGTTTCTATGCTTTTGTTGTTTTTAAATTTGACTTTGATCTTGCCATTTTGTAGGTGCGCCCTGCTCTCGTACTCGTGGTTAAATAAAATTTCAAATTTGGTTGATAGAAATTTACAAATTTCTTTTGGCCTAGCATAAGCCGCCTCTTTTATAAATATCCCAGGATATGGCTTTAAGCTCTCGTCAAATTTAAAGATTTCCTCTGCGTTTTGACCCCGCCATGAAGCGTATCTTTTAACGAGCTCATCATCAAACGCATAGTCGATGCAGCCATTAAATTTGATAAGGCTTTTTGGCAAATTTGCCTTGTAAAATCTCACTGCTTGCAAAAACGCATTTATGTGCATGCGGCCTAAATTTACCCCAGGCTTCGTAACTAATGGCATCAAGGCGCCGCAGTGATTACCCGAGCCATTTGTCGCGACCTCGCTCTTTGCCTCGGCGATCACCACTTTAAAGCCGTTTTTAGCTAGCTCGCCAGCTGTTGCAAGTCCAGCCACACCTGCTCCTATAACAAGCGCTGTTTTGCCCTTTGGACTGCCAACAGGCTCGCACCTCGCAAACCAAGCGTCCTTTAAATTTTCATCCTTTTTCTCTAGCACGGCGCTACTCATCTGGCGTTTTCTAGCGTAGCCCTCTTTTAGGCTCAGCAAAAAGCCAGCATTTTTTAGCCCAACTTTCACCATTTTTGCGCACGAGTAAGTTCTAACTATGGTGCCAACCCTGCTTAGCCTTGCGATCTCTTTGAAGACATCCTCGCTCCAGATCGAGCCATTTTTACTTGGGGCAAAGCCGTCTAAAAACCAGATATCAGCACTAAAATCAAGCTCAGGCAAAATTTGCTCTGCCTCGCCGTAGCAAAGATCAAAGGTGATATTTGGTGCGAAATTTATGCGGTGTATGCCAAAAATTAGCGGTGGATAGAGCGAAACTAGCTTTTTGACATAAGCTTTAAAAATGCCTAAATTTTCATAAATTTTTAAAAGATCATCTTTTTTGATAGGACTTTTTTCGATGCTAACGAAGTGAAGTTTTTTGGGGCTATTTTTAAATTTCTTACAAAGTGTGAAGAAATTTAGCCCAGCGCCAAAGCCAGTCTCGGCGACTATAAAGCTATCTTTGCTCTGCCAAATTTCATCAAGTGCGCTCGCAAAGACAAATTCGCTCTCAAGCCAGGGTTTTTCGGTATTAAAATAGATATCGCCAAACTCTTCGTTAAATGGAATTTGCCCTTTAAAGCTTAAATTTGCATTTTTCATCTATTTTTTGCAAAATATCCATCTATGCCGTTTGCGATGCCGTTTGCAAGGGCTTTTTGATAGGCCTCGTTAAATAGTTTTTCGCCCTCGACTGGATGTGTGATGTAGCCGATTTCTACAAGAACCGCTGGCATAAGAGCGCCCACGAGTACCCAAAATGGCGCCTCTCTCACGCTGCCGTCGCTGGCTGCATAAACCTTTCTAGCGCTTGCTAAAATGTCCTTTTGGATGTCGATACCAAGCTTGTTTGAAGCGATGATCTTCTCGCGGTTTAGCACGTTTAGAAACGTTTGCTGCGAAAAGTAGTTCATCTCTTCGATGTCTGATTTATTTTCAAGCGCGGCTGCGTTTTTGCTGCGCTCGCTTCTTGCAGGCGATAAGAAAAATGTCTCGATGCCGTGCATGCTCTTTGCTTTGGCAGCGTTTGGAGCGGCGTTTGCGTGGATGGAGACGAAAAGATCAGCCATCTTGTCGTTTGCAAATTTAGTTCTTGATCTTAAATTTATAAAAACGTCAGTTGATCTAGTGAAATATACCTTGTAGCCGCGAGCTTTTAGTATCTCGCCAAGCTTTTTGGCTACACCCAAAACGGCTGTTTTTTCTTGCAGTTTGCCATCTACCGCGCCTGGGTCTGTGCCACCATGACCTGGGTCGATGACGATCGTTTTGTTGCGTGAAAATTTACCCGCCGCAACTGGAGGCAAAGGCTCTTCTACTGGCTCGCTTTGTGCTGGCTCAGACTTTAAATTTGGCTCTACCTCGCTTTGTGCTGGCTTTTCATTTTTATTTTTAAGCTTATGAAGTGGCGCTCTTACATTTTCATTTGAGATGAAATTTTGAGCGCTTATTATTAGCAAGTCCCCAGTTGCATTTGCTTTTATCGTCTTTTGCACCTTGTCAGAAAAGATGATCCTGACGGTGTTTTTATCATACTGCGAGATGTGGATGTAGTCTGAGATGAAATTTTTATATGTTAGTGGGTTGCCATTTAGCCTGCCATCGATGTCCATGATGTTTTTATAGGCATTTTGCTGTTTGGCAAACGATGTTTTTAGCCTTGCGGTATCTAGCTTTGTATTAAATTTAAGCACCAAGGTATCATTTACCTTTGTGGCACTTAGTAGCGTTAAAGCTGGCAAAACTGCTGGCGTGCTAGCACCTTTTACGCCATTTATCGCATTTAGGTCTCTTATATATGCGCTTGAGTCAAAGCCAAGCGCCTTTGAGCTTGTTATGAGCCTAGTGAGTGCCTGCTTTTTCGTGTTTTTGTCGTTTTTAATGATCGCATCAACGTAGATATTTTTTATATCATTATGAAGCTTGATCTTAGCGCTTCTATTTAGAGCCATAAAATTTCTATCAAATTTGGCAAAAGTCTCTGAATTTGTCGCCGCAAAAAGAAAGCTAAATGCTAGAAAAAGAGATATTAAAACCCGTTTCATTCACCATGTACCAGCTTATGCATTAGCTCTTTTACGCTTATTAGCTCTTTTAGTTTATAGCCATTTGCTCCCGTGAAAAATAGCCCGCTCTCCTTTTTGCCGCTATATGCGTCAAATAGCCTATCAGCGATGCAATATCCCACCTGCTTTGCCTCTTTGCCTCTTTGGCAAGGGCTTACGCAGTTGCTTATGCACTGGATCTTTGGACCCATTCTTTTATCGACTAAATTTATCAAATTTGTTCTTATCCCGCGAGCTGGGTAGCCAACTGGGCTCTTTATAAGCTCGATGTCTTTCTCTTCAGCTGCTAGCAAGACCTCTTTAAAGCCAATATCAGCGTCGCACTCGTGTGTGCCGATGAAGCGTGTGCCCATCTGAACGCCATTTGCTCCAAGCGATATCGCCTTTTCGATGTCGTTTTTATCCCAAATTCCACCAGCTGCGATGAGAGGGAAGTCGCCCCACTCTTTGATCTCAGCTTTTACTTGTGGGATAAGGTTAAATAGTGAAAACTCAGGATCAAGGCACTGCTCATATGTAAAGCCCTGATGGCCGCCACTTAGCGGTCCTTCAAGTACGACAGCATCTGGCAAGCGCTCATATCTTTGAAGCCAGCGCTTACAGATGATCTTTAGTGCTTTTGCGCTTGAGACGATTGGCACAAGTGCTATCTCTTTAAAATTTTGTGTAAATTCAGGTAAATTTGTAGGTAGCCCTGCACCAGAGACTATGATATTTATACCAGCCTTGCAAGCGTCTTCAACCACCCTTGCATAGTCATTTGCAGCATACATTATATTTACGCCAAGTGGCAAGTCACCACAAATTTTACGTGCATTTTCTATGACTGCTCGAAGGCCTCTTGTAGAGTAGAAATTTTCGCTTCCAAAAGGCTTTGCATTTAGCTCTTTATCTATAAATTTGCGGTTTTCATAGTAGCCTGTGCCAACTGAACTAATTATGCCAAGACCGCCTTCTAAGCTTACATTGCCAGCTAGTTTATCCCAGCTGATGCCAAGCCCCATACCGCCTTGAAATATCGGATACTTTATCTCATATTTACCTATTTTTAACGGCTTTAACTCCATTTATTCAACCTTTATCTTTGCAAATTTACGCTTTCCAACCTGCAAGATATACTCGCCTGCTCCTAATTTTAACTGCTCATCACTAATTTTTTCTTGATTGATGCTAACTGCGTTTGCTTTTATATCTCGCCTTGCTTGAGAATTTGACTCACTTAGCCCACACTGAGATAAGGCTTCAACTATCCAAATTGGCGCTTTTAAGCTAAATTCTTTAATATCTGTTGGGAGCTGATTTTGCGCGTGGACGCTATTAAATTCAGCCATAGCAGCCATAGCAGCCTCCTCGCCGTGATACCTCGCTGTTATCTCATAAGCAAGATCCTCTTTCGCCTTTTTTGGATGATATTTGCCATTATTTACGTCATTCATCAGCTCTTCTATCTCGCCAAGAGTTTTTGTGCTTAGTAGCTCGTACCAGCGCCACATAAGCTCGTCACTTATGCTAAGCGTTTTTGCAAACATATCATTTGCATTTTCAGTTACGCCTATGTAGTTGCCAAGGCTCTTACTCATCTTATTTACGCCATCAAGCCCCTCAAGAAGCGGCATCATGATGACAGCTTGCTCTTTGCCGATATTATATGTTCGCTGTAAGGTTCTACCCATTAGAAGGTTAAATTTCTGATCTGTGCCGCCCATCTCGATGTCGCACTTCATCGCCACGCTATCATAGCCTTGAAGAAGCGGATACATAAACTCAGAGATTGATATAGGATTGCCCGCCTTTATCCTCTTTTCAAAGTCATCTCGCTCTAGCATTCTAGCTACTGAAAATGTGCTCGTAAGCTCGATCATCCCAGCAGCACCAAGCTCATTTGACCATTTTGAGTTAAACATTATCACCGTTTTTTTTGGATCTAAAATTTTAAAAACTTGCTCTTCGTAAGTTTTGGCATTTTTTAAAACAGTCTCTTGATCTAGTTTTTTTCTAGTGGCTGACTTGCCTGTTGGATCGCCTATTTGAGCGGTAAAATCGCCTATCAAAAACTGCACTATCGCGCCATGTTTTTGAAGCAAAGCCATCTTGTTCAAAACGACTGTGTGACCTAGGTGAAGGTCTGGAGCTGTTGGGTCAAAACCTGCTTTTACGTAGAAATTTTCGCCTTTTTCATAATAATTTTTAACTAAATTTTCAACTCTCTCAGCATCGATCATCTCGGCAACGCCGCGGTTTATCTCTTGTAAAATATCGTCTATATCTTGAACCATTTTTCTCTCCTAATTATGATATGGGTCACTTTGCGAAACAAAATCAATAATCTTATATCTATCTTTGATCTTCTCTTTGATCTCGTTTGCATCGATGTTTTCTGCTATTTCGACGCTTATTTCAAACGTATCTCCGCTAAGATCATTTGCTTCGTTTAGCGAGATTGTAGCTAAATTTATATCAAGTCTAGCAAGATATGTTAAAAATTCAGCCAACGCACCTTTTCTGTTTTCTAAATTTAATAAAATTTTATACCTATGTGGGGCATTTCTCGTCCATTTGACAAAGATGATCTCATCACCTTTATCCATTAGCTTGCCAGCGCGCTCGCAAAGCTTGTGATGCACTGTCACAGTGTGACCATTTTTAAAGCCAACTATGCTATCGCCCCTTTTTGGATTGCAACAATAATCAAACTCGACATTTGAAATTTTGTGATTTGAGTAGATCACTATGTTTTCAAATTTTTGCTTTTTGATCTGGTATTTGTCGCCCAAAGAGATCATAAATGGGCGCTCTTTTCTGATGTATTTTTTAAGCATATTTGCCACTTCTTGCAGATACTCGCTATCAGTTGCTGCACGAAAGACCTTTTTGCCTAAATTTTCGCTCTCTATCCACTCTAAAATTCTATCTTTTGAGACGTTAAATACTGATTTTAAGATATCTATCGCCATTTTGTAGTTTATATCTCTTATCTTTTGCTTGCAAAATGACCTCATCGTCGCCTTTGCCTTGCCTGTTCGCACGCTATTTATCCACGAACAGCGAAATTTAGCCTCTTCGCCAGTTACTATCCTAACGATGTCGCCATTTTTTAGCTCTGTTAGAAGCGGCATCCTAACGCGGTTTATATAAGCTTCTTTTGCGTAAAGTCCGATCTCTGAGTGAATCTCATAAGCGTAATCAAGCGCCGTAGCACCACGTGGTAAAGTAAAGACCTCGCCCTTTGGAGAATAAACTGCGATATCTTCGATATAAAGGCTATCTTTTGCGTATTCATATAGCTCTTCGACATTGCTCTCGTTCTCGCTATTTTGCATGCTGATGTCATTTAGCCAGTCAAGCTTTGGATTTAAGAGGCTGCCCTCGCCATTTTTATATTTCCAGTGAGCGGCAACGCCGTATTCGGCGGTTTTATGCATGTCATAAGTGCGAACTTGCGCCTCAAAGATGCTTTTGTTATCAAAAATAGTTGTGTGTATAGTTTGATAGCCATTTTGCTTTGGAAGCGCGATATAGTCTTTAAATCTTGAGATGAGAGGGTTAAAATTTATATGCAAATTTCCAAGCGCAAGGTAGCAATCAAGTGGCTTTTGCACGATGATCCTAATAGCAAGCAAGTCAAGCACCTCTTCGATAGAAATGCCCTTTCTTTGCATCTTTAGATAGATCGAGTAGTAGTGTTTTATACGTTTTTGTATCTCAAAAGTGCCCTCGATAAAGCCATTTTCAAGCAAAATTTGGCTTACCTTTTCGTGAAAAGCATTTAGTTTTAAGCTAAGCTGCTGCTTGTTTTTGTTTAGATAACTATCGATCTTTGCGTATTCTTCTGGCATCGCATACTTAAAGCTTAGATCTTCAAGCATGTTTTTGATCGATGAAATTCCCAGTCTATGAGCGATCGGAGCATAAACCATAAGCGTCTCTTCAGCTATGCGTTTTTGCTTTTCAGGCCTTAGCGCTTCAAGCGTTAGCATGTTGTGAAGTCTGTCGCAAAGCTTTACGACAAGGACTCTCACGTCTTCTATGGAGATTAAGAGCATCTTTCTAAAAGTTAGCGCCGAGCTTGCCAGTTTTTCGTTGCTATCTGAGCTTGCAAGCTTATTTTCTCTAATGGCAACTATCTTTGTAAGCCCTTCAACTAGCTTTGCCACCTCATCACCAAATTCAGCCTGAAGCTCACCTAACGTTACGTCGGTATCTTCGACCACGTCATGAAGGAGTGCAGCTATAACCATGCTCTCATCGCCGCCCATGTTTGCTACGATAGAGGCTACTAAGATGGGGTGGATGGCGTATGGTTCGCCACTTTTGCGGTATTGTCCAGCGTGAGATGTGACGCAGCTGTCGATAGCTTTGTCTAAAATTTCACTTCTTTCACAAAGAGAAAAGAGCAGTTTTATCGCTTCTGAAACGTTTTTACAAGCTAAAATTTGCTCTATCAGCTGCTCTAAAAAAAGACTATTTTCCTTCAACTATTGCCTCTAAGCCTATTTTGCCCTCAGCCACTTCAAGTAGTGCGATGTCTGCAAATTTCATCTTTGAAGTATCAGCATCAACTAAAGCTATGGCGCCATTTGCTAGCGCTTCTGCGCGCTTTGCAACGATAAGTGAAAGCTTATATCTGTCATCTCCTACTTGTTTTAGCGCTCTTGCTGTGATTTGTTCTGTTCTCATTTTTATCCTTTTTGAAATTTATTTTACAACTGAGTATAGGGCTGCTTCTTCTTCATTTATTATTTTTAATAAATTTCCAGCCTTAAACATATTACAAACTAAGATCGGCAGTGCGTTGTCCTTTGCTAAAGCTATGGCAGTATCGTCCATAACCTTGATATCATCGCTCATCGCCTTTTCGTAGTTTAGTGATTTTAGAAGTTTTGCATCTTTGAATTTTTTAGGATCTTTGTCATAAACGCCATCAACTTTTGTCGCTTTTATGATCATATCTGAGCCGATCTCGATAGCTCTTAGCGTAGCTGCTGTATCTGTTGTGAAGAATGGATTACCAGTGCCTGCAGCAAAGATGACAACTCTGCCCTTTTCTAAATGGCGCTGCGCACGTCCCACGATGAAAGTCTCACAGATCGCTTCCATCTTGATCGCACTTTGCACTCTTACTTCAAGTCCGCTTCTCTCCAAAGCTTCACGCATCGCGATCGAGTTGATGACAGTTGCTAGCATGCCCATGTGATCGCCACTTGTTCGCTTGATGATACCATCTTTTGCAGCGCTCACACCGCGCACTATGTTGCCACCGCCTATTACGATGCCAACTTCGATATCATTTTCTATAAGCTCTTTTATCTCGCTTGCTATAAATTTAAGCACAGCTGTGTCTATACCAAAACCATTTTCTCCAGCCAAGGCCTCGCCTGAAAATTTGACCAATACGCGTTTTCTCTTACTCATTGTCATGCTCCTTGAAATTCACGCATTTTAGCCAAAAAGGCTTTAAATTTAGCTAATAACGCTTACAAAGTGACTATTTTGAGATCATTTCAAGCGGGTCGATATGGTAGTTTCTTTGCGTTACTTCAAAGGTTAGATCATTTCTAACTCGGCCTATGACGTAGCCTTTTTGCACGACTGAGCCGACCTTTACAGTTGGCGCGATCTGGCTTAGGTGGGCGTAGATCGTGTGGATGCCGTTTTCGTTTTCGATGATGACGACATTTTCAAGCATCGGAGTTGCTTTTGCAAAGACGACCTTGCCATTTAAAACGCTTTTAACCTTCGCATCTGGCGTGCTTGAGCGAAGTATGACTGACTCGTTAAAAATTTTGATGTTATATATCGGGTCTACGTAGTTGCCAAATTTTTGCTTCACAGAGTAGCTATCAAGCGGAGCGATCGTCCTTGCGCCTGAGTACCTCTTAACAGAGCTTGTCTGATAGCCCCCACCCATTGGCTGGCTCTTTTCGCCCTTTTTACCACCTTTGCTAGCTGCTCTTTCTTGCTTTTCTCTGGCAGCTCTGGCTGCTTCATCCTCTTGCTTTTGCATGATAGCAAGCTGCTCAAGCGTCTTTCTTAGCTCGTCTTGTTGGGCTTGAAGTTTGGCTAGCTTTTTGCTGTAAATTTCTTTATCACGTTTTAGCCCGTTTATTGTATTTTTCTGCGTGCTCTCTAGGCTTTGTAGATCATTTTGCTTGCGCCTATAGTTTTTTATACTTGAGTTTATCTCATTTATCTTACTTGATTTGTTTTTTATCTTTTCTATCGTATCTTCGTAGTTTTGGCTAAGCCTTTTAAAGTCCTCTTTTGCTATGGCATTTAGCTTGGTTAAAATTTGAGATGAGATGATGCTCTCTTCGCTTTGTTTGCCCTCGCTTGCAGACATCATGAGATCAAATGAGAGATCTTCTGCGATGATCCTTATCATATTTTGCTCTAGCTCTTTTTGGGTGCGCTCTAGCTCTTTGTTTTGCTTTGTTAGATCATCAAGCTCAAGAAGCGCTTTTGAAGCATTTGTCTCAAGAACTGAAATTTGACCTTTTAAATTTGTGATATCGCCGCTTATGCCGCGAAGTTTTTTCTCGCCATTTACGATATCGCCAGCCAAGTCATCAAGCTTTTTACTAAGCTGCTCGCTCATCGCCTGCGTCGATCTTAGCGAGTTTTTGGAGTCTTTTATCTTCTCTTTAGTATTTGATGCAAAAGCTAGACTAAAAGCTAGCAAAAGTGTAAAAATTCCTTTTTTCATATCGTGCTTTTTCTAGCCTTACTCATCACTAAACTAACAGCAAAAATGCTTAAAACCACAGCCACGCCAAAAAGGATAAATATATCTCTTGAAAGATCAAGGCTAGGCAAGACTACATCTATGCTTGCGGCATTTTCTCTAAAAATTTCAATGCTAGGCAAGAAAAAGAAAAACGCACCAACAACAATGGTCGCAACTATGCTATCAACCATGGCTGATTTATATAGCATGGCTGATTTTAGCCAAAATGGCGCGCCAAAAAGCGTCATGATCTCGATGCGCTCTCTGTGCTCAAATAGCCAAATTTTGGTCTGCTTAAGCATAAGCATAAGCCCAACAACACAAAGTATCGCCATAAATGCATAAGATATGCTTTTGGCTAAATTTAGCATCTTAAAGACCTTGTCATGGGTCTTTGAAAATGTCTCGACCTTGCTTATGCCATCAAATTTCAAAAGCTTTTGCTTTATCTCCTCCATATACTCTGGCGATGGAAATTCGCTTAATCTTAGCGAGTAAAATCTAGGCAAGGCGTTTTGAAGAATGGATAAATTTTTAGCCGAGATGTCGTTTGATAGGCGGTCGATGATCTTTTGCGGGCTTAGTGGCTCAATGCTAGCTAGCGTGCTAACTACTGGCTTTAGCACTGGCTCGCTTAGCTCTTTGTTTGAGACCACCACGATGTTGTAGTCATTTCCCATAAGCCTCTCATACTCTCTCACGATCTTGTCCGCTGTGAGGCTAAACTGCACTGAAAATAAAAGCGCGATTAACGGCAGGATAAACCCGAGGTGGTTTTTAAGCGATCTCATGCACGCCTCCATTTTCTATTACAAAGTGGCGGTATGGGATGCGAAGCGTTGATGGGATGTGATGCGTCACCACAACCACGCTTGTGCCTAGAAATTCTCTAGCTGATTTTAGAAGCGACCAGATGACGTCGCTTGAGTATTCGTCTAAATTTCCTGTTGGCTCGTCGCATAAGAGCAAATTTGGATTGTGCGCGAGTGCTCTTGCCATGGCAACTCTTTGCTGTTCGCCGCCACTTAGCTCGCGAGGGTATTTATCGGCTTTATGAAGCATATTTACATGTTTTAAAAGTTTAGCGACCTGCTTTTTGCTCACATTTTGATTGACGCCTTTGATGATGAGGGGTAGCATGACGTTTTTTTCGACGCTCCACTCATTTATCAAGCGATAGTTTTGAAATATAATGCCAACTCGCTGCCTAAGCTCGCAAAGTCTTTTGTCGTCGATATCGTCCATTTGCGTCATGCAGACATTTAGCTCGCCAGCAAGGGGCGAAATTTCTCCGTAAAATGACTTTAAAAGCGTGCTTTTTCCGCTTCCGCTCTTGCCTGTAATAAAGACAAAGTCATTTGCGTAGATGTCTAAATTTACGCTATTGATCACAACCTCGTTGCGCTCATAAGCTAGGCTTAAATTTCTTGCGCTAATTATCTCTTGCATCAGCCAAATACTCCTTCAAAAGCTCGTGTGCTGCTAAATTTTCACGAATTAAGATCGGTTTTTTTATAAAATATTCGCTTTTCTCATCGCTTATTTTGATGAAACACTGCTCTGGTTTGTTAAACGCTCCAAAGGCAACTTTTAACAAAATTTCACTCTCGTTTATGGTATAAATTTCTTCAAAATGTAAAAAGTGATCCTCTTTTTTGATGATGAAATTTTTAAAATTTTTAATGATATTTTTTACGTTTGTCTTTTCTTTAAAGCTAAAATCTCCAGCCAAAACGCTCTCATCGCTTTTTGCCTCACAAGTATAAATGACATCATAGATATCCTTATCTTGGCGTCTCCAGCGGTCTTCATACTTGCTAGTTACTTCTAAATTTCTATTTTTAAAAGCTTCGATTTTTGAGTTTGTGGGCTCTAAAAATTTACTCAAACTAAAGTCACAATACTCCTTGCTATCAGTCCGTAGCTCAAATTTACCACCAACCTTTAGTATTCTCTCGCACTCAAGCGCAAATGCCGATGAGACCACGCGTCTATGCTCGGCCTTATCC
Organism: Campylobacter concisus; assembly: GCF_002165815.1. Taxonomy (GTDB): domain Bacteria; phylum Campylobacterota; class Campylobacteria; order Campylobacterales; family Campylobacteraceae; genus Campylobacter_A; species Campylobacter_A concisus_BH. The sequence goes on from NZ_NDYN01000002.1 coordinate 103,558, forward strand.
CACGGCACCGGAAAGTGCAAAAACACTCTATCAACCAAATTTGATCCGATAAGCGAGAGTAAGAGTCTTGCGTCGGTATTTATCAGCCGCACGTTTTCTAGGGCATTTGCCCTAGCTAGCTTTGCTACTTGCTCGATGCTTGGTTTATAGACCTCTATGCCGATAACTAGGGCTTTTGGGTTATTTTTAGCCTGATAGAGCAAGTGCCTGCCAGAGCCAAAGCCTATCTCGATAAATATCTCTTCAAATTTATCTTTTAGCTCACAAAATGCTGGCGCAAACTCCTCAAGACTTAAAATTTCACTCACTTTTTTGGTCAAATTTGTCTTTTTGACGGCAAATGCTTGGCTGATGATACCGTTACAACTTTGCTCTTTAAAAAGCTCCAACGCCTCTTGCAAAAGGCCAACTTTAGCAGGCTTTGTAAGTTTTTCTCCCTTTACGACGGTGCCAGTTTTACCAGGCTTTACGACTAGAAAAAAGCCTTCATCTTCATTTTTTGTGTAGATGAGCCTCTCGTTTCGGCCACTTGCTTGCCAAAGAAATTTAATTTTGTCATTACCAAATGGAAACGAGAGCTCTTTTAAGGATGAAGCGATGAAATTTGGCATTATTTTATGCTAACTTCTGCTTTTGATGACTTATCAGAGGCGATGCCGTATTCATCGACTGCTACGACGCTATAAGAGTAGCTAGCACCAGCTTGAACGCTGTCATCTCTAAGCCCAGTATCACTTATACCGCTAAAGACTTTCTCGCTAGCACCGCTTCTATAAACTGTATATGAGCTAGCTCTATCAACTGCACTCCAGCTTACATTTACACCGCTGCCATCGTAGCTAGCGCTTATGTTTGGAGTTTTTGGTGCGCCAAGCGTGCTACCAACGATCGGCTCTTCTTGCTTCAAGCTCTCAAGACCGTCTTTATCGACAGCTGTGACTCTATAATACCTTGTCGCTGCGTTTGTGTTTATAAGATCCTCATAGGTGTTGCTAGTCGTTTTTGCTAGATATGTGTAAGGCAAAATTTTACTTGTCGTTCTATAAACCTTAAAATAAGCAAAATCCTCAGCTGGCGCGTAATCCCACGTTAAGATGATCTTTTTTGGAGCATTTTTTGTCGCTTGGACGTTCGTTACTGATTTAGGGTAACTCCTTTGTTGTGGCGCTTATGTTTTGGCTTGGTTTTGAGATGACGCCAGAAGAAGTTTTAACTAAGATCCTATACTCATAAGACCTGCCAGGTTTTACCTCGGTATCGATATACTCGGCATTTAGTCTGCCATTTACCTCTGCTACTTGGCTAAATTTATTAGCTCCTGCATCGCTTCTTTGGATGATGTAGCTTGCTACTGTGCTATCAGGATGTGGTCTCCAGATCACTTTTACGCGGCCTGGAAGCCCTGTGATAGCTTGCGCAAATGGCACAGAGTCAAGTAGTGGCTTAGTTGTCGCAGTTGCAATTGCACCTGGTTGAGAGATGGCGTTACTTGAGTAGGTTCTCATTTGGTATGAGTAAGTCGTCTCTGGAGCTAGGTCGCGATCCACGTAGTGCGTAGCAAAGCGGTCTTTTATATTTGCAACTAGTTGCATTTTTGAGTTTGCATCGTTTGGATTTGAGCGGTAAAGGTAGTAGCCAACGACGCTCTCATCGGTCACTGGGTTCCACTCGAAGCCAACTTCTGTCATATCTGAAATAGTTTTTAAGCTTGTAATCGTTGGTAGTGACGTGCTTTGCTGAGTCGGTACGCTAGAGCCGCATCCCGCTAAGAAAGCTACTAAAAATGGTGTCAATATGCGTAGGGCAAATTTTTTCATCAAAAATCTCCTTGGGAATTTTTTTGTAAATTATTTGGTTAAAGTCATCATACGTTTTTGCGGTAAATTCTACCCTTTTGCCAGTTCGCGGATGGATAAAATAGAGCATATAAGCGTGAAGCATAACCCTGCTTATTTTATCGCCTTGGCTCTTAAATCCGTATAAATCATCGCCTAAAATGTGGCGATTTATGCTAGCAAGATGCACTCTTATCTGGTGCGTCCTGCCTGTAAAAAGCTTTGCTGCTATCAAATTTACTCCGCCTTCGCTTAGCAAATTTACAAAGGCACTTTTTGCAAATTTAGCGTCTGCGACGATCGCTTTTTTTAGGCGGTTGTTTGGATTTCTGCCGATTGGCTTGTCGATGATGACGTCCTCTTTTAGGGGCAGGTCGATGAGTGCTAGATAAATTCGTCCCATGCTCTTATCGCTTAGCTGCTCGCTTAGTTTTGCGTGGGCGAAGTTGTTTTTAGCAACGACGATAGCGCCGCTAGTACCTTTATCTAGGCGGTGAACGATGCCAGCTCTTACGTCGCCGTTTAAATTTGAGAGCATAAAGCCCTTTTTGTTTAACCACTCAACAAGTGTCGCCTCTTTGACGCTTGGGGCTTGGTGAACGACAATTTGAGGTGGTTTATTAAGCACTATGAGATCGTCGTCTTCATAGATGATAGGGATATCGAAATTTACTTCGTATTCGTTTTGCACCTCTTTTTTTGGGGCAAAATTTACGCAAATTTCATCGTTTTCGCTCAGTAAAAAGCTTGGTTTTGAGACTGGTTTTAAATTCACGCTTATAAGGGAGTCTTTTATCAAATTTAAAGCTTGATTACGTGAAATTTGAAGCTCATGTGCTACTGCAACGTCTAGTCTTGAGCTATTTAAAACATTAAATTTAACCAAAATCAAAGCCTTGTTTGTGATATAATCTAGCCCAAAAAACAAGGTTTGCTTCTTGATAAAACTAGATCGGCGTATTTTAACACATTTTGATTTTATTCAGCCGTTTTTAATCATCCCAATCATAGCCATCTCATACATCTTAGTCTCCGAAGCAAACGACATTTTGGCAAACAAACAGCTTGTATATTTTGGCATAGGATTTGTCTCATTTTGCATCGCTTTTTTGCTGCCTATTAGACGCATCGACTGGATCATCCCGATGTTTTACTGGGTTTGCATCGTGCTGCTTTTAAGCGTTGATATCTTTGGCGTTAGCAAGCTTGGAGCTAGGCGCTGGCTGGAAATTCCATTCGTTCACTTTACTCTTCAGCCCTCAGAGCTGATGAAGCCAGCCTTTTTGCTGATGCTAGCCTATCTAGTTAAGCAGCGCCCGCCAGAGGCCCAGGGATACGGACTAAAAGACTTTTTAAGGCTTAGTTTTTACATACTTTTGCCATTTGCGCTCATCATGAAAGAGCCTGATCTTGGCACCGCGCTCATACTTTTGATAGTTGGCTACACAATCCTTTTTGTCATCGGCGTAAATAAGAAAATTTGGACATGCATCATCCTTGCCATAGGATTTTCGGCGCCGGTTTTGTATGAAAATTTGCATGATTATCAAAAAAAGAGGATCCACGACTTCATCGCCGAAGAGCCAAGCTACCACGTCAAACAAAGTATCATCGCCATAGGTAGCGGCGGGCTAAAAGGCAAGCCAAAGGACGAGGCGACGCAGACACACTTTAAATTTTTGCCAATCGCCACAAGCGACTTCATCTTTGCCTACAATATCGAGCGTTTTGGCTTTTACGGCGCGCTTCTTTTGCTGGGGCTTTATGGAGCGCTTATAACGCACTTACTTAGCCTAAACTACGGGCTTAAGAATGATTATTTCACGCAGGTGACCACCACTGGCATAGCCGCGCTCATCTTTGTCTACGTTGGGGTAAATGTCTCGATGACGATCGGCTTTGCGCCGGTTGTGGGCGTGCCGCTGCCGTTTTTTAGCTACGGCGGAAGCAGCTTTGTCACCTTCATGGTACTTTTTGGGATGCTGCAAAATCTGCTAACTTTTAGGTTTGATCAGACCTACCGCTCAGTGAAATTTAAATTTTAGAAATTTATGAGCGAGTATATCACGGCTCTAAATTTAGTGCTAAACGAAGTGCAGCCTAAATTTAGTAGTCTGCTAAGGCGAGTGAGTAAGATTTTAAAAATTTATTTTGTCAAATCAGACAAGCGTCAGGCAAATTTTAAAATTTCATGAACGAGTAATTTCGGCTCTAAAATTTGAGCTAAGCAGTAAGCAAAGCCAAATTTTAGTAGTCAATTCTTGCGATTGAATGAAAGTTTTAAAATTTGTAAAGCAATCTAATCAAATTTAAATGTTTACTTCTTTGTTAAGAGGGAAGAGGCTTGATCCCCTTAACGATCCCCTAACTCCGACAACGTTAGAAGTGCATGCTTCAGTGCTGGCGCACTGCATGCGGTTTTGTTACAAAAAACTCTATCAAATTTTAAAATTTGTAAAATAGTTTTTTAGAAATTTAAAGTTTTGTTTCTTTGTTAAGTTGCTAAGGTGAGTGAGTAAGATTTTAAAATTTGCAAAAGCCGAAATTTACAAAATCAATCCTATTTCTCCCCCTTAAACAAAGAGGCAAAATACTCATCGATATTAACGCCATCTTTTTTCATATCTTTTAGCCTCGCCCTTACGTCGGCGTCTTGCCAAAGAAGTGGTGGTAGCGCAAACATCGCTCTATCAAGGCTAAAATTTCTTACATCTTCGCGCCAGCCATCCCAGCGGTAAAGCTCGTAAAATTTAGATATATCGCCACTTAGCGCCCAGTATAAAAACTGCGAGTAGCCAAGCTTCGTATCCTCCCATTTGCCGCTATCTGGTGCGTAGTAAAAGACGTTGCCAGCTTTGCCACCAAAGGCGCCGCCATTTACCGCAAAAAATCCACCCAAAACATCGTCCGCAACGAGCAAATAACTAGGCATCTGCCCTGCTTCGATAAAGCTTTTGCCAAGGTTGAAGCTGTAAATTCCGCGCTTCATCTGCTCACATCCTGAGCCAAGCAGGCGTAGCCAACCACCATCTATCACAATGCCACCGCACCCATAAACAAGCGCTCCCATCGGCGAACGAGTGGTGACTTGAAGCCCTAAAAGCTCGCTTTGAGCCCTGCTCTCATCTCGAGGCAAAATTTCATAGCTATTTTTGGCCTCTTTTAGCCACTCTTCGATCAGCGCCCAGCCTGGCTCATTTGTGTCTATAAGCTCATCTAAAGCCCTCATTTTCTGTCCTTGCGATAAATTTGGTGAAATTTAAAAGAAGAATTTGGCGAGTCGCCCCGCCAAATTTATATAGATAGGTTATTTTGCGTCCCAAGCTAGAATCGTGTTGCCCTCGGCATCGGTAGCCACGTCGCCCATACCCATGATGTTGTAGCCGCAATCTACGTAATGAACTTCGCCTGTTACGCCGCTAGCTAGGTCGCTAAGCAGATACATAGCGCTGTTGCCGACATCTTCAGTGGTGACGTTGCGTTTTAGCGGGCTATTTACTTCGTTGTAGCGTAAAATCATCCTAAAGTCGCCTATTCCGCTTGCGGCAAGCGTTTTGATAGGGCCTGCGCTGATCGCATTTACGCGGATATTTTTAGCACCAAGGTCATGCGCTAGGTAGCGAACCGAGCTTTCAAGTGCGGCTTTGGCAACGCCCATGACGTTGTAGTGTGGCACAAATTTTGGTCCGCCAAGGTATGTAAGAGTTAGCACCGAGCCGCCCTCTTTTAGCACCGGTAAGACCGCGCGAGTAAGGCTTAGTAGTGAATAAACGCTAGTGCCCATCGCTATGTCAAATGCCTCTTTTGTTGTGTTTACAAACTCGCCCTCAAGTGCCTCTTTTGGTGCGTAAGCCACTGCGTGCACGACAAAATCGATCTCGCCAAGGTCTTTTTTGATTTGATTTGCAAGCCCGTCTAGGTGAACTTGGTTATTTACGTCAAGCTCATAGACAAATTTACTACCAAACTCCTCAGCGATCGGCTCTACACGCTTTTTAAGAGCGTCATTTAGGTATGTAAACGCCATCTGCGCACCTTGATCGTGACAAGCTTTTGCAATGCCGTAAGCGATTGATTTCGCATTAGCAACACCGACGATCAGACCCTTTTTTCCTTTTAAAGTCATTATTTCTCCTTTAAAATTTTGCAATTCAAATTTTAAACCAAATTTAATAGTGGCAGTATCGTGAGATGAATTTTAATGTTGTGTAGAAATTTTAGGTCAAGACTAGGCAAATAGCCTGTCGCAGACTTAAAATTTCGAACTCATTAAAAAGCGCTCACGAGACAACGCGTATCAAATTTAAAAAATTATTCGCATCCCAGCTGGCTGTCCCTACCAAAACCCCATCGCAGCTTTTTATACCTGCGATATCAGCGATATTTGCTGCATTGACGCTTCCGCCGTAAAGTAGTGGCACGTTTGCCTTTGTCTTTAAAAAACTTAGCACCTCATCTATCTGCTCTATGTTAGCGCTTTTACCGGTTCCTATCGCCCAGATCGGCTCGTAGGCGATGACTAAATTTTTATAGCCCAGGTCTATATTTTCAAGCTGGCGGCTTAGAAATTCTTTGGTCGCTCCGCTTTCATTTGTGCTTAAATTTTCTCCGATGCAGTAGATCACATTCCAGCCATTTTTTGCGGCAAAGTCAAATTTTGCTCGCAAAAACTCCTCGCTTTCATTTAAAATTTCACGCCTCTCAGAGTGGCCGATCAGCACGTCTTTGATCTCAAATTCATCAAGCATCGCCTTGCCGATCTCGCCAGTATATGCCCCACTCTCGCATGGGTAGAAATTCTGCGCCCCAAGCCTAAAAATATGCCTTTTTTCATCAAAGGCACTAGCAGGAGCAAATACGCTCACATCGTCGTTTGCGCTTAAATTTTCGTCTAAAATTTTCGCGTACTCTCTAAAGCTCGCTCTTGTGTGGTTGCACTTTAAATTCGCTAGAAATTTCAAGGCCTACTCCTCTTTTCTAAGCGGCTTTATGCCAGGCAGCTCTTTGCCTTCTATTAGCTCCAAGCTCGCACCGCCGCCAGTCGAGATAAATGTCATCTCATCAGCGTCTCCTGCGCGCTCGACCACGTCAGCCGTATCGCCACCGCCAACGACGGTTGTCGCGTGAGTGTCGATGATAGCGTGGCTCATTTTGATGCTACCCTTGCTAAATTTATCCATCTCAAAAACGCCCATAGGTCCGTTCCACCAGATGGTTTGCGCATCTGCGATGACCTCTTTAAATAGCCTAATCGACGCTGGCCCGATGTCAAGCCCCATCCAACCATTTGGGATCTCTTGAGCTGGGACATATTTTACGGCACTTTCAGCTGAAAATGTCTGAGCAGCGACGACATCTACTGGCAGGTAAATTTTCACACCTAGCTCTTTGCCTTTTTGTAAAATTTGCCTTGCATCTTCGATGAGCTCTTCTTCAAGGAGCGAATTTCCGATGTTTTCGCCAAGTGATTTTAAAAATGTAAATGCCATACCGCCGCCAATTATGAGCTTATCGACGCGTGGCAGAAGGTTATGCAAGGCTTGAAGCTTGCCACTTACCTTTGAGCCGCCCACGACTGCGACAAATGGACGAGATGGATGTTTTATCAAATTTTGAGCGAAATTTATCTCTTTTTGTAGTAAAAATCCCGCTGCCTTGTGCTTCTCATCATAAAATTTAGTTATTGCTTCGACAGATGCGTGAGCTCTGTGGCAAACGCCAAATGCGTCATTTATGTAAAATTCGCCAAAACCTGAAAGCTCTTTTGCCAAAGCCTCATCGTTTTTGGTTTCGCCCTTTTCAAAGCGTAAATTTTCTATCATTAAAATTTCGCCTGGCTTTAGAGCTGCAGCCTTTGTTTTAGCGTCATTTCCGATCACATCTTCAGCAAATATCACCTCTCTATCAAGCAGCCTTGATAGCCTCTTAGCCACGCCTTGAAGTGAAAATTTCTCTTCATAGCCGTTTTTTGGACGCCCTAAGTGACTAGCCAAAACCACGCTGCAGCCATTATCTAGGCAGTAGCGGATAGTTGGTATCGCTGAGCGGATCCTGCGGTCATCAGTGATGTTTAAAAACTCGTCCATAGGCACGTTAAAATCGCACCTTATAAAGACTTTTGCACCATTAAGCTCAAGGTCGTTGATCGATAAAATATCACTCATTTTTCACCCTTTAAATTTACTTTGTAGCCACGATCTTAGCAAGATCAACTAGCCTTGTTGAGTAGCCCCACTCGTTGTCGTACCACGCAAAGACCTTCACCATATCATCAGCGATAACCTGCGTGGTGTCGCTCGCTACGATGCTGCTAAAGGTGCTTGTGCAAAAGTCGCTGCTGACTCTGTAGTCGTTATCGACGAATAAAATTCCCTTTAAATTTGACTCCGCAGCCGCCCTAAATGCCTCGTTTATCTCCTCTTTGCTAGCTGGTCTTTTTAAAACCGCCGTTAGATCGACCATTGAAACGTTTGCCACTGGCACACGCACTGCTTGGCCGTGCAGCTTACCACTTAGCTCTGGAAGCACTTTAGCGATCGCTTTTGCAGCTCCAGTTGTCGTAGGTCCGATATTTAGCGCTGCTGCACGTGAGCGGCGGAAATCTTTAGCTTTTACATCAACTAGGCTCTGACCATTTGTATATGCATGGATCGTAGTCATTAGCCCCTTTACGATGCCAAATTTATCGTTTAGCACCTTTGCCACTGGAGCTAGGCCGTTTGTGGTGCAGCTTGCGTTTGAGACGATCGCTTCGCCTGCGTATTTATCGTCATTTACGCCAACTACAAATGTGGCTGTGTCATCTTTTGCTGGAGCGCTCATGACGACTTTTTTGACGCCGCGAGCAAGATATGGCTCACATTTTTCAGTGGTTAAAAACTTGCCAGTGCACTCTAAAACCACGTCTGCACCGTAGTCTGCGTAGCTAAGCTCGTTTAGATCTCTTGTAGAAAAAACTCTTATTTTTTTGCCATTTACTTCTATAAATTCGTCGCTTATCACCTTAACGTCTTGCTTAAATTCGCCATGCACGCTGTCGTATTTGAGCAAGTACCTCGTCATATCCCTTGTTGCGGTGTCGTTAATAGCGACAAGCTCAACATCGTCTCGCTCTAAAATAATACGCGCAGCACACCTACCGATACGCCCAAAGCCGTTTATTGCTACTTTAACTGACATCTTAGCTCCTTTTGATATAATTACGCCTAATTCTACAAAAAAGAATTTTAAAACAAATATAAACAAGGCACTTTAATAGATGAAGTTAGCACTTTTTGGCGGGAGCTTTGATCCGGTTCATTTAGGACACGATAGCATTGTGAAAATGGCACTAAGCGGCCTTGATATCGACAAGCTCATCATCATGCCAACTTTTATAAGTCCCTTTAAGAGCGAATTTTCAGCTCCACCAGAGCTTCGCCTAAAGTGGATAAGAGAAATTTGGGGCGGCCTAGAGAAGGTCGAGATCTCAGACTATGAGATAAATTTAGCCCGCCCAGTGCCTACCATAGAGACGGTTAAGTATTTGTATAAGAAATTCAAGATAGAGAAATTTTATCTCATAATAGGCGCGGACCACCTAGCCACGCTTGATAAGTGGCATGGCTACGAGGAGCTAAAAAATTTAGTGCAGTTTGTGATTGCCAAGCGCAATCACATAGAAATTCCGCAAAATTTACAAAAAATGGACGTGCATGTGGATGTTAGCTCGTCGCAGATCAGGCATCAAAAGGGGCTTGATGAGCTGCCTAGCGAGATAAAAGATGAGATTATAAATTTTTACCAAGGATTAAAGATGCAAGAGAGATCGATGCAAGAGCGCACCGAAAGTATAGTTAAGGTTTTAGACGCAAAAAAGGCTGAAGAGATACAAGTGTTTGATATGAGCGGGGATGATTATTTCGTAAAGGCCGTAGTTATCGCTACTACGCTTGGCGAGAGGCACGCTTACTCGCTGGCTGAGGATCTAAAAGAGGAGCTTAAGCCTCTTGGAGAGAGATTTATAGGTACGGAGAGCTCGCCTGATTGGATCGTGATGGACCTTGGCGACATTTTGATACACCTTTTAAGCCCAGCTTACAGAGCAAAATACAACATCGAAGAGTTTTTGCAAAAACTAAAAACTAGCAAAGAGTCTTAACAAAGACAAGCGATGAGCAAATAAGCCATAAAAATATAAAAAATGCTAGCAAAAATGGCTTTTTGCCCGTCGCTTTAAATATACTCCTATCTATCCCAAAACCCAAAGCACACATCGCAACGCAAAGGCAAATGCTAGCGGCTAGCTTTAAAATTTGCACCAAATTTTCAGGGAAAAATGGCAAAGATCTAACGCAGATCGCCACTAAGAAAAATAGCGCAAACCATGGTATGCTCTTTAGCTTTGAGCCACCGCTATTTTGGCTTAAATTTAAGAAATTTAGCAAAAACAAAAATGGCACAAGCATGATGACGCGAAGCATTTTTATGATGACGGCGGTGCTACTTGCTGTGCTATCAAATGCTGCTGAGGCTGCCACTACATGGGCTACTTCGTGAAGTGAGCCACCGATAAAAAAGCCAGTTTGGTGCGGCGTAAGAGCTAGAAATTTAGCGATAAATGGATAGATAAACATGCCAATCGTTCCAAAGAGCACCACCGTGCAAATGGCGATAGCAAGCTTGTTTGCGTCTGCTTTTATCTCATTTTGAGTAGCCATAACAGCAGCTGCGCCGCATATGCTAGCCCCTGAGCCAATGAGCACGGCGCTATCCTTGCTAAGCCCCAAAGCTTTAGCGGCAAAAAGCGCAAAGCAAAAGGTCGCAAAAACCATAAAAGCTGCGTATATCACGCCAATGGTACCGACACTTGCGATCTCGCTAAGGCTTATGTTAAAGCCAAAAAGTATGATGCCTAGTCTTAAAATTTGCTTCCCAGCGATCGCTACGACGCCACTACTTTTTAAAATTTGAGTCTGTTTGGTGAAAAGATTTGCAAAAATGGCACCTAAAATGATAGAGATGATGAGCGGACTTGTGTGAAATTTAGCCAAGACCGTGTTTGAGAGCGCAAAAGAAACGCCGCATATGAGCGCTAAAACAAGCACAGCAAGAAATTTATGAGACATATTTTAACCTTAACTCTTTTTTTAAAAATGCAATTAGCACGTTTGGGTATAATTAGACGAATTTTATAATGCAAATTTAAAATAAAGATAAAGGGATAGGCCTATGATCATCCTTGGCGAAAAATATACTTTCACCAAACTCGAGCTAGAGAAGCTTAGGAAGAAATTTGGCCAGGTGAATTTTTTATCCCCTGAAAATAGCGACGCAAAAGCTTTGCGAAGTGCGCTAGAAAATCTCATAAAATCAGGCGATCAGAGGCTAATAGTGCTAAATACCCAAAAGCCTGTCGATAGCAAACTAGTGAGATTTCTCACGCTTTTGCAGTTTAAGACGAAGTATAAAAAGATCAAATTTCTAAATGTGGAGAGCTTTTTAGAAATTTACTTGCAAAAGTGCTACATCCCAGAAAATGGCGAAAATTTAAACTTTTTAAACGACATAAAGCCTTACAATGCCTTTGAATACGCCTTAAAACGCGTGATCGACTACGCAAGCTGCTCACTGCTTCTTGTAATACTTTTTGTGCTTAAATTTTACGTAAAGAAAAAGATAGACGAGCAGTCCCCTGGCAGCCTTTACTTCTTGCAAAATAGGGTTGGGCTGGGCAACAGAGAATTTGAATGCATCAAATTTCGCTCGATGGTGGTTGATGCTGAAAAAGACGGGGCTAAATTTGCTAGCAAAAACGATGAGAGAGTCTTTGAATTTGGCGAATTTATGCGTAAAACTCGCATCGACGAGGTGCCACAGTGCATAAATGTGCTTCGCGGTCAGATGCACCTAATAGGCCCAAGGCCTGAGCGAAGATACTGGATAAATTTCTTTGAAAAAGAGATCCCTTACTACAATGAACGCCACATCGTCCGCCCAGGGATTACCGGCTGGGCACAGGTAAACTACCCTTACGGCGCAAACACTCACGACGCCAAACAAAAGCTAATGTATGATCTTTACTACATCAAGCACTGGTCACTTTGGCTGGAGATAAAGATCATAGCAAAAACTATTGCAATTATATTTGAAAAAAGGGGAGTTTAGCCTATTTATTTTTGTATTTAGTTACCCCATTGTAGGCGTAAAATACAAAATAATATAAGCTTTTTAAAAAGCTTAGCTTCTCTATCTCTCTATAAATTTTCCACTGGTATTTAGCTGCTTTTACCTTGTTTGAAGATACTGAATTTTTACGAATTCTATAGGTGGCCAGTGGCTCCAAAATACCCCTAGTCTCGCCAATAAGCTTTAATATTTTCAACCACAACCCATAATCTTGTCTTTTTAAGATCAATGGCATATATTGTTTACCTATTTTTTCTGTGTCATATATTGCAGTTAAGCATCCTACGCTGCATGTTTTTAACATATCAAAATACGAAATTTTATCTTTTGTGATAAAAACACCCAAGTGTTCATTATCCTCTCCAACGAGTCTATATGAGCTATATGTAAATGCCAGATCATTATCATGCATAAAATTTATTTGGGTCTCAAGTTTATTTGGCAACCACACATCATCAGAGTCTAAAAAAGCTATATATCTACCATTTGCAGCTTCTATAGCCGTATTTCTAGCCACGGCTGGACCGCTATTTTTTTGTAATTTTATTAATTTTATACGGCTATCGTTATCAACATACTTTGTAATTATCTTATTCGAATCATCTGGCGAACAATCATCTACAATTATTAGCTCCCAGTTAGAATATGTTTGCGCCAGAACTGACTCTACCGACTCTACAATAAATTTTTCAGAGTTATATGACGGCATAATTATCGTGACGCTCATTGAGAACCTTTACTGTCAAATACATTTTTATATCCATTACCAAAGACATTACCAGAATAAAAAGACCTAGCTTGTTCTCTACTAACACTATCGCTAAAAAAACTATAGTTGTATTTGTGATAAATATCTTTGTCATATCCCATCAAGTCTAATACAGATGGGAAAATCATAAAATGGCTATATATATTTTTATCAAATTTATATTTGCTAGTGATATCTTTTGCAAAAAGTAATATAGGAACGGTTGCCGTTGTCTTTGGTGGATTTAGCTCCATGCCATAGTGCATAGTTGTGCCACTCTCAGCTATGTTAATCCCATGATCAGAAGTATAAATAATAATCGTATCGTCCAAAGAGATATTACTTAATAATTCTTTAAAGAACCCATCCATGCTCCATCTTAGGCTATTTACATATGTATTTATAGCTCTATCTCTATTGCTAAATTCAACCGACTCCATATTTTCAAGAACAGGCGAAAAGGTGGCTGAATTTTCTGGATAGTTCATCTTCCATGGAACATGTGAGCCATATTTTACGATATAAATAAAGTTATGGTCTTTTGATGATAGTATTGTCTTTATTTTTGGTATCAGCTTTCTGTCCAAATAATAAAATGGTTTTCTCTCTTTAATAGTAAAATACTCATCTATGTATTCTAGATCATAGCTTGACATAAAATTTTGTAGTTGCTGATACTCTACCTGACTATCTAGATAGTATGTGTGGAAATTTGCATTTTTTGCATATTGAAATATATTAGGGATTGCCAATGTAGCAAATTTATTATCTGGCAAATCTCGCATCTGAACACCATTTCTTATTATGTATTGAGATGGTGCAGAGTTGTTGCCACCAGAAGAAGCTATGCCCAAACTCACAACATTATCATATGTATCAAGAAAAGGAGTGGTCTGCATGTTAAATCCATTGAGAGATAGATAATCTCCCCTTACACTTTCATCAACAATTAAAATAATATTCTTATATTTTGCAGCACCGTCTGGACGGATAGTCAAAGCATCCCTTGCTTTAAATTTGATATCAAAATAGCCATTATGTTTAGCTGCGTATATATACATAGGTATTTTTGTAAAAAATGGATACTCATATGCTGCATACGCTGACTTATTAAAGACCATATATGACCCAACCAATGAAAGTGGTAGCATAATAATTGGAATGTAGAAAAATTTAATATCTATAAATTTTCGTATAATTTTTATTGCAAACAAGACAGCTACAGATATTAGCAGTGAAATTATTATTGCCCCAGAATAAGCCCAAAAAGCACCTAATATATGAGATGTTTCATGATAGGCAAGTACTATTTGGTGCATAGAAATTCCAGTACCATTCTTATCAATAAGATAATATACAATATCCACATTAAGCAAAATAAATAATGCAAATATCAAAATTTTAAATATCACACCATTTTTCATAAATAAGATAAATATAAGATTAGCAAATACAAATAAGTAAGATGCAACATATATTGATACTTTTAGCAACCCCTTAGGTCCATGCGGTTGGTACAGCACATCCATAATATTTAAAAAAGCAAAATTACTCAATGAATTTATACCAACAAAAACAACAAGCGAACATAAAAATAATAACAAATATTTACTCAATAATTTTTTTGTAATCATAGACCAAATCCTCTATACTATTTAAAGTTTTATGCTTTACATTTTTACTGTTTTTAGCATCCAGGATCGCTTGAGACAATCCAACTATATCACACTTTCTAACGATTTTACCATACTCATCATTACCTATCAACTCTTTTGATCCGGCCTTAAAATCAAAAGATATGATTTTAAGATTATCAAAGACCATAGCTTCAGCTAGCGCATTTGGATATCCTTCGTATAGTGATGTAAAAGCAAAAATATTGGCTCTTGATAGATATTTATATGGATTTTTCCTATATCCCAATAAAAAAACAGAATCATTTAACCCAAGTTCAGAAATCAGCCTCTCCAAATACTCACGCAAAGCTCCTTCTCCGATTATAAAAAGGCAGTAGTTTGATCTATTTGGCAACATTGCAAACGCTTTAATAAGATACTCATGTCCTTTTTGCTTATCTAGTCTGCCAACATTAACGATAACTTCCTTTTCTTCAAAAAAAGGAAGCAACTCTGTTTCTATCTCCTCTTTACCGAGCCGAGTAATGCTTTTAGTATCATAAGCATTTTCTATAACCGTAATTTTATCTCTATCGCAATTATAAAATTGAGCAAGCCCTTCTTTAATATCTGCAGAATTGCAAGTAATGGCATCAGCCTTATTGTAAAGTGCTTTTATGGCGTTGTTAAAGAAAATTTTTTTAAAATCCTGCTCAAAAAAATCTTTCGTATATATTCTTTCACTTATGATGCTTTTAAATTTTTTAAACAGCAACTTAGACAAACAATTTATTATGTTTGAGCGGTGCTGAAACGACAAAACAACATCTATATTTAAATTTTTAATTAAGCCTATTAGCCTAAAAACATCTAGTAAAATTGTTATAAGCTTTTGGAAAACGCCAAATTTATAGCTATTTCTAAAAGAGATACATTTTATACCAGAATTTAGCTCAAACGAGATCTTATTTTCTAATAAAACCAAATATATTTCATATCTAGTATCTTTAGCCAATTCATTGGCTAAAACTGCCATAGATCTCTCGGCGCCACCACCATACAACCAGTCGTTTAATAATATTAGCCTGATTTTATCTTTCATTTATCATCCACTGCTTGTACCATAGCTGAAATATCAAGAAAAGCCATAATTTATATCCAGATTTTTTTTCTTCATAAAATTCTTTTTTTAGCTTAACCACCTCTGCATGGCAGAAAATACCTTGATCCTCAATAAAATCTTTATTAGAGTAATCATCAACAAAATTTTTTAGGTCGCCATTCAACCAATCTTCAAAAGGCGGGACAAAGCCCTGTTTTGGACGGTCTAGTAAATTTTTAGGAATATAATCATATACAATATCTTTTAATATCCCCTTAGGACCATTTTTCAGCTTTACGCTAGATGGAATTTGTGCTAAATATTCTATTATCCGCTGATCTAAAAATGGCTCTCTAGATTCTAGTGATACAGCCATACTAGCCCTATCTACTTTCATTAAAATTTGATACATATATGTTTGAAAGTCTATACACATTGACTTATCAAAGTAGTCTCCGCTTACACATCCAAATTTATCATAAGTTGTTTTGTATTCAGAGCTATAATTTTTTATGAATTTTGAGACATCTTCCTTTAAAAAATACTGACTTGAAATTTTAAAAACACTTTCTGCTTTTGTGCCAAGTATATTTATAAATTTTCTAAATTTTCCAGAAAAATTTGTCATTTTTTGCCCGGTTAGCTTTAAAAAAATTTTTTCCAATATTTTTATATCTAGCAATAACAAAAACGACTTAACTGCTTTTTTAACAAAAGATGGAACTTTTGATGATAAACGATATACCTTGTTTCCAATAAAATATTTTGGATAACCACCAAAAATTTCATCCCCACCATCTCCAGACAAAACAACCGATACATGCTCTTTTGCAAATTTTGAAACAAAATAAGTCGGTATAGAAGAGACATCGCCCATTGGTTCGTCATTTATAACACAAAGCTGATCCACCAAATCCAAACAATCTTTTTGAGTAACATAATACTCGTAATGCTCTGTGTTTAAAAAATTTGCTATATCTTTAGCATATGGAGCTTCATCAAAATTTTTATTATCAAAACCTATACTAAATGTTTTTAGCTTGACACTAGAATTTGACTGCAGTATCGCCGCAACAGCAGAGCTATCATATCCTCCGCTCAAAAATATCCCAACTGGCACATCAGATACCAACCTATATTTAAAAGCAGATAATAGCAATTCAGAGACCTCTTTTTTTATAACCTCATACTCTTTGCCTGTCTTTTCTTTATTATAGTATTCCTCTACACTCCAATACTGTTTCTTGGTATACGACATCGATCTTAAATCAAATTCCAGCATATTTCCAGCTGGGAGTTTATGAATATTTTCAAAAATAGAGTATGGTGCTGGTATATACGAATACTGAAAATATAGTCCTAGAGCATTTGGATCAATTTTTTTATCTATTTCTTTAATGCAAAAAAAAGATTTTAGCTCTGAGGCAAAGGCAAATAAGCCATTTTTAAAATAATAGTAAAATGGTTTGACACCCGCCCTATCTATAAAAACTTTTATTTTTTGATCTTTAACATCATAAATAACTATAGAAAACATACCAATTAGTTTCTTGATAAAATCGTCACCGTATTTAATATATAAATATAGTATTACCTCGGTATCACTATTAGAATTAAATTTAACACCATCACCTAAGAGTTCATCGTAAAATTCTTTAAAATTATATATTTCGCCATTATAAATAATAATATATTGACCAGTTTTATCAAACATTGGTTGGTGTCCGTGTTTTGATATATCCTGTATCGATAGTCTGCGATGGCCTAGGCCTAAATTAAAATTTTCATTTTCAAAAAATTCATACCCACTATCGTTTGGACCTCTATGCCGTAAAACGTCTGTCATGCTTATTAAATTATCCATACCATGTTTTTTATTAAAATCACAAAATCCAGCCAACCCGCACATACTATCTTTTCCTTATCATGCTATAAATTCTTATTATAAATTCATTCCTTAACAAAACTAATATCACATAGTTAAAGACAAAAAACAAAACACTACTCACAAAAAATGGCAGACTAAGCATTCTAATAGTAACAAAAGAGGTACCCGCTGCCAACAAATACTTCATAAACTCAAAAAGTATATTTTTATAGCTTAAATGTAAATTCTCTTTATAATGAATTATCAGCAGATTTAGTGCTATAATAACACCAGTTGAAACAAGAGTTGCCAAAGCTATACCTACGATACCATACTTACTTATCCAAAGATAATTTAAGACAAAATTTATTAGCACCCCTATTAATGATAAACAAATAACATAAGCATATTTTTCTAAAGACTGATATAAACTTTGGAATAGACCATTAACAAGACTTAAAAATAACAATGGCGATAATATCACAATAATAGAACTTGTTATCTCTATGGAGTTTTTATCAAATTTTCCACCTCCATAAATTATCGAGATAAACTCTTTTGAATAAAAAAGCAAATATACAACAACAGGCAATGTTAAAAATATATAAAGCTTAATTGCAAGAGTAAACACTGCCGCCTTGTCCTCTTTTTCTGAAAATTTTGTGATATAGACATAAGCAAAGTCAAAGACAAAACCCATGCCAGAAATAAGCATAGAAGCATAAACTAACGCACTTATCGCTCCATTATCAAGCAAGGAGGCAAATCCCTTATCCACCACCCTATATAGTTGCAGCACTAAAAACCAAAGCGAAAGTTTGGCAATATTTTTATACATATTTTTCATATATGGTGTAAAAATTGAGCCACTAAATCCAATTATTTTGATCTTAATGGCAAAATAAAGCGCAAAAAATATAGTAACAACATATGCAACACTCAAAGATAATGGAATGATAGCAATATCACTACTTAAAAAAATAACAAGATATGCAATAGAAAATATAGCTATTAAAAAATCTAAAAAGTTAGAAATAGAAAATAAATTTAGTGATCTAAAAAAGGATATAAGAGCAAAATACGGAAGGTAGACTATATTCATAGGTAAAAAGTATTTAAAAATTTCATAAGACAAGGCACTTTTCTTATCATCAAAACCTGGCGCTAAAATAGATACTAGATCATAAAAAAATATATATTGAAAAACTATAATAATCGCTGCCAAAACTAAAGAGAAGACAAATATAGAACCACTTAATTTTTTAAATGCTGTAAAAGATTTTTTTCTAGATTTTACCAGCATAGGTATCCCAACTACAGAAAAAACATGTCCTAATACAAACATAGATACATCAAGTATGGTTAAAGCCATATTGTAAGCATCCATTTGCATGCTTGTACCAAACAAAAACGCGAACAAGAGGTATTTTCCGTACCCTATGCCTTTTGAAAATATCTGGTACAACAAAGTACTGATCAAACTCTTTTCTATAGAAGAAGCAAACATTATATTAGTTCACCTTTAGAGATGCCTTTTATATAAAACGAGATAGCTTTAAGTGTATTATCTAAATTTGCGTCCATCAATGCAACTGGTCTTGGCTGATAGTAGTATTGAGCTGGCTGCTCTATATAAAAATCAAATAGCACACTATATAAATCTGCAATAACTGAATCTATATTGTTTTCTCTATCATTGTTTATAATGGCCCTTAAATCACTTGCCATGCTTCTAAAAGAGTCAAATCCAAACTGATCTTGATAAAAAAATGTTTTTCCAAACTGAAAGACTGGTTTATTACGCAGCATTGCCTCTAGTAGTGCTGTGCCGGTCACAGAGCATACCATTATAGAGCTATCTATCAAGTCGCTACTTGATATGGCTAACGAAGATATCTCCACACCTGGTTTACAAGAAAGAATTTTATAAAATTTTTCACTTCTCTCTCCAGCAAAAATCGGGTGCTCTTTGACAACAACCTTAATATCTGGTGTTATATTCATAAGTAATAGATCTATGGCTCGCAGCTGATCTACAAAATATGGCTCTAAATTATTGATTGAAGATTCTGGGGTTACTTGCAACGGGAAATATATGAACTTCTTTGGCAACATCTCTATAGTTTTTACTGTTACATATTTTTCATAAATGTACTTTCTTGAGCGCCTATATTTATTTAGTAGGCCCAAAAACCGCATTCTAAACCTAACTGCGAAAGACATATCTTCTTTTAAATAGTGTTTTTCGCAAATAAATTTATTTTTTAAAAATGATATTAGCTTTTCTAGGCTAGTTCTACCATATTTTGATATTTTGTGGTCATATTCCACCTGGTTAAATTCAAGTGTAACCTCATAGGCTTTTTTATTAGAATTTTTTATTTTTGCGATAAAGTCACTAACCCCGTCATTGTTTGTAGCAGTACTTTTATAGTGCTCTTCATTAATACTTTTTGCAAAAAAAGATCCGCCAATGCTTCTTGCATTGACATAGTAAAGCACCTTTATATTTAGCTCTTTACACAAGGCAAGAAGTATCATTCCCTCCACAAATTCAACATCAGGAAATACAATGTAATCGATATCATTATTTATCAAATACTCTTTCCAAATTTTATAAATTACTGACACATTTTTCATCTGATAAGAAGATGGCTTGGTAAAATAAGCATGCTTATCTGTCAATATATCTCTATATAAGCTGCCGCAATAGCTATCAAGGTTGTATGTAAAATTTTCATCAGACATATATTCATTAAAATTTTCAAATAGATAACATATATTTTTTTTGCATATATTTTTTTCTAAATGTGACAAATATATATTTGTATTTGTCAATACAAACCAATTGACTTCATCATTTTCGATACAAAATTTATTCTTTTTAGCATAGTCAATCAATTCATTAAAAAATATACAATAGACACCCGGAGAAAAAAGAGCTATATTCAAATTTCACCCCTTTAATATAAAATCAAAATTAACACCAGAACACAGGGTCAACTTGGTTAACATATCTGCATCTAGTCTTCTAAAATCACTATTCATTACCTTATTTAATGTTAGATCATTTAAAAACAGATAATCTACTCCGGTTTCTAAACATAGTTGTTGATTTTTAACTTCATGTACGATACCTAAAGTATATTTTTGAAATAATATCCCCAAAAGTATGCCATGAAATCTCATGCTTAAAACATAATCAAGACTATTAAAATGTTCTAAAAAATTACCAATATTTAAATTTACTATCTCAATATCTTCATGATGCATTAGTCGCTCATAAAATACATTATCCGCTTTATCTGTATTAATTTGAAATGATAAAAGTTTTATTTTAAAACCATTTTTGATATAGGCGTTTAGTATATTATTAAGCTCAGGTATATAATTTTCACCATATTTATCAGAATAATCAATTAAAGATATGCCGATTGTTTTATGCTCACGATTAACACCATCATCATTCAAAATACTCTTACTCCAAAAGGAACCAAAAACTAGATCTTGCGTCAATATAACATTAGCTGTTGTACTTAATTTTTTTGCTATTTGAAAAGACAAAGCATCTCTACAATAGACAAAATGAGAATTTGATAATATTTTTTTCATTGCCAGTATAGAAAAAAAACTACTTAAAATATCTATTCCTATACCGATCAAAACAACCTTTTTTCCAGTACTTCTTGCATATGATACAAAAAATGATAAATATATCATCAAAAAACTAGCCTTATTACTATCCATAAAAATCGTTCCGCCACCGAGCAAAAAAACGTCGCATTCATCGATATATTTTTTAAAGGCACTAAAAAAACTCCAAAATTTTAGTACTTTATTTTTTGAACTATATAATATATCTCTTATATTTGAGTAGTATACATTTGGATACTCTTTTAAGCTATTTGAACTTTTATTCAAGATAGTAAAATCAGCATCCATATCTTTTTCTTTTATACGGTTTATAATAGTATCCAGCAACAGGTCATCGCCCAGATTATTGTATCCATAATATCCGTATATTAAATATTTCATTTAACACCTTTAAAATATATACTCTCTATAAATTTATATGAAAACATGGCAATCAAAATAGATATCGAAGTAACAAAAGTTATTTTAAGAGCAACGAAGTCTTCAGTAAAATTTTTTGTTATAAAATAAAATAAACTATAACCAATTGGTGCATGTACCAAATATAAAGAGTACGATATATTACCAAAAAATATTAATACTCGATTTGTGCAGTTAAAATAAAAACAGAAAGCAAAGATTATAGTACATGCTACAGCACTAAGAAAAGAGCTTAAGTCCCTAAAAACATATACCGAGACCAAAATAACAAAGTAACAAACTATTAAAACACCGATCTTTATTTTATTTGTTACGTACTTATAAAAAAGAATACCTATAAAAAAAAGCAAAAGCCAAGTAACAAACCAGCTCCCGCTACCAGTAAAAAACAACTTAGTATAGTTGACCAGCAGCAAAAGTAGTAGCAAATACTCTATCTTTAAAAATTTAAAATGCCTAGAAAGAAGAAAAAAAACAAAAATAATAAAATAAAATCTAACCTCAACCAGTAAAGACCAATAGACATTATTCATATAGGGAGCATTTAAAAAATCTTTGATAAAAAAAATATTTGCAAATATATCACGCATACCGTAAACTGGATAGAAATTAAAAAAAATTGGCATTATCAAGACTATAGCTATACTAAATAGATATGGCGGATAAATTCTTAGTAGTCTCTTATATAAAAAAAATGCTATGTTTTTTCCACGATCTATAGATGCGTAGATCAAATAGCCACTTAGATAAAAAAATAAAATTACTCCAGTATTTCCAAAAAAAGAGAAATTTAAAGATGTATTTCCTAGCATGGTAGTCGAATAATCATCAAAAACAACACTATTTGTCAAAAAATGAGCTGCCAAAACAAATAAAATCGCCATGCCTCTCATGGTATCAAATGATAAATTTCTATTCACCAACAATACTCACAAATTTATTTATAACATCATTAATGTCGTATACATTACCATACTCTTGGCTAAGACCCCAATCACTACATAGATAATCAGCTATCTTATCAGTTTCGTTTAAATCAAAATAAGTAAGTCCATTTTCTTTAGCCACTCTTTTGCTTGCTCCATCTGGGGATATAACCATAATAGGTGTTTGAGAACCAATGTAATCTACAAGCTTTGATGGAAAAAAAATGCTCTTATGATCGCTTGGGGCATCTATCAAAACCAACAAATCAGCACCAACCATCAGCTCTAAACTTTTAAGATAACTTACACTTCCCTTAAATGATACATATTCCGCTATATCATATTTTTTTAATAAATTTGTTATGGATCTACCAAAGCCATATATCTCAAAAATAAAATCTATATTCTTTCTATCTTCTTTTAGCTTATATATTGCCTTATATAACGGTTCTGGTGTTCTGGTGCCATAAAAACCACCGATATATCGTACTACCTTTTTGTCACCAGATACATTATCTTTTCTTAGATATAGACTAGGATCATTTGAGTGCTCTAAAATAGAGAATTTACTAGACAGAAGTGGGTATTTGCTAGTATAAAATCCTTTTGTCTCTATGGAAGTAAATATGATCTTATCAGCAGCATCAAAACATTCTTTTTCTAAAGCAACATTTTTTTGATTTATACCTTTGCTGTAGCCATTATAAATATTATCAGTCCATGGATCAGACTGATGTGCCACCCACTTACATTTAAAATATTCTTTTAATTGCCTGCCAAGTATATTTGTGGACAAAGGAAAAGAAAATGTTAGTATTAGGTCAAAATCACCGCTTTTAAATTTATGAGACAAGCTTTGGTATGCTTTTTTATGCCATTTTTTATATTCATCTGGTGTTTTGTAAATACTTGGCATAACCCTACCAATAAAATATTTGATATATTTATTTTTTACCACATCTTCTATATATATAACATCTTTTACTTTATTAAAAATATCTGGGTACAAACTATTATCTACCGAGGCGTTCTTTAAATTTGCAGTTACAACAGTTATTTCGTATTGGTCTAATTGTGAAAAATACCTTAACAATCTTCCTATCTGTATGGCTTGCGGAGAATTAAATGGAGGCAAGAAATAAGATATAAAAAGTACTTTTTTCACAAAAGAGACTCAACTACTTCATAAATTTTATTAGATGTTTTTCCGTCGCCGTATGGATTTTTCAAATTTTTAAATTTGTTATATTCATCAACATTTTCTACAAGTTTACAAACTTCATCTACAATTCTTGCAGTGCCAACAAGCCTCACAGTTCCAGCCTCTACAGCCTCTGGCCTTTCTGTATTATTACGCATAACCAAAACAGGCTTGCCAAAACTTGGTGCCTCCTCTTGTATGCCGCCACTATCCGTTAAAATAATATATGCCTTTGACATGAGATATACAAAACTTTCGTATTCAAGCGGCTCTATCAAATAAACATTTTTTATACCAGATAATATTTTTTTAGCTGGCTCGCATATATTTGGATTAAGATGCAACGGATAAACAAAATCCATATCACTATATTTAATGGCTAATTCTTTTATTGAATTGCATATATTCAAAAAATTATCACCAAAATTTTCTCTACGATGGCCAGTTATAAGTATAAATTTTCTTTCACTTGGCGTGTAATCTAAGCAAGGAGTTGTCTTTTTTAGCTTATCTAGTGTAAAAAATAGTGCGTCTATTACACTATTGCCTACTACAAAAACATTATCCTCGTTTATATTTTCTCTTAATAAATTTTGCTTAGCCAGCAAAGTCGGTGCAAAATGATACTTTGCTATTTTGGACGTTAGCTGTCTGTTGACCTCTTCAGGAAATGGAGAATAAATATCATAAGTTCTAAGTCCAGCCTCTACATGAGCCACGTCTATTTTTTTATAAAATGACGCTAATGAGGCAGCAAGAGAAGTAGTTGTGTCACCATGAACAAATACTAAATTTGGCATAAATTCATCTAGTATACTTGATACTCCTAGTAAAATTTTTGATGTTAGCTCGTCTAGTGTTTGATTTTGCCGCATAAGGTCTAGGTCATAGTCTGCTTTAACTCCAAAGAAGGACATTACATCGTCAAGCATTTTTCTATGTTGTGCAGTTATGCATATTTTTGTATCAAATTTATTATATTTCTTAAAAAAAATATATATTGGCAAGATCTTAATGGCTTCTGGTCTAGTACCAATAATAAATAATATTTTTTTCATTTTTATAATTCTCTTACCACTTTTTCTCTAAAGCTATCTATATCTTTTAAGAGTAAATTTTTATCAAAGTATTTTACACCTCGAAATAGTGGCACCATTTTTGTACCCATGCCTCTTTTAAAATGTGCTATATTTATCTGTTTTTCGTCCGAATAATCTAAAAAACCATCCACTAAGTTATACCCTGCAGGCTGAGAGTACTCCATATGCTTAAAACACATATCATGAAAATACTCGGTCGCTTTTTGCAAAATGGCGTGATATATAGGAATTTTCATATTTGTAAATTCTGGATCATCCGTACCGCTCATATATACAACAACTTCGCTTGCATGTAAAAAATAGCAAAGACCTATAAATTGGCCTTTATATCTTAATCCTATAATAGTAGCATTGCCATTTTGTAGCATTTCATACTGCTTATCAAAGGTTGTTTTAGGTCTTGTTTCTCTACCAGCAGCCTTTTTGTGAAGCTCTCTATATGCCTCATGGATTTCATAGCTTGGATTTTCTTTAGATACTACAACAAAGTCATATTCACTATTTTTAAAAATTGCATTTATGGATGACTTATATCGTTTTCTTAGCCTCGTCCACAAAGCGCTTTTTTCACCACAAAGATCAAGCACGCAGTTGCTGCCAGTAGCATCTATAAAGCCATATTTGATAAGATAGTTATATTTGTTAAAAAACTCCATAACTAAAGAGTCCAAATAAAACATTATCTTACCAACATTATAGCTTTTACTTATCTCAAAAATTTCTTTAAAAACTATGTCATAAACTCTATCGCTTATAGCAAGCGGAGCAACCGTAAAATATCCGGACAAAGATATAGAGACGACGCCATTTGCTTGCTCTACTGGCAAAAAACAAATTCCAACACACTTGTTGCTCTCAACAACCACAAAGCTTTCATTGCTAAGTATATCTTTGGAATAAAATTTCATATAGTCCAGATATGAGTTTAGATATCTTGGGCTGTGAATATTTTCTGAGATATATTCCTGCCATCTAGCTTCAAAATTCTCACGATCCTCTTTATAGCGCACTATCATATGCTAAATCCGTCATCAACTACGATATTTTGACCATTCACATACCTACTCATATCGCTAAGCAGATATACCAAGGTGCCTTTTAAGTCACTATTGTTTAGCATGCCCTTATTCAGACACTGATCTTTATATTTTTCCAAAAAAGGCTCTGGCTGGTTATCAAATATACCGCCAGGACTTAGCGCATTTACCTTTATATTCATCCCTTTAAAATACTTTGCCATATATTTAGTAAGGTGTATAAGCCCTGATTTTATGGCAGCATATTCAACCGGCATAGTCATTGTTGTGTTGTTATATATTTCAAATTTTGGAGCAACCACGCCATATATCGAGCATATATTTATGATATTTCCATATCCTTGCTCTTTAAAATATCTTGCAAACTGCTGAGATGCGACAAAATAACCGCCCAAATTTAGTCCTAAATTTTCTATAAAGTCACTATACTCAACATCAAAAAAGTGCCTTCCATAGTGCTTATTTCGAGGGTATGCATTATTTACTAGTGCATCTATCCTTTTATACTTATCATGCAAATATTTTATACAAGCCTCCAAAGAGTCTTTAGAGGTGATGTCGAGTTTTACAAAGTCTATATTTTTTGAATTTAGCTCTTTAGATAGTGCCTCTTTTGCCTCTTGCCCTATTTTTTCATTTATATCCGCGATAATAGCTATGCCGTTATTTTCAACAATAGCTTTTATAAATTCTTTACCAATAAGTCCAGCTCCACCAGTAACTACAACTACTTTATCTTTTAACACTGCTGTTCCTTATATAAATTTTACTTTTAGTTAAATTTTCTAAACACTGGCTTGATGGGGCTACCTACTAAATATTTTTCATATCCTTCATCAACTGCCTTTCTATAAACTTCAAAAGTTTTTTCTAGTGCATTTTTTGTCTTTGCAAGTTCATTTTCTCCATGAGCATAAGAAAGTGCCACCCAAGGAATAAGCACACCATTTTTGATCATTTCTTGAGAAAAAAGAGTTCTTAGCCCTAAAGAATTTTGACCATTTTTATCGAAGGTCAAATAGTACGGGCTGCACTCGATCCCGCCTGCTACGAAATTTCTTTCGATTTCATATTTTTTTGCAAGCTCATTTATCATCGAGATTAGTTTTGTGCCATAGTTCCAAATATACTCAACCACATTATGCTCTTTCATAAATTTCATAGCCGCAACAAAAGCACCTAAGCCACTCATCTCTGCACCATGTGTTGTTGACAGCAAAAAAACTCTCTCTCTGCCTTCAAATTCTATACTGCCAAGCTGCATTATCTCTCTTTTTCCAGCAATAGCCGCAACTGAAAATCCATTTGCCATTGCCTTTCCGAAAGTGCACAAATCAGGCTTAATGTCGTAATAATATTGAGCCCCTTTTAAATGCCATCTAAAGCCAGTTATCATTTCATCAAGTATAAATACTGCTCCATTTTTATGACACAGATCTCTTACTTTATGTAAAAAATTATCTTTTGGGTGTTCTGTTGCCGCTGGCTCTAAAATCACACAAGCTATTTGATTAGGAAATTCATCAAAAAGCCTCTCTAAGCTTTCAATGTTGTTGTAGCCAAATGTTTTTGTGCCTTCAGTGTCCTTTTGCGGTATGCCCTTGGTAAGTTGCGTAGAACCAATAAACCAGTCATCATAGCTAAAAAATGGGTGCTCTGCACATCTTGCAACCAGCTCCCTTCCAGTGTATGCTCTACTAAGTTTGATAGCTGCTGTTGTTGCTGTTGAGCCATTTTTAGTAAATTTAACCATATCAACACTATCTATCATATCTATTAATAATTCAGCAGCCTCTAGCTCAATCATGCTAGGCTTAGTTAGATTGTTTCCAAATTCTATTTGCTCGATCGCAGCTTTGTTTATTTCTTCATTTGCATAGCCTAAATTTACAGCCCTAAGCGCCATTCCATAGTCTAAGAATTCTCTACCATTTTCGTCATATACATATGCGCCTTTGCCTCTTTTTAAAATTTGTGGAGCATTGGCTGGATACTGATCAAACCCTCTGCTATAAGTATGCGCACCGCCAGGTATTGCTTTTAATAATCTATCTTGATAAGCCATTTTTATAACCTTTATAATTCATTATCGCTTCAACCATTACAAAATCATCAATATCATCTATCTCTAGTGATTTGTATTTTGGAACTTCATAGCCTATGGTGTTGTCGTGATAAAATGTTTTTTTATCAAGCAAAACATCCGTCTTAGAGACATAGATCGTTCCTTCAAAGAAATAAACATCTTTTATCTCTTGTCTTCTTAGAACTCTCATGTCTTTATTTTCATATCCAGAAATTAAGCCTTTTTCATCTTTTGAGACTAAAAAAGCTGGATTTTGACTCTCTGTTTTACAAATTCCAACAATCGAATCAGCCTTTGACTCTAGTAAAATTTCAATAGCCCTATCTATATCACAAACTTCTCTCAAAGGCGATGTAGGCTCTAATAAAACGATATAGTCAAACTCTTTTTTTAATTCATTTTTATAATAATCTATAGTGTGTTTTATGGCATCAAAGGTTGTGGCAGTGTCACTTGCCAACTCACTTGGTCTTAAAAATGGGACATTTGCGCCATACTTTTTTGAAATTTCTGCAATTTTCTCATCGTCAGTGCTAACCATGACCTCATCTACATATTTACTTTTTAGTCCAGCCTCTATACTCCATGCTACAAGTGGCTTTCCGCATAATTCTTTAATGTTTTTTCCAGGCAAACCCTTACTGCCTCCTCTTGCCGGTACAATCGCTAAAAAACTATTATTTTTATACATTAAAAAACTTCTTTATACTCTTCATTTGCTCTTTGATATTCTTCCATACGTCCGATGTCAAGCCAGTACTCTCTGATCGGGAATGATATAACATTTTTACTTAATTTTATAAGCTTTTCAAATAGCGCAGGCATGTCGTAAAACTCATTTTTCGGGATCAGATCTAAAATTTCAGGTGAGAGCATATATATCCCAGCACTTACAAAAAATTTCTGCACCGGTTTTTCTGCGATAGCAGTTATTTTATTATCATTCATCTTTACTACGCCGTAAGGTACCTCGTAGTCGTACTCTCTGACACACATTGTAGCTGTGGCTTTATGTAGCGTGTGATAGTTAAAAATGTGCTCGAAATTTACATTTGTAAGAAGATCGCCGTTCATTACGAAAAATGGCTCGCTTGGACGCTCTTTTAGCAAACTTAATGCCCCTGCTGTGCCCATCCTTTTCTGCTCTAAAACATAGTCTATATTTACGCCAAATTCTTTTCCGTCGCCAAAATAGTCTCTAATGATGCTTGCATTAAAATTTACGCACATCGTGATATTTACAAAACCATACTCTGCAAATCTCTCGACTATCGTCTGAAGAATCGGCTTATTTCCAACCTTTAGCATCGGCTTTGGCATATCTTGCGTAAGCGGTCTAAGCCTAGTGCCAAGGCCTCCTACCATTAGGATAGCTCTATTTGTCTTGATCTTTGGCTCAACAAGCTCTTCTATCTCTTTTAAGTCCAAAACTATTCCATTATCATCTACTATTGGTATCTGGTGAAGTTTTTTAGATAATGCTATCTTT
The DNA here is from genome assembly GCF_002165815.1 of Campylobacter concisus. Classification (GTDB taxonomy): domain Bacteria; phylum Campylobacterota; class Campylobacteria; order Campylobacterales; family Campylobacteraceae; genus Campylobacter_A; species Campylobacter_A concisus_BH. Next base: position 132,806 of record NZ_NDYN01000002.1, read on the forward strand.
AAAATTTCCTCTTTTGTGCTAGAAATTTTTGCAATAGCAGGCTCTTTAAAAACGATCGTCTCTATAGGACTATCAAGGTCTAGCCCCCTTAATATACCCCTTCTTATATCTCCATCTGTCAGTGTCCCAAGAAGCTTATCATTGTCATCAACAACTAAAGCTATCTGCATAGCTCCGCTATCTATAATCCCCAAAGCTTCCTTTATAGTAGCATTTTGTTTTAGCTTTATGTTTTCTATATTTTTCATTATTTATATCTTTACGTCATAAAATTTCTTTTTCAAAATACCATCAAGCTTGATCTCTTTTAAAACTTTAACCATTTTTTTGCTTGGATTGCCACCATCATATGGGTTTATCGTATCTTTTAAAGTTTGCTCAAATTCTTTTGAATACGCTCTTTTTATAGCAGCTAAAATTTCTTCTTTAACAGGCCTAACGTCTATCACACTGCTAGCTCTAGCACGTCCTTTTTGGCGGTCGCCTATATTTATTGTGGCCTTTTTAAAGCTTGGAACTTCCAAAAGGCCGCTTGAGCTATTTCCTAAAACAATATCAACAAATTTAATAGCACTTAGATATCTTAGCTGCCCAAGTGAGGCAAAAGCCACGGCTTTTTGTGGGTTTTCGCTCACATACTCATCTATCATTTTATTTATCACATCGCCATCTGTGTCGCTATTTGCTTTTGTAAAGATAAAATTTGTTTCCTCTAGTTCATCAAGTGCATTTAAAAGCTCATTAAACTGCTCTCTTGCACTACTATTTTCAAGTGTCACCGGATGAAAAGTGATGAGGATATTTTTTTTAGCAAGCTTAAATTTTATAGACTTTTCAAACTCATCTTTGTTTAGTAAATTTAGCTTTTTTATATTTTCTATGCCAGGGCCGCCGACATTAAAAACTCTACTGGGATCTTCGCCAAGCTGGATTATACGGTTTGCATACTCATTTGTGGCTGCAAAATGTATATGGCTCATCTTTGTTATACTGTGCCTAAAAGCCTCGTCAAATGCCCCTTGTGTGGTCTCGCCGCCATGGATATGCGCTATTGGTATCTGCATGATACTAGCGACACCTGCTACACCAAATATCTCATATCTATCACCAAGAAGCACTAATATATCAGGCTTAAGCTCAGCTAATGCTGAAGCAAATTTCTCATAAACCCTTGCCATCTCAGCGCAAATATCAAGACTTGTATGCGAACCACTTAAAATTTCTATCTTTTTATCTATCTTAAATTCTTTTTCTATCTCTTTGTATGTTAGTCCAAACTCAGGGCTTAGGTGCATACCAGTAACAATAAGCTGAAGCTTAAGCTCGCTATCTGCCTCGATCTCTTTTAAGAGCCAGTAAAGCAGGCCATATTCAGCTCTAGTGCTTGTCACTACACAAATTTTTCTCATATCAGTTCATCTTGTTTATAGTCTTTTTGTGAAATTTGCCCGATCACCTCATCCCACCTCATAGGATTTATGCCATCTCCTGGGCGTTTTACACAGATGTTTTGCTCGCTAAAAATTTCACCCTTTTTTATATCTCGTTTTGCCACGATCGACTTTCTAGCTATTTTGATATTTTCGCTCTCGCTTTTGCTAAAGTGTTTTAGTCCGTCTCCAAGCGCTAGCTCGATATTTCTAATAGCCCTAACCATAGCCGCTAGCTCATCTGGCTCAAGACTAGCCTTATGATCAGGTCCGGGCAGGCTCTTATCAAGCGTAAAGTGCTTTTCTATGATCTTTGCGCCCATGGCAACCGCTGCGATATCGACCTCGATGCCAAGCGTATGATCGCTATATCCGACCTCAAGACCAAAGGCATTTTTAAGAGTTATCATCGCCTTTAAATTTACATCTTCCATTGGCGTTGGATACTGCGTATTTGCATGAAGAAGGCTTATATTTTCACGTTTCGTGCCACTTTTTACAAGTACTTCTACCGCAGCTTCCACCTCGCCTAAATTTGCCATGCCAGTCGAGAGAATGATCTTTTTATTAACCCCACCTATCTGCCTAAGATAAGGTAAATTTGTTATCTCGCCACTTGGTATCTTAAATGTGCTAAGCCCCAGCTCATCAAGAAGCTTTATGCTGTCGCTATCAAAAGGAGTTGAGAGAAAAGTGATATTTTTTTGCTTGCAGTAGGCTATGAGCTCTTTATGCGTATTCTCGTCTAGCTCAAGCTTTTTTATCATCTCAAACTGGCTTTCATTTTTATCGGTAGTTTCTTTTTGATAGCTAGCCTTTTGTGCGTTTTTTGAAACAAGATTTTGAGCCTTAAAAGTCTGAAATTTAACCGCATCAGCGCCGGCTTTGGCTGCCACGTCGATCAGTTTTTTAGCTAAATTTATATCACCATTGTGATTTACCCCAGCCTCAGCTATGATAAAAACTCTATTTGACATCAAATCTATCTCCCACCTTAATCTTTCCATCATATTCATATTCCACAACTTTTACAAAACTATCTTGTGTTTTTACCAAAAAAGTATCACCGTCTTTACACAAAATTGCACCAGGAACACATTTATATTGTGGTGCATCTTTTACAAGCTCTACTTTATTTATCTTCATCTCTTTACCATTTAGAAATACCCTTGCTACTATAGCTGGATAACAAATGGCACGTACAAAATTAAACACCTCTCTACTTGTTTGATTAAAATTTAAATTTTCATCACCTTCAATACGTCTTGAGCAGTAAAATCCAATACCTTCTTGTTTTTTAGACCCTGCTTTGCCATTTTTAAACAAACATATCGCTTCGTATAAAATATTTGCACACTCGCTATGCGCTTTTGTTAGTATGCTTTTGTAGTCATCATTATCTGTTATAGTAAAACATTTTTGCAAGATTATATCACCAGTGTCTATACCAGTATCCATATAATGAACTGTTATTCCAAATTCTTTTTCGTCGTTTATCAAAGCCCAGTTTAGGATATTTCTGCCTCGATAAAATGGCAATTTACCTGCATGGCAGTTTATAGTTTTATATCTTGGCAAATTTATGATCTTGGATTGAAAAATTTGATTAAAAGACATTGACACAAACAAATCACAATCATAATGTTTTATTTTTTCAATAAACTCGTCAGAATTTATATCGTTATGTTTTAAATAGTCGATATTAAATTCTTTTGAATAATTTAAAAGTTTTTCATCATTTGAATCATACCTAGCACAGATAAATTTTATCTCTATATCTTTGTCTTTAATAAGCTTATCAAATGCATTGTGACTCCAAACTCCATCTGCAAAATACCCTATTTTAAGCTTCATGCCACTCTCCTTATTATTTTGCGTATATGGCTAAACTCTTGCGCTACTTGGGATATTTACTATCCTATCGCTTAGAAATTTAGCATTTTTTAGCTCATCTCTTTGACAATCCTTAAACATATCAAGCTCATTCATGAGCTGCCAGATAGGCCGAGTAAAAACGCCATTTTCATTACTAAATTTCAAAAACTCATCTCGCTTTTCACGGCTTTCAAAGAGCACCGCATTTAGCCAAAAATTTGACCTAGCATTCGCTGGCTCATCTATAAATTTCACATCATCAAATTTAGAAAAATACTCTTTATAAATCATCGCAAGCTCGCGTTTGCTCTTTAAAAATAGCTCCAAATTTTCAAGCTGCGCCACGAGCAGAGCTGCATTTAAATTTGGTAAGCGGTAGTTGTATCCGATCTCGCTATGACGATACTCAAAAGGATGTGGCACCTTGGCCGTTGTGGTGATAAATTTAGCGTGCTTTGCTATCTCCTCATCGTTTGTGATGATAGCTCCGCCACCTCCGCTTGTGACTATCTTATTGCCATTAAAGCTCATCGCTGCAAGCTTGCCAAAATTCCCCGTATGAGTGCCTTTATAGTAGCTACCAAGGCTCTCGGCGCAGTCTTCTACTAAAGCGATGTTCCAACGCTTGCAAATTTCAGCTATCTCATCTATCTTGCAAGGCAGTCCAAAAGTGTGCATAGGCACGCAAGCACGCACTATCCTGCCGCTAGTTTTATTTACGCATTTGCCGCCTTTTAGCTCGCAATTTTTCTCCAAAAACGCACTAAGTGACGCTGGCGACATACCAAGTGTATCAAGATCAACGTCTACAAAAACCGGCTTTGCAAAAAGGTAGCTAATGGCGTTGCAAGTGGCTATAAAAGTAACTGGCTGCGTGATCACTTCGTCATTTTGCTCTACGCCAGCTAGTTTTAGGCAGATGTGAAGCGCCGAGGTGCCATTTGTCGTGGCAACTGCAAATTTAGCACCGACCATTTGAGCTAGCTTGCTCTCAAACTCATCGACAAATTTGCCGACACTTGAGACAAAGCTAGAGTCGATGCACTCAAGTAGATATTTTTTCTCATTGCCTATAAATTTAGGCTCGTGAAGCGGAACTTTGTCCTTGCCAAAAGTGCTTTTTATAAATTTCAAAACCTCGTCAGAATCACATTTTTTCATCGAGATACTTTCCTGTTTCTTTATGCATAAAATTTGGTATGAGCTCGAAGACCTCGCGCAAAACATCCTCTTTGCTCCATGCCAAGCTTGATTTTAAATTTAAGATATTGTTTTTGAAAATTTCTAGCTTTTTACTGTCAAAATTTGCATCATTTTTAACTATGCCAATATTTTGAAGTCTTTGCATATCAAGCTTCTCGCCATCAACGAAAAACTCCTCGTAGTCCTTCTCTCCAGTCGTATCGCTAGGCGCAAAAAGACAAGGATAAAAGCCATCTTTTGGAAGCACTTTGGCTAGCTTTCTAGCCTCCTCCTCATTTTCACATAAAAATGGCTCGTAGCCTAAATTTGCCAAGTATCGCTTGGCTATCTCGCTAAATGTTATGAGGTCTAAATTTTCATCTAATTTTGGGAAAAATATATCTCTATTTTCGCCAAAAATAGTGCTTAAAAGGCAGAGCTCGCCGCTCTCTTTTGGCGTTAAAAAGTAGCGTCTGACGTCGTTTGGAGCGACTATGGGCTGAGCCTTTTCTATGCGTTTTTGAAAGCCAAAAAGAAGCGAGCCGTCGCTAAATGCCACGTTTGCAAACCTAGCCATAGAAACATCTATCTCTAAAGAGTGCCTAAACGCAAACATCTCCATGATGCGCTTGCTAGCTCCCATTAAATTTACAGGGTTTGCGGCCTTGTCGGTGCTAACGCAGAAATATTTTTTTGACTTCATATCCGAAGCTTGAGCCAGCGTTTTATCAGTGTTAAAGATGTTTGTTTCAAGCATTCTCATGAGTGTAAATGGGTCTTTTTCGCTTCTAACGTGCTTTAGCGCTGATAAATTTAAAACGTAGTCAAATCCACCACTTTGCGCCAAAAGCGCGTTAAATTCGGCGCTTGCAACATCTATGGCAAAAGTTTTAAAGTCACCATTTATATATCCAAACTCACTTCTTATGTCACGCACTAGCTCAACAAGGTTGTTTTCAGAGATATCAACGACGTAGAGTTTTTGGGGGTCTCTTATAAAGATCTCTTTTGTCACGGCAGAGCCTATAGATCCTGCCCCACCGATAACTAAAAAGCTTGAGCTTGAAACTATCTCTTTTAGTTCTTTATCAAGCGCATTTATATCATCTTCAAAGAGATTTTTCGTGCGTCCTATTAAGCTTAAGATATCCATTATTGCTTCACTATCAGAACATCTTCTCTTGTATTATTCATAGGAAGACCACTAAGTTGTTCAAGCAAATAAGACTCACAACCCATAGAACGATACCTTTGAAGTATGGAAAAAACTACACTATCATCTATACAAAGTGGTTCTAGCTTATTCCAACAAACATTTGGAAAAGTTTTAGATAATGACCACTTCATATGAAAGTTGCGACCAGCCTCTGATGATAAAAAACGTTTCTTTTTACTTATATTAGGAATATCACCAATCAATAGTCTCCCCCCCCC
>NZ_NDYN01000003.1:0-71547 GCF_002165815.1 Campylobacter concisus
ATATAGTCCACTTTTGAATATAAGCCTTCGTAATCGTAATCACAAGGAAATTCATGACTAATTTTAATAATAAATCGCTCATTTGGCAAATTATCCAACATCTCTTTTGAGTCAATTAAATATAAAGTAAAATTATTTTGTCTAGCATATTCTATAAGTGATTTTACAGGACCGGAGCAACCACACCCTATATCCATTATAATTTTAGTTTTTTCATTGTCTGGTTTAATGTTTAACTTTTTTAAAATATCTGGAAATATATTTTCTTCAGTTCCTTTTCTATATATATCAGAAAAGCCAACCTTTTCATTGTCATTTAACGAATTGTCCAAAGCCATATTCTTAAAATCCTCAAAACTAAGCATTTTACATCCTATCTTTAGCTGTGATTCCCATTATATTAAATGCTGTTTTTATTGAGACAGCAACGACTGCAAAGACTTTTAGCAAGCTATCTTCATTTTCATTGCCAACTACGCGGTTTTCATTATAAAACTTATGAAAACTAGCAGCCAGCGACTTTAGATAGTCTGGTATTTTTTGAAGCTGCCTTGAAGCAAAAGCATCCTCTAAAATTTCAGGCAAGATAAGCGCCTCAAAAAGTAAATTTTTAGCATTTTCATCTAGGCACTCAAAGTCTGCATTTATCACGTCACTAACACTTTTTCCAGCCTTTGCAAAGATCTGATTTATTCTAGCGTGAGCGTAATTTATATAAAAAATAGGGTTTGAGCTATCCTCTTTTTTAAGCTCATCCACGTCAAATTCCAAACTGCTTGTGCTTGCTTTGCTTATAAAGATAAATCTAAGCGCCTCAGCACCGATCTCGCTCGCGATATCACTCATCAGCACCGCATTGCCAGCGCGCTTGCTCATTTTATATGGCTTGCCTTCTTTCAGCAGGCTAACCATCTGCATAAGTATCACTTCAAGCTTGTTTTCATCGTATCCAAGGAAATTTATTGCAGCCTTTAGCCTTGCGATGTATCCGTGGTGATCCGCGCCCCAAATGTTTATATAGTGGTCAAAATTTTTCTCAAATTTAGCGTTATGATAGATGATGTCTCCAGCTAGATATGTCGGTCTGCCGTCATTTCTAACCACAACCCTATCGTTATCGTCGCCAAGCGCAGTCGAAGCGATATAGGTAGCGCCCTCTTTTTCATACATTTGATTTGAGCGTTTTAGCTTGTTTATGGTCGGCTCCAGGCGGTCGTAAAGTGCTTTTTCGCTGGCCCAGTTCTCTATAAAAATGCCAACATCAGCCAAGTCTTTTTTGATAATCTCAAGCACGATATCCTTACCAAACTCAGCAAGCTCAAGGTTTCTGCTCTCGTCATAAAAAATTTCTTTACCAAATTTCTCATTTGCAAGCTTAGCAATATCTAAAATATAATCCCCGCGATAATATTTCTCTGGATAGACGACACTTTCGTTAAAAAGCTGCTCTTTAGCCGCAAGTGATATCGATGTGCCAAGCAGATCTATTTGATTGCCCGCATCGTTTATGTAGTATTCTGTTGAGATATCGTAGCCAAGCCTTTTGCCAAGCCTAGCCAAAGTATCGCCATAAACTGCGCCCCTAACGTGTCCGATGTGAAGCGGTCCAGTCGGATTTGCGCTGATGTATTCTATTAAATAGCTGTCTTTTTTCGCATCTTCTTTTGCAAAATTTTCGCTATCTAGCAAAATTTGCTTTGAAGTTTCATCTAAAAATTCACTCTTAAGCTTGAAATTTAAATATCCATTTACCGCGCTAGCTTCCACTATCTTACTGTCACTAAATTTATCAGCAAACTCGCTAGCTATCATAGCTGGCGAGTTTCTTAGCTCTTTTGCGAGGCTAAAAAGTGGCGTCGCATAGTGGGCTAAATTTTTATCCTTTGGCTTTTCAAGCACAAATTCTCGCTCTAAAACCTTTGAAATTTCAGCTTTTACTTTATCTTTCAACTCTAAAACCTACGCGTTTTTAGTTGTTTCTTCTATCTTTTGACTAGTTGCACTCTCTTCTTTATGCTCGACTTTTTCGCTCTTTTCAGGGGTTGTGTCCTCCATCTCAGCTTTAAAAGTCTTTATACCTTTGCCTAGTCCTTTCGCAAGCTCTGGGATCTTCTTTGCTCCAAAAAGTAATACAATGATCGCCAAAACGATCAACCAGTGGCCAATACTAAAAGAACCCATCTTTTCTCCTTATCAAATTTTCTCAAAATATTATCATAAATTCCTGAATTTCTAACAATCTATCCACTCGTCGATGACGTTTCTTAAGTTTATCTTAGCACTTTTTAACCTCATCGCTCGAAGGATTGATTTTAGCCCTTTATAGCTCTTTTCTATATCATCATTTACTAAAAAATAATCATACTCTAAAATATGCTCCATCTCACCAACTGCGTTCATTAAGCGATTTTCTATCGTCTCATCGCTATCTGTTCCGCGGTTTTTCAAGCGCCTTTTTAGCTCTTTTTTATTTGCAGTTGTGATAAAAACTGAAGTGATGTAGCTTTTAAATTTCTCAAGTGCGATGTGAAAACCCTGCACATCGATGTCAAATATTACTATCTTTCCAGCTTCAAGCGCTGCTAAAACTGGCTTTAAGCTCGTGCCATAGTAGTTTTTATGCACCTGCGCCCACTCTAAAAACTCACCTTTTTCTATACCGCTTTTAAATTCATCTTCTTTTATAAAATAATAATCCACCCCATCAACTTCGCCTTCTCTTTTGGCTCTTGTCGTGCTTGAGATAGAAAAATATAGGTCTTTCTCTTCCTTTAAAAGACGGCCCAAAAGCGTGCTTTTGCCGCTTCCACTAGGTCCCGAAACTACTAAAATTTGTCCTTGCAACTACTTTTCCTCGAAACTTATATTTATCTTGATGTTCATATCTTTTAGCACATCTCTTAGCGAGCTCTCATTTAGCGACTCGTGGACGTGTTTTGTGATCTTTTTAGTTAGCTCTTCTTTATAGTCTTCTTTTGCATCATTTTTTGAGCTTGTTTGAGGTATGTCTTTTAGTCCAAATGCCGCTAACATCGTGTTTTCATCTATATCATCTATCGATGCCACATCAAAATTTAACTCACTTGATGCTGCGTCTTTGCTCTCTTCTTTCGTGTCTTCTTGTGCGTCATCTTCTTGGATATTTTCTTCTTCAAAAGTTTCATCCACAAGGCCTAGATCTTCTTTGGCTTCTGGCTCGCTCACATCTTCTAGCTCTTCTGCTGACATCTCACTAGAAGCGTTCTCGCTATCACTAGGCTCTAAATTTTCTAGCTCCTCACTTGAAATTTCATCCAAAGCCTCTTCTTCTATATCCTCTTCTGCTTTTTCATCATCTACTTGAATTTGCTCATTATTAGCCTCAGAGATCTCATCTAAATTATCCTCATCTTTAGGCTCATCTTCTAAATTTAGCTCATTTTCAAGACTGTCTTCATCATCAAATTTAGCTAGCTCGTCTATATTTAGCTCTTCTTGCTCTAAATTTTGAACATCTAGCTCAGTATCGTCTAAATTTTTATTTTCTTCGTCAGCCTCTTCGCTATTTAGCTCTTCATCAAGCGAATCAATCTCACTAAGCTCAAATTTACTCTGATCTATCTCATCAAGCTCGCTACCCGCGTTCTCTTCATCAACCAAGCCTGCAACATCATTTTGGTTAATAATATCATCTAAATTTTTATTCAGCTCTTCATCTGCTTCAGACTCTTCTGGCATATTCTCTATCTCATCGACAAGCGCACTAAGCTCTGCTAGATCGCCATCTTTGCTCTCTTCGCTCTCATTTGCATCACTTATCGCTTCGCTAGTCTCTTCATCCACGCTCTCATCAGCAAGGTCCTCACTAGCAAGCTCTTGTAAGTCCTCAAACTCTTCTAAAGACTCCACATCGCTAGCTTCATTTTCCTCTTGCAAGTCACTCTCGTTAATCTCCTCGCTTGGGCTATCTATGCCACTTTCTAAAAGCTCTTTATCAAGGTCTGCGAAATTTTCTAAATTTGTATCTATATCAGGCAGCTTAAATCCTGACATCTCGTCAAAATTTATAGCCTCGTCGCTAAAATCACCAAAGTCGCTTTCGCCCTGCTCACTAGCATTTTGCTCGGCAGCTGGCTCATCTTTTGGGATATTTTGCTCAAAAACACTTATAAATTCAGTCGGTAAAAATGGTTTTTCAAGCATCAAAGTAGCAAATTCTGGTTTGCTCTCGCCGCGACTTGCCAGATACATCACCTTTTTGTCTGTAGCTAGCTCGCTACTATCCACGTCACTGTCGATTATGATAAAGTCAAACTGAGCATCGTCAAATCCATTTAGATCCTCAAATTCGCTATATTCGGTGCCGATTTTATTCAGACTTAAAGTTATCAGACGTGAAACTGCTGGATTTTTATTTATTAGAGCAACTTTCATCATCCCTCCTTGTAATAGTAAAAGCCTATTCTATGATAAATTTCATTGCTATTTTCTTAAAAAAACAGAGCCGGCAGATCATTTATCACTTTTAAAAGTAGGTCGCTCATTATCTTCATAATGCCTGCTAAAATGGCTATCAAAACAGAAAATCCGATCGTCACCTTGATAGGGTAGCCGATGACTAGTAGGTTAAACTGCGGCATCGTCTTCATGAGCATGCCAAAGATAGAGTCTGAGAGCAAAGAGAGAGCGATAATTGGAAATGACATAATAAAGCCAAACATAAATAAATTCGTAAATAAATTTATCGCATAGCTCATGATGCCAGGGCGTGGATAAAAATCGCCAAGAGGCACCACAGCAAGCGAGCTAGCGTAAAACTGAAGGAGCAAATGGTGACCATCAAATGCCAAAAATGTTAGTAGCGCGATGAAATTTATAAGGTTTGCGATGACTGGAGAGTTTGTGCCAGTTTGCGGGTCAAGCACCGATGCCATCGAAAAGCCCATGACCATCGAGATTTGCTCGCCTGCCATTTGAAGCGTGGCAAAGATGATGGTTAGCATAAGTCCAGCACTTAGACCCAGCATGACCTCGCCTAAGATCTCGCCGATTAAGAAATTTATAGAGTTTTCATGAGCTTTTGAGATGGGAAATAGCACAACGCAAAGGACAAAAACTAAAAGCGTTTTTACGCTAAGAGGAATTTGATTGTGTGAATAAAATGGAAAAAAGACAATGAGACCGCTTAGGCGTGCAAACAAAAGCATAAAAACTATTGCTTTATCGGCTCCAAAAAATTCTACTAGTTCCATTTTGCTCTTTTAAATTTTTTGCTAATTTTACAAAATTTTACTTTGTTTTTTAAATTTAAGCGGTAGTTTTTAGAAATTTGAAGCTAAATTTTAAGAGATTTGCACAAGCTCTTTGTTCTCAAGCTTGTATGAGTTGTCACATTTCGCGGCTAGGTCGTTGTCGTGAGTGACTAGAACAAGGGCAGCATTATTTTCATTTATATAGTCAAACAAAACTTGCATCACTTCATTTGCTGTTTGCTTATCAAGGTTGCCAGTTGGCTCGTCTGCAAAGATGATCTTTGGCTTTTTGGTAAGCACTCTAGCGATGCTGACACGCTGCTGCTGACCGCCGCTTAGCTCACCAACTTTTTGATTTATTACGCTTGAAATTTTAAGCGCTTCAAGATCATTTTTTTCTATATTTTCGCCAGATAAGATGCTTGCAAGCTCGATATTTTCATAAGCGCTAAAACCTTTAAAAAGATAGTGCGACTGAAAAATGATGCCAAAATGAAGCCTTCTAATGGCCAAAAGCTCGTTTTGAGAAAGTTCATAGATCGATCTATCTTGGTAGATGACTTCGCCAAAATTTGGCTTTAAAAGTGTTGAAAGTATGTGTAAAAGAGTTGATTTGCCACAACCGCTAACGCCGGTTATCGCGATGCTTTGTTTTTGATTGAGAGTTAAATTTATATTGTTAAAGAGCGTATAATCATACGCAAAGCCTAGATTAGACGCTCTTAAAATTTCCATTAGCCTATTTGAGCAGCAACTTCTGCAGCAAAGTCATCTACTTTTTTCTCTAAGCCTTCGCCAAGCTCGAAACGAACGTATTTTACGATCTCGATCTTGCCGCCAAGCTCTTTGCTCTTCTCTTCGATAACTTGTTCGATAGTCTTTTTATCGTCCATTACATAAAACTGACCTAAAAGTGTGAGGCGTTGGTCAAGCACTGTGTTATCAGCGTAAAATCTCTCGATCTTGCCAGGGATAATCTTGTCCCAAATTTTCTCAGGTTTGCCCTCAGCTTTTAGCTCTTCTTCGATCGCTTTTGTAGCTTTTGCAAGCTCAGCCTCACCTATCTGGCAGCGACTAGCATACTCAGGGATGTGGTGAAGTGGCTTGCCTAGGCGTTTTAGCTCTTCATTTTCTTTTTCAAGCTCAGCGCGAAGTGCGATAAATTCTTTCTCAACAAAATCTTTATCAAGGTCTTTGTAGCTTATAACGCTTGGCTTCATAGCAGCTGCATGCATACATAAATTTCTTATAAATTCAGCTGATTTGTTTGCAACTTCAGCACTTTCACAAGCTGCACCGATAAGCACGCCAACACGGCCATTTGAGTGAACATAGCCATTTACAACGCCCTTATCATCAGCGCTAATAGTCTCAAAGCGGCGAACTACAAGGTTTTCGCCGATAGTTGCGATCTGAGTTTTGAAGTATTCTTCAAATTTAACACCATTTAAAGTGCTTGTATTTAGCTCTTCAACTGTTTTTATGCCACTTGATTGGATGTGAGCTGTTGTATCTTTTGCAAGCGCTTGAAACTGTGGGTTTCTAGCAACGAAGTCAGTCTCAGAGTTGATCTCGCTGATAGTTGCTTTTTTGCATTTTGAGCAAACTTCAACGCTTACTAAGCCCTCGCTTGCAAGGCGGTCAGCCTTTTTAGCAGCTTGACCTAGGCCCTTTTCGCGAAGGATATCAACAGCTTTTTCCATGTCGCCATTTGCTTCGCCAAGTGCCTTTTTGCAGTCCATCATGCCAGCTCCGGTTGATTCGCGGAGCTCTTTTACCATTTGTGCAGTTATTTCCATTACTCTTCGTCCTCGCCAAAGTCTTCTTCGCTCATAGCCTCAGCTACAACTGCGTCTTTCTCATCTTGGCTTACTTCTTCGCCAGCAGCTTGCTCGCCACCATCTTGCTCAAGAAGTGATTTGCCTTCGTTAATCGCCTCAGCCATCTCTTGGCAGAAAAGTTGAACAGAGCGGATCGCATCATCGTTTCCTGGGATAGGATAATCAACAACGTCAGGATCGCAGTTTGTATCGATAGGTGCTACAACTGGGATTTTTAGGCGGTTTGCCTCTTGAACAGCGATCTTTTCTTTAACTGTATCAACAACAAATATCATATCAGGTAGGCTTTTCATGTTGCGGATACCACCAAGAGTTGCGATAAGCTTCTCTTTTTTGCGGCGAAGCATCAAAGCCTCTTTTTTAGTTAGTAAATTTATCGAACCATCTTCTTCCATAGCCTCGATGACTTCCAGTTTGCGGATAGACTGGCGGATAGTGCCGAAGTTTGTCATCATACCACCTAACCAGCGGTGATTTACATAAGGCATTCCACATTTTTCAGCGTACTCTTTTATAGCGTCGATAGCCTGTTTTTTAGTACCGACAAATAGCACTGACTTGCCTTCAGCAGCTGCGTCACGAACGATGTTGTAAGTGTAGCGGAAGTAGCGGATAGTCTTTTGTAGATCTATAATATAGATACCTTTTCTCTCGCCAAAGATAAATTTTTTCATCTTTGGGTTCCAGCGGCGTGTTTGGTGACCAAAATGTACGCCACACTCTAATAAATCTCTCATAGTTACCATGAGTTTCTCCTTGTTTTAGGCATTTTGCCTTGAATTTAGTTTTATCCTCCACGACCATTAATGCTCTCGCACAACCAAATTTAGGATTGTCGTGTGTGAAATAAAGCTTGGATTATATTGAAACTTGGCTTTATTGAAGCTAAATTTAAAGATATTTTTAGCTACAAATAAAGCTCAAATTTCTTTAAATTTACTCAAAAAAGCCTTTTTTAACGACCTTTTCATCCTTAACGCAAAACTCACCTTTTGCTATCACGTCGTATAAATTTAGCTCCTCGTCAAAGACGCAAAGATCAGCGTCATTGCCAACTTTTATCTCGCCTTTTTGGCTTAAATTTAGATATCTCGCCACGTTTTTGCTCATCAAAGCCAAGGTATCTTCTATCTTTAAAATTTTATTTCTTACCAAAGCTTGCAATACCTCTAAATTTGACGCACATGAGGCACAGCCGTATCCCACAAGCTCGCCATTTTCATTAAATTTAGGCACGCTGCCGTTGCCATCAGAGCTCATCGTTAGGCGCTCCAAATTTAGCCCATTTTCAAGGCCGTAAGCCACCACCTCATGAAGCGGGGCAAATTTACTTCCGCCGCTTGTGATATCGATGTTTCCGCCCATTTTTTGAAATTTTAAAGCCTCGTTAAACAGGTCTTTCGTCCTAGCGCAGTGCGTCGGCGAGAAGTAATGAACTGGGAATTCATAGTCTTTTATCACCTTAAAGACGTTGTCAAATTTCTCGCTTAGTCCGCCCATGTGCATGTGAAGCACGCCACCTTTTTTAGAGACCATGCCGCCTATGCGTATCTTGCTTAGAATTTTGATGAGCTCCTCTTTTGAGACGTAGCTGCCACGGTTGTCGGTCAGTGCGATCTTTACGCCGATCACTTTGTCGATTAGTATGAGATCCTTTGCGATGTCGCCGGTAAATGTCACACAGGGGCTTGCGTATGAGCCGGTGTGGATGAAGGTCGAGATGCCCTCAAACTCGAGCGCTTTTGCTTTGGAGTAGAGATTTTCTAGGCTTCTAGTGACACCATCAGTCCCCAAAACGCCAACAAGCGTCGTAGTGCCGTATTTTACGATCTGGCTAAGCGTGATCTCAGGCGTTCTTGAGTGATATCCAGCCTCGCCGCCGCCACCCGTGATATGCACGTGCTGATCAATGAGACCTGGAGCTAAAACCTTGCCCTTTAGGTCGTAAACGCTAAGCCCTTCTACGCTAAAGCTTAGCCCCTCGCCGATAGCTAAAATTTTACCCCCACCTACCAAAACATCGCGCTTGCCAAGAAATTTTGGCGTGTATAGATTAGCATTTTTAAGCAAAAGCATCTTTTCTCCTTTATTTGCTAAGTTGAACTTTTTCTTCTATCTCCATCAGTTTTATAAAAATTTGCTCGATATTTTCCCTATCCACGGCACTTAGCTCCATCTTTTTTGAGCTAAGTAGCATCTGCACAAACTCTTCATTCATAAGCTGCTCAAAGCCCAAATTTCTAGCATTTTGAGCTATTTTTGCCGCTAATGGATTTTTAAAGCTCTCATATCCCATTTTTATCCTTAAATTTCACTGCAAATCCGCAAAATCTACCGCACACGCCGTCTCTTCGGTACGAAAAATATCTCTCGTCGCAGTGCGTGCAGACCTCGCTAAAGTTTAAATTTCTAACCCCAAGTGCGCTAAATTCATCTCTCAAGGCTGCGTTCATATCAAAATTTCTACCTATTTTATATGCGTTAAATTCTCCAAGATCAAGCTCGCCCACTTCGTAGCAGCTGCCTTTTATATTTGCTCCCACAAAGACGCTGATGTCGCCCGCTCTTGAGCCAAATTTCTCGCTCATGAGCCTAACTGCTTTTGTGCAAATTTTTAGCGTCACGCCAGCTCTGCCTGCATGAGCCACGCAGATAGCGCCCTGCTTCTCATCTATCATCACGACCGGCGAGCAGTCAGCCACCAAAACACAGATGCCTACATCGCTTAAATTTGTGATCACAGCGTCGCACTCTGGCAGCTCGTCCTTTTCATCTTCAAGGACAAAAACCTTGTCCGAGTGGATCTGCTTCATAAATTTAAGCTGTCTAACGCCCAAATTTCTAGCCAAAATTTCTCTATTTTTTATGACATCTTTTGGCTCATCACCCACGTGATCGCCCAAATTTAGCGAGCTAAATTTAGCTTCACTCACGCCACCAAGCCTGTTTGTAAAGCCAGCCGTGATTCCATTTTTATCAAAAACGATCTCTAAATTTTCACGCATCTTCGCTCGCTTAGTAGAGGCTTGAAATTCTCTCGACCTCGTCCCAGCTAAGGCCGCCATTTTGCTTAGCTTCAAGCATCCTAGCCACGTAGCGAGCCAGCAAGTCGCTCTCGATATTTACGCGCCTGCCGACTTTGAAAGTGCCAAAAAGGCTATCTCTAAACGTGATCGGTATGATCGTTAGCCTTATGCTCTTTGGCAAAATTTCATTTATCGTAAGGCTCACGCCCTCGACGCCCACCGAGCCCTTGTTTGCCATCAGAGCCATCGCCTCACGTGGCAGATCGATGTAGAAATCAACGCCGTTTTCATGCTTTTTTATAGCCGAGATCACGCCGATAAAGTCGATGTGTCCTTGCATCAAATGCCCATCTACACGCTCTCCAAGCTTCATCGCTGGCTCGATATGCACCAAGCCACTTAAATTTTCAACCGCGACATTTGCCCTGCTCTCTGCGCTTAGCTCCACGCTAAAGCCATCATCATATAGTTTTATGACACTTAAGCAAGCGCCGTTTACTGCGATGCTATCACCTAAATTTGGGCGAAATTTAGCTCTTAGCCGTAAAACATTTTGCGAGTAGCTAATGACCTCGGCAAGCTCCCTGATTAAGCCATTAAACATATTTTGCCTTTAAATTTTTTAAGGATTTTACTAAATTTTGCCTAAATTTGGCGCATGGATAGATTTGCTGGTTACGTGAAATTTAAAAGATATAAATGCCAAATATCACAACTGACATAAAGATACGCTTTTGAGCGGTCATGCAAAAAACAAAAAACGCGAGTGCAACCTAGGAAAAGAATGTAAAAATGCTGGCAAATTAGCGATGAGCCGCTAGCTTGGTAGCAAAAGTCACTTGCAAGGTAAATTTGGCTGGCGGTAAATTGCAAAAGATTTTAAACTTGATCTAGCCAGTATAAATTTAATCTGCCATTTGCCTTTAAATTTACATATTCTAAGCGCGAAATTTATATGGCTCGCCAAAAAACAGCAATAATAATTTTACTACCAGACGCATATCAAAAGCTTTTGGCTAAATTTCGCCCTAGCTCGTCTGCAAAACTAGCCACGTCTTACTAAAGTCATGCGCCGCTAGGTCGTCCCTCTTTATCCATAGATAAACTCTGCCCTCTCCGTCCCAGTCCATGTCGCTATCCCAGTCGCTATCTATCTGCAAAAGCAGCTGCCACTGGACGGCATTTTTCTCAAACTCAGCAATATTTGGGTGGTGATAAGCGCTGCCATCGCCGCAGTCAAGGCCGTTTGCCACGAGCTCGCACTCTAGCTCCATGCCGTCTTGGATGTTGTCAGAGTGACCAAGTAGCTTGTTTTCTTTGGCCTGCCAGCTTGGCTCGATGACCTCGTGATAGGCCGCCCACTGCTCCTCGCTGAATTTGCCAAATGGCACGAGCGAGCTTTGCAAACTTGGCAAATTTAGCTCATTTTTAAAGCTAAGAGAGCGTGCGCCAAATGTGAAATTTCCGCTATCTATGTTTTGGCGAGCAAGCTGGTCTTGAGCTGCCTCACTAAAGATAACGGCAAAACCCTTTTTATCAGCAGGGTCGTAGCCCCAAATGCGTAAATTTATATCATAAAAAAGATAGAGCATGCCACTTTTTGGTAGTAACCCGTCGATGTCAAATTTGCTAGCTTCAGCAAAATTTATCTGCGCCACAAAGCTAAGCGCGCCGTTTTCATTTGAGGGCCAAGGCACATTTGCTGGCAGATCAGGCTGCCCGCCAAATTTAGACGCTCCAACAGCGATATCACCGTCATCTTTAGCCTGCGTATCTATCTTTATAGCATTTTTGGCCATTGGCTTTAAAAACTCAAAAAGCTCATCCAAGCCGTGCTCTTTGCAGCCTTTAGAAATTTCATTTAGATCCATATTTTTCCTTTCTAACAAGCATCAATGTAGATGTGATACTTTTTGCAGTGCAAGCAGCGAAACAAATACCCAGCAAAGTCACCGCCCGCTACGAGCAGCTCGCGAGCCATTTTCGCGTCGTAATCGTCCCTTTTTGCGTAGTCATCAAAGACCTCGTCTGCGATGCCAAGCTCCTCAAGCTCCTTCGTGCCCACATCGCCCAAAAATGCGCAATAATCATCACAGCACGCCACCCAGTGCTCACCCTGCCAGCTCTCATAGCCAGGTGTTCTATTAAAAAGCTCCTCATCTTTTTTAGCATCATCCGTGGCAAGCTTGTCGGCGCTCTGCACAAAGGTAGCGTCAAATTTCTTGGCAGCTTCGCCATTTGCGATGCAGGCTGGGCAAAGATAGGTGACATCTTGCTCGCTGTAGATGCCATTGTTGTAATAAATTTCTGTGTTTTTGCCGCAGCACTCGCAAATGACACTCATATCATCTTTAAATGCGCCAGTTTTTAATGGCTCTGGGTGATAGCGAAATTTTGGCAAGGTAGCAGCCTTTTCTTTTTGAGCCAAAATTTGCTCTTTGCTCTTTGGCCTTGGCACCGCCCATTTGTCGCCCTCATCCACAAACTGCACAAGGTAGCCAAGCGTTTTTAGCTGTTTTTTGTCGTTTTTATCGTGTATCTTTAAAAGTAGCTCGTAAGCACTCTTTTGCATAGACAAAAGCTGATAAATATCGACTAAAACGCTCTTTGCCTGTGGCTCCTCGCTTGCCTCAAGCTCTTCTTTAAACTGATAAAGCGCTTCCACGCTTGCTGCATTACCGTTATTTTTGTAGTAATCTTTTGAAAGATTTATATATTTTTCTTGAAATTTATCCACAAATGACCTTTGTTTAAATTTGCTAAGAATTTTAGCCTTAAACACTTAAAAGTCGCATAGATGAGTTATTAAAATTTAGAAGATTGCGATAAAAATATAAAATTGTTTAATTTTTTAAATTTTAAAAAAGTATATTAGATTTAATGTAAAGGAGAGTCACAAGCAAATTTACTTAAATTTCAACTCACTTGTGACTATAAATTTTACTCCTCGTAAGCTCCGATAGAGAGAATTTTATCTATTCTTTTTGCGACAAGCTCATTTATATCAAGCTTCTCAAGCTCGGCTAGCTCTGAGATGAAGTAGTTTGCAAGTGCTTTTGCAGCACCGTCTTTATCTCTATGAGCTCCATTTATCGGCTCGTTTATCACGTCGTCTATAAGCGATAAATTTTTTAAGTCATCAGCCGTTATCTTCATAGATTTTGTAGCTTGCTCTTGCTTAGCTGGGTCGTTCCAAAGTATCGCAGCACAACCCTCTGGCGAGATGACTGAAAAGACAGAGTTTTTCATCATGGCAAGTCTATCAGCCACGCCGATAGCTAAAGCACCACCGCTTCCGCCTTCGCCGATAACGACAGCTATTATTGGAGTTTTTAAATTTGCAAATTCAAATAAATTTCTAGCTATGGCCTCGCTTTGACCTCGCTCTTCAGCACCAACGCCAGGATACGCACCTGGAGTGTCTATCAAAAATAAGATAGGTAGGTTAAATTTCTCAGCCAATTTTGCTACGCGTAAAGCCTTTCGGTAACCCTCCGGATGAGGCATACCAAAATTTCTTTTTAGTTTATTTTTAGTACCGCGACCTTTTTGCTCGCCTATAACGACAGTCTTTTTGCCTCCGATATAGCCGATGTAGCAAACTATTGCTGGGTCGTCGCGAAATGCCCTGTCGCCATGAATCTCATAGCCATCAACTAAAAATGAATTTATATAGTCAATAGCATATGGTCTATCTGGGTGACGAGCAAGTTGCAAACGTTGATATTCGTTTAAATTTTTATATACTTTTGATATCTCTTTAGATAGGTTCTTATTTAAAATTTCAACAGCATGTTCATCGCCTCTGATCTTAGCATTTGCTATATCTTCATCAATCTGCTTTATGCTCTTTTCAAAATCTAAATAATTTGACATCTTAATCCAACTTTTTAAATATCACGACACCGTTTGTTCCGCCAAAGCCAAATGAGTTGCTCATAACAGCTTTTATATCAGCTTTTCTAGCTTTATTTGGAACGTAGTCTAGATCACAGTCTGGATCTGGCGTTTCGTAGTTTATTGTTGGAGGGATGATGCCATCTCTCATTGCCATTATAGATATGACAGCTTCGATCGCACCAGCACCACCTAAGCAGTGTCCAGTCTGACCTTTGGTTGAACTAACTGGTGGGCACTTATCACCAAAAACAGCCTTTAACGCAGCTGTCTCGTTTTTATCATTTACTGGTGTTGAAGTACCATGCGCATTGACATAGTCTATCTTTATACCTTTTGCCATATCAAGTGCTTGCTTCATCGCGCTTAATGGACCTTCGAGTGTTGGTGATGTGATATGATGTGCATCTCCGCTCTCACCAAAGCCAACTACTTCAGCGTAAATTTTAGCACCTCTTGCAACAGCTGACTCATACTCTTCAAGCACAAGTGCGCCAGCGCCCTCGCCCATTACAAAGCCATCGCGGTTTGCGTCAAATGGCCTTGATGCCTTACTTGGTTCATCGTTTCTTGTTGATAGCGCTTTCATCGCTGCAAAACCACCTATGCCAACACCACAGATAGTTGACTCAGCACCGATAACTAGCATATTTGTTGCTTGACCGATCATTATGCATTTTGCAGCTTGTGATATCGCATGAGTGCTTGCTGCACAAGCTGTTACGCTTGATAAATTTGGACCTTTTAGTCCGTGATTTATTGAAACTATGCCACCTAGCATATTTACAAGTGCAGATGGGATGAAAAATGGCGAAATTCTCTTTACGCCTTTTTCAAAATATGTGATTGAGTTTTTCTCAATATTTGGCAAACCACCTATACCAGCCGCTGAACTAACGCCAAATTTATGAGCGTCAAACTCCTTAAAATTTGCATCAGCCATAGCTTCGTTAGATGCTTTTATGCCAAGCTGTATGAAACGATCTACCTTTTTCACCTCTTTGCCGTCTAAAATGCTATTTGGATCAAAATCAGTTATCTCGGCAGCAATTTTAACAGGGAATTCGCTTACATCAAAGCTCGTGATCTCTTTCACACCTGTTTTACCCTCGCAAATAGCCTTAAAAGAGCTCTCTTTATCAAGACCAAGTGCGTTTATCATGCCAATACCAGTTACAACGACTCGTTTCAATACATCTCCTTAAATCAAACTATGCAAATTTAAATTATTTGCCTAGTTTTTCTATATAATTTACAACGTCTTGAATGCTTACTAATTTCTCTGCTTCGCTATCAGGAATTTCTACTTCAAATTTCTCTTCTAAAGCCATAACTAGCTCTACAACGTCAAGTGAATCAGCGCCTAAATCTTCGATGATTTTAGACTCTAGTTTTACCGCTTGTGGATCTACGCTTAGTTGCTCTACAACTACGTCTCTTACGTCTTCAAATACTGCCATTTAAGGTCTCCTTATAAAAAATGTCTGTTATCTTATAATATTTACGCTTTTATTTATTTTAAATTTCAAAACTTGTTGAAATTTCATTACATATAAAGTCCGCCGTTTATTTTTAGCGTCTCGCCAGTTACGTAGCTAGCGTGATCACTTAGTAAAAATGCAACCGCCTCGGCTACTTCGCTAGCACTGCCAAAGCGTTTTAGCGGGATATTATCGCTATAAGTTTTTTTCACCTCATCACTTAGCCCATGCGTCATATCAGTCTCGATAAAGCCCGGAGTTACGCTATTAAAGCGGATATTTCTACTTGCGCCCTCTTTTGCAAAGCTTTTATTCATAGCGATTAGTCCGCCCTTGCTGGCTGAATAATTCACCTGTCCTGCATTTCCCATCTCACCAACGATAGATGCGACGTTTACGACCGCTCCAAAGCGCTTTTTACTCATTACTTTTAAAGCCTCTCTACATCCTATGAAAGCTGAAGTTAAATTTGCATTTATCACATCTGTAAATTCGCTAGTTTTCATGCGAAGCGCTAGTTTGTCATTTGTGATACCAGCGTTATTTACAAGGTAGCTTAGCTCGCCATCGCTATCGACTATCAAATTTATACCTTTTATAAACTCATCTTCGTCTGTTGCGTCAAATTTTATCACCGCAGCCTTGCCGCCATTTTGCTCGATCTCAGCCTGCAAAGCGTCTGCTATCTCAGGCTTTGAGCGGTAGTTTATCCACACTTTTAAGCCCATATTTGCAAGCGTCTTTGCGATCTGTGCGCCGATACCTCTGCTTGCACCTGTTATTAGCACGTTTTTTCCGCTAAATTTCATAGATTCTCCTTATAAATTTTGCTTATATTATCAAATTTAAAATAACGCCTCATCCATTTCAGCTGGGATCTCAAGCCCCATGAGCTTTAAAACGCTAGGCGCGATGTTGTTTAGTCCGCCATTTTTTAGCTCTTTTACACCATCAGCCATCACAAAGCAAAAGACGTCATAGGTCGTGTGGTTTGTCAGTAGCTCGCCGCTGCTATCACGCATCTCTTCGCAGTTTCCGTGATCGCTCGTGATGATCATAGCGTAGTTTTTCTCTTTTGCCTTGGCGTAAATTTCTCCAAGAGCCCTATCCACTGCCTCAACCGCCTTTATAGCGGCCTCGTAGTTGCCAGTATGCCCCACCATATCGCCATTTGCGAAATTTACCACTATAAAGTCTTGCTCGTCATCCATGCCCTTTAGCACGGCTTTGCAAACCTCAGCAGCGCTCATCTCTGGCTTTTCGTCGTAGGTTTTTACTTTTGGACTAGGGATAAGCACCCTCGTTTCGTTGCTAGCTAGCTCCTCGACGCCGCCATTAAAGAAAAATGTTACGTGGGCGTATTTTTCAGTCTCAGCCGTGTGAAGCTGCCTTAGTCCAGCAGCCGCTATGACCTCGCTTAGGGTGTTTTTTATCTTTTCATTTTTAAATAGCACTTCAAATTTAAAATTTGCGTCGTATTCGGTCATGGTGATTAGATTTTTGATAGCAAAAGGTCGCTCAAACTCGCCAAATTTCTCCTCACCTAGAGCCTCGCAAATCTCTCTTGCTCTATCATTTCTAAAATTTATAAAGATCACGCCGTCGTCTTCGCCCATGCCACTAAAGCCATTAAAGCTTGCTGGCTTTACAAACTCATCTGTCACGCCCTCATCGTAGCTTTTTTGTAGATACTCTCTTGGTGATAAGTTGCTTAAATTTGCTCCCTCTACCAAGCTATCATAGGCCTCTTTTACGCGCTCCCAGCGTTTATCTCTATCCATCGCGTAAAATCTCCCACAAACCGTCGCTACCTTAAATTTAGCCTCTAAGCTTTTTATGAAATTTAGACCGCTATTTGGGCTAACGTCGCGTCCGTCGGTGATAGCGTGAGCAAAAACTTCGCAGCCATTTTTGCTAGCAAGCTCGCACATACCATCAAAATGCTCCATATGAGAGTGCACGCCACCGTCGCTATAAAGCCCTATGACGTGGATCTTTTTGCACTTTTTAAAAAGAGCCTTTAGCGCTTCATTTTCTGCTATAGAGCCGTCATTAAAGCCACGTGAAATTTTGACTAAATTTTGGTACAAAACTCGCCCGCTTCCTATACACATGTGCCCTACTTCGCTGTTTCCCATCTGCCCTTCAGGTAGCCCCACAGCGTTTCCAGAGGTTTTTATGAGTGAGTTTGGAATTTCTTTAAAAAATTTATCGTAGTTTGGCTTTTTGGCCGCCTCAAATGCGTTAAATTTGCCATTTTTATTTGATCCAATGCCATCAGTTATTATAAGTATAGTTTTTTGAGCCATTTTTAAATTTTATCCTTAAATTTAGATAATTTTTAAGGCCATTATACTAAAATTGCTTTTTTTTAAAATAAAGGCTCCCATGTTTTACTATATCTACGAAATTTTAAATTTTAATATCTTTCAGTATATCACCGTTCGCGCTGGCATCGCGTTTTTCATAGCATTTATCTTGACAGCTTATCTGATGCCTAAATTTATCGCCTGGGCAAAGGCAAAAAACGCCGCCCAGCCTATCTACGAGCTCGCGCCACAAACTCACCAAAAAAAGGCCAAAACGCCGACCATGGGCGGACTTATCTTTGTTTTTACTGCAGTCATCGCCACGATCATCTGCGCTAGGCTTGATAACGCTTTCGTGCTAGCCTCGCTCTTTTGCCTAGTTTGCTTCACTCTGCTTGGCTACAAGGACGACTACAGCAAAATTTTAGGTGCGAAAAACCACGCCGGCCTAAGCCCAAAGGCAAAGCTCTTTTTTCAGTTTCTAATCGCCTTTTTACTCGCAGCATTTTTATATATCAGCAAAGAGCTAAACACAGAGTTTTACCTGCCATTTTACAAGCAGCCGATCTTTGATATGAAAATTTTTGCCATTTTCTTTTGGACGCTAGTCATCGTCGCAGCCTCAAACGCGGTAAATTTAACAGACGGACTTGACGGACTAGCTGCCGTGCCATCGATATTTTCACTTCTAACACTTGGCGTTTTTGCCTACATCTGCGGTCACGCTGTCTTTAGCTCGTACCTACTTTTACCAAAGATCGCAGGCGTTGGCGAGAGTGTCGTCGTAGCCTCTGCGCTAATTGGCTCGCTCATGGGCTTTTTGTGGTTTAACTGCCATCCTGCTGAAGTCTTTATGGGCGATAGCGGCAGCCTAAGCGTTGGCGCATATATCGGTTTTATGGGCGTTGCGACCAAAAATGAAATTTTGCTCATCATCATCGGCCTCATCTTTGTCGTTGAGACGCTAAGCGTCATCTTGCAGGTTGGCAGCTTTAAAATTTTTAAACGCAGAATTTTCCTCATGGCGCCTATACATCACCATTTTGAGATAAAAGGCTGGGCGGAAAATAAGATCATCGTGCGCTTTTGGATCATCGCGCTTTTGGCAAATTTGATCGCACTAACGGCGCTAAAGATCAGGTAGATCATGCGAGCGCAGATAGAGCCTGACTTTGAGAGTGCTAGAAAAAAATATGATGAAATTTTGGAGCAAATTTTAGCCTACACCGACTACTGCGACGAATTTGGCGATGAAGACGGCGAAGAGTACTGCAAAGTAGAGCAGCGCCTAGCAAAGATCAGCGGCAAGGATATGAGTAAATTTAGCCTGAACGAGTGGTGGGAGGCCGAGGGCGCTGAAAATCTCGCCTTTGACATCGCTTTGCCAGAGCCAAAAGTGGTGCCAGATATAACAAAAGACGAGCTTAGGCAGATCGTAGAGCGTATGTTGGCGCCTGTGCCTGAATTTGATGATGATTTTTTAGAGGCATTTTACGCAAGAGTGACATTTGCCTGCAAGGGTGCATATTTTGCAGAGTTTTTGAAGCTAAATTTTGCCAAAACCTTTAGCTTGGAGCTCTTTGAGCGCCACGAGATAGAGGGCGTGATGCGTGAGCTAAGTGCTAACGAGATAGTAGAAATTTTATGGGGCAAAAGAGGATAAAAGCATGAGAAAATCACTATTTGGCTATGGTGGCACGACAAAGGCGATCGCTAAAAACTTCGTAAATGACGGACTTTGGGACATCTACGATGATAAATTTAGTGAAATTTCAAAAGATGAGTTTGGCAACGCTCTTTTGCCAGTTGGCGAATTTGACCCAGCAAAAAGCAGCCTAGAGATACCAAGCCCAGGCATCCCACCTCACCACGAGCTTATCAAAAAAGCTAAAAATTTAGTTAGCGAATATGACTATTTTTATGAAATTTACAAGGCCCATTTGCCATTTAACATCTGGATAAGCGGCACAAACGGCAAGACGACGACCACAAAGATGATGCAGCACCTGCTAGAGAGCAAAGGCTCAGTCATGGGCGGAAACGTCGGCATCGCGCTAGCAAATTTAGACCCGCACGCTAAAATTTGGATACTTGAGACTAGCTCATTTACGCTTCACTACACAAAGCGCGCCAAACCAGGAATTTACGTGCTTTTGCCGATAACTCCAGATCATCTAAGCTGGCATGGCAACATGAGCGAGTACGAAAAGGCAAAGCTTAAGCCACTTGCTAGCATGAGCGAAACGAGCGTAGCGATAGTGCCTGAAATTTACGCTAGCACGCCAACCAAAGCAAAAGTGATCGCCTATAAAGATGAGAGCGACTTGGCTCGTTTTTGCGGTGTAAATTTAGACGACATAGCCTTTAAAACGCCATTTTTGCTTGATGCACTACTAGCACTTGCGGTTGAGAGAATTTTATTTGATCGCTGTGATGTAGGACTTTTAAACACATTTGTTATTGAAGCAAACAAGCTTGAAGAGCTCACCGACAAGATGGGGCGAACCTGGGTAAACGACACAAAAGCGACCAACATAGACGCCAGCATTCAAGCCGTAAAACGCTACAAAGACCACTTCATGCACCTAATCTTAGGCGGTGACGACAAAGGCGTTAGTATGGATGAGCTCTTTGAAAATTTAAAGGGTCTTAAGGTCAAAATTTACGCCATCGGCTCAAACAGCGACAAGCTTATGAATTTAGCTGCTAAATTTAACGTGCCTGCCCTAAAATGCGACTTTTTGCAAAACGCTGTAAATGAGATAAGCAAAGAGCTAAAAAAAGGTGAGATAGCGCTTCTAAGCCCAGCAGCTGCGAGCCTTGATCAGTTTAAGAGCTACGCCGAGCGAGGAGATAAATTTAAAGAGTTTATAAAGGCTCTTTGATTTTAAGCTATTTTTCAAATCTTGGCGTTTTGTCTAAATTTTGACACTAAATTTAAAGAAAAAAGCAAAAATTTTCTCTATAAGAGTTTTTTATTGAATACTTTTTAAGTTTATGCTAATATTTGGCGAAAAAATTAAGGAAGAATTTTATGCCAATTACCCCTAGAAATGATGCAAATTTTAAAGAAAACTTAATAGATATCATCAAACTATCATACAGCGCCGACATTAATAAGCCTTTCATCTCTGGCGACAAGCTGCTTATGGGCTATAGCTTTAGTCTAAAAGACGATCTAGACGCGATATGTACTCAAATTTATGGTGCCAACAAAACAAAAGTGATCGAGGCTATTAGAAAAACAATAACCGACACTACAACAAAAACTGTGGTTTCAAAAATAAATACAGAAAAGCTTTTTAACGATATAAATAATGCTGCAAGGGCTGCTTGCGGCGCAGAGTTGCCTGAGTTTAAATTTAGCCAAAACGAGCAGTTAAATGCCATTTTAGAGTCAAAGCTAAAACCATTAGCGGCTGATATAAAAGAGAAACTAAGAGGCTCGTCGCTTGCAAATTTAGAAGAGGTCAAGCTCACTTCATCAGGGACGTCTAATGTCTCAAAAGAGCATGTGGCACTTCTTGCCCTGCTTCACATAAGTAGCAAAAAAAATATCGACCCAGCTTTAGCAAGCTATATCAAGAGCAAAAGTCGCTTTAAAGCGTGGTTTTGGCTAGCTCACGAGAGCTTTAGCGGTGATAACCCACACAACCTTAAACTTTTAAGAAAAAAGATCTCAGCTCAGTTTGGCCTTTACGAGTCAGACGAAAACAACAGAGCTCTAAACGACATGTCTAGCGCGGCTAGCATGGAGCGCATCAGCTTTGGCGAGTGCATAGATATCTTTACCCACCTAAATATCTCTAAAGCTATGTATGTAACAAAAGACAAAAACGGCAAAGAGCACAAAGAAGATGTCACGCACTTAGAATTTATGCAAAAAGACGAAGAGAGATCAAACAGCACCGCTTCAAAGTGCGAGGAGCTATTTAAGCCATTTGCCGATAAGCTAAATTCTCTTTTAGCCTCCCAAACATCAAAGAAATTTAGCACTGAAAATATCTACTGCGTAAATTTAACCTCCTCTTCTACGTCTAACGCTTCAAGGATAAACAAGCTTTTAAAAAAAAGGGAAGAAGAGCTTTATAAACAAGAGGATATGCTCATACTCTGCCCTATCAAGACGGCTACTCCTATTAGGATATTTCAGCCTAAAAAGAGCAACTTTACCATCGTGCTGGCTAGCCAAAGCGAATTTGACTGCAGCGAACTAAACCCAAAAGAGCTAAATCCTAGCAGACCAAACTATGGCAAGCTAAATTTATGCGAGCTAATACTGACTGACTTTAAATTTGACTCTTACGAAAAAGAGAACAAGGGCGCTTCAGCTGATAGAGATATCAAATTTAAAAACGCAAAGACAAAGTCAGATAGTGTGATCCTTTATAAAGACAATGACGATAGTAAAGATGATAAAAACAAGACAAAGGGTGCTTGCTTTACTAGTATAAGGCAAAGTAGCGATGAGATAGAGTACAAGCTAGAAGATGGTGTCGTAAAGATGAGCCACTTTAAGCTCCCCTCATCTAAAGACGAATATCTAAATTTCAATCTTCTAAATTTCGCTAAGGAGAATAACTTTACCCTTAGAGATGATAAAGACTCAGCTATGTTTGATATGAAGCTTCGTCTAGCTCTTGGCAATAATGTAGTACCTACATCAACATCTAGCTCAAGCCTAGCTCTAACACTAGATAATCTCATCATTGAAAACGAAAAAGGTGAAGCTAGTGATATAGATAAGATATATCTTCACCACTGCGGTGATAAAAATATATATGAGAGTATATCTTTAGTTAAAAATAAAGAGTCAGATATCAAAAACTCATATACAGCTACATTCAATATCCCTATAGATAGAAATGACAAGAAAGATACTAAGCTTATAGTCTATTCAAGTGATCTAAGCAAAATTTATGATACTAAAGGGATACATGCATACACTGGTACAGCTATCATATCTATAGGATATAAAGATAAAAGTGGTGGTAGTTTTAGCTATACAAACAAGGTATCTTTAAGAGATATAACAGATCATATAGTAAATGTAGTCTCTGATAGCCAGTATCCATTTAAGACAAATGAAGAGATAAGCCTAAAGGCTATATATAAACAAGAAAAAGGTAGTAAGAGATATAAAGAGGTACTTTGGGGATATAAGGTGATAAAAACCACAGAGTATAACGAAGTATCTAAATCAAATCCAAAAGATGTGGTAGAGCTAAAAGATAAAAAGGGTAAAGAGATAAGATTTAAAATTTCAGATCTTATAAAGAAAGATCATTTAGATAAGCTAAAGCAAGGTGGTCATACTATAGTATTTTTCGCATATCTTGAAGGAGAGAGTGATAAATTTAAATACAAAAGCGTATATGGTAAAAACCATATAAGGATAGATATAAAGATACCTCTATATATTAAATTTAAAGATGATAAGCTCATCATATATGAGTTTGAGCATGCTATAAGAGAGAAGAGCTTTAAAGCTAGTCTAAATCATGATGATGCCTTAGTAAATAAAAGTGGCCACTTATATATAAATAAAGATATGTCAGCACAGGATATAAATATCTATGAAGATGACAAACTTACTAAAGAGCTAAAGAGTGAAGATAGTACAAATAAGAGATATCAAATTTACATAGATGAAGCAAATTTCGCAAACAATCAAAACCCAAGCAACACAAACCAAACAGGTCAAACAAAGATAAACCAAGATACCAAGTATGGCATCAACCTACTAAGCAAAGATAATATGAATAGCTTTATAAACTCTTTTAATGAGTCAAAGAGCATAACAAGAGTAGATAATGGTATGTGGGTGGATGGGGATGAGGGGGTTGGGGTTATTATCACAAATAGTAATGTAATTCGGATTACTAGAAAATGGGAATATAAAGCGCCTACTCACTCATCCAGTTCTACAGTAAGTGAATTTAAAATTAGCGATAGCGATTTAACGGGCTATATATTAGAACCATATGGCGAAACTACAAAACAATCTGGTCAGGACAAAAGAATACCTACAGGAAAATATAATCTAACGTGGCATGTTTCTACAAAATATTCAAAAGACAAATACTCTAAAAATAAGCGTGGAAATTTTTTAGAAAATGGATTTCCAAAATTATATAATAATGATGTTCCTAAAAGTAGAGCCATATTAATACATGTTGGTAGTAAAGGAGAGCATTCTGAAGGATGTTTACTGCCAGGGAGTGATATCGTTGTTAGTGAAATAAATGGGAAAAAGTATGTTACAGGTGTTTCTGGTAGCATAAACAAATTCTATCAGCTCATAGAATATATTGAGAGCAATGGAATAGATAATGTAAAAGTTATAATTGAGGAAAAATATGAAGACTATCAATAAAATAATTCTTTTTTATCTAGTGCTATTTATGTCGCCAGCTCTTTTTGCAGAACAAACTGCTAAACACTGTTTCAACGAATATTTAGATAGCAAGGCTCGTTTTATAAATGAAAACAAATTTGACAAATTTGATTTTTCTGGCATTATAGCTGACACTCGTACAAAATTTTTGGGCTATATCGGAGCTGATTATCAAAGACTTCATATAAATTTTAGTAGCGTCAAAAAGGTCTCAAAGACAAGATATATCGTATCTGGTGAGTACAAAATAACCACAGAGGCTCGCCCATTTAACGGCGAAATTCAAATAACCAAGATAAAAAAGTATGCAAATTTAAACTACGGCGTTGATGACTTTATGAAAGGCAAGATCAATGCCCAAGGCATAGCCTTAGCGAGCTATTTTTTAAAAGGCGATGGAGGTTTTCAAGCCAAAGGTCAAATGCTCATAAAATGGTACATTAATAGCGATCAAAGGCTAGCGTATGACGATATATCAGAAGATGAGGATATGTACGCAAATGATTTATTTTGCGGAGAGTGTAAGGTGGGCAAGGCGCAAACAAAACCATGCGCGTGGGGGCATTATAGGATACCAAACAGCGGCGATCTTGATGTGGGAGCTGGGGAGTTTAGTCCTAGTCCAAAATATCTTAACAACGGCTGGAGCGACTTTAACAAGGATGAGTAAATTTTCTATAAAAAGCTTTTTAATACTATCTCTAGTTTTAGGCTTTCTAAATTTAATAGCTAGCGAAAATTTGCCGCACATAACGAGTGTTGATGATATCAAGGTTGGTAAAAATTTGACTTTACAAAACGTCAAATACTTCTTAGACGGCGAAAAGGCAAGCTTTGTAAATTTAGACAAAACACAAATAATGACGCTTAATTTTTGCTGTGGAGGTAACGGCGAAATTCAAAGAATAAATGTCAAATTTTATGATAAAAATTTGACTAAAGACTATATAAATTTCAGCAAACTCAAAGAATTTACTACAAATTCTGGTATCAAGCTTGGCGACAAACAAGAACAAATTTTAAAAAAACTTGGCAAGCCAAACAACCTACTAGAGAAAAGTGACACAACTACTGTTACCTATACCACTGAACAAAATGAAAGCAAACTCTTGCAAGAATTTGACATGCCGCTCTACTATGAGAAATTTATCTTTTATGGCGGTGTTTTAAAAGAATATGAATTTGGCTTTGAGTATCCGTGATTTTAATATAGTTTTATAAAAGATAAAATAACCTACAAATAGCTCAAATACTCACCAAACAAGGATAAATTTAAAGATATTACTTTGACATAAAACAATGATAATATCTGGCTCATCTTGCTACAATCTCCACAAAATAAGACCTTAGCTATACATATTTTATAAATTTATCCGATATGGCTTAGAATACAACGAGGAAAGATATGAAAGAAAAAAAGCTGATCATAAAAGACATTCAGGGTGAAATTTACGTCATAAGCCAAGATGGAAGCATAAAAATGCTAAAAGATGGCGATGAGATTTACGCTGGTGAGAAAATTTTTACTAAAAATTTAGATGCCAAGATCACTTTAGAAGATGGCGAGCAGGTAAATTTAAGCGCTCATCAAAGCATAAATTTAGATGAAATTTTAAAAATTTCAGCAAAAGAAGCAGATGAGCAGAGCGATCACTCTAACGGCTTTGGCGCGAGCGAGGGTATATCTTTGAGCATGGCTAGTTTTGCTACAAGCGGACATAGCGCAAATATCCATCAAATTTACAACCAACACAGATCTTTAGAGCCAAACATAAGTAGCGCCCAGCCAAGCGAGCTAAAAAGCGTCTCAGGCGCTTCTAGCACGTTGGTAGAAAAAAGCGGCGGCGCTGCAGAGCCAAAAGAAGAGCCATTTATAGATACCATAAATGTGTTGAAGGTCACAAACAGAGGACTAGACGCAGACATCTGGCTTTATGACTCAGCTAGAAATGGTGGACGAGGGCTTGATTATTATGATATAGAGCATAATAGCAAAAGCATACTAAAAGAGTGGAGTGCAAGCCATCACGTAAGTGCGACAAGTACATTTAATGACTTATATTACTATAGCGGACAACAGGTTGATCCTTTAGCTTTTCCAACCAAAACTAGCAGACTACGCGACCGTACTCCGACAGCTATGGAGCTTGCTAAGATAGGCAGAGATCCAAATGCAGACTATGCCAATGATAGACTAAGCGAAAATATGACCAGCTTCTTCAAGCCACACAATTTAAACGGACACTATAAACTATATGAGTCCAAGATCACAGCAGATGGAGTAATGGTCAGCATGGATGGCTGGATATTTATAAAAAATCGTAGTGATATTAACAAGTTTTATTATGATTCAAAGCATGAAAGGCAAAGCATTAAGTTTGAATTTGATGGTAGAGAAATTTCATGGCAGCCATTTGGATCGGCAAGCAGAAATGGTGGCTTAGACGAAGGTAATTCTCCAAGCAGTATCAGCACATATACTAATGATCTAAATTTAACAGAAGACTACGGCTTTTATAAAGTACATATAGAAGTATCTGATGAGAGATATAGTTATACTTTTGTAGCATTCTCTGGCATCAGCCCTAATAAAATTATTTCAGATGACCCTACTAACACTAACATAAAACTAGTCAGCAATGCCTACATGGAGGCTCTTGCTCAAAAAGGCCTTGTAACAAAAGAGAGCGATACTTTCTACAAGGCAAAAGAAATAAATGGTACGAAATTCGGCGACAATCCAAATGACTTTGATAAAGAATTTAAGCTAACATTTGAAGGCACAAAAGACGTTGGTAGCAACGATAATGACAAATTTATCTTTAACTCGCACGATATCGACGCAAAAGGTGGTATAGACACGCTAGTTTTTACCCAAAACGTGGATCTAACCAAGATAAGTGAGCTAGATAAGCGCCTTGAGAGCTTTGAGCGCATCGAGCTTGATCACACAAAGGCAGTAAAGCTAAAGCTAAACGGGCAAAACATAATCGACATGATAGACTCCAACCCTACCAAAGGGCCTGATGGCTTAGAGAGCCTAAATACCATCCTTAAAATTTCAGGCGATAGTGACGACGTGGTGCAGCTCGTTGGGAATTTCATAAAAGCTACAAGCGCCGAAGTAGCTGCGCTAAATACAAAAAATAGCGTAATCGGAGCTGGTTATAACAAACTCGATGAAGTTGGTGGCGAAGCGGTCAATCAAGTCTATAGAGGTGAAAACAACGCTGGACAGACATTTTTTGTCGAGATAGATAAAAACGTGCATGTCGAGGTGATGTAGTACAAACTATATAAAATTTAAGAGATTTTCGATACTACAATACACACATTTTACAGGGATGAAAAAATGCCAAATTTTGACGCCATAAGGATCGGCGTTATCAAAAAGATCAAGGGTGAAGCCATCGCCATAGGCAGGGACGGCACTATGAGGGTGCTGCACAAAGGCGATGAAATTTACCTTGGTGATGATATAAAAACGAGCGAAAACTCAAACCTTACCATTGCTTTTGATGACGGCGAAAAGGCTTATGTCGGCTTTAACTCAGTATTTCACACTATAAATGTCTTTGCCGAGCATAAGGGCGAGCTAGTCATCCCAAAAAATGCAAACATCCTTGAAAATCACAAAGAACACGCAAATGACGATGATCAAACCTCCCATCAAGAGCTATCTTCTCACGGCTCATCATCGCACAACTTCGCCTCAGCAAGCAGTAGTGGCATCAAATTTGAACTAGGTGGCCACTACTCAAACATCTACGACTTCTACACTGGTTTGCGCGCTCTTGAAGCTAGGCATGACGAGGTCAAATGGCCAGTTGGCGAGGCTAAAATCGGCGGGGTCTCTTACGCTGGATTTGGCGGTCAAAACCTAAATTTTACACCGCCAGAGCCAAACATCGTGCTAAATTTTAACCTTACAAGCGACACTGGTGAGAAAAAAGGCTTTTTAGGAGGAGCGCAGCTAAACTCACTACCAAAAACTCCTGATGGCAAGAAAATCATCACAAGCATAGGGGTTGATATCCCAGACGTTGCTAAAAATGGCGACATCATCACGATAAAGACAAACATGAAAGGCGGTGGCAAAACTAGTAGCTACAAAGTAGATACGATAACAAACGAGTTAATCCCAGTTGATAGCACCGGCACGCCCACTGGAGCGCCTCCGATACCTATCGTAAATGGCAAAGCAGAGATCACTGGGGTTGAAATTTTAAACCATGGCAAAACGACCGTGACAAGCTCATACACCACTGGTGGCAAGACATTTACAGCGCCGCCAACTGCCTATGAGCTAAACGACACGCCAGCCATCTCAAAAGTGACAGCCACGCTTGATCTTGATAAAAATGGCGATGGCGTGATAGACGCGACCGAGCTAGGATATGGCAGCGGCACGCAAACTAGCGGCATGAAATTTATAGTGCCTGACGAGCTTAGCACTGGAGATAAGATCACGTTTAAGCTAAATGAGCCGGGCAAACCGCCAGTTGAGAAGAAATTTACGCTAGATAAAGAAAATGGCACGGCAACTGACGAGGACGGCAACACCTATACATTTACGACCGATGAAAATGGCGCAGTCAGCTTTAGCGTGCCAAACATCGCAAACATCACAGCAGGAAGCAGCATAGAAACTGGCGTAGTCGATAAATTTGGCAACGTCTCAGCCACAAGCACTACGCCAAGCAGCAGTGTAAGTGACACTGTAAAAGTGACGCTAACAGCTGATAAAAACGGCGATGGTCTGATAAGTAGCGACGAGATAGGAGATGGCACTTCAAAGGTTGAGATAAATTTACCTCGCACTATAAAACCAAAAGAGAGCGTCACTATAAACATAGGTGGCTCGCCAAAAGAATTTGTAGTAAGCGACGATGGCACAAGCGTCTATGATAAAAATAACCCAAGCATAGTAGTGCCAATAGTTAATGGCAAATTTGAAATGCCAGGCGTAAGCGTGCCAGTGACACCTGGCTCAAGTGTATCTATAAGCACAACGGTTAATGACGAGCATGGCACGCCAAAACCAAATGGCTCAAGCAACCAAACCACCCCAAGCGTCGTAGTAGCTCCACCTGTAAAATCAGCCAAGATAAGCTTTGATAGTGACTTGGGCTCTAGCAATAGAACTCCAGATGGCAGGATAGATACTTCAGAAAACAGATACAATGACGGCGATCCAACAAAGACTGAGGCATCTATAAAAATCCCAAGCGTGATAAAAGAAGGCGATAAGATAGCCATCGATGTCACCAACCCAGACGGCAGTAAAACGCACAAGGTCTATACATACACTAATGGCAAGATAATCGCCCCTGATCACAATGAAGTGCCACTAAATGATGGTAAATTTAAGATCACAGTGCCTATAGAGCATGGCAAAACCACAAGCATAACGACGACCATGATGGATAAGGCTGGCAACAAAGGCGAGAGCGATACAAATGAGATAAAATTTAGCGACAGCCCAGTGGCGAAATTTGTCAAAGACGCTGATGGAGATGGGCTCATAGATGACACCACTGGAGCTATAACGACCTCTGATGTAAAGGTCTATCTCCCAAGTAGCGCAGTGCCAAAAGATGAGCTAAAGATAAGCATCCTAAACCCACTTACTAACAAACAGTCAACCGTGAGCTACATCCTAGACGATGATGGCGTGCATATGATAAACAAAAAAGACCCAAGCGATATAAAAGTGATAAGTGACGGCGCTATCACCATACCAGACGTGACGGTAAGTAGCAAGCGTCCGACCTTAGTCGATGCGACCCTTATAAAAGATGACGGAAGCGCGATCTCTGGCACTTCAAGTGGTAGGCTATTTGCCTTTGGCGTGCTTGATTATATAGATGATGTAAAGCTTGTTACAAAGATAGATAATGCTGATATCCACTCCGCAAAATACCTAAACGAAGAGGACTACGAACACATCATCTCGACAAGCCAGTATGAGTCAAATTCGACCCAAAAGATAAACTACAACATCGCTCTTACAAATGACGAACAGCCATACATTAAATTTGGCATAAATAAGCCCGATACCACAAGTGACGGCAAAGGCTACGTGCTAATAGAGATAAAAGACGAAAACGCAAATATAAGTGATAGCTTTATAGCTAAGATCGAAAACAATACCGTCATAGCAGACTTTGAAAAAGCTGGCAAAAAGCTAGATAGAACACACCATATCATAGACGCCACTTATGTGGGAACTGACGGCGTGCCTCAAAGAGATGATAACCTAACTATCACGGTCGATCTTGACTCAAAGCCTGACAAGCTAATAGAATCTGACTTTGATAATATAAAAAACGGCTCTGGCAACTACGCTATAAATTTTAGTGGCAAAGGCGAAGCTGCAAACAATCCGCACGATGAAAAATCAAAAGATGTAGAGGTCATAGATGCTGAGACATCTGAGAAGACTACACTGACACTTGATAGAAATTTAAGCTACTCTGGAAGCTTTAACGTAGCGCAAAATACTGGTAGCAAAAACTACATAGTAGAAAGACTAGATGATGCTGGAAATTTAGCCGTTCAAACCGTGACTATGGTGGCAAACAAAGGCCTTGACGTTGATATGTGGTTTTTTGACTGCACAAACACAGAATTTTGGTCATACGACCCAGCAGTTACGACTGGTCCAAGAGCGGACAATACCTCCCCAGGAGGATATGGATACCACGTAGCAAATCACTATGAGGCATGGACCAAATGGGCAGGTGTAAGTGCTACTACTACTTATAATGAGCTTTCTTTTCAAGGAGGTAAAGACTGGAAGCTAAAATCAACAAGACCGCACGCAGGTGAGCTAAACACAAACGATATAGCAAAGGTGGGTCACTCTCCAGAAGCAAGTGATACCGATCACACTGGGGCACATTATAATCTAAACAAGACAGGAAACTACGTCCTTGAAGAGGCAGAGCCTATAGGAACTGATCTGATCATGAAAATGAAAGGTTGGATATATATAAAAGAAGATGGTCAATACAATATAGCAGCAAAGCACTTTCAAGATATGGTAGATGTAAAAATAGCAGATGAAAGTTTTGGAAAGTGGGCATATTGGTTTGGTTCAGGCGACAATGGTCCTCACGGAGGCAATCATATTTATAATCTTAAAAAAGGATTTTATAGGATAGAGGTTGATTATGTCGATAGGACGCAAGATACATTCTTGGACATAATGATCAAGAAAAGGTCACAAAATGCTAGCGACTATAAAATAATAGGCTCAGAGGGTAGCGGCACGCACCTTTTTAGTGATAGTTATGTAAAAGCCCTACATGATAAAGGATATGTTAGCGATGAAAAAGATGGTCTTATAGCTGGCAAAAAAGGGTATAGAAACTTAATAAATCAAGAAAAAGATAGTAGTAAGCCGACAAAATATTTTGGCGATGACACGGATGACTTTAACAAAGTAATACATCTCAAACACAATAATGATAGCCTTGAAGGTAGTAACCTAAACGATGTCTTTATCTACAATGGCAAGAATATAGACGCAAAAGGTGGCGTAGATAAGCTGATATTTGTTGAAGATACAAAACTAGAAAAGGTGAGTAATTTAAATGATAATCTAAAAAGCTTCGAACGCCTGCAATTAGGCACAGAAAATCAAGCTGTTTCAATATCATTTAACACAAAAAATGTTCTTGACATAATAGACTCTAGAACAACAAAGATAACAGAAGGCGAATACTCAACCCTAACAACCGTATCTGGCACTGAAAGCATAAATACTGTTTTAAAGATACTAGGAGATAGCAACGATATCGTAAAACTAATAAACGATGGCACAAATAAATTTGAATTAGCGACAAACGAAGAGATCACTTTGCTAAACTGGAAGCACAGCAAAGCTATAGGTGGTAGCTATAATAAAGTAGAAACTGACGGTAACGGACATGTAAGAGAATTCCAACCAGATCCAACACACAACCCAGATGTGTGGAAAACATATAAAGATGCAAGTGGCAAGCCGATCATCGACTCCTACGACACTCCAGTAAATCACGTCTACAAAGGCACGTACACTGATGGAACTAGCACAAAAACATTTTTCGTTGAGATAGATAAAAATATCAAGATCACTCACGAGGGAGATGATCAAAACAATACCTTTACCTACGAAGGCAACAAGATAGACGCAAAAGGCGGTGTTGATACGCTCATCTTTACTGAAAATGTCGATCTTAGCAGAGTAGATGATCTAAATGATAAACTAAAGAGCTTTGAAATTTTACAGCTTGGTAGCAAGAGCACTCAGGCTGTCTCGATAGGACTGGATGCCAAAAGCGTGCTGGATATCATAGACTCACAAGTAACAGATGGTGGCTTAAAAAGCGTAAATACCGTGCTAAAGATCAAAGGCGATAATAATGACAAAGTAGCGCTGGAGGGCAAAGGCACTATTTTTACGCAAGCAACAGACAGCGAAGTGGCAGCACTAAATTTAATGCATAGCACTTTAGGCGATACACACAACCAAGTGGCGATTGATGGTAGCGGACATGCGCTAAATCAAGTCTATAAAGGCGTATATGGCAGCGGAGCTGGCGCACAAACATTTTTTATCGAAATAGATAAAGATGTAAGTGTAGTAAATTTGGTGCATTAAATTTAACTTTGTCGGGCTAAAAATTTATAGTTTTATATTTAAATTTCTTAAAAACAAAAGCTTCTTGTAGATTTTTAAACTTAGTTTAAATATTTAAAATGTATAATCCAATTTCTTTTATCAAGGTGGTTGGATAGCTCAGTCGGTAGAGCAGCAGACTGAAAATCTGCGTGTCGGCAGTTCGATTCTGCCTCTAACCACCATTTCTTTTTAATAAAATTTTTCATAAACATGGACAGATGGGTGAGCGGCTGAAACCACACCCCTGCTAAGGGTGCAGCTCTTAATCGGGGCTCGAGGGTTCAAATCCCTCTCTGTCCGCCACCACTTATAAACAATCACAAACTTTTACCAACTTTTGCAAACATTGAGCCACGATTTTAACGTTATTTTAAAGCCTTTATTCAAAAAATTACAAACTATCACAAACAATGACAAACTATTATTATCATAACTTTTTAGCTGACTATTTGGCTGACTAGCTCAAAAAAGTAGCAAAAACTTTTGACTTGGTCAGCTAAAAGAAAAATAATACCTAAACTCTCACGCCAATTAGTGATCACAGAATTTAAAAGTTAAAGCCAACAACGTATACAAGCTCTAAAAACCTAAGAGCCTTGATAGATGTAAAAAATAGAGATAGCACTTCATAGCAATTTTATAAAAATAACCCATTCTTGCTATGAAATTTCTCTATAAACAATAGAAAATTTTAGTTAATAAAAGTTGATTTACTATGAAAATTTGAATTAAAAATTCAAGGGCATTGCGCCCTTGAAATTATGATCTAACAGGTGAAAGATAAGGTTTTTCAGAGTGCATAGACATCTCGTTTTGTTGTCTAAATGCTATATACTCTTCTTCACTTAACCTTTTTATGTTAGCTATAGTGATCTTAAGAGGTGTGATACCTGAGAGTGGGTCATGGTCTTGAGCATTTGCAAGCTCGTTACCGTCAGCCTCACTATAGTGGAAAGTCGTAAATATCGTACTCTCTCTAAGGTCAGGATTTATGCGAAGTTTAGCTGCGATCCTGCCGCGTTTGTTCTCTACCATTGCGTAGCAGCCATCTTCTAGTTCTCTTTCTCTTGCGATATCAGGACTTACTTCGATTAGCGGACCTTCGATACCAGCGCCGTACTCTAGCGGTGGGCACTCTCTAGTCATCGTACCAGTGTGGTAGTGATAAACTTTTCTACCTGTTGTAAATAGGCAAGGATAGACCTCATCAGGTACTTCGCTCATCGCGCCTGAGCCTACTGGATAGCCATCAGGTATATGCATTTTGGCTTTAAATTCAGCCTCCATGCTCGCACGCTTATCTTTATCGTCAGCGTAAAGTACTGGAGCTAGGCGGAATTTACCATTAGGTAGCATTGATTTGTGATCAGTATAAAGATCAGGTGTGCCTGGATGATCTTCATCAGGGCATGGCCAGCTGATGCCACCTAGTTTTTCAAGTCTATAGTAGCTGATACCACCAAAGAATTTAGGCATTAGTTTTCTAAGCTCATCCCAAACCTCTTCTGCACTTAAGAAGTCAAATCCCTCAAGTCCCATAGCTTTTGCGATGTTACAAACTACTTTCCAGTCAGGCTCTACGCCACCTACTGGTTCGCTTGCTTTTCTAGTTCTTTGAACACGTCGAGATGTGTTGATAAATGTTCCATCTTTCTCACCCCAGCCAGCTGCAGGTAAGACTACATCGGCCTTTTGAGCACTTTCAGTAAAGAATAGATCTTGCACGATAAAGCAATCTAAGTGGTGTGTAGCATGCACAAAGTGCTCTGTCCAAGGGTCACTCATAACAGGGTTTTCGCCATAAACGTAAAGCACTTTTAGCTCACCGCTATCCATCTTATCAGGTGCGTATGTTAGTTTAAAGCCAGGCACTGGATTAAGCTCGAAGTGCCAAACTTTGCGAGCTTGCTCTTGTGCGTAAGCGCTATTTACTGGGCCTGCTGGGATGACATTAGGTAGTGCGCCCATATCGCATGAGCCTTGAACGTTGTTTTGTCCACGAAGTGGATTTACTCCAGCGCCTTTTTTACCTAAATTTCCTGTTATGATCGCTAAATTTGAAAGTGAGAATACATTTGATGTACCGTCACTAAACTGAGTGATACCCATAGTGTAGCAGATAGCTGCACTGCCAGCCTTAGCGTAAAGTCTAGCAGCCTCAATGATGAGCTCTTTTTTCACACCAGTCTCACGCTCAAATCTCTCAGGAGTGAAGTCTTTTACGGCTTCTTTTAGATAATCAAAACCCTCTGCATATTTTTCGATAAATTCTGTATCTTGTAAATTTTCAGAGATGATGACGTTCATCATTGTGTTTAGTGTTTTGATGTTTGAGCCAACTGGAATTTGCAAGAATATATCTGCTTTTTTAGCCATATCGGTGCGTTTTGGATCCACGACGATCATTTTTGCGCCGCGCTCCAAGCCTCTTTGCATCTGCATAGCGATGATCGGGTGGCATTCGCTTGTATTTGTGCCTATTAGTAAAAATACATCTGTATCAGTCGCAAACTCAACAAGATCGTTTGTCATTGTTCCGTTTCCAAGGGTGCTGGCAAGACCTGCCACTGTTGGAGCGTGTCAAAGACGAGCGCAGTGATCTACGTTGTTGCTTCCTAAAGCGCGAAAGAATTTTTGAAATACATAGTTGTCTTCGTTGTTTGAACGAGCTGAACTAAAGCCCATGATAGAGCTTGGACCATATTTTTCTACGCTATTTTTAAAAGTCTTTCCTAAAAATTCATAAACCTCTTCAAAGCTAACCTCTTCGAGTTTGCCCTCTCTGTTAAACTCTCCGTTTAGTTTTCTCATCATTGGTTTAGTTAAACGTTTTGGAGAATTTACAAATTCCCAACCAAACATACCTTTTAAGCACAACTCGCCATCATTTACATGGTGGTTCTCAGTCGGCTTTGCATCGACTATCCTACCGTTTTCTACGATAAGGTCTATGCCGCAACCAGTTCCGCAATACGGACAGGTTGTTTGAACAATCTTTTGCATAGATTTCCTTTCAAGTAATATTTCTAATAACTCGGTTATTATATACCTTAGAATATAAAATTATTTTTAAAACTAATATTTTTTTTTAATTTTCTTTTAAGTAAATATGCAAAATTTGCATATTTCTTTGACGCTGAATTTACGGAGCTTTTTGCTGCTTTTGTCTTATTTTGAATTTGGTTTTTTAGTTTAAGTGATTAAAAATAAATTTGAAAAATATGAAAATTTATAAAAAGATGGGCGATTGCTCGCCCTTTGAATTAGTTTTTGCGTGTGTTTGCGTCTGGAGTGAAAAGTGGCTTATCAAGAAGCTTGAAGTCGCCTATAAATTTCTGACCCTCTTCGCTTGTCGCCCATTTTATAAATTTCTCTGCATTTTCGATGTCAGTTTTTGGGCAGTGTTTTGGATTTACTGCGATTAGAGAGTAGAAGTTTTTAAGGTCGTTGTCGCCCTCGTTGATGATGACCATCTCAGGATGACCTTTTTGGTTTGCTTCATATTTGATATAAGTACCGCGATCAGTAAATGTAACGCCTTTTTGCTCAGCAGCAGCATTTATCGTAGCTAGCATGCCTTGACCTGTTTGCATATACCAGCTATCTTTTTCAGGGACTTCACCAGCGATCTTTTTCCAGATGCCTTTTTCTTTATTATCTGTGCCTGATTTGTCGCCACGTGAGAAGAATTTGATACCATCTTTTTTGATGAGCTCAAAGCTTTGTTTGATATCTTTACCTTTAAATTTATCAGCGATTGATTTATCAGCGATAACGACGAAGTCATTGTACATTACGGCATTTCTTTTTAAGCCAAAACCTTTTTCTACAAATTCTTTCTCAACTTTTGGTGAGTGAACGAAAAGTATGTCAGCGTTGCAGTCTTCGCCAAGCTTTAGAGCTGCACCTGTACCAACAGCTGTCCATTTTATATCAACACCTGTTTTTGCTTTATAAGCTGGGTAGATCGCATCAAGCAAGCCAGTGTTGTCTGTACTTGTTGTAGTCGCCATGATTAGTTCATTGTCAGCGCCAAACGCCAAAACTGCGGCTGCTAGTGAGCCTAAGATAATCTTTTTCATTTTTCTCCTTTAAAAAAAATTGTGATATTATAGCACATTTAAAATAATCTTAAGAAATATGCTAGGAAAGAATAATTGGATTTTTTACTTAATGGCTTTACAGAAGCCTTTAATCTACTTTTAAATGACAACCTTGAAACATATTCAGCCATCAAGGCTACTCTTTACACATCAAGCGTGTCGATACTTTTTGCCGTTCTTGTGGGCTTTCCACTTGGTTTCATGCTTGGATTTTATGACTTTAGGGGCCGAAAAATTTTACGCCTTTTAAGTGACACGGCTCTTGCCATGCCAACAGTTGCGATCGGCCTTATCTTATACGCATTTATCACTAGAAACGGTCCGCTTGGCAGCTTAAATTTACTCTTTACGCTAAAAGCGGTCATGTTAGGTCAGTTTGTGCTTGCCCTCCCTATCATCATCTCGCTTACTGCAAGCGTGGTTGAAAATATGGAGAAAAAGCACTATCTAACTATTCTAAATTTACGCCTTGCACCGGCAAAGCTAGTTTGCTGTGTGCTTTACGAGTTACGCTACGCTCTCATGGTCGTCATCGCCACCGCATACGGCAGGATCGTGGCTGAAGTGGGCGTTGCGATGATGATAGGTGGCAACATCAAGTACTTTACCAGAACGATCACTACAGCCGTTTCGCTTGAGACGAACAAGGGCGAATTTGCCATGGGTATAGCGCTTGCCATGGTTTTGATATTTATCGCATTTTTAGTAAATTTAGCGATCTTTGCGCTAAGAAAACTAGACAAATAGGAGCAAATTTTGATAAAGATAAGAAATTTACACCTAAACTACGGCAAAAGCGAGATCCTAAATATCCCAAGCCTTGATATAAATACTAAAAAGATAACCGCTCTAATGGGTAGCAACGGCAGCGGCAAAAGCACGCTCATACGAGTGCTCTCACGCTTGCAAAGCCCAAACAGCGGCGAAATTTCACTCTGGGGAGAGAGCAAGCCAAGCCTTGAAATGCTGCGTAAAATTTCAGTTTTACTGCCTGAACCTGCCCTTTTAAAAAGAAGTGTGAGAGAAAATTTCAAAGCCATCTTAAAAAGTAGAAATTTACTAAGCGAATTTGAGGAGCGAACTAGCGAAGCTCTGGCACTTGTAGGACTTGATGAGAAGTTTTTAAACAAGCGCCACTTTGAGCTAAGCTCAGGACAGACGCAGCGCATCGCATTTGCACTTGCACTTTCTTTAAGAGCGCCATTTTATCTGCTTGATGAGCCGACAAACAGCGTTGATATCGCCACTTCAAAGCTCTTTAGCAAGGCTATAAATTTGATGCACGAGAAATATGGCTGCGGCTTTGTCATCGCAAGTCACGACGAGAAGTGGCTTAGTATGCTAGCAAACGAGTGCGTTTTCTTACACAAGGGCAGAGTCTGCGAGTTTGAATACAAAAATATCTTTGAGATAGAAGGTGGCGTGCTAAGCTTTGGCGATAATGCGAAGCTAAATTTGCCTTCAAATTTTAAAGGCAAAAGTAAGATCACGATCAACCCAAGCAAGATAAAAATTTCTAAAACAGGTGGAGAGGGTCAAATTTCAGGGATTTTGCACTCAGCCTCGCTTTACATGGGCGATGAAAAGCTTTTGAAGGTCAAAGTTGGCGACTTTTTGATCAAAATTTTTAGCCACGATGATGAAATTTTAAAGATCGGCGAGAGGGTATTTTTAGAATTTGAAGATGGCTCGATGCTAGCTTTGGAGTAAAATTTACTCCCACTCTTTAGATTTAGTCCAAAAATAAAAATGGATATCAAAAAAGAGCTAAATTTTAATAATCCTGCTAAAAAATCATATCTTATATAACTCCCTAAAAATGGCGTTTTTAAATATGCAA
Source organism: Campylobacter concisus (assembly GCF_002165815.1). Taxonomy (GTDB): domain Bacteria; phylum Campylobacterota; class Campylobacteria; order Campylobacterales; family Campylobacteraceae; genus Campylobacter_A; species Campylobacter_A concisus_BH. Next base: position 38,794 of record NZ_NDYN01000003.1, read on the forward strand.
TTAAGGCATATTTAAGCTTTTTTTAACTTTTCTAATTTATTTTATTTTAAGCCACATTAATAAGGCAATTAATTGTATAGTTTCAGTGTCGTTAAAAAACTATTTAAGGAAAAAGGTGAGCACAAAAGAGGAATTTGCAGCTGGCAGAAAACTTTACTACGCTACTTTCTCTAAATTCTTCGTATTTAGTGAAGATGAAAAGAGATTTGATGGCCTTAGTAAAATGCTTGATCTCATAGAAGAATACAGCCTAAATGATGAAGTCTCGCATGCTGTTGCAAATATCAAAAGTAAATTTGACGAGAAAGATCCACAAAATTTGATCACCGAATTTGATGACATTTTTCACACTCCGCCAAGTCCGCTTCGAAACTCGCTCTCTTTTTACGATGAGGGATATGAAGTTGGTCATGCTTGCGCTAATGTGCGTAAAATTTTAGCTAAGACAAACATCAGAAGAGATGAGAGTAAATTTAAAGAGAATGAAGACAACGTGGGCTTTGTTTTTACGCTGATGAACGAATTTATAGGTAAATTTGACGAGTGCGAAGAAGAGCTTTTTAAAACAATAATAAATCCAAACATTGATGAGTTTATAGAAAATTTATACGAGCATCAAAATAGCGAAATTTATAAAGATGTAGCCGTTTTGTTAAACGAATTTATAGCTTTTGAGCGCGTGGCTCTAAACTCACCAAAACCACTTAGAAATGAAAACAAAAAAACTGATGGCCTCTCAAGGTCAGAAAGTATAAGAAGAGAAAAAAATAGGATAAGAAAACTAAGAACGGAGGGTACATATGCAAAATAGACGCGAATTTCTAAAAAAAGTCGGTCTAGTTGGCGCTGTGGCAGCAAGTGGTGCGGTAGCAGCAAATGCTAATGAAAATTTAAAATCAGGAAAGAGTAAAAAGACCGAAGTGCTTTACAAAAGAAGCAAATACTGGGAACTTTACTACAAACAAGCAAAATAAAATTTGATAGAAATTTAAGAAAGGATGAAAATGTCTGAAGCTAGATTAAACGCTACGCCAAACAACATCGGCCGTAGATCGTTTTTAAAAATGGCTGCATTAGCAAGTACTTGTGGAGCGGCCGGCTTTGCAGCAAGCAATGTCACAAGAGAAGCAACAGCTCAAGAGATGGCAAACCCATTTCCAGACTCAAAAATAGTAAAAACTGTCTGCACAGTTTGCTCTGTAGGATGCGGAGTGCTAGCAGAGGTAGAAAATGGTGTATGGGTGCGTCAAGAAGTAGCACAAGATCACCCAGTAAGTGCTGGCGGTCACTGCTGTAAAGGAGCAGACGTTATCGATATGGTGCGCTCACACTGCCGTGTAAAATATCCGATGAAAAAAGTTGGTGGCAAGTGGCAACGCATCTCTATGACGCAAGCACTTGACGAGATCGGTGCAAAACTAAAAGCTTACCGCGAGAAAAATCCAGAGCAAGTAATGTTTTTAGGATCAGCAAAAGACTGCAACGAGCAAAGCTATTATATAAGCAAATTCGTTGCGATGTTTGGGACAAACAACCTAGATCACCAAGCACGTCTTTGACACAGCTCTACAGTCGCCGGTGTGGCGAATACTTGGGGTTATGGAGCTATGACAAATCACCTTGGAGATATCCAAAATGCAAAGTCTATTTTTATAATCGGATCAAACCCAGCGGTAAATCACCCAGTTGGTTTTAGACACTTTTTAAAAGCAAAAGAAAAGGGCGCTAAGCTAATAGTAATTGATCCAAGATATACAAGAACGGCGGCAAAGGCTGATTATTTCGCACAAATTCGCCCAGGAACGGATATACCTTTTGTATATGGCATGATGAATCTCATCTTCGAAAATGGCTGGGAGGATAAGAAATTTATTGATGACCGTGTTTATGGTATGGATCTGATTCGTGAAGAGGCTGCAAAATGGACACCAGAAGTCGTTGAAGACGTGACTGGAGTGAGCGCTGCAACTCTTAAAGAGATCACAGAAGTCTATGCTAAAAATCGCCCTGGCTCGGTCGTTTGGGCGATGGGTCTAACTCAGCACACAATAGGCAGCTCAAACACTCGTATAGCTCCGATCTTGCAACTAGTGCTTGGCAACATGGGCGTAAGTGGCGGCGGATGTAACATCCTAAGAGGCCACGACAACGTTCAAGGTGCAACTGATATGGCAAATTTACCAGATAACCTACCTGGTTATTACCCTAAAAATGAAGGAAGCTGGAAATATTTTGCAAAAATGTGGAAGGTTGATTTCGAGTGGTTGCAAAAGAATTTTATCAAGCCTGAGTGGATGTTTAAGCCAGGATTTTCACTTGCACGCTGGTGGGCTGGTACGCTCAATGGTAAAGATGGCAATGATGCGATCGATAATGCAGGAGATAGCCTAAAAGCTCTTGTAGTTATAGGAAATGGTATCACATCTACTGCACAGCAAGCAAAGGTTCAAGAGGGTCTTGATGCGCTTGAGCTACTTGTTTGTGTAGATCCGTTTGTAAATGACGCTGCCGTTATAACAAATAAAAAAGATAATGTATATATCATACCTGCTTCAACTCAGTATGAAACTAGCGGCACAGTCGTAGCTACAAACAGAAGTGGTCAATGGAGAAGCCAAGTATGCAAACCACTTTATGAGAGCATACCTGATCATGAATTGTTATTTGAACTAGCTAAACGTATAGGCTTCTATGACGAGCTAACTCGCACTATAAGGGACGCTGACGGCAAGATAGAGTGGCCAGAAGCTGCTACTCACGAGATAGCAAATATTATAAAAACTATAGGTATGACTGGCTGGACACCTGAGCGCCTAAAACGCCACCAAGAGAACTGGGATAAATTTGATGAAGTAACATCTCTTGGCAAGCCTGGCACTCCTGTTGAGGGCGAATACTACGGACTTCCATGGCCATGCTGGACAGAAAATCACCCAGGTAGCCCAATACTTTATGATACAAATAAATCAGTTCGCGAAGGCGGAATGGGCTTTAGAAACCGCTTTGGTTTAGAGCACAACGGTGTTAGTCAGCTAGCAGCTGAGGGCTCAGCGCCAGTTGGTTCATCTATAAATGGCGGATATCCTGAGATCAAAAAAGACAATATCGAGAAAATTTTAGGCATCACACTAACTGATGATGAAAAAGCAAGGATCGGAGCCAGCTGGTCAACTGATGATAGTAATATCATAGCAACAAAATGCTTGGAGAAAAACATCGCTCCGTATGGCAATGCACGTGCTAGAACTATCGTTTGGACATTTGCCGATCAGATCCCTAAGCATAGAGAGCCGATCCACTCACCAAGACCAGATCTAGCCAAGAAGTATCCAAGCTTTAAAGATAAAGCAAAACAATACCGCGTTGATACTAAATTTGAAAGCTTGCAACAAAGTAAGGACTTCTCAAAAGAATTCCCTATCAACCTTATTACAGCTCGTCTTGTAAATTTCAGTGGTGCTGGTATGGAGACGCGTGCTAGTAAGTATCTATCACGCATTACGCCTGAGATGTTTGCCGACATCCACCCAGAGCTAGCGGCTAAACATGGCATTAAAAATTGGGATTTTGTTTGGGTTCATTCACCTGAGGGTACCAAGATCAAGGTTCGTGCAAGGATCGTGCCATCGGTTAAGCCAAATATGATCTTCTTGCCATTCCACTGGGCTGGATATATGCAAGGTGTTGATATGACTGGAAATTTCCCAGAAGGAACTTTGCCATTTGCGGTTGGTGAGAGTGCAAATACCGTAACAAACTATGGATATGATATCAACACTCAAATTCCAGAAACAAAAGGCGGTCTTTGCCGCATAGAAAGGGCATAATATGAGCGCATTTAACGATAACAATAGACTTAAATTTTACTGCGATACAGATAGGTGCATTGATTGCAACGGTTGCGCGGTAGCGTGTGATGAAGCTCATGAGTTGCCTATCGGCGTTAGAAGACGCCGCGTTATAACGCTAAATGAGGGTGTGCCAGGTAAAGAAATTTCAACGTCAATCGCATGTATGCACTGCGAAGATGCGCCTTGTTCGCTTGTTTGTCCGGTTGATTGTTTCTACATCAGAGCTGATGGCATCGTACTTCACGATAAAGATATCTGCATAGGTTGTGGATACTGCTTATATGCTTGCCCATTTGGTGCGCCACAATTCCCTAAAGATGGTGCTTTTGGTGCAAGAGGTGTAATGGATAAATGCACCATGTGTGCAGGCGGTCCGCTACCAACTAATAGTGAAGAAGAGCGCGAAGTATATGGACAAGATAGAATTTCTGAGGGCAAGGTGCCAGTTTGTGCTGCGATGTGCTCTACAAAAGCTCTACTAGTTGGCGAGTCAGATGTGATCGAAAAAATCTACAATGACAGAGTTGCTGCAAGAGGTTATGGCGAAAAGAACCTAAAACAAACTACTGTTTGGAAGATCGCTTACTACGCTGGCGACAGACTAAAACTAAAAGCGTAAATTTATAGGTGCTTTTTGCACCTATAAAATTTGTTATTTTCTCTAATTTTATACTTTAAGAAATATGCCAATTTTGCATATCAAATTTTAATTACAATAACGTTTATCTCGTATCAAAATGCGTTTAAGCTTTTTGCTTTGTTTAAGCAAATTTTTACTACAATCCAAAATTAAATTTAGCTTTTTGGGCTATCATTTGTGAAAACTTCAAGGAGCAAGATGGAACCGATTTATAAAACTCAGATCATCAAATATAAGGGCGAGCAAAAAGCGCAGGTTGATGATATTTTGGTGCGTGAGATCAAGCTTGAAATTTACATAAATGACAAAAAATTTGGTGCCGTTATGGCAACGCCAACGGATCAAAAGGCGCTTGCTGTGGGCTATTTGATCAGCGAAAACGTCATCACAAAGCCAGAGGACATAACAGAAGTTAGGCTCTCAAGCGACGAGCTAAGCGTCTATGTAAGCGCCAAAGTGAACGAAAAACGTCTAGAGCAGTTTGACGAAGAGAAGGTCATAATAAGTGGCTGTGGCAGAAGCTCAACGGCAAATATCGACCCACAGGCGATGGCGGCAAGAGCCGTAAAAAGCGGAGCTAAATTTAACAAAGATATGATCCTTGCTCAAATGAGGGAGTTTTATACGCAGTGCGAGCTTTACGAGATGACTGGCTGCGTGCATACGGCAAAGCTTTTTGTGAGCGAAGATAAATTTTACATAGGCGAGGATATCGCTCAACACAATACGATCGACAAAGCCGTTGGCAAGGCCGTTTTGGATGGAGCTAACTTAGCAAATTCATTTTTGATGGTGAGTGGCAGACTTAGCTCAGAGATGGTTGCAAAGGCCGTTATGCACGGCATCCCAGCGCTTATCTCAAGGACAGCACCGACTAGCCTTGGCGTGGTGATCGCTCGTAAATTTGAGCTTACACTTTGCGGCTTTGCAAGGGGCGAAAATATCAACGTTTATAGCGGCGAAGAGAGAATTTATGAGTAAAAATTTAGAAGAGCTAATAAAACAAACGCTAAATAAAAGCGGCAAACTTGACTGCGGCACGGCTTTTAAGATCGCAAATAAGCTTGGCATAGAAGTCGGTGAGGTAAGCGACGAGGCAACTAGGCTTGGCATCAAGATAGACAACTGCGAGCTTGGACAGTTTGGTGGCTTGGATAAAGACCGCGGTAAATTTACATTGTCACTAAAACTAAAAGAAGTGAGCGACGAAAAGGGCAGAGTTTTTTGCAAAGATGCAAGAGAGATGGCGGCGGCTAACGGCGGGCTAAAGACCATGCGCTCGACGCTTAGAGACTACGGCTTTGACGTGAAGTACTGTCAGCTAGGCTGTTTTAAGGAAAAGAAAGGCAAAAAGATGAGAGTAAAGACAAAGACTTGGATAGAAAACGACGAGGGCGAGCTTATATTTGGCAAGGGCAAAACCGAAGTTTTAGACGTTATAGCCGAGGTTGGCTCGATATCAAAGGCAGCTGAAATTTTAGGTATGAATTATAAAAAATGCTGGTCACATCTGCAAATTTTGCAAAAAAATTTAAAAGAAGATCTCTTTACGACCAAGCAAGGTGGCGGAGATAGCGCTGGCACCACGCTAAATGATAGAGCACACGAGCTCATAAACGCCTATAAGCAGCTTCAAAATGACATCGAAGACTATGCAAATAAGCGCTTTAAAGAGCTATTTTTAAAACAAGACGAAAAGAAAAACGATAAAAAATAAACCAAATTTTTAAAAGGAGAAAAACATGTATGTAAAACTAAACGACAGGACTTATCTAAACAAAGATAAGATCACGAGAATCAAGATCGATAGCGTTCAAGACGGCATTCGTATCCGTTTCTATGAGGGTGCAAACCAAGTTGCTAAGAGCCAAAGATTTGAGAGTGAAGCAAAAGCTAACGAGTGGTTAGAAAAAAACTTCTTAAACAAATAATCACGCGAGTGGGCGCCCTGCCCGCTTGTAACCTCACTTTATACAAAATTTCATTATAATCGCGTTTTTAACCAAAAGGAAAATCGTGCCAACTATAGATGAAGTAAGAAAAAATATCATTTTAAAAGATGGAATTTACTATTTTGACTACACGGCCTCAGGCCTTGCCTATGCGCCTATCGAAGATGAAATTTCAAAATTTTTAAAAACCTACGCAAACACCCACTCAGACAGCAGTTCAAGCGCCGTGCTAACGCAAAAACGCTACGAAAACGCAAGAGCCGAGTTAAAAGAGCTTTTGGGGCTTGATGATAGCTTTTATCTAATAGCAACAGGCCAAGGCGCAACGGCTGCGATAAAGAAATTTCAAGAGATAATGGGAATTTATCTGCCGCCAACGACAAGAGCCTTGATCGGCGAAGCAAATTTAAGAAGCGTAAATTTACCACTTGTGCTGGTTGGACCCTATGAGCACCACTCAAACGAGATCAGCTTTCGCGAGGGACTTTGTGACTGCGAACGCACCTTGCTTGATGAAAACGGCGAGATAGACTACGTGATGCTTGAGAGGACGCTAAAACTAAACGCAAAAAGAAAGATCATCGCCTGCTTTAGCGCCGCCTCAAATGTCACGGGCGTAAAAACCGACTACAAGAGAATTTACTCGCTCGTTAAGAAATTTGGCGGAGTGGTGGCATTTGACTGCGCAGCAACCAGCTCGCATGAAATTTTAGACGCCGCCTATTTTGACGCAGCCTTTTTCTCGCCTCACAAGCTACTTGGTGGAGTTGGGAGTTGTGGGCTTTTAGCGATCAAAAAAGAGCTTTATACAAGTGATATACCAAGCTTTGCAGGTGGCGGCACCATCGCTCTTGCGACGCCATCAAAGCACCTTTTTATAAAAAATGCCGAGCAGCTTGAAGAGGCTGGCACGCCATCTATCTTGGGGCTGGTGCGAGCAAGCCTAGCCTACAACTTGCAGGCAAGCGTCGGATTAGAAAAGATCAAAGCTCGCGAAGATGAACTGGCAAATTTCTTTGAAAAAGAGCTTAGCAACATCGAAGATATCACCATTTATGGCCCTAAAAATGCAGAAAAACTGCCTATTTTTTCATTTAATGTGCGCGACATTTCGCCTTATGACTTTGCTGCAACGCTTAGTAACAACCACGGCATACAAAGCCGCGCTGGCGTGATGTGTGCTGGACCTTATGCTTTTGATCTGCTGGGGCTTAAAGAGAATAAGATCTTAGAGAAAAAACCAGGTTTTGTAAGGGTAAGCATGCACTACACGCACACAAAAGAGGATGTGCTCTATCTCATAAACGCTATCAAATCATCGATCAAAAAGCACCGCGAGCTTTGGGGTGAAGAAAAAGCGATGTATGAGATGTTTGGCGGTAAAATTTAGGCTAAATTTTGTTTTCGGTTAAATTTAAACTATCAAGAAAAGTTAAAAATTTAAAATTTTAAAATACAAAAACAATTATTATTTTTTAATATGAATTTGCTCGTTCTTTCCATTTAAATTTTAACTGTATCGAATAAAATTTACCATCTTGGATCAAATTTTGCCAGCAGAATTTAAAGCAAATTTGCTGTTTTTATACAAAGTTATATCTGCTCGGTCTTAAAAAATCTAACAAAACACACCGCCATTGTGAGTGGACAAAAAAATATTAAGCATTTTATATTGCTTTTACATCTAGTTAAATAGAAATTTATAAAGATTTTTTATGTGATAGCCGTTTAAAATTGGCAACAACTAGTTTTTATGTTGATTAAAAAAAGTTAAAAAAATAATTTTCAATCACTTCTTCAACCACCAACCATAATTTAAATATACTTTAGGAATTTCATCATTATCAATATCTATTCCTAATTTTTCCATTTTGTCAAACCATTTATCTCGTTTTGATTTTGGTAATTTTGTACCACAAAAAGGGCAAAATTTGATTGAAATACTGCTTGTGCCACCATCGTGAATTATAATTCCATATTCATCAAATCTAGGATAATACGAAATAAGCACGTCTGGGCAATCATAAATATTGTTATGAATCTTACAATTTAATTTCGTTGCCTCTTTCATTTGAGAGCAACAGTGTTTTACCTTAACCATTTTTTCTTTATTTGTGCTATTTACATTTTTTCAAATTTTACTTTGAAATTTCATCTTTTATCTTTTGATAAAGCTCCAAAATTTCATCTTTTTTGATGATGAAGCTATTTTTATTTGCGATCAGATAGGCTGAGCTTTGCATGATGTCGCCAGCCACTTTTAGCCCATTTTGCTTCATGGTTGAGCCAGTCTCGACCACATCGACGATCGCATCACTTAGCCCAACAAGTGGTGCTAGCTCGATCGAGCCATAAAGCTTAATGATCTTGACGCCAACAGCAAGCTTGGCAAAGTAGTTTCTAGTGATATTTGGCATCTTAGTAGCGATCCTTAGCTCAGACCTTGAAAAATCAAGCTCATCTTCGTTTTTTATGCCGATGCAGACCTTGCACTTGCCTATTTGCAGATCAAGTAGCCTTACTACATTTGGCTTATGCTCTTCAAGCACATCAAGGCCGACCACGCCGATATCTGCGGCTCCTTCAGTGACGTATGTTGGTATATCTTGGTTGCGAACCATTAAAAATCTAAAATTTCCCTCTTCAAGGATGAGTTTTCTATCCTCAAACATAAAGCTCGAACCAAAAATTTTTCTAAAAATTTCAAGCGTATCTTCTGCGATCCTACCCTTTGGCAAGGCTACTGTTATCATTTTAAAATTTCCTTTTTCTCATCGATTATTTTTTGCATGGCACGAAAAATCAGCATCTTATCGCAAATGGCATTTTTAAAAAATTTAGACAAAAAGTCACCATCCCCGCCAGTAAAATAGACCTTTTTGCTGCCTGCTAACTTTGAAATGAGCGTGATAATGGGCTTTATGATGCCATAACTCACAGCGTCGCTCGTCTTTTGAGGCAACGCATCGATGTCTATTTGCGAATTTAGTGTCACATCAAGGCGTGGCGAAATGCTTTTATAGGCATTTAACATAGTTGTGATGCCTGGCAAGATGTAGCCGCCAAGATGAAGTGAGTTTGCCATTATATCGACAGTGATAGCACTTCCAGCATCTACTATAACGCCATCATTTATCATATAGCAACCTGCTTTTCTATCTACACCTAGACCTTGATAGATCGTGTCTATCTCGAAGTAAGGCTCTAAATTTACAAACATTTCGTCCTTATCTATCATGCGCAAAATTTCTTCATTTACGCAGATAAAATAGACCTTTTCGTCTGGCTTGTAGTTTTTAAATTCGCTAACTTTTATATGTGTGATCTTGCCATTTTGCAAAAAAGAGGCGTTGGTGTTGCCGATATCACACAAAATCATAACAGCTCCAGCCTTGCTCTTTGAAGTAGCTTAGGGATTTTGAGCAAATTTGAGAGTTGTAAAAGATCACACGTTTTTTGATCTTGGTTTGAAATTTCTCTTCAAATTTAGTGCAAATTTCATTTATCTCGCTGGCTTCTTTAAGCAAAAGCCTGCTCTTTGCACTTCTTAAAAAAACGATCTCGTAGAAATTTTTTGTATCGACACCAAAAAACGCCTCAAGCGAGCGTTTCTTGGTAAATTCACTAAGATCAAGCCTTTTTAGATCTCTTAGCAAGATCTTTTTAGCTTCAAAAAGCTCCCAAATTTTTTGGTTCATTGCCCTAGATTAACATACTCGTTATCGTAGTAAAATGCGCCATTTCCCATAAAACTTTTATCTTTTATCTCGTCGCTAAACTCATAAATTTCAGCTCCGCTAAGGTCTAAATTTGTCTTTATAACATAGCCTGTTTTTTCGATGACATAGAGCTTATTGTTGATAATAGTAGCCGCTGAGAAGATAGCAAATTTGAAATTTATCTTATTTTGCTCTTTTAGCATGAGGTCTGTTCTTACTATCGTGCCATCTTTTTTAAAGATGTAAATTTCATCGTTATGAACTAGCACGTCTTTGATCTCACCGTCATAATAAACTGTTTGGCTTGGGTTGATGACGATTAGTTTTTTAGCTGTTGCTGCGATTAGGTTATCGCCCTCAACGCCTAAAAATATGATGTTGTTAAAGAAATTTTCAGAGCTTACGACAACGTCGCGCAAAATTCTACCAGTCTCTTTTTGTACGATATAAATTTTACCATCAAGTGCTGGATAGACGATGAGTGAGCTCATAAAGTAAGGTGCCACAACTCTTGAGTCAACCGCTGCGATTTCAGATGAGCTATACTCCATTAGTGTCGTAGCAGTGCTTATATCGATTAGATAGATGTGGTTTGATGCGCTGATAGCTGCAAGCTGGTTTTGATCAAGTGAGGCTGCTACGATCGCAGTTGGGAATTTACCGCTATAAACGCTGTGACCGCTAGGATCAGTCACGTTTAGATCGCCATTTATACTAGCTGAGATGACAAAGCCGTTGTTTTCGTTTAAGAAGTTGAAATTTTCAGGCAAGGTAACGCTTTTATTTAGCCCATTTTTAGTGATGATATTGCCATTATCAAGCGTTGCGCCATTTGCATTTGCTGATTTGATGTAAGAAGGAAGATCTTTTGATAAAGATATCTCACCAGAAGTTTGCGCAGGCTCAAAATATTGTCTTTTTGTGCCGCATCCGCTTAGAACTAAAGCCAAGGCAAAAGCCAAGAATAGTGTAAGTTTTTTCATTATTTTATTCCCTGATAGTGTTTTAAATTTTTAACTAAAGTTTGTAGTTGTGAGTCAAGTGCGATCTTGTTAAATTCGTCGTTTGCCTCTTTGATCTTGTTTTCTTTTAAAAGCTCAAAACCTTTTAAAAGTGCGTTATATTCGCTTAAAATTTGAGTATTTGCATCGCCAGTTTGTGAAAGGATGATATCTTTTACGATCGGATTTACTTTTAAATTTGTAAGCTCGCTAATGCCTTTTGTATCGTTTTTATCAAGCATTTGCCCAAGTGAAAAAAGTGCATATAAGCTTGGCTCTTTCTCCTTTAAAACATTTAAAGCGCTTGCGTCATTTGGATTTAAGATAAGCTTTGAATAGGCTAAATTTGCCTCCTCAACTCTGTTGTCGTTTAAAACCTTGCTAGCGTAAAATCCAATGAGTGCGACGATAGCTGCCACGCATAGCACGATCAGCAAAGTTTTGTATTTCCTAAAAAAACGCTCTCCCTTGATCATACTCTCAAGAAACTGCTCCTGGGCGTCGATCTCTTTTTTTATCTCGGTTAAGTCTTCTTTTATAGCCAACGTTTTTCCTTGCTTTTGAAAAATTTTAATTCGCAGATTTTAGCATAATTAAATTAAAAGTAGCCCAAAATTAAAGCTTGAATGTGATATAATGCCTCAAAATCAATTAAAAGGTTGCTTAATAATGCAAATAGACGACACTCTCTTAAATAAACTAGAAAAACTCTCAGCATTACAAATTAATGATGAAAAAAGAGAAGAGATCAAGAAGCAATTAAGTGAAATCGTATCTTTTGTCGATGTTTTAAATGAGCTTGATCTAAGTAGCGATGAGGCAGTAGTTAGCTCTATAAAAGGTGGCACTCCATTAAGAGAAGATGAGCCACATTTAAGTGACGTTGTCGATGAAATTTTAAAGCACGCCCCTTCACGCGAGGGACACTTCTTTGCCGTGCCAAAGATCATAGAGTAAAATATGGATCTAATCGAACAACTAAGAGCGCAAAGCTCGGATGCCCAAACCAAAGCATCAGAGAGCAATCTCTCTGGTGACATCCAAACGCTTCTAAAAACCGTTGTTTTCAATAAAGCCAGTGACCTCCACCTAGTCTCAAGGTCTGAGCCTCAAATAAGGATAGATGGCACTTTAAGACCGCTTGAATTTGGCGTGCTAAGTGGCAAAGATATAGAAAATTTATGCTACGCTCTAATCACAGATGCCCAAAAGAGCGAACTTGAGAACAATAAAGAGCTTGACTTTGCTATTGAACTTCCAAATATCGGCCGCTTTCGTGGCAACTACTACTACACGATGAATGGCGATCTAGCGGCAGCTTTTCGTATCATACCTATCGATATCCCTTCGCTTGATGATCTAAATGCACCACAAATTTTTAAATATATCATTAAACGAGAAAAGGGTCTTATACTAGTTACAGGACCAACTGGCAGTGGTAAATCAACGACGCTTGCCGCGATGCTTAATGAGATAAATTTAAATTATAGAAAGCACATCATCACCGTTGAGGACCCAGTCGAGTTTGTGCATAACAACAAAAAAGCCCTATTTTCACATAGAAATATCGGCACCGACACACACTCTTACTCAAAGGCGCTAAAATTTGCACTTCGTGAAGACCCAGATATCATACTTGTGGGCGAGATGAGGGATAGAGAGACGATCTCTACGGCTATTACAGCAGCTGAGACTGGACACCTAGTCTTTGGCACTCTTCACACAAACTCAGCCATACAAACTATAAATAGGATCGTTGATAGCTTTGATGGAAGCGAGCAGCTTCAAGTAAGAAATATGCTTAGCGTTTCGCTAACTGCTGTCATCTCACAAAGTTTGATACCAAAAATAGGCGGCGGAAGGTGCGCTGTGCATGAAATTTTGATAAATAATATGGCGATATCAAACTTGATACGCGAAAACAAAGTGCATCAAATTTACTCTCAAATGCAGCTAAATCAGCAACAAACTGGCATGAGCACGCAGACTCAAGCCCTGATGAAAGCGCTAAAAGAGGGCTTGATCACAAAAGAAAACGCGCTAGCCTACTCAACTAGCCAGCAAGAACTTCAAAATTTAATAGGAACTGTATGATGGATTTAGTAACTTGGTTTGACATTATCGTCATCGCCCTTGTCCTGATACTTGGTGTAAAAGGCATAATAAACGGGCTTATAAAAGAGACTTTTGGACTTATCGGACTTATCGGCGGTCTAGTTGTCGCTAGTAGATTTTCAGATGTAGCTGAGAGCTTCATAAGCAAAAATATCTATAAATTTGAAAATCCTTCATTTTTACAATTTGTCGCATTTATCGGACTTTGGCTAGTCTTTTGGCTAGTTTGTCTGCTAGTTGGCAAATTTTTATCAAAGATAGTTTCAGTAAGCGGCCTTGGCTTTTTAGATAGGCTTGGTGGATTTGTCATGGGAAGTGGCAAAATTTTCCTCACATTATCAGCAGTCGTCGCCGTAATGTCAGGCACTTCGCTAAATAAAATGATCGAGCCATACTTCACAAACAGCAAGGTCTATCCGCTCCTACTTGAAACTGGCAGATGGATAACAAATATCGATGTGAAAAACATCAAAAATGAGCTGGACGAAATGGTAGTAAGACCAAAGGATACAAACAAGAGTGATGCATTTATATCAATGGATGCAAATGCGAGCATAAACACCGACACAAACGTCACTAAAGGGGAAGAAAAATGATAGAAAATTTAGAATATGATGCCTTGCTTGAGAAATTTAAAAGAGTTCTTCGCGACAACGGTTTAAAATATACAAAACAGCGTGAAATTTTACTAAAAACGCTTTATAACAACGACGAGCACTTTACGCCAGAGAGGCTATATCTTTTTATAAAAGAGACCTATCCTGAGCTAAATATCGGCATCGCAACTGTTTATAGGACGCTAAATTTACTAGAAGAATCAGAGATGGTAACATCTATCAGCTTTGGTTCACAAGGCAAGAAATTTGAGCTTGCCACAAAGCCACACCACGACCACATGATATGCAGAAAGTGCGGCCTTATCATAGAATTTGAAGATCCTATGATAGAAAAAAGGCAAATAAGCATTGCAAAAGAGCATGGCTTTAAACTAACTGGTCACATGATGCAGCTTTATGGAATTTGCGAAAAATGTTCAAAAAATAATATAAAGGGAAAGTAAGGTGATATTTGACAACCAACATGAAATTCAAAGATTAGAAAGCATAGATGAGCTTAGAAATTTAGGCATAAATCCATATCCACATTTTCTTAGAAGAGATATGAATATCTCTAAATTTAGACTTAAATTTAACTATATAAAAGATACAGAAGAGAAAAAAGCAGAGGGGCAGCTAGTAGGCCTTGCAGGCAGGATAAAGCTGATCCGCGACGCTGGCAAAGCGGTCTTTGCAAACATCGAAGACGAAAATGGAAATTTACAAATTTACTTTAGCAACAAGACACTTGATCCAGAGTGGTTTAAAATCGTTAAGAAATATGTAGAAATAGGCGATATCGTCTATGTTAGAGGATACGCTTTTATAACAAAAACTGGCGAATTTTCAATGCATGTAAATGAGCTTAGCTTAGCTACAAAATCAATAAGTCCGCTTCCAGAGAAGTACCACGGGCTAGTTGATGTTGAGACAAGATACCGCCAAAGATATCTTGATATGATAATGAACCCTGAAGTTAGGGCTGACTTTAAAAAGCGCTCGGTGATTATAAGCACGATTAGAAGATTTTTTGAAGAAAAGGGCTTTTTAGAGGTTGAAACTCCGATGCTTCACCCAATAGCTGGCGGTGCAAATGCAAAACCATTTGTGACATTTCACAACGCTCTTGGAGTTGAGAGATACCTAAGAATCGCTCCCGAGCTATATCTAAAACGTCTTGTAGTTGGTGGTTTTGAAGCTGTTTATGAGATGAACAGAAACTTCAGAAACGAGGGTATGGACCTAACCCACAACCCTGAATTTACAAGTATCGAGTTTTACTGGGCATACCACAACTACCACGATCTAATGGGCATCACAGAGGATTTATTTAATGTCATTTTAGAAAAACTTGGCATGGAGAAAGTGATAAATTTTGACGGCATGGAGATTGATTTTAGTAAGCCATTTAAACGCATAAGCTATAAAAAAGCCTTAGTTGAGATAGGCGGACTTGCTGAAGATGTGATAAATGATAAAGCTAAAATTTTAGCAAAACTAAGAGCAGATGGCTTTGAAGCAAACGAGAAGCTTGACCTTGGCCACTTGCAAGCTGAACTCTTTGACAACTACGTAGAGAGTAAGCTCATCCACCCAACTTTTGTCATAGACTATCCGATCTCTATTAGCCCGCTTTCAAGAAGAAGCGACACAAATCCTGACGTGGCAGAGAGATTTGAGCTATTTATCGCTGGTAGAGAGCTAGCAAATGGCTTTAACGAGCTAAATGATCCGATCGATCAATACAACCGCTTTAAAGCGCAGATCGACGCTAAAAACGCAGGCGATGACGAGGCTCACGAGATGGACGAGGACTATGTAAAAGCCCTAGGATACGGCATGCCACCAGTTGCAGGTGAAGGCATAGGCATCGACAGACTTGTTATGCTTTTAACAGATAAAAAATCAATACGCGACGTTGTCCTCTTCCCAGCGATGAGGCCACTAAAAACTGAGACAAAGGAGAACGAAAAATGAGTTTGCAAAGCTACGATAAAGACATTTACGACCTAGTAAATTTAGAGCTAAAACGCCAGTGTGACCACCTTGAGATGATCGCTAGCGAAAATTTCACATATCCAGAAGTCATGGAAGTGATGGGCTCAATCCTAACAAACAAATACGCTGAAGGCTACCCTGGCAAGAGATACTATGGTGGTTGTGAATTTGTCGATGGGATCGAGCAGATCGCTATCGATAGATGTAAAGAGCTTTTTGGATGTGAATTTGCAAACGTTCAGCCAAACTCAGGCTCTCAGGCAAACCAAGGCGTTTATGGTGCTTTGCTTAATCCAGGCGATAAAATTTTAGGCATGGATCTAAGCCACGGCGGACACTTAACTCACGGCGCAAAGGTAAGCAGCTCTGGCAAGATGTATGAGAGTTTCTTTTATGGCGTAGAGCTTGATGGTCGCATAAACTACGATAGAGTTATGGATATCGCAAAGATAGTAAAACCAAAAATGATCGTTTGTGGCGCTAGCGCATACACAAGAGAGATCGAGTTTAAGAAATTTAGAGAGATAGCTGACGCTGTTGGCGCGATACTCTTTGCAGACGTTGCTCACATCGCTGGTCTTGTAGTAGCCGGTGAGCATCAAAATCCTTTCCCACACTGCGACGTCGTAAGCTCAACTACGCATAAAACTCTAAGAGGCCCAAGAGGCGGCATCATCATGACAAACAACGAAGAGTACGCTAAAAAGATAAACTCTTCTATCTTCCCAGGCATCCAAGGCGGACCACTAGTTCATGTCATCGCTGCAAAGGCAGTTGGCTTTAAGCACAACCTTAGCCCTGAGTGGAAAATTTACGCCAAACAAGTAAAAGCAAACGCTAAAAAACTTGGTGAAGTGCTAATTAGCAGAGGCTTTGATCTAGTAAGTGGCGGCACTGATAACCACCTAATCCTAATGAGCTTTTTAAACCGCGAATTTAGCGGAAAAGACGCGGACATCGCTCTTGGAAACGCTGGCATAACTGTAAATAAAAACACAGTCCCAGGCGAGACAAGAAGTCCGTTTATCACAAGCGGCATACGTGTAGGTAGCCCAGCTCTTACAGCTCGTGGTATGAAAGAAGCTGAGTTTGAGCTAATAGCAAACAAGATCGCTGATGTGCTAAGCGACATAAACAACGCATCTTTACAAGAGAAGATAAAAGCCGAACTAGTCGATCTTGCTCATAAATTTATAATCTACGATAAAGCGACATTTTGATGCAAAGTATTGATACATCTCTTATAAAGATAATAACGACCCACTACTACATCAAACGTGACACGATCGTCAATAAGATAGAGTACAAGGGTAAAATTTTCTTTGATAAATTTGAAAAGATCAACGAACCACTAACTTATAGTGTCATGAAAGAGCATGAGGAGGGCAAAGCTATAATCGCCCACTCGCTAATCAATGCAAGTGATAAGGTCGAAAATATAGTCTTTGACTACAACGGCAGAACTCCAGATAGGTTTTGGCATAGAGCTCAGCTTCTTTTAAGAGAAGAAGGCTTTATAAATTTCACAGCCTACGAGACCAAGACGCCAGGCCACCTGCACCTTTACGTGCACAAAGGCCACACTACGCTAAATGAGGCTTGCACGCTTGCAAATATGCTCAGCGCAAAGCTCTCACAAAAGCTAGCCAAAGAGTGGAGAATGTTCCCAAATATCGACATGCCAAAAGAATTTAACATCCTAACGCTGCCTTATAAGCTCTACCAAAAAGAGCGCGGGGCAAGTTGGTCAAAATATATGTAAGGAGAAATAATGGAAAACGAAGAGTTAAAAGATATACTTTTAGAAAAAGATGATGAGGCAAAGGGTGCAAAACTAAAGAAACTTCTTATGTTTATAGCAGCTCTTGTTATACTTTTTTTAATCATCATCGTAGCCATGAAGCTTATAAACTCAAGCGACTCGACACAAGCACAAAATGAAGCCGACTCAAGACTAGTTCTGCCTCCAGTGCCAGCAGAGCAGCCAGTCGATACACAGGTGCCTGCGCAAGATACAAATTCAGATGTTAAAAAAGGCGATACTCAGCTTTTCGAGCAAGTACCTATCGTGCCTGAAAACAAGCAACAAGATGATTTTGAAGATATGATCAAAAAGCTAAAAGATAAAGAAGGTGCAAAATCAGCTCCTAAAACTGAAGAGCCAAAAGAGGTAGTAAAAGCTGTAGAGCATCCAGCTGAAGCGCCTAAAAAAGCTGAGACAAAGGTAGAGGCTCCAGCTAAAAAAGCTGAAACAAAAAGCGAAGCTAAAGCAGAGAAAAAAGCTGAGGCGAAGCCAGCCAAAACTGAGGTAAAAACAGAGAAAAAAGCTGAAACTAAGCCCGAGAAAAAACCTGAAACAAAGGTAGAGAAAAAGGCTGAAACTCCTGCAAAAGCAGAAAAAGCTGAGAAAAAAGTAGAAGCTCCAGCAAAAGCTGAGAGCGTCGCAAAAGGCTCTTATGTTCAAGTATTTGCAACTAGTAAATTTAACCCAAATGCCGACTATATGAAAAAAATAGCAGCTAAAGGCTATAGCTACAAAACTATAAAAGCTGGCGAGCTAACTAAAATTTTAGTTGGTCCATTTGATGAAAAAGGGCTACAAAAAGCCGTAAATGACATAAGAAAAGATGTCAATAAAGACGCTTTTGTCTTTAGAGCAAAATGAAAACCTTCGCAGTTTTTGGAGATCCGATAGCTCACTCGGTATCTCCAAGACTACACAACAAAGCCATTGCCGATCTGGCTCTTGATGCCCTATATACTAGGGTTTTGCTAAAAGATGGCAATGAGCTAATCAATAAATTTAGATCCTTAAAACTAAACGGCGCAAATGTCACACTCCCACATAAAGAATTTGCTCTAAATTTAGCCGACGACGCCTCAGAGGCAGCCCAAAAAATAGGCTCTGCAAACACTTTGGTGCTAAAAAATGAGAAAATTTACGCCTACAACACTGACGCACCTGGTTTTTTAAAAGCGATATCAAATTTCAAAGAGGCAAAAAGCGCCATCATCCTTGGAGCAGGAGGCACTGCAAACGCCCTAGCCTACGCACTTAGATCACAAAATATAGACGTTTGCATACTAAATAGAAGCAAGGCAAGACTTGATAAATTTAAAGATCACTATGAGTGCTTTAGCTGGGATGACTATAAAGAGCATAAATTTGATCTAGTGGTAAATTCGACCTCAGCAGGACTAAAAGATGATCTTTTGCCAGCACCAAAAGAGATTTTAGATGGCATTTTAAAAAGCGCTAAATTTGCATTTGATGTTATTTACGGCAAGCAAACGCCATTTTTAAAAGAGGCTAAAAGGCAAAATTTAGCATGCAAAGACGGAGCTGATATGCTCTTGTATCAAGCGGTTTTAGCATTAAATTTATTTTATAATGGCAGCCTTGATGAGAAAAAGATAGAAATTTCTATGCGAGAGGCTCTTAGTTTATAGAGCTCTTGCAAGATCAGATCGTTTAAAAAAATTAATCAAGCTTAATAAGCCAAGCTCTAAAGCTTAGCGATATAAATTTTAACTCCTTTAGCCACTCTAAAGCGCCTTAAACTACGACGATACTAACTTGAGCGATGAAGCGCTTGAAGTAAAACATTTGCACGATAAATTTAAAAAGCTAGGCATCTTGCAAGAGCCAAATGAGCACTTTGATCTTGGTTTAAATAGTGAGATTTTGCTGCCTGCCATCTGCCTTAGGATAGATACTTTAAGATTTGATGAGATCAAAGATCTGGCTAAACTACTTATGCTTTATACATACTCCTTAAATGAGTGGTGCTTTTTCATCTTTCCAAGCCTAAATTTATTGCTTTATCCACATGATGAGAAGGGCTTTGGCTGCACCAGACTAAATGACGATACAAAAAATGGATTAAATTTTCTAGAGTTTTGCAAAAGAGAGAAAAATGTAAAGGTTGTTTTAAAAGAGCAAAATAGCAAATAAATTTTAAAATCACACAAAACTAAAAAGCCCTCCCTTGCCGAAGCAAAGGAGGAAAATTTTTATTTCTCAAACGCTTTTTGCAAGCTAAATGGAAACGCCTGATAACCCATAGCATTTGTCATCTTTATCTCGATGCTAGGCTCTTTTGCGCCCCACTCAAACTCATCGATGTGTGGGCTAGGAAGTCCCACTGGGCGACCTTTTGCGATGTCAAACTGCATGCCAGCAACGGCTGAATAGACCATCACGCTATCAAGGTCATCTTGATACTGCGTAAGGCTGGTAACTGAGCTATACCACTCTTTTCCACGCTCTTTGCCGTACTCCCAGATCTGCTCAACGGTCTTTTTGTTCTCATCGATCTTATAAACGACCGCACGAGAGTACTTCATACCAGCGATGGCTGGTTGCTCCATGCCCCTTGTGTCGCCGTTGTCAAAGACACTTAGATAAATTTCGCCTTTTTTAGACTTACTATCTATCCTAAATGCCGTATGTTGCGTCCATTGCCAGTCAAAGCCACCTTTGTCGCTCTCGTATCCTGGGCATTTTGAGTACTCATCTTCGCAGACGATCTTGTTGCCTTTACTATCGACTGGCTGAAGAAGTTTATCTTTAAATTTATCGCTCCAGCCCTTGTGAGCGCCCATGATCCATTTTACTTGTTTGTCACGACCGATCTTTATAACTGCGTCTTGGTGGCGGCTTGAGATGATGATACTATCATCGCTTGGATCGTAATCCACACTATTTACGTGTGCCCAGTTGCGTCCTGGACCTGCTCCTACGATATCGCCCCATTTATCGTGTGTATCCATAGACTGAAGCTCATCAGAGCTTGCTGTGTGGCCTGCTTTTTTAGCGTCTATATTTAAGCAAACTGCGCCTTGATCAAGCGTTTTTAGCACGATATCGCGGTAAGGATCGAGGATTTCATATAGTCTAAAGTCATCAACTACGTTGCCGTCGCGGTCAAGCTCAACGATGACGTCGCGCACTGTTCTTACGTTTTTGCCATCAGCCCTTTTGTAGTCGGCATTTGCCACGCGCAAGAAGTAGTGTCCGTTTTGTGCTACGTCCATTGAGTGAGAGAAGTCGTTGTAGCTAGCTGGTAGCTCGCGGTTGAAAATTTCTCTACCCATGATGTCGTATTTTGCGTATCTTTGGCCATATCCCCAAGTCATAGCGCCGTCGTCATTTTGCTTAAAGCCCATCATAACGCCAGCGTGAAATGGCTGTTTTAGGTCATAAATTTTACTTGGCTCAAGGTACCATCTAACCTCGCCTTTTGTATCAAGGATGAAGTTATTTGGGCTGTAGTTCCACTCGATCGCACCGCCAGCTGGGTTGTTCCAAACGACTTTTGTGCCCTTGCCTGTTTTATTTACAAAGTTATTTACGTAGTAAAGCCTGTTTGCAAATTTAGCGCTAGCAGGCTTAGTAACCTCGATCTTGTCAAATAGCGCGCCCTTTTGATTTGGCGTGCCAGCGCTCTCTAGATAGATAGCTGGGGCGTAAATTTTATAGCTCTCTTTTATATGCTCAGTCTTACCCTTGTAGCTCTTGTCGTACTCGACTTCAACGGTGTTTTGATAGTCAGGATACATACCAAAAACTGGGATGCCGCCATGTGTGCGAAGATGCTTGTCAGCCACTTTGTAGCTTATCACCTGACCGCCTTGCTTTGGCACGATGGTTACTTTTGCATTGCTTAGTGTGTAGCCGCCATTTTTGATGACTGCAGTAAGAGGTGCTGTGTCGTATGGATTTACCACTACTTCGCCGATAGCTCCTGTTATAGCGTAGTCAAGTTTAGCTCCGCTTGGACCACCAATGGCAAAAGCAGCCGTACAAAGTGTAGAAGCAAGCGCAACAGAACACAAAGTATTTCTCATAACATCTCCTTTAGATAAATTTTATAAATCTTACTCGTAAAACTTATAAAATTTAGTAAAAAGCCTTGGATACCCAAGGCTTCAATCGGTAAAAAGGAATAACAAAAATGATTTGCTTTGTGTGTAATTGTAGTAAATCTTTATAACATAAATTTCACGCTAAGATTAATAATAGCTTAAAATTTAAAAATATATTTAAAAATTTATTAAATAGCGTATTCAACCTCGTTATCTTCGCCATTTATAAGGTCAAATATCTTAGCTTTTAGCTCAAAATACTTTAGATCATGCACTCCAAAATTTGGATTGATTATCTCTTTTATGATCACACCATCGTGCAAGATCACGATCTTATCAGCCAAAAATAGTGCCTCATCGATATCGTGCGTGACAAAGATAGTGGTTTGAGTCTTTGACATCTGCTTTAAGCTTTTTTGCAAATTTGTCCTTGTTATTGGATCAAGCGCAGAAAATGGCTCGTCTAAAAATAGCACCTCAGGGCTTAAGCTAAGTGCCCTTGCGATGGCGACACGCTGCTTTTGACCGCCACTTAGCGAGTGCGGGAAGAGCTCAGCCTTGTGAGAAAGGCTAACGAGCTCCAGAAATTTGCTAGCTCTCTTTTCTTGTTCAAATTTATCCTTTATGCCAGAGCATTTTAGGGCAAATTTGATGTTATCTTTTGCGCTTAGCCATGGCATTAGCGAGTAGGTTTGAGTGATGATCTGGCGAGATTTGTCTAGTGAAATTTTCTTTGTATAAATTTTATTTTGCATTGAAATTTCACCGCTACTAAGCTCGCTCGTGCCACTTAGGATGTTTAAAAGTGTCGTCTTGCCAGAGCCACTGCCACCAAGCAAAACGCAAAATTCATTCTGCTTTATCTCTAAATTTATCCCTTTTAAAATTTTAGCGTCCCCAAAAGATTTGGTTAAATTTTTTATCTTTATCATCGTCCAAGCCTCTCCCCTGCGTATCTTTCAATGAGCGAAAAGATGAAATTTATCACGATACCTATCACGCCGATCACAAAAATCACCGCCATTACGCTATCTATCCTAAGCTGGTTTCTAGCGTCTATTATGAGATATCCTAGCCCGCTTTGCGCTCCAACCATCTCGCCAACTACTAAATTTATCCAAGCAAGGCTCGCTGCTAGTTTTAGCCCTGAGATGATGCTAAAAAGGCTTGCTGGCATGATGACGCCAGTGATTATTTGCATTTTGCTAGCTCCAAAGCCACGAGCCGCCAAAACAAGCTCATTTGGCACGCTTTTTACGGCATTTATAGTAAGAAGCAGCATAGGGAAAAATATCGCATAAGCGATGATGAAAATGGTTGGTTTATCTCCGATGCCAAAGGCAAGGACTATCAAAGGTATCCAAGCAATCGGCGAAATAGGACGCAAAAGCCCGATAAGCGGCTCAAATGCGTTTGCAAATTTAGGAAAAAGTCCAAATATAAGTCCGACCAAAACCGCAACAAACGAGCCGACGAGAAGTCCTATGACGTATCTAATGAGTGAGTCAGTGACGCCAAGAAGCAGTTTGCCGCTTTTTGCAAGCTCGAAAAATGCGCCTACCACCTCTTTTACGCTTGGTACTAAGTCCCCACTAAAAGCTTGCCAGATAAGCAAAGCTAGGGCTAAAACGAGAATTTGAAAAAGGTATTTCATCTTTGCTCCAAGTATGAGTTTATCTCTAAATTTGCTAGTTTTTGATTGCCTAAATTTTTGCTGATTAGAAATTCTTTTAGCTCCTCTAGCTCCTCTGCTTTTAGGCTCAGATCGTCGTAGCTTACGATCTCTTTATCAAGCACTAGCTTTAATAAATTTGCATTTTGACTTAAGATCTCATTGCCCAAAAGTGCGCTTTTTTCGTGATCTTTTGTGATAAAGCTTGCAGCTTTTTTAAAAGCATCTAAAAGCTCGTTAAAATAAGGCTTTAAGAGAATTTCTTCTTGAAAATTTAATGTACAGCAGATGTGGTTTGGCTTTATATCTTTTGAAAAGAGTAAATTTTTCGCTCTGCCTTTAAAATTTACCGCCATTTGTCCAAATGGCTCAGCCACGATGTAGGCGTCTATCTGATGGCTAAGAAGCGCAAAAGGCATCTCAGGTGGCGCCATCTCAATGATATCTGCACTCATATTTTCCCGCTTTAAGATCGTATCAAGTAAAAAATAGTGCATGCTAAATTTTGAAGGCACAGCGATCTTTTTGCCAGCAAGCTGCTTAAGACCGGCCACGTCGCTTCTAGCCACAAGGGCTGAGCCATTTTTGTGAGCTGATAGCACAGTCTTTATCTTTGCGCCATTTGCTCTTAGCATAAGACCTAGTGGAGCTAGCATAAAAGCCCCGTCAATCGCCCCTGCCCTAAGCGCCTCAGCTAGATCAACCCAGCTGGCAAATTTAATAGGCACTATCATGAAATTTTCACTTTTATAGAGCTTTGAAGCGATGATGCATAGATGATCGCTTATCGGCACAAAGCCTATTTTTACGCCGATCTTTGGAGTGCTTGCTAGAGCTTTTTGGCTACTAAGAGCCAAGAAAGAGCCTAAAATTTGTAAAGCATAACGCCTGGTCATAAATTTTCCTGAATTTTATTTTAAGTGTGTAATTATAGTAACCAAATCTAAAATTTACACTAAATTTATCCTAAATCAATCTCTGTGAAAATTTTTGATGATATAATCCAAGACTTATCCAAAAGATAAAATTTACTTGCATAAGGAGCAAAAAATGCAAACAAACGACGAAATTTTAGGCATCAAGATCCAGAAATACGGACTTGATAAAGAGGCTAAGCCAAATGAAAAAGGCTTTTATGACTACAAAGACGAGGCAGAATTTACAGACTACTCAAATGCTATCTCACTTTATAAAAAAACCTTTCCAAATAAGCAAAAAGTAATCGAAGAAACGCCTGATCCAGCCGTTAGCGAAATGCTCCTAAAAATGCAAGATATGGGGATCGAGACTGTTTTTGATAGATTTGACAAGCAAAAGCCACAATGCACCTTTGGCATGGCTGGAATTTGCTGTAAGATCTGCTTTATGGGACCATGTAAGATCACATCAAAGGCAACTCGTGGCGTGTGCGGCGCTGATGCAGATGTCATCGTAGCTAGAAATTTACTCCGTCACGTAGCTGGCGGTGCTGCAGCTCACGGTGCAAGAGGCAGAGAAAACATGATAGCTCTTAAAAACGCAGCAACTGGCAAGCTAAATATCCCAATAGAAGGCGAAGAGAAAGTGCGTGCAGTCGCAAAGGCTTTTGGACTTGATGAGAGCAAAAGCATAAATGAGCTTGCCTCGCAGATCGCTGATATCTTGCTTGAAGATCTATCTCGTACCTTGCCACAAGAGCATAAAGCTATAAAGACCTTTGCTCCAAAAGAGCGCCAAGAGGTGTGGAAAAAGCTTGATATCTTGCCAATAGGCGTCTATCACGAGGTTACAGAGAGCCTTCACAGAACGAGCACTGGCACAGATGGCGACTGGCGAAATGTAATGAAGCAGTTTTTCCGCACAGGCCTAGCTTACGCTTGGTCAAGCACGCTTGGCACGTCTATTGCGATGGATTGTCTATTTGGTCTGCCAAAGCTAAATGACTCTAAGATAAATTTAGGCGCTATCAAAAAAGGCTATGTAAATATCGCTCTTCACGGACACTCTCCACTTTTAGTAAGTGTCGTCGTTAAGCTTGGCAAGAGCGAGAAATTTCAAAATTTAGCTAAAGAAAAGGGCGCGCTGGGCATTCAGTTTTATGGTGTTTGCTGTAACGGACTTTCGGCTATGTATCGCTACGACGGCGTTATACCGCTTTCAAACGCAGTTGGCGCAGAGCTTGTCGTTGGCACAGGGGCGCTTGATCTTTGGCTAGCTGATGTGCAAGATGTCTATCCTACCGTTATGGAGGTGGCAAGGTGCTTCAAAACGACAGTCATCACTACAAGCGACTCTGCAAGGCTTCCTGGGGCTGAGCATATCGGCTTTGACCATCATCACTCAAATATGAGCGAAATTCACGAGATCGCAGAGAAAATTTTATATAGAGCGCTTGAAAGCCACGAAGCTAGAAAAGGCATACCAGTGCATATCCCGCAATACGAAGTCGAAGCTAAAATGGGCTTTTCACTAGAAAATGTAAATAAAATTTTTGGCTCAACGCAGGTTATCGCTGATGCGATAAAAGAGGGCAAGATCCTTGGACTTGTAAATTTAGTCGGCTGCTCAAATCCACGCGTAGTTTATGAAAAAGCTGTCGTAAACGTAGCTAGAACACTTCTAAAAAACAATGTCCTAATCATGACAAACGGCTGCGCCTCATTTCCGCTACTAAAAACAGGACTTTGCAATGCAAATGCGCTTGAATACTGCGGAGATAGCTTGAGAGAATTTTTAGCCCCTTATAAGATCCCGCCGATCTGGCACATGGGCGAATGCTTGGACAACGCTAGGGCTTCAGCGATGTTTAATGCGCTTAGTCAAAACTTAAATACTGACATCAAAGACCTGCCATACGCATTTTCAAGCCCTGAGTGGTCAAATGAAAAGGGCATAGATGCCGCACTTGGCTTTAGACTACTTGGAATTTCATCTTACCACTGCGTCTTTGCCCCAGTTCAAGGCTCAAAAAATGTTGAGGAATTTATGGCAAATGGCACATTGCCGATCCTTGGCTCAAAAATGGTAGTAAATCTTGATCCTGTCGCACTTGCTGAAAATATCGTAGCTGACATGAAAGCAAAACGAGAAAAACTTGGCTGGAGAGCGTAAGATAAATTTACAAACTCTAGCACTTTAGTCTGCTCCAAAAAGCCACTTTGGCGGAGCAGATCTTATCAAATGTGATCAAAAATAAGATGAAATTTTGCTTCTAAAATACTTTTGTGATTTTGCTAAAAATAAGGTTAAGTCTTAATCCTAGATGGATTTTTGTATCGCAACTTTAAACATTTATAAAGTCTAAATTTATCTAAGCCTGCGATACAGCCTCTCTTAAAAATCTATCTTCTTTAAAAAATTTTCGGAGTGATTTTTGCTCTTTTGGGCCTATTTTGTAGCTTATAAATTTGAGATACCACTTGATATCTTGCTCGCTTATGTCACGGCTTTTAGCGTACTTGGCCAAGATATAGTTTGGGATCTTTACGTTTTTTTGTAGAAATTTTGCGACCAGTTTTTTGTAAAACGAGCCATTTTTTACGTAAGAAAATCTACCAAAAACAAAGGGCAAATTTGTCTTTTCGTGCCAAATTTGACCAAGGTCATAAAAGCACTCTTTGCCATCGCTTAAGTATGCCTTTAGCGCCCTGTCGCCTATGATCACCTCGCCGTTTAGTTTAAGCACCTTGGCTAGGGCGTTTGAGCTAGCTGAGGCAGGATCTGGCTTTGGGGCTGAGTTTTTGCGCACAAGCACGCTTTTTACATCTTTTTTGGCGACTATTCCAAAATTTAGCTTCTTTAAATTTGCCTTTTTGCTAGCTATGCTTGAGATAACCGCAGCGTCGATCTTTCTGGCGTTTAGGGCTCTATTTAGCTTGCTTGGCACACCTTTTTTAAACTCGATCGCCTTTTTGACCTGAGTTTTGAGTGGAGCTGATTTTAAAAAAACGTGAAATGGGAGTAAATTTAGATAATCAATCTTTCCAAATATCATTTTTTATCTTTTACAAGCTCAAATTTAACCATCTCGTTTTCGTTGCAAACATCATGAAATAGCCGAATTAAGCTCTCTTTCGTGTCACCTTGCAAGTCATCTTCGTTTTTTAGCTTTATGAGCGTTGGCTCATTTATCTCACAAAGACAGTCAAAGAGCGCGTCTAAATTTCTGCCGTAGTACTCTGGCAGGTCAAATTTCTTTGCAAAATACTCATGCATCTTCTCTTTTTCAAGCATTTTTTTAGCATCCAAGATCACGATTTTCATTGCATCCTCTTCTCATAAAGCAGGTAAAAATGCTCGTAGTGATCTGGCGTGTAGTAGATAAGCCCGTCGTTTGAGTATAAAATTCTCTCAGCGCCTCGCCTGCCGCCATTGTAATTTACATCACACTCAAACCACTTTCTACCATCAGCCTCAGGCAGCCTCTTTTCTCTGTTTGAAAATCTATCTCCACCGATACTTTTGCCGCCGCTTATCTGCCATAAATTTCCGCTTTTTGCGTCCCAGCCAAGTTCAAGTGCCTCTTTTTTGGTTATGAAATTTTTTGGTAGCTTGTTAAATTTATAGATATAAAGCGCGACCTCATCTTTTGAGGTATATGAGCCGTTTTCTGCGAGGCTCTGGCTCTTTTGCCCCTCTTTATTAAGCTGCTCAAGTAAAATTTGAGCGTTTTTGTTTGCCTCGCCGCCCTCTTTTGAAAAAAAGAAAGTACCGATGATGATAGCAATGACAAAGGCAACTAAGGCCGGCAAAAGTCTTTTGTTCAAATTTAGCCCTTAAAGAGTGTTAAAAACTCTATCGCCAGCGTCACCAAGACCTGGAACGATGTAGTTTTTCTCGTTTAGTTTCTCATCGATAGAAGCCGTATAGACCTCGACGTCTGGGTAAATTTCACTAAATCTCTTTAGCCCCTCAGGTGCGGCGATGATAGAGATAAATTTGATCTCTTTAACGCCCTTTTCACGCAAGAATTTGACCGCATCTATCGCCGTGCCGCCAGTTGCAAACATAGGATCGATGATGATCGCCATGCGCTCTTTTGCGTCTTTTGGAAGCTTTGCGTAGAAAAACTCAGCCTGCGCTGTCTCCTCGTTTCGCTGAAAGCCCAAAAAGCCAACACTCGCGTCTGGGATGATAGTAAAGACGCTATCAAGCATGCCAAGCGCAGCCCTTAAGATAGGGCATATCATCACCTTTGTAGTAAGCCTCTTTGCGTCTGCCAGTGCAACTGGGGTTTGGACTTTGACATCTTTTACCTTTAAATTTCTAGTCGCCTCAAAGATCATAAGGTAGCTGATCTCATCAACTAGCATGCGAAACTGAAAAGGTTGGGTGTTTTTATCACGTAAAATGGTTAATTTATGCTCGATCAATGGGTGTGAGATGAGCTTCACGTTTTGCATTTTTTGTCCTTAAATTTACTGTTTTTACAAGGTTTGTCTTTTACAAAATGCCAAGAGAAGAATTTAGCCCAAAATTTGGGCTAAATTTGATTAAAAACCTTTTGCAAGTTTAGCTTTGTAAGCCTCAACATCAAACTCTTTTACTCTCGCTACGCCATCTTCAACTGCAGCTTTTGCAACTGCTGGAGCGACCGCCGTTAGCACACGCTTATCAAATGGTTTTGGGATGATGTACTCCTTGCCAAATTTTAGCTCGCTAACGCCACTTGCTTTTAAAACTTCAGCTGGCACTGGCTCTTTTGCAAGCTGCGCAAGCGCTTTAGCTGCAGCCATTTTCATATTTTCAGTGATCTTTTTAGCCCTAACATCAAGCGCGCCTCTAAAGATAAATGGAAAGCCCAAAACGTTATTTACTTGGTTAGGATAGTCGCTTCTGCCTGTGCCCATCATAACGTCATCTCTTACAGCTACGACGTCCTCTGGGAAAATTTCAGGCACTGGGTTTGCCAAAGCAAAGATGATAGGCTCTTTGTTCATTGATGCGACCATCTCTTTTGTCACAACGCCAGGCTTTGAAAGACCTAAAAACATATCAGCGCCTTTCATCGCATCAGCTAGTGTCCTATCCTCAGTCTCAAGCGCAAATTCGACCTTCTCTGGAGTTAGGTCTGTTCTTTTTGAGTGGATGACGCCTTTGCTATCTATCATCACGATATGTTTTGCACCAAGTGCTTTATACATCTTCGCGCACGCTATGCCGGCTGCACCTGCACCACTAACTACGATCTTTATCTTAGATATATCTTTGCCAGAAATTTCCATCGCATTTATAATGCCAGCACTTGTTATCATCGCTGTGCCGTGTTGATCGTCGTGCATTACAGGGATATCGACTGCTTCTTGAAGCTTTCGTTCGATCTCAAAGCACTTTGGAGCGCGGATATCTTCTAAATTTATACCGCCAAATGTAGGAGCTAGAGCCTTGCAAATCTCAACGATCTTATCAGGATCATGCTCGTCTAGCTCGATGTCAAAGGCATCAACGTTTGCAAATTTCTTAAATAGCACCGCCTTGCCCTCCATAACTGGCTTACCAGCGATAGCGCCGATGTCACCAAGTCCAAGAACAGCCGTGCCATCAGTGATGACAGCCACTAAATTTGCTTTATTTGTATATTTGTAAGCTAGCTCAGTGTCTGCATTTATCTCACGGCATGGCTCAGCAACGCCTGGTGTATAGGCCATTGAAAGGTCTCTTGAAGTCTCGCAAGGTGTCTTTACCCTGATCTCGATCTTACCGCCGATGTGGTAGTTTAGTGCCTCTTCTTTAGTTACATGTGTCATTTCTCTTCCTTTAATAAATTTTGTATTCTGTTTTTGATCTCGCTGCTGCCTACTACTTCAAGCACTTCAAAGATACTTGGGCTCACGCTTGAGCCGGTTAGCGCTATCCTTAAGGCTTGAGCCAGGTCTTTTAGTTTTAAGCCATTTTGCTCTAAAAATTTATTAGTTAGCTCCTCGTAGCCCTTTGCGTCAAGGTCGCGGTCTAAAATTTGAGCAAATTTAGCCAAAATTTCTTTGCTATTTTCATTTATAAATTTAGCCCAAGCTTTCTCGTCATAGCTTTTTGGAGCGTTGATTATCGCATTTGCGCTATTTGCCATCTCGATTAAGGTTTTTGACCTCTCACGGAGCGAATTTAGCAGTAACTCACCCTTTACCAAAGCCTTAAAATCCACGCCAAACTCGAGCATATCGTGCGCTAGTCTCTCGTAAGGCAAGGTCTTGATGTAGTGAGAATTTAGCCAGTCAAGCTTTTGAGCGTTGTAGGTGCTTGAGCTTTTGTTGATATCATTTGGATTGAAGTATTTAAGCATATCCTCGATAGTAAAAATCTCATCATCGCCGTGACTCCAACCAAGACGAACGAGAAAATTTAAGAGCGCTTCAGGCAGATAGCCCATCTTTTTATACTCCATAACATCAGTCGCGCCGTGCCTTTTGCTAAGCTTTTTGCCGTCCTCGCCATTTATCATAGCGACGTGGTAAAATTTAGGTGTTTTAAAGCCAAGCGCCTCGTAAAGAACGATCTGTTTTGGGGTATTTGAGAGGTGGTCATCGCCGCGAATAACGTCAGTTACGCCCATTAACGCATCGTCTATCACAACTGTGAAGTTATATGTCGGTGTGCCGTCGCTTCTTGCGATGATGAAGTCATCCAAGATATCTTCAACCTTAAATTTAACCTCACCTTTTATGCCGTCATGTATGACGATCTCGCCGCTAAGTGGGGCTTTTATACGGATAACTGGCTCGATGCCAGCTGGAGGTGTGCCAGTAAAATCTCTATATCTATTATCATATTTTGGACGCTCTTTTCTAGCCTCTTGACTAGCTCTAAGCTCCTCAAGCTCCTCTTTGCTCATGTAGCATTTGTAGGCTTTGCCCTCATCAAGCAGCTTTTTAACATACTCTTTGTAAAGATCAAATCTCTTTGACTGATATGTCACTTCGCCGTCGTGATCAAGCTTGCACCAAGCAAATGCCTCTTTTATGGCTTGTGTGGCTTCTTCTGAGTTTCGTTTTAAGTCAGTATCTTCGATGCGGAGCAGAAATTTTCCATTGTTAGCTCTTGCGTATAAATAATTATAAAGAGCTGTCCTAAGTCCGCCTATATGTAGGTATCCAGTAGGCGACGGAGCAAATCTAGTAACTATCATTTTGTGCCTTATTTTTATGTTATAATTGCCCAAAATTATATTTACTAAATACTTAAATAAAGGTTTCATTATGAAAAAATTGCTCTTTTTGGCTGCTGGCGTGTTAAGTGCCTTAAATTTATATTCAGCTCAGATGATAAACGGCATCGCAGCTATCGTGGAGAACGAGCCTATCACGCTTTACGAGGTTTATAGCTTGAAGGAACAGCTAAAGACAACAGAGCAGGACGCTTTAAATTTGCTTATCAGAGATAGGCTTGAAGATGCGCAGATAAAAAACTTAAATTTAAGCGTTACGCCTTTTGAGCTAAACGACAGGATCGAGGCGATCGCAAAGCAAAATGGCATGACAAATTCGCAGTTTAGAAGCTCTATCCAAGCTCAAGGCATGGACTTTTTGGACTTTAAAAACAACTTAGAGCACAAGATGCTTCAAGAAAAGCTTTATAAAAGCATAGCTGCTGAGGCTGGCAAAAATATAAATGAGCAAAAAGCAAAGGCGTATTTTGATGCTAATCCTGATAAATTTAAGGTCTTTAGCACCGCTAGAGTCGTAGTTTATCGAGCAAAAGACCCTGAGCTGCTTGAAGCTCAAAAGACAAGCCCGAAACTGCTAGATGGCGTGCAAACACAAGAGGTCAGTTTGGACTATCAAAGCATAGACCCAAGACTTGCTGCGATCATCTCAGGCACGAATAACGGCGACTACACACAGCCTTTGCAAGGACCTGATAGCTTTGATATGTTTTTAGTAAAAGAGAAGATCGGCTCATACACACCAAGCTTTGCTGATGTAAAAGATAACGTTATAAACGAGCTTTACCAAGGCGAGCAAGAAAAATTAATGAGTGATTACTTCGAAAAACTCCGCGCAAAAGCAAAAATTCAAATTTTAAGATAACTTCAAATTTAGCCACTTTGGTGGCTAAATTTCTCTAAATTTAAAATTTATAAGCAAAAACCTGCAAAAGCAGCCAAATTTATTTAAGCTTTTTTAGTGAAAAATCCAACGTAAATAGCGTAGATAAAGCCGATCACTACGGCATACGGGGCAAAAGGTGTGATGCCAGCTCCTGAGCTTGCTAAGACTAAGATAAAGTTATGACTTATCGCAGCACCTGCTCCCATGCCTAAAAAAAGAGCTGAGCTTCAAAGCCAAATTTGTATTGATTTAGCACTAAATTTGTGATGCTTGCAAAAAGAACGATAGAGACTATGCCATAAAACATCGAGAAGTCACG
>NZ_NDYN01000004.1:0-202150 GCF_002165815.1 Campylobacter concisus
GAAAATTTTACTGATAGCTCCCACTGAACAAAATTTACTTCTTTGCATAAATGCACCATTTTCGCCAAGTTTTAGACCAAAGATAAGTGCTATCAAAAATAAAATAGCAATGATAGTTGGCAAAAGTCCTATCGCCTTTGTAGTGTCTTTGCTACTTTTTTGGGCATGATATCATCTAAAATATGGCAAATTTGTAGGTATAACTCACAAAAAGATAGATACATTTGAGATATTTTTTAATAAACACGGCGAAATTTCAACCCTCAACTCGCGCCTTATCTCTAAAATTCGTAGTATATCAGCCTGCTAGCTAGATTTGCCAAGATGAATATTTTTAGATTTTGCCTACTTACCACGCTTAGTGCTGGGGTTTGGTGTGCTGTTTTGCTTGGAGCTGGCTATTTTCTAGGCTCAAACCCTGACAAACAGACGCTTCCAATAATAACGATCACCATTTTAGCGGTGGTTGCAGTAATAAGCGCGGTCTATATAATGGAGCAGTTTCGGTTTCAGGTAAAAGGTAGCCATTTTTCTTAAAAGCTCGTCCCGCAAAGATGCCAGCCAACAAGCCAACAACACCAACGATAGCGACTAAATTTAACTATTTGATGATAAAAGAGATTAATGAAAATTTTCTATCAGGTCTTTAAAAACTTCATAAAGTTTATTTACTTCATCAACGCTAACTCGTTCGTTTTTGGCGTGTATGCGGTCGTTTATGACGCCAAATTCTATCGCATCTACGCCAAACTCAGAAAAGTGCCTTGCATCGCTCGTACCGCCTTTTGTATTTAAAAGTGGCGTAACGCCAGTGATCTTTGTGACAGATGCCATTAAATTTCTTACGATCTTGCTATCTTTGTTCGTTAAAAATCTCTTTGAGCTTTGCTTTATACTAAGCCCGTAACTAAGCCCATCTAAAACGCTTCTAAGATAGCTCTCAACGTCATTTACATCGGTTAAATTTGAGTTTCTAACGTTAAACATTATGCTAAGCTCGCTTGGCGTGACGTTGCAAACCTGCATGCCGCCACGAATGTCCGTAACCACGATCTTGCTTGGGCTAAAAAACTCGCTCCCCCCGTCCATATCATGGTCAGCTATCTTACTTAAAAGTGGAGCTATTAAATTTACTGGATTTAGACATTTTTCTGGGTATGCCACGTGACCTTGAACGCCCTTTATCACGATCTTGCCATTTATCGAGCCACGTCTGCCGACTTTTATGCTATCGCCAAATTTCTTATCACAAGTTGGCTCAGCCACGACGCAAAATTTAGGCAGATCCTCTATCTCACGCAGATATTCAAGTGCTAAAGGCGTGCCGTAAGTGCCATCGCCCTCTTCGTCACTTGTTAAAATGAGGCTTAGTTTGCCTTCAAATTTAGCCTCTTTAGCAGCACAAACAAAGGCAGCCACGCCACTTTTCATATCCTGCGAACCCCTTGCGTAGATGTAGCCATCTTTTTCAAGTGGGGTAAATGGCTCGCTATCCCAGCCATCTCCTGGTGGCACGACATCGACATGCCCTGCAAAGGCTAGATGCTCCCCGTCTCCATAAATTTTAGAAAGTATGAGATTTTTTGTGCCATTTTTTTCTATAAATTTAGCCTCAAAATCAGGCATAAATTTAGCGATAAACTCCAAACTTCCAGCATCTTCTGGCGTGATAGAGCAAAAACTTAAAAGCTCTTTTAAAAAGCTAACTACCACTAAAACGCCTTTTTAGAAGGAATTCCCAAGTAAAATCCCTGGAATTCGTCGATGCCTATCTCCTTACAGACGTTAAAGATTTCTTTAGAATGGACATACTCTGCGATCGTTTTTATGCCAAGATCATTTGCAAATGCCACGATCGCGCTAGCGATGGCGTATGAGTCTTTATTGATATCGATGTCTTTGATGATAGAGCCATCGATCTTCACGTAGTCTGGCTTGATCTTTATGATGTAAGAGAAATTTGAGTAGCCAGAGCCAAAGTCATCGATCGCTATCATAGCGCCCATGCTCTTTGCTCGCTCGATAAAGACTGAGACGCGCTCGGCACTCTTTAGCTCCTCGTCTTCAACTATCTCAAACACTATCCTGCCAGCAACATTGTGCTTGTTTAGCAAATTTAAAACCAGCGCAGAGACGTCGCCATCTATCATATCTCGGCTGCTTAAATTTATAGAAAGAACCAAATTTGGATCCTCAGTGAGGTGCTCAAAGCACTTTTTGATGAGCTGTTTTTCAAGGTCTGCGTAACGCTTGATACGCTTCGAGATATCCAAAAATACACTTGGCGAGATGACGTCGTCGCGGTCTAAAATTCTTATCAAGCATTCATATTTTATAGGGATCTTTTTCTCGTCAAATATCGGCTGAAAATACGGCACAATGTTATCATTTATTGTAGCGTTTTGGATCAGCTTTGAGCGCTCGATCTGATTTGCGTATTCATCTTTTTGACTTAGTCCTTTAAAGTAGCAAACATAGTCTTTATCAAGCGTTTTGGCTGATTTTAGCGCGATGGTTGCCTTTCTTAAGGTCTGGTCGCTATCAAGCGCAAAGCCTATGGTGTTGTGAATTTCTATATCATCGACCTCTACGCCATTTTCATCTTTTATGCTAAGCATCCTACCTTTAAAGATATCTAGTAAATTTTCAGCAAGCTCTTCGTATCTGTCGATAAAGTCGTTATTATCTTCGACCAAAGCAAATCTGTCCGCCTCGATACAATAAGCCTTCATATTCTCATTTTTGGCAAATTCTTTGATGAGATTTGCCATCTGTTTTAGTATCTGGTCACACACGTATTTGCCGTAGTAGTCGTTCATCTTGCCAAAATCATCGATATCCATAAGTATCACTTTTGGATATTTATACTCGCTCACATCTTTTAAAAGCGCAGCCTTGTTAAAAAGTCCAGTAATCGGATCGATGTATAGCCTCTCTTTTAGTTCAGCGATCTTAATAGTGCTCTCTTCTTTTACTTTTAGATAGTCAAATTTGATGTTTAGATACTTAAATACAAACCAAAGACAGACCGCAAGCCCTAAAAATAGACCGATCGAGCTTAAGATCAAAGTAAGAGCCATATTTTTCATCAGCCACTGAAAATAAAATTCATCGCTAGTGCCAGTTATCCTTTGATCTATATGCGCTTTAAAGCCTAAAATATAGTCGTTTACGGCAACAAACATACATACTTTGGCACTATTTTCTGGCAAAATTTCAGCCTTGAAATAATCCTTTTGAAAATCATGAGAGTAGATGTCACCACAGCTATTGTCTTCGTAGTCTTTATTTACGAGGCTTTTGTCTGACGATGCCTCTATCTTAAAGCCATTTTTACCATTTTCTTTTAGCAAAAAGACATCACCAACAGCGTTATCGGCTATATAATTTTGAAAGTCTGAAACACTAAATTTACTTATATTTTTAAAATAATTCACATATTGATCTGTTAGATACTCAGTCTTTTTTTTGAGGTCAAAGTTGTTTGTAGAGAGCGCGTTATTGTATTTATATGAATAGATAGTTAAATTTTCAGCTACAAAGAAAGCAAAAAGCAAAACCACGACCAAAGTGACGGTTTTAACCATACTAAAGTGCTTTTTTTGCGATTCGTCGCTTGGCATAAAGTTTAAACTTCCTTTCTTAAATTTTTCTAATGGATTATATCTAAGCTAAATAAAAAATTTCTTTCATTTTTTAATTAAAAATTTAGCTCAAAGTTTAACGATCTTTGCACCATATCCGCCTTGGTTTGCTGGTGCGTCAAAAAACTCTTTCACACTTGGATGCTCTTTTAAGAAATTTTTAACAGCAAAGGCTAGCTTGCCCGTGCCGATGCCGTGAAATACGCTAACCTCATCAAATCCCATAACAAGACTATCTGAGATAAATTTATCAAGCTTAGCTATCGCCTCGTCAGCTCTCATGCCGTGCAGATCAAGCGAAAGCGAGGCCGTTTTTGGCTTATCTACACTTAAACTTACGCCACCTTTTTTAGGCAAGACTACTTCGTTGCCATTTTTTCTTAAAAGCTCGAGTGGCACGCGCAAATTTATGCCATTTGACTCGATCATCGCATCATTTTTAGAGATGCTTAAAACCGTGCCCTTTATATTTTCATACTTCACTCTATCGCCTACTTTTAGGCTCTCACGCTCAGTTTTTTTAGGCTTAACGATGGCAGCTTTTTTCTCATTTGCCACGTTTAGCGCCCTTTGTTTATCTTTTATATCTTTGAAATTTATAACAGCTTTTGCCGCATTTATCGCGTCAAAATACTCTTTTTCAAGGCGTGAAATAGTCGCATTTAGCTTGATCTCATTTCTCTCTTTTAGCTCTTTTTGCTCCTCAAGCAAGCGCTCCAGCCGCTCCTCTTTTGCCGTGACCTCTTTTATCCCCTCATCAAGCTTAGTTTGTAAATTTAGCGTCTTTGTGATGATCTCGTTTAAATTCTCTTTATCTTCGCCGTAAATTTTCTTAGCCTGCGCCACTAAATTTTGAGATATGCCGTATCTTGCCGCCGTTTCAAAAGCGTAAGACTTGCCGATCGTGCCTTTTAAAAACTCAAATTTAGGCCTTTGGGCCGCCTCGTCGTAAAGTGCCGCCACTAGCTCAACCTCGGGGTTTTTAGCTAGCAACATCGCAAGGCGCTTGTGGTGAGTCGTGATGATCATTTTGATATCTTGAGTGATGAGGCGCTCTATCATGACGCCATACAAGCTCGCAGCCTCCTCAAAATCGGTGCCAAGCTCGATCTCGTCGATACCGATGATGATCGATTTTTTAGTAAAAAGCCTTGCAAAGTGCACCATCCTGCCTGCAAAGGTCGAGATGTCATTTTTCACACTTTGCGGATCTTCTATGATCGCATCAAATTCTTTAAAAGAGCCGATGCTTGAGCGGTTTGCGTCGATACGCATAGGCAGCAGATACTTTGCAAGCAGCGTGGCTGAGATGATTGATTTTAAAAGCATCGACTTACCGCCAGCATTTACGCCGGTTATTAAAAGCACCTTTTTACTAAAATCCACACTCACGCTCTTTGGATTTTTTAGCGCTGGATGGGCAAATTTCTCAAGCTTGATAACGTGTGAGCTATTTGGCAAAACAAACTCATAGTCACGCGATCTAGCCAAATTTACACGAGCCTGATATGCGTCAAACTGATCAAAAGCGTTATTTATAAATTTCAAAAAGAGCAGGCTCTTGCTCATCTGCAGGCTAAATTTCTTGCAGTGCTCAAAAATGATCTCCTCTTTTCTATCAAGTAGCTCGCTTTGCTCCTTTTTTAGGCGCTCGGTGCTTGCAGGTGCGACGTAGAAGTAGCCGCCTGAGCTTCTAGCGATCACGGTGCCTTTTAGGGCGTGATTAAAGCCGCCACGCACCAAAAGTGCCTCTTGCGAGTTGATGTAGTGCGTCTGGGTATCGACTAGATAGGGCGTGATGTGCTTTGAGTAGATGAGCTTTTTAAGCTCAGCGTCTATCTGGCGCTTTTTCTCGCTAAAAGCCTGCTTTATCGCAGCAAATCTCTCATCCACGCTGTCGCTAAACTCGCCGTTTTCATCAAAGCTGTTTGCCATCTGGCTCATCGCTTCAGGGATTTCAACTTTAGCGATCCACTCGCCAAGCCTGCCTTCAAATTTTTGCTTTTTTAGATATGAAAAATACTTAATAATCTTTGCAAACTCGTAAATTTCGCTGATGTGAAGCACTGCTTGCTTGCTAAGTCTCATAAGCGCGTCATCAAGCTCTTTTATCTCGTCAGGTGCCTTGAAATCATACTTTGAAAGCTCGCTAATGTTTTCAAAGTGGATTTTGCTGTCACCTTGTAAAAATAGCGGTTTTTGCCTTGCTAAAAATGAGTTAAATTTATCCAGATACTCGCCCAGATCGAGCTTTAAAAATATCTCTTCAGTCATTGCTCGCAACTTTTTATAGGCACGATGACGCCTGAAAGATCACTAAATTCTCGCTTTGGTAAAAATGACGCCGTGCCAAATTCGTAGTTAAATTTCTCAGCGCTAACGTTGTATTCGCCACATTTTAGTGTTTTACCCTGCTTAAAGTCAGTCACTAGCTTTGAGATGGCGTCCTCGTTTTTGGATAAATTCTCCTCGTAAAAATAGACGCAAACAAGGATCGCTACAAGCACCGCACTCACGGCTGCTTTGATGCTTTTGCTGATCTTTTCATCTTTTATCGCCCAGATCGCTCCAAAAAGCAGCATCACACCGGCGATTATTATCAAATTTCTTACCATTTTACGCCTTTATACTTTGCGATAAGCTCTTTGTAAAGCTCAGCATGAGGCTTGATCTTTTCTAAAATTTCAGCCCTCACTTCGCTGATATCTTGCTTTTCAACCAGCAAGCAAACGGCTAGATACGGGGCATTTGGCAGCATATCTTTTATATGAACGCTACTTAGCTTTTGTGACCTTGCAAGCGCGATCAAGATATCTTTTTTGCCTAAATTTATAAGGCTTGAAATTTCATCCTCGCTTAGCTCTTTTTCTTTTATCTCTTTTAAAATTTCATTTTCATCTTGAGGCTTGAAACTACTTAGATCCATTAATATCCGCCTCTTAGCTGCACGCTGATATCGCCCGCTCCAAAGC
Organism: Campylobacter concisus; assembly: GCF_002165815.1. Classification (GTDB taxonomy): domain Bacteria; phylum Campylobacterota; class Campylobacteria; order Campylobacterales; family Campylobacteraceae; genus Campylobacter_A; species Campylobacter_A concisus_BH. Next base: position 6,617 of record NZ_NDYN01000004.1, read on the forward strand.
CAACTACGATGCCGTCACTTAGGCGGTTTTTCACGCCAAATTCATCTGTAAATTCTATCCCCTCTTCAACCCTCTCGACCTTGTCGGTAAATATCGGGTTATACTCGCTAAATTCGCTCTTCATATCAACTTCGATAGGATTTTCTCCAGCTGCATAAACTGGCAAGATAACAAGCTCATCAACGCCTTTAAAGCACTCTTTAAAGCCAGGTAAATTTGTGCTAAGTCTTGTGTAGCGGTGTGGCTGAAATATCGCTGTGACGCTGTTTATACCTAAAATTTTGGCGTATTCAAAGACTGATTTTAGCGTCGCTTTTATCTCGGTTGGATGGTGCGCGTAGTCGTCGATTAGGACGAAATTTTTGTTTGCGCTAAGTATGTCAAAACGCTTTTTGATGCCTTTAAAATTTAATAAATTTTCTCTGATATCTTTAAGCGGCGTCTCGTGCATCGCAGCTAGAATAGCCAAAGATGCGTCTATAGCGATGTGCTCGCCCATGCCAAAGGCTTCAAATTTGCCTAAATTTTTAAGGTTAAAGCTAGTGTATGGCTGATAGTCTCTTACAACCATCGTTAGCTCGGTGATATCACTGCTTGGGTAAAGCCTGATCGCATCAAGCTTAAGCGTGCTCAAAAACTCGTCCTCAGCGTTTATCACTCTAACCTTTGCGCGCTCCAAAAAGCCCTTGTAGGCTGCGTAAAATTTAGCTAGATCGTAGTCGTAGTGCTCCATGTGCTCTGGCTCTGCGTTTGTGACGATGGCTAGATATGGGTTTGAGTTTAGAAAGCTAGAATCGCTCTCATCGGCCTCAAATACGACGTTATCGCTTTTGGCGTAGCGCATATTTGAGCCAAACTGCTTTGATATGGCGCCGATGATGACTGAGCCCTCAATAAGGCTTGCTAGCATCGCTGAAGTAGTACTCTTGCCGTGCGCGCCAGCAACTGCAAAGACGCACTTATCTTCAAGCACATAGGGCAAAATTTCTTTTCTTGAAAAGCACTTTATGCCCTTTCTTCTGGCCTCCACTAGCTCGATGTTGTCCTCTTTTATCGCGGCTGAATAGACCACGAAGTCTTGGTCTTTTATCGCCTCTTTGCAGTGCGGCGTGATGACCTCGATGCCTTCATTTTGAAGCTCAAGCGTCGTCTTGCTCTCTTTGATGTCGCTGCCGCTTATCTTGTGGCCTTTTTCGTGTAAAAATCTAGCGATGGCTGAGATGCCGATGCCGCCGATGCCTATGAAATGGACTTTTCTGATCTCGTTGTTTAGCTCTTGCAAATTTTATCCTTAAGTTTTTCGTGATTTTAACAAAAATTACTAAATTTAAGGCTGAAAATGGCTTTTATTTGCTTAAGCTAAAGCTTTCATCTATCAGGTCAAAAACGGTTTTTTGTGAGATTTTGGAGTTTAAATTTACACTTATCCAGTGCTTTTTATTCATGTGATATGCTTTAAAAATTTGCTTCTCATCAACTAGCACCATGGCTAGATCAGGGCTACATTTTAAATTTAAAACCTCAATCATCTCATCACTTCTAAGACCAAGCTTATTAGCGCTTAGCTGCATAAGTAGCGCAAACCACTTCTCATTTTTCTTGTGACGAAAGACACTAAATTTTGGATATTTTGGGAAAATTTGCTCACCCAAAATGTCAAATTTCTCTTTTATATATTTCTCTATCTCACTTCGTTTCAAATTTCACTCCGAAAGGCTAAATTTACAAAATTTAAATTCATGCGGTGCGAAGCACTGAAGCATGCACCTCTAACGTCGTAAGGGTTGGGGGTTGTTAAGGGGGAAGGGTACGACTTCGTAATTCAAGTCCCTTCCCCCTTATATCAAATTTACCTTAGAGTTTTAAGCAAGAAAGTAAATTTAGATATTCTCCCCAGCTATCATGCCAAATGTCAAGCAGTCAAGTATCGCGCAGCTACCAAGCCTACTAGCTCCGTGCGTACCGCAGTGACCTCGCCAGCAGCGTAAAGTCCCTTGATCGGCTCATCGTCGATGTTTAGCACCTGAGCTTTGGTGTTGATCTTTACGCCGCCCATTGTGTGGTGAAGCTTTGGAGCGCCGCGCATAGCGTAAAATGGAGTTTGTGAGATGGTGATGCCATCAGTTAGCTTGATTGGCTTATCAAATTCCTCATCCTTGCCTTTTTTAACAAATTCGTTATATCTCTCAACCGTTTTTTCTAGCTCGCCAGCTGGCATTTTGTAGTATTTAGCAAGGTCTGCTAGCGTGTCAAATTTCATTATGACGCCGTTTTTCATAGGATTTGCAAGGTCACTCTCGACTAGCTTTGCAGCAGCTACAGAGTCACATAAATTTATAGGATAGCTGTCGTTTTTAGCGTCAATTATCCTAAACATAGCATCAGCTCTTATCTTGCGATCAGCAAGCTCGTTCATATAGCGTTTGCCGGTCTTTGGATCGACTGAGATGCCGTATCTAAAGGCAGCTTGTGAGGCAAATTTACTTGTGATGCCGTTGCCTTTTTCGTCAGGGCATTTATATGGGATGTATTGTATCCAGCCGATTTGCACAGGCAAAGCGCCTATTTTTAGGGCTGAGATCAAAGCGCCTGCAGTTGCGCCTGGGTGGTTTGTGGTGTCAAATTCAGGCACAGCACGTGGGTCTTGAAGCTTTCTAAAAAATTTATCACTGCAAAAGCCGCCACTTGCTAGCACGACGCCCTTTTTAGCCTTTATAAATTTACGCTCGCCGCTTTTGTTCTCTTTGTCATCGCTAAATAGATTTTTATCAAATTTATAGTCATTTCGCACCGCAACGCCTACTATTGCGCCATTTTCGTCGGTTACAAACTCATCAAATTTGCACCTTGTTCTTAGCTCGCATCCTTGTAAATTTTTAAATGTCTCAGCTAGAGGCTGAACGATGCCAGAGCCGCTTGTATTTTCGGTGTAATAAGTCCTTGGCACGCTATGACCGCCCTCAAGAAGTAGCTTGTCTAGGTATTTTGCGCCGTGTTTTACGGTGAAGTTAAAAGTATCGACCGCTCTATCAGCAAGGATGCCAAGAAGCTCCACGTGGTTTAGCCCAAGGCCAGCTTTGACGCAGTCTGAGATGAAAAGCTCTTTTGAGTCTTTGACTCCGTTTTTCTTTTGAAGTTCGCTGTTTGGCACGGCAAAAATTCCGCCATTTATTACAGAGTTGCCGCCAACTCGCCCCATTTTCTCTAAGATAAGAACCTTGTTGCCTCGCTCATTTGCCTTGATGCCAGCTGCAAGACCAGCAAAACCGCTACCGATGATAACGACATCCCACTCCTCGTCAAATTTGACATCTTTATCTCTAAAGACTGGCATATCGCTCGCATAAACTCCGCTTGCAGCAAGAGCCGAAACAGCACCAAATTTTATAAACTCACGTCTTGAAACTTTACTCATAGCGTCTCCTTTTTAGTATTACGCCAAAGCCTGTAAATTTTAAATTTACACCTTTGTTCAAACCCTTTGTGATTACTAAAATTATAGGATTATTTATGATAAAGATTACTTAAAATTATTTATTTTGTATTAAGATTAAAGTGGCGGCGAGCTTAAATTTTGCCTTTACAAAAACACTCATTTTCGTGATCATCGATGACGCCAACGCCTTGCAAAAACGAGTAGATGATCACAGCACCTACAAATTTAAAGCCACGCTTTTTCATATCTTTTGAGATGCTCTCTGAGAGTTCGCTACTTGCTGGCATGTCCTTAGCGCTTTTTATGTCATTTATCACTCGCTTGCCATTTGTAAATTTATAGATGTAGCTATAAAACGAGCCAAACTCAGCACAAAGCTCTAAAAAAGCCTTGGCATTTTTTGGCAAAGAGTAAATTTTAAGGCGGTTTTTGATCGCTCTATCATCGCTTAAGAGGCTTTGAAGCTTTGCCTCATCGTAGCTAGCGATCTTTTTTGCATCAAAGCCGTCTAAAATTTGAGCAAGCCCAGCTCTTTTTCGTAGCACATAGTCCCAGCTAAGACCTGCTTGAAAGCCCTCTAAAATGAGCATTTCAAAGAATTTCTTATCATCTTTGACCGCTCTGCCCCACTCATAGTCATGATAGCTCTTGCTAAACTCGCTCTTTTTGGCCCAGGCGCAGCGCTTCATCTTTTAAATTTAGCCTCTATCTGCATAAAGCCCCAAGTGCTTCTAGCCTCGCTAAGCTCCTTTTTGCTAAGCTCATCGATCATCATCTCTTCATTTTTGCCAAGCCTGTTCTTAACCTCGCCAAATGGGCTAATAAGCATCGAGTCGCCGTAAAAACTCCACTGCTCGTCCTCGCTCTTGTGGCTTCCCACGCGATTTACGCGAAGCACATAAACGTTGTTTGTAAAGGCTCTAACCTTTAAAAGCTCCTCCCAGCGCGCCTGCGAAAAAAATGTGCAAGCCGTTGGCACAAGCACGATATCGACCTTTTTAGCGCTCATATACGCCCAGCACACGTCAAAATGCGCCTCGAAGCCAAACATGACACCAACCTTAAATTTATCGTATGTAAAGATGGGTAAATTTAGCTCTTCGCTTGCGTTGCTAAAAAACTTCGCCTCGTTCCAATGCGCGTAAGGCATGAGAATTTGCTGATCGTATAGCTTTACTTGCGTTTGGCTAAATTTGGCTAGGCTTTTAAATATCTCCTTGCCTTTTAAATTTATGATAGGTGCGATGATGTTTAGATCATACTTTTTTGCCATCGCAAATAGCGCCTCTTTTTTGCGCTCGCTCTGCTCTTTTATGAGGCTTTTTGGCATGCTGGCAAGCTCTTTAAAAAAGCTATTTAGCACGTATTCGCCAAGGACAACCAGCCTTGCGTTTTCATCCGCGCAAATTTTAAGGTAGTAATCAAGCCTCGCCTCGCTTAAAGGCTGCGTTGGCAGCTGAAGGGCGCAAATTTTACTCATCATCCACCTGCTTTATGCTAAGTTTTGCGTTTTCTAAAATTTCTCTTGCTTCATTTAAGAGCTTTTTGCCCTGCTCGTGCAGCTTTATGCTGTTTTCTAGGCTCACATCATCTTTGTTTAGATCGTTTAAAATTTTATCTGCAAGGGCTAATTTCTCTTCAAAACTTTGCTCTTTTTGCTCCATTTTCTATCCTTTTAATATATTTTTTACATATCCATCAAATTTTTCTATCTCGACCAAAAAGGCGTCGTGGCCGTAGTTGCTATCTATCTCTATAAAATTTGTCTTTGCACCTCTGCCCATTTCGCAAAGTGCGTCGTAAATTTCTCTCATGCAGCTTGGCGGAAAGAGTAGATCACCTTTAAATGCGACTAGATGCAGATTTGCTTTGATCGGTGCAAGGGCGTCTTTTAGGCTATCGTAGTGCCTTGTGCAGTCAAAGATATTCATCATCTTTACGATGTATAGGTAGCTTAGCGGGTCAAACCTCTTTGGGAAGTTGTAGCCGTTATACTCCATGTAGCGATCGACCTGAAAATGTCCAAAAAGATCGTAAAGGCCGTCAGTTTCGACGTAGTTGCGTCCAAATTTTTTATCCATGCTATCAGGGCTTAAGAAGCTGATGTGCCCTGCCATCCTGCCGTAAGCCATGCCTTTTAGTCCATTTTTTCTTATAAATTCTGCGTCGTATTCGCCGTTTTTAAAATTTTCATCGTTTAAAATAGCTTCGATAGCGATTTTATTAAACGCTATCGCCCAAGGCTTAGTCTGATAGGTGCTTGCAAGCATTATGATATCTTGCGCAAATTCTGGAAACTCGATAGCGTAGCAAAGTGCCTGCATACCGCCAAGACTGCCGCCTATCACGGCTCTTGCCCTTGTGATGCCAAGCTCGCTAAATAGCCTCATCTGTGCCTTTACGACGTCACTTATAGCAAGGACTGGGAAATTTAGCCTATACTCTTTGCCGCTACTTCTATCAACGCTTAGCGGCGAGGTCGAGCCAAAGCACGAGCCTAAGATATTTACGCAAATAACATAAAATTTATCCGTATCGACCGCCTTTTTGCTGCCTATTAGCCCGTCCCACCAGCCAGCTTTCTCATCGCCTGCGTAAGTGCCAGCAGCGTGGTGCGAGCCAGTTAGGGCGTGACAGATCACGATAACATTGCTTTTATCAGCATTTAGCGTGCCGTAAGTCTCATAAATAAGCTTGAAATTTGATAGCATACGGCCACTCTCAAGATAGAGTGGCTCGTTAAATTTAATAGTTCTAGTTTGCAGGTCTAACACTAATTAACTTTGTAGTTTGGTGCCTCGTGAGTGATAACTACGTCGTGGACGTGGCTCTCTTTTAGTCCAGCGCTTGTTATCTCGACAAATTCAGCTCTTTCTTGAAGAGTTGGGATATCTTTTGCGCCAACATAGCCCATAGCGCTTCTTAGGCCGCCTATTAGCTGATGTATCACATCTTTTATGCTGCCAGCAAATGGCACACGGCCTTCGATGCCTTCAGGTACTAGCTTGTCTTGAGCGGTGCCCTCTTGGAAGTAGCGATCCGAGCTGCCCTTTGTCATAGCGCCTATTGAGCCCATACCGCGATATACTTTGTACTGGCGACCTTGGAATGTTATAAGCTCGCCCGGGCTCTCCTCGCAACCTGCAAGTAAGCTTCCCGCCATAACACAAGCTGCACCTGCTGCAAGGGCTTTTGCCACGTCGCCTGAGTATTTTAGTCCGCCGTCAGCGATAACTGGGATGCCATATTTGGCTGCTTCGCTTGCGCAGTCATCAATCGCTGAAATTTGAGGCACGCCAACGCCAGCAACGATCCTTGTGGTGCATATTGATCCTGGTCCGATACCCACTTTTATGCCGTCAGCTCCTGCTTCTGCTAGGTCTTTTACGGCTGCTGGATTTGCGATGTTGCCAGCTACGACATCGACTTTAAAATTTGCTTTTACCTCTTTTAAAGTGTCGATGATGCCCTTTGAGTGGCCGTGAGCTGAGTCGATGACGATGACATCTACGCCAGCATCGACTAGCGCTTTAGCGCGGTCTATCTGACCCACGCCAATAGCCGCAGCCACGCGAAGTCTGCCGTAGCTATCTTTGTTTGCGTTTGGATACTCTTTACGTTTTTTTAGGTCTTTTATGGTGATAAGTCCGTCAAGTCTGCCATCTTTATCGACGATAGGTAGCTTCTCAACCCTGTTTTGAGAAAAAATTTTCTCCGCATCATCAAGCGTGCAGCCCTTTGGCGCAGTGATAAGTGGTGCTTTTGTCATGCGGTCTTTTACCAAAGTGCTCATATTTGTTTCAAATCTCAAATCGCGGTTTGTTAAAATTCCTATTAGTTTGCGGTCTTTGTCGATGACTGGAACGCCTGAAATATGAAGATCTGACATAAGGCTTAGAGCTTCAGCCACGGTTGCTTCTGGATTTATAAAGATAGGATCGATGATGACGCCACTTTCGCTTTTTTTAACGCGTTTGACCTCTTTTGCTTGGCTTTCGACATCCATATTTTTGTGGATGACGCCGATACCGCCGAGCCTTGCCATCATGATAGCAGTTCTATGCTCAGTCACCGTATCCATCGCAGCAGAGACGATCGGGATATTTAGCGTGACGTTTTTGCTGATCCTGGTTTTTACATCAACTTGCTTTGGCAAAATTTCAGAGTATTGCGGCACAAGAAGCACATCCTCAAATGTTAAAGCTCTCTTTACTATCTTCATATTTTTATCCTTTTATTAAATTTTCTAGGCTCTTAGCACCATTTATCAAGGTCTGTTCGTCCCACGCTTTTGCGATGAGCTGGGCGCTCACGTTTAAATTTTGATCATCTTTGCCAACTGGCACAGAGATAGCTGGTAGGCCTGCTAAATTTACGCTGATCGTGTAGATGTCGCTTAGATAGGCTTGAAGCGGATCGCTGTGTGCTCCAAATTTATAAGCTGTGCTTGGAGCAACTGGCATGAAGATGAGATCATTTTCTTCTAAAATTTTCTCGTACTGAGCTTTTATATGCGCTCTTGCTTTTTGCGCTTTGATGTAGTAAGCATCGTAGTATCCGCTACTTAGTACAAATGTACCAAGTAAAATTCTTCTTTTTACCTCTTCGCCAAAGCCTTCTGAGCGCGAATTTACATATAGCTCTTTTAAATTTCTAGCTTCTGCGCGTCTGCCATATCTCACGCCGTCGTAGCGGCTTAAATTTGCGCTCGCCTCTGCGGTTGCGATGATGTAGTAGGCAGCGACGTCATATTTTGAGTCTTCAAAATTTGTGTAAGTTACGCTGTGACCGTGTGATTTTAGCTTCTCGATCGCTAAATTTAAAGCAGCTTTTGTCTGCTCGCTTGCGTTTTCGACGTAGTTTTTGATGACACAAATTTTTAGCTTTTTGTTGCCGTCTATCTTGTCACTAACGCTCACAAATGGCACATCTGCACTCGTGCTATCTTTTGGATCGTGTCCAGCGATCGCGTCATATAAAATGGCTGCATCTTCTACGTTTTGTGCGATCGGACCTATTTGATCAAGGCTGCTTGAGTAGGCGCCAAGGCCATATCTGCTCACTCTGCCATAAGTTGGCTTAAGTCCCACACATCCGCAAAATGCCGCTGGCTGGCGGATCGAGCCACCAGTGTCGCTACCGAGTGCGGCTACCGCAAGGCCAGCTGCGACTGCTGCTGCTGAGCCACCGCTACTGCCACCTGGGACGTGAGCGTGATTTAGTGGGTTTAGTGTTTTACCGTAAAATGAGCTCTCAGTCGTGCTTCCCATCGCAAATTCGTCCATATTTGTGCGGCCAAATGGAGCTAAATTTTTGCCAAGTAGCTTTTCGATAACAGTTGCGTTATAAGGCGCTACGTAGCCTTGTAAAATTTTAGAAGCGCACGTGACGCTCCAGCCTTTTACTTGGATGTTGTCTTTTATAGCGATAGGCACGCCCTCGCCTAGTTTTGCGATCTCTAAATTTGCTAGCTGCTCGACATAAGCCCCAAGCTCTTTTTCTTTTATGATCTTCGCCTCAAGCTCGGCTCTTAAATTTTTTATCTCTTCAGCTGAAAATTTCAAAGCTTCTTTTAAAGTTACCACTATTTCTATCCTTTAAATTTATTAACCAAAAATATGCCAAACAAGCTAACAACGACCACCGCAGCGATCGTTGCTATTATGATAGTTGCGCTTACTGGCTCACTTAGCACTTATGACCTCTTCACATCTTGGGCATAGCGCATCTTCTTTGCTAGCGTTAAATTTCCAGCATCTTGGGCATTTGTGAAGGTTGCTTGCTATGATCTTAAATTTATCGCCCTCTAGCTCAAACTCAGCTAATGGCTCGCTATCATCATAAGGCCTAACTGAGCTTACCATATAAAGATCAGCCACTTCGCGCTCGTCGTAGCCTGTGATGTTGTGGCTAGTTGTCTCTAGGCTTAGCTCTAGAGTTGATTTTATCTTTTTGTCCTTTTTAAGAACGTCCACGATCTCGTTAAATTTCTCCCTGCTGGCAAAAAGCAGCTCATCTTCAAAGCTAAGATCAAATTTGATTGGCTCATAAACTAAGTCAAACGCGTCTTTTGCCTCGCCTTTGATGATCTTTGGAGCGTAGTCCATCACCTCATCAACGGTGTAAGTAAGCGTTGGAGCGATGAGTGGCAAAAGTGCCTTTGTGATGATAGCCATCGCGCTTTGAGCTGATCTTCTTCTTGGGGCGTCTTTTGCGTCGCAGTAGAGCCTATCTTTGCAAACGTCAAGATATACGCCGCTAAGATCGGCTGATAAGAAATTTAAAAGGATATTAAAGCCCTTTGAAAAGTCATAATTTCTAAAGCAAGCGCTCGCCTCATCAAAGACCTTTTTAGCGCGTGCTAGTATCCATTTATCAAGGATGTTAAACTCTGTATTTAGGCTCTCAAGGTCATTTACATTTGCTAGTAAAAAGCGGATAGTGTTGCGGATTTTGCGGTACTGCTCGCTTATTTGTTTTAATATATCTTCGCTTATTTTTAGGTCGCTTGAGTAATCACTCATGCCAACCCAAAGGCGTAAAATTTCCACGCCGTGAGTCTTAGCCACGTCTTGTGGAGCGATGACGTTGCCCTTACTTTTACTCATCTTTTCGCCCTTAGCATCGACAGTAAAGCCGTGAGTTAGGATACTCTCATAAGGTGCGTGAGAATTTATAGCTGTGCTTACTAGAAGCGAGCTTTGAAACCAGCCGCGGTGCTGGTCTGAGCCCTCTAGATACATGCTTGCAGGGTATTTGCCAGCGTCGTAGTTGTCGCTTTGCAAGACCGCATGCCATGTCGAGCCGCTATCAAACCATACGTCAAGGATATCCATCACTTTTTCTAAATTTTCAGCTTTGTATTTTGAGCCCTTTGGTAAAAGCTCGTCTATGCTTAGCGCCCACCACGCATCAGCGCCTTTTTCTTTAAAAATGCCTGCGATGTGGTCTAAAATTTCACTATCAAATATAACTTCTTTTGTCGCTTTATCTCTGAAAAACGCGATCGGCACGCCCCAGTCACGCTGACGAGAGATGCACCAGTCTGGGCGATTTTCTATCATAGAGCCTATTCTTTTTATGCCAACGCTTGGGTAGAATTTAACCTTTTCAAGTTCTTTTAGCGCTGTTTGTCTAAGTGTTTTGCCGCCTAGTTTAGCCTCGTCCATAGCGATAAACCACTGCTTTGTGGCTCTATAAATTACAGGCTTATGTGTTCTCCAGCAAAATGGATAAGAGTGTCTAAATTTAGAGACGCTAAGCAAGCTTTTGCCAAGTAGCTCTAAAATTTTCTCATTTGCCTTAAAGATGTGCATACCGACAAACTCGTCTACCACGTCGCTTCTAAATAGTCCGTAATGTTTTATGCTCTCATCGTAGCAGCCACCATCATCAACTGGCATCAAAATTTCGCTAAAGCCATATTTTAAGCAAACATAGTAGTCGTCCTCGCCGTGACCTGGAGCTGTATGAACAAGTCCAGTACCCCCATCCATCATAACGTGATCGCCCAGTAAAAATTTAGACTTTCTGCCGTTTAGTGGGTTTATCGCGTGGGTGTTTTCAAGCAGGCTTGATTTGAACTCTTTTTTGATCTCGCCTTTGCTTAGGCCGCTTTGCACAACGCTTTCAAGTAGTGGCTTTGCAAATATCAAATTTTCAGCCGTTAGCACATAAATTTCATCTGGTTTTAGGCTTATGGCTTGATTTGCCGGAAGTGTCCAAGGTGTAGTTGTCCAGATGACAGCGCTTGCCTCTTTTACGCCAAGCTTTTCTAGCGCGTCGCTATCAAGCTCAAATGCTACGTAAATAGAGTAGTCCTCTTTCTCCTCATACTCGACTTCAGCTTCAGCTAACGCCGATCTAGCCGCCCAGCTCCAATAAACTGGCTTGCTTCTTTCAACCAAAAGCCCCTTTTTAGCGATCTCGCAAAGCGCTTTGTAGATATCAGCCTCAAACTCAAATTTCATCGTCATGTATGGATTTTCAAAGTCGCCGATGATGCCAAGGCTTTTAAATTCGTTTCTTTGAATGTCTATAAATTCTCTCGCGTGCTGCCTGCAAAGCTCTCTGATCTCGACCTTGCTAAGCTCTTTTTTCTTATCGCCAAGCTTGACTTCGACTTGCTGCTCGATCGGCAAGCCGTGGCAGTCCCAGCCTGGCACGTAGCGGACATTTTCGCCGTAAAAATAGTGCGTTTTTGTGATGATATCTTTTAAAATTTTATTTAACGCGTGGCCGATGTGTAGGTGGCCGTTTGCATACGGAGGGCCGTCGTGGATGTTGAAGTTTTTAACCGCATTTTGGCGATTTTTCTTCATTTTTTCATAAACCTTGCGCTCTTCGTACCATGATTTTAGTCTTTGTGGTTCATTTTGTGGGAGATTTCCGCGCATCGGGAAATTTGTCTCTGGGAGTAAAAGTGTCTCTTTGTAGTCCATTTTTTACCTTGATTTTAAAATTTGCTAATTTTACACCTGTGCTGGTTAAATCACACTGAAAAATAGTATAATGAGGCAAAAAAAGGAGCTTAAAAATGAGACAAAGTATCTTGATAATAGGCGAAGATCTTGAGATAAATAGAGAATTTCTAAACTACATTTTTCAAAGTTACGAGGATCATTTTGGCGAGCTTGGAGTGGTCAGTTTTGCTCCCAAAAATAGCAAAGAGCTACCTTTTATCATCGAAAATTTATCAAAAGATTACGACTTTGTAAGCATTTTTGGCTCAGATGAAAATTTTGCCATCGCTGCAAAGATCGTAGCGACGCTAACTGGGGGCTCGCTAGAGCTAAAAGATAGCACGACCCTTGCACTTAAAGATAGCTTAGACTACTCCAAAAATAGCTTTTTAGCCAGCCTAAATAACGCTCAGATAAATCTCATAAAAGCTAATCCAAATGAAGAGCTAGGCGAGTTTTTAGTCGAATATGAGCCTGATTTTAGCTACTTTCATCTAATAGACATCGATGCAGATAGCGCGAAGATCCTTATGTTGCCACTTGCTAAAACTTACGAGGTCGATATAACCCTTGCGCAGATCCTGCCAAATTTGATACTAGTAAGGGCAAAAAGCAATAAATTTGGTCAGATCGAGAGCTTTTTACAAGGCGTAAAAACGCTATTTTCGCAAAAATTTATCCCGCAAAAAGATGTGATCAAATTTGTAGCAAAAAGGCTCATGCAAAAGGGGCTTAAAATTTCATTTGCCGAGTCTTGCACGGCTGGGCTTGCGGCGGCTAAATTTGCAAGATATGGCGGCATCTCAGCTAGCTTTGATGGCTCACTAGTAACCTACGCAAATCACATAAAGCACGAGTGGCTGGGCGTTGAGGATGAAATTTTAGATACTTTCGGAGCCGTGAGCGAGCCTTGCGTAAAAGCGATGGTAAAAGGCACGCTAAGCACGACAAATGCGGACTTTGCGCTTGCTATAAGTGGCATAGCAGGACCAGGTGGGGGCACAGCTAGCAAGCCAGTTGGTACGGTATATGTCGCAGCTGGCGATAGAAACGGCAACATCGAGGTTGAGAGGCTACTTTTAAAAGGGGAGCGCAACTACGTTAGAGAGCAAAGCGTGCTAAGCGCCTATCTATGTTTGCTTCGCCTAAAAAGCGAGATATTTTTCGCATAAATTTTGCTTTTACTAAAAATTTATAAAAGCCTTACACTAAATTTAATGAGCTAAAATAAAATCCAGCGGTGATATTTACAATAAAATATCAAGAATAAAAAGCCAAATTTAGGAGGCTAAAGATGTTTAAAAAGATATTGTTACTCGCCATTAGTGCGTTATTTGCATTTGGCGCTGAGGCACAGGTGGGCGAGATAAAAGCAAGTGACTCACCCTTTGGTTACGCTAGCATTGGTGCGGAGCAAAATTTTGGCGGATACACCGGCAAAGAGAGCAAAGAAGTCGTCGTAAAAGATAGGCAAGAGCTTGTAAAATACGCTCAAATGGGTGGTTACGTCATCTATGTGGATGGGCTCATAGACCTTAGCGAAGGCAAGATCCCGCAAAATGGCAATAGCTTGGGGCTAGATAAATTTATAAGTGAGATTAGCGGTGGCGAGTTTAGCTCTTATATCAAATTTATGCAGGCTTACGGCGCTTCGTGCCATGCAAATTTAGATGGTTCGCAAGATCCAAAGCTAGCAGCGCTTCGCAAAAATTTAGCCAACGAATACAAAAAGCTCATCGTAGTGCCAGTAGCTAGCAATACCACGATAATCGGCTTAGGCGAAAACTCAGGCATAAAAGGTGGCTCACTTTTGCTAAAAAATGTCCAAAATATCGCGATCCGCAACATGTTGATCGAAGATGCTTTTGATCCATTTCCAGATGTACAAAAAAATGATGGCTTTAACGCGCAATATGACGGCGTTAGTATAGAATCAAGCAAAAACATCTGGGTAGATCACTGCCATTTTAAGGACACTGTTGAGCTTAGCCATGTGCATTTAGCAGGTGGAGAGCTTACTAAATGGCAAACTTATGACGGACTATGCGACATCAAGGGGGATAGTGCGGCTATCACGATCTCGCATAACATCTTTGAAAATCACGACAAAACGATGCTAATAGGCTCAAGAGACTCTGACGGCAGCAGCGAAACGAGAACTATAACGGTCGCTCATAACATTTTTGACAACTGCGCGCAACGCCTACCTATGGCACGCAATGCAAAGGTGCACGTCTATAACAACTTTTACGACTCAAAAGATGGCTTTTATGACCAAAAATACGCCATTGGAGTGCGCTTTGGCTCGCTAATATACGCTCAAAATAACTACTTTACAAATGGCGTCAAGATAAGCTACAAATGTAACAAAGGCACCATTTTTGAAAGCGGCAACATAGACCTTTCTAAAAAGGGCAGCGTTTGCGAAAAGCTAACCAAGCCGCCATTTGAGCCTCCATATAAATTTGAGCTCCTCGAAGCTTCAAACGTCCAAAACGAGGTAAATCAAAACGCAGGCACTGGCAAACTAGTCGTCATAAAATAATATCACCAAAGCCCCGAGCTAGCCAAAACGCTTGGGGCGTGAAAACAAAGCTAAATTTTTATATTTTTACAAGCCAAAACGCTAGCACATAGCCCATATATCAGCACGCAAAGGCTAACGCTTAGCCCAAAGACGCTAAGAGCGGCGGTCTGGCTAAACGAGAGTGTAAAAAACGAGATAAAGCTCGTGATAAATGCGCAAAATATCCCATAAATCCGCTCTTTTTCGCTAAGGCTTTCATTTAGCGCAAATATCATGTAATCAATCCCCACAGCGCTTGCAAGGATGAGCCCAAAGACGCCAAAGATGCTTAAATTTACGCCAAAAACGGTAAAGATAAAGAGCGTAAGAAGCACGCCAAAGATGATGACACCCATCACAAGTGCCGATATAAGCGCACTAAAATAAAACCAAAGCAGTAAAAACGCGACCACAAGCGCTGCTATTTTTAGCTTTAGTGCAAGCTCTTTTGCCTGAGTTAGGCTCTCATTTAGCGAGCTAGCGAAATTTAGACTAAAAGCGTTGTGGCGCTCTAGCACCTCATCACTTGCCGCCCCTTTTACAAAGCCACTCGCGTAAGCCACACTTGCATTTTCATCAAGGACAAATTTCTTAAAATCCTTCATAGATTTTAGAGCCAAAATTTCATTCGCGCTAAGCTCCTTTTCGCCCAAAACCTTTAAAATTTCACTTCGCACTTCATCTTTGCTAAAGCCAAATTTCTCATAAATCGCGTAAATTTGCTCATCATCAAGCGCCTTTTTAAAGGCCTCTTTTAGCTCATCCTGCTCGCTTTTACTTAAAAACATATCGCTTAGCGAGCTCTCATCTTTTATCAAATTTCTCTTTTTTAACTCATCTAAAAGGCTCTTTTCACCTCCCAAAATGTCACCTCTTGATCTTGTCACTATCATCGTGTTTTGGTTGTTGCCAGTTAGACTTAATATATAAGAAGAGTCCGCTAGCAGGCTCTTTGGCATATTTGAGTAGTCTTTTACATTTTCGCTTTTTGATAAATTTTTAAGATCAAAAACAAGAAAAATAGCTAGCAAAATAAGTGAGATAGTTAGAAATTTAACCCCAAAATGCCTAGCAACCACGCCTGAGAGCTCACAAAATTTAGTTAAGAACGCGTCAAAAACCTTTGATCTATAAAATTTAACCCCTTCAAAGACCAAAGGCATGAAAAAGTAGCTAGCTAAAAAGGCAGCTATAAGCGCAAATGCCGAAAATAGCGCCACCTCTTTAAGTAGCCTAAGATCAGAAAAAGTAAAAGCTAGATAGCCACTAAGCGTGATAAGAAGGCCTAGCAAGAAAATTTTTAGCATATTTTTTATGCTGCTAGCCCTGATCGCTTCGCCCTCGTTTTTGCTAAGCCAGTGCAAAATGTAGTCAAACATGAGGCCAATGAGGCTCGTGCTTATTAAAATAGTAAGGATATTTAGTTCATTTAGGCAGAGCAAAGTGCCTGCAAATGCCACACTAAAGCCAAACGCAGCGATAAATATCACATAAAAAATTCGCAAATTTCTAAAAGCAAGCATCAAAAATATAGCGGTCAAACTAAGCGAAACCACGCTCATATAAAGGCTCTCGCTCTCGTTTTTTTGCTTTGAAAATGCCTGATAAAGCGCACTTGAATGCACAAAAAGCTCATTTTGCCCAACTTTTAGCGCTTCTAGCTCGTTATAAAAATTTATTAGCCCCTCACTCGAAGCTCCCTTTTTTAGCTCGCCTTTTAGCAAGAAAAAGCTCTTTTTGCCGTCCTTTACCTCAAGCATGAGATCTGCTAAATTTAAGCTAACGTTGCCATTTTTTGCGCTAAAGCCACTACTTAGCGAGAAAAAATCATCATTTATATTTAAAAGTCTAAAGCTAAAGCTGTTAAAAATTTCCTCTGCGCGCTTTTTAAAAAAGGCCTTTTTATCGTTTTTTAAAAGCTCTAAATCACCCCTACTTAAAAGCGCGATCTTTGAGCGGTTGATGTCGCTTTTTATATCATTTAAATTTACGTCAATCTTCGCCTCAAAGCTCTTAAAAAGCGAGCTTTTAAGTGCTAGGCTTTGCACATTTTTGGCTAGCTCTTTGGAATTTACCAGCACCAAAAAATTTGACGCCATCTCATCTTGCACCTCTTTTAGCACCTTTGCCTCTTTGGCGTCTTTAAAATTTATCAGTGAAAAGATGTCAGTTTGGACGTTTTTTAGGCTCGCAAGCAAATATCCAAGTGAGCACAAAAAAACAAAGATAAAAGCCAAGATCGTGGCTAGTTTTTTCATTTTATACTAAACTCATTTAGCGTTTTATCGCCGCTTACCTCATCAAGCTCGATCTTTTTTACCGCCTTGTCGCCACTTATCTTTATAGTTTTAAAAATTTGTTTAAAGAGTAAATTTTTAGGACTTAGCTCTATGCTCCACTCTTTTAGGCTGCCGCCTGTCTTTATGTCAAATTCTTTCCTAAGCTCGCTCTCATCAAGGCTAATAATGGCCAAAAAGAGCTTTTCATCAAAATTTGCGCTCGTCTTTTCAAGCTTGCCATTTTCGTTTTTAAAAATACCATCTTTATTTATAAAAACCTTTGAGACGACTGGCTCTAGCGTGTCCCAGTAAAGACCGCCCTTTTCTAGCCTAAACTCGCCCGAGCTTTTTATGCTTTTGTTAAAGCCAGCCAGGCTCTTTGTCTGCGTGAAATTTCCGCTTACTCCATCTGTTTTTACTATATTTTTAAGCTCACCTAGCTCATAGCCAAAGCAAGATATAAAAATGGCTAAAAAAAGAGCTATTTTTCTCATCTTTTCTCCTTTTCATTGTAGGCTTTAAGCGCCTTTTTTAGGGCTTCTGGCATCTCAAAGCAAGTTTGTAAGCTCTTCATCTCGATGACGGCTTGCGCGGTATTTGCCTCGCTTATTTTTTCGCCCTTTTCATTTTCTATAAGGTAGTGAAATTTCAAAAACGTTTCGCACTCGCTAAGCGTCGTCGTGACCTTTATGACGTCGTTAAAAAAGGCTGGACGCACGTACTTTACGTCAAGCTTTACGATAGGAAAGGCGTAACCATCTTTTTTCATAGCGATATAGTTGTATCCTATCTTGTCAAGTAGCTCGCAACGCGCCATTTCTAGGTACTTGACGTAGTTTCCATGCCACATCACCTCCATGCTATCAACGTCAAAAAACGCCACTTTAAATGTGCTAACGTGTGAAATTTTCACTCTCATCTCCAAAAATCAAAAAAGTTAAACCACTGCGATGGGGTCTTGCACGCTCTTGCTTCAAGCTGCCTTACATAGCTCTGCACGTATGGCAGGACGCTTGCCTTGCGGTCTCTGCTAAGCTTTATCTCATCAGCGATATCACTTAGCTCTATGTCAAATTTATCGCCCTTTTTTATGCACCAAAGCGCGCTCATTTTTACTCCCAAAATGCCAGCTAGCAAGTATGGGCCGTAGTTAAATTTAGCCTCCTTGCCAAGAAAGCTAAGCCTTATAAATTTATCTCCATTAAGCGGCGTCCTATCGCCCATTATGCCGATATTTACGCCATCTTCAACCGCCTCTTTTAGCTGCATCATCGCAGCCGCATCAAGCTTTTCAACGCTTATTAGTTTGATCTGCCCCTTGCTGATCTGCTCTAAAATTTTATAAAAATTCTCACTACCCTTGCTATAAACCAAGATGATCATGCGAAAATTTGGCGATCTAAGCGAGAGTGCCTTGCAAATTTCTACATTACCAAGATGGCTTGTAAGCACGATCCTACCACGCTTTGAAGCTTCAAACTCATCTTTGATGCTGTTAAATTTACTAAGCTCTAGCTCGCTTTCAAGCACGCCATTTTGCCAGATGCGAAATTTATCACATATTGCTATGCCAAAGTCATAAAAGTTGCTAAAAACGCTAGTGGTTGGCTTTTTACCGCTAAATTTCTCTACATTTAAAAGAAATTCTCTTATATTTTCTCTCTCAACTTTTGAAAAGAGATAGTAAAAGCAAACGACGATGATAACGATAGGTTTTATGAGAAATATAGGCAAATTTCTAGTTAAAAATAGGCTAACTCTAAGAAAAAATTCGTTTGATCTCTCGCCCTTTTGCCACCATGCGTATTTTTGCCCTTTAAAGACTTTGCCAAACAAAAATGGCACTAAAGTAAAAAAATATCTTGCATGCATGAGGCTTATTAGCGCGTTATCTTTTAGCATTTTAAAGTGCGAAACGCCGCCAGCTTCGTAGCTCACTTTTAGCGCTATCCACTTGATCTCTACGCCAGATCTTATGGCATTTACCAAGATCTCCATGTCAAATTCCATCCTATTTGAGCTACTTTGGAGGGTCGCACTCTCAAGCTCTTTTAGAGGATAAATTCTAAAGCCACACATCGCGTCTTTGATGTCAAAATTTAAAGTGTTGATCTTGACCCAAAAATTTGTGATCTTTCTGCCATAAAACCTCGACTTTGGCGCGTCTTCGCCGTAAATTGGATCAGCCATTATTAGATCATTTGGATATCTTTTGCTAAGCTCCAAAAACTCCGCTACCAAGCTTATGTCGTGTTGAAAGTCAGCGTCGATCTGAAATGCATGCGTGTAGCCATTTTGCAAAGCGTGTCTAAAGCCATCTTTTAGCGCAGCTCCCTTGCCACCATTTTGCGCTCTTGTTAAAATTTCTACACCAAATTCGCTCAAATTTTCCAACGCCTTTTTTGATACCTCGTTTGAGCCATCATCTACTATCAAAATGGGTAGATCATATCTCGCAAGCGCCTCACAAAGGGCTTTGATCTTTTCTGGATGGTTGTAAAATGGTATGAGAAAGAGTGTCTTCATAAGCCCAGCTTTATCCTGCCACCAGCACTTTTGGTGCCATTACAAAATATCTCAAAATAGACCTTCTCATCTCTTTGCGAAATTTCTATACAAAGCTCGTCATTTGGCCTTACAAATTTTAAAAATTTCAGATTCTCCACCACACATTGATCGCCTATTTCTGCGCCAATCTCTCTTGCAAATTTAAATACAAAATCAAGCTGCACAAAGCCAGGCAAAAGCGGTAAATTTGGAAAATGCTCCATAAAAATGCCAAGCGCAGGGCTAAGCTTTGTCTTAAATTTATAAACGCCATCCTCGCTACTTTTCTCCCAAGAAAGCTCTTCATTTTTTTCTAAAAGAGCTTTAAAATTTGCCTTTAAAAACTTGCCCTGAGCGTTTTTGCAAAGCGAGCTAACGATCTTAAAATATCTAACACTATTTTTAAACTCAGGCCTTAAAAGCTCATTTAGCCTTGCTACGACGCCCTTTTTGCCGCTATCTCTAAAGAGTCTCACGCCATCTTCGCTAAGCTCCAAAAGCGCAGCTAGACGCTTAAATTTAGGATGCGTGTCGCAGTAGCAGTCTTTTAAAAGGCCGCTTTCAAACATCTTATTTTCGATACTTATTAGATTGACCCTTTTGTCGTTTAGCTTAACGATCCTATCGATCCTGCCCTTTAGCGTGAGCCTGCTGCCATCTATCTGCGCCCAGTCGCTAGTTTGGAAAAACTCGCACCAAGGCGAGCTCACATTTAACGCCTCGTCCTCGTTAAGACCCGCTTTTACCTTGCTAAAAAGCAAAAGCTCATCGCCTAAATTTCTAGCAACTATGCCAGTTTCGGTGCTACCATAAATTTCAATTATCCTAGCGCTACTTAAGCTTTCTATCTTTGCCCTTAGCTCGCTCTTTAGTGCAGATCCCGCGCAGATGATGTTTTTTAGCCCTGAAATTTCAGCCGCTCTTGGGCTAGAAACTAGCGTTTGAAGCAAGACTGGGCTTGTTACGAAGGTTAAATTTGTAAGGTCTAGCTCAAAGATCGCCTCTGGGTAGTTTAGCTCCTTGCTAACGGCTTTTGCGCCAGAGATGAGCGGCAAAAAGATCTTAAATGTAAGGCCAAACATGTGCTGGTGCGAGACGCTAGCAAAAAATTTATCCTCCTCATTAAATCCCAGCTCATCTTTTAAAAATAGCCCCTCATCTATCATCGCGCCAAGACTTTTTTGGATATTTTTACTAGCTCCACTTGAGCCTGAGGTTTGGAGAAAAAATGTAGAATTTTGATCAAATTTTAGCTCCATGCTCTTACTAAAGTCTAAAAAATCACCAAAATTTTCATCGTTAATGACAAATTTATCCCCGCTATATATCGGCTTTGCAAGCAAGATAGGTTTTACGCCAACCCCAAGCGCTCCAAAAAAGGCTACGCAAAAGTCAAAGCTCTGGCTTAAATAAATTTCTATCTCGCTTAAATTTTTCTCTTTTAAATTTGCTCCAAAAGTAGCCGCGTACTCGTAAAGATCCTTGCTAATGTCCACAAATTTAAATGCCTTTAGGCTCTTTTTAAAATCCATTTTCCCTCTTTAAAATAAAAATTTTACGATATAAAATTTCGCCAAAAAATAAAACTCCCATCAAGATATAAGATACAAATGAGCAGTAAATGCTCCAGTAAATTTTATCTTCAAACTGCGCCAAAATAAAGGCAAAAGCAGCGTTAAAAACGAAAAACCAGCACCAAATTTTAGTTAGACCTCTTGTGTAGCTAACGACTTTTTCATCTATATTTTTCTCTTTTAGCATAGCAAGCCTTGTTATGACCGCCTCGCCCTTTAAGCTGTAAAAAAATACCGCCAAAAAGCCAAGACTTACGATACTTGGGTATAAAAGCGCTAAATTTACACTTCTAAAAATAGCACAAACTGCAAAAAATAGCCCAGCCGCTAAGCAAACCTGCCTTGTTTTAGCACTTTCAAAATAAGCCCTAGCCAGCCAAAGAGCGCATAGCACGCAAAAGATAAATGTTGCACCCTTTTGCCAAAAAAATAGCACCAAAGGATAGGCGATGCTTGCTAAAACTAGCGCTACTTTTACTATCTTATGCTTCAAATTTCTTTGCTACGGCTTTTACGATATCATCGAGCGTTTTTACGTTTTTAAAGTCCTCTGGCATCAGTCTATAACCAGTTTGGCGCTTGATGTAATCAATCATATCAATAGCATCTATACTATCTATCTGCAAGTCCTCATATATCCTAGTTTCAGGCCTTA
The DNA here is from genome assembly GCF_002165815.1 of Campylobacter concisus. Classification (GTDB taxonomy): domain Bacteria; phylum Campylobacterota; class Campylobacteria; order Campylobacterales; family Campylobacteraceae; genus Campylobacter_A; species Campylobacter_A concisus_BH. The sequence goes on from NZ_NDYN01000004.1 coordinate 28,136, forward strand.
TCTTGCTCTCGTCTATCTCAAAAAGCTCGATCAAAGCCTTCTTTAAAATTTCAAAAATTTCTACTTCGCTCATTGTTATTTCCTATTTTCGTAAATGTATTTTGCAAGAGAAGATACGCTAAAGAATATCTCTTTTAAATTTGCTGTCTTTGAGTCAAGCACGAGGCCATATTTTTTCTGTACAGCTAGTCCAAGCTCTAGTGCATCGACGCTATCAAGCCCAAGACCCTCGCTAAAAAGCGGTGCGTTCTCGTCGATATCGCTTGGCTTCATATCCTCTAAATTTAAGCTTGTGATGATCAGCTCTTTTATCTCATTAACTAGTTCTTTCACTAAATTCCTCCTTATAAATTTTACTTATCTCATCATGCAAGGCTCTCGCCCTTACGGGGCTTGGCCTATCTTTTAAAAACTCACCAACTTCAAATTTCTTTAGCTCTTTAAAGACGTACTTTATCTTTTCATCTGGCGTTTTGTACCATGGCTCATTTTTTCTAAGGCTTCTTGGAGCCATATTTATACCCACACAAATCACGTTAGACGCGCCTTTTATGCCCATATACGCGGCCGCTTTATGAAAGATGATCTCCTCTTTCGTGCGTGTGCCCTCTGGGAAAATGAGCAAATTTTCGCCGCTTTTTAAAACATCTATGCTTTTTTGTAAAAATTCCTCGTTATTTGTGTTTGGTATGTAGTTGCACGCCCTAATAGCCGCAAATAAAAATATATTTTTGCCAAGCTCGCCCTTTACGATGCAGTTTATCCTTTTAAATTTTGAGACCAAAAAGACCACATCAAGCAGCGAAGGGTGGTTTGCGATGACTAAATTTGAACCGCCATTTAGCTTTGTAAGCTCAAATTTATAGTCTAGATACCCACAAATTTTAGTAACTTTTATAAAAAATCCCCAAGAAACTCTAACAAGATCTCGGCATAAATTTTGCATAAATTTAAATTTATTTAGCCCCAAAAGCACGACTGGCACTAGCAAAAGGTCGCCACTTATGCAAATGAGCGCAAAAAAAGAAAATAAAAATCCAGCTCTAACGATTTTAAGGCTCATAGCTAAAATTCCAAGACACGAAATGACTGCTACTTTGCCACGTTTTTGCCAAATTTGGGTCAAAATTTACGATGAAGTTTTGCAGTAAATTTTCTGAAATTTCTTCTTCTTTTTCCACTCTTTTTAGAGTTAAAACTCTCTTATCTTTTGCCTTTGAGACGACAAGCGCTAGCATAAATGATGGCTTTTGCTCATCAAAATAGCTCTGCGATATCGACTCATGATAGGCAAGTATGAGCACCTTTTCATATCCGTCATTTAGCCTTAAAAACGCAGCTTGCAGTGCGTCTTCAACTGGGCTAAATGATGAGATGGCTAGAATTTCATTGTGATTTTTAGCTTCGATGCTAAGAAGCGACGAGATAGCGTTATGCACAGAGAGCGAAAACGACGTTGGCGATACTGGCTCAGCCTTTGCAAGCGCGGTTTCTAGCTCAAAGCAGCGATTTATCTCGCCCTCATATGAGCTAAAAATGACTGGCATGTCGATACTCTCAAAACTACTAAGCAGGCTAAAAGCGCACTTTGCGGCACTACTTAGCCTTCTTCTTTGCAGGGGTGGGATCTTTGCTAGATCAAATTCTTTTTTATATCTAGCCAGATCCTCACTGATCTCGCCATAAGCTATAGCGTCATAAAAATCAACTTGAAATTTCATTATTTCGCGATGTCGCCTCTTAGTGTGACGCCAGACATCAAAGCGCCGCTGCCGCACTGAAACTGGGTTTTAGAGTTAAATGGCTGTTTTTTGTAGTATCCAGTCAAATTTACAACCTTCGTGCCGCCCTCTTTTATAGCTCTTTCTTGAAATGACTTCAAAGCAGAGAGAAGCGCGATCTGGCAAGCCTCTTCATCGCCTTTGTTAAAGCCATTTGTCTTTTTATTAGCTGTTAGGTCTTTAACGATTATGTTGCCTGTGTAGCCTGTGCCAAAGCTAACACTAACGTTTGGTAGCAAAAATTCTTTAGCCTTTGGGCCCTTTAGGAAGTCCAGCGAGTGGTACTTCACGTCGTCTCTTGCGCTAAGGCTTGTGGCAAATGCCAAAACGGCAACTAATGAAACTAATCTTTTCATCTTATATCCTTTTTAAAATTTGTTATCTACTCTTTTAAATATCAAAGATGTATTTACACCGCCAAATGCAAAGTTATTACTCATCACAAAGTCCGTCTTTATCGGCGTTGGCTCCTTTAAGTAGTTTAGCTTTGCACACTCAGGATCAGTTACGTTTAAATTTATAGTTGGAAAAAATAGCTCTTCTCTCATCATCATTATGCTAGCGATCGCCTCTAGCCCGCCACAAGCGCCAAGCGTGTGACCTAGATAACTTTTAAGCGAGCTAATGGCGATGTCCTCCCCAAAAAGCTCGTTTGTAGCGATACTTTCAGCTATATCGCCATGTTTTGTCGCGGTCGCATGGGCATTTACGTAGCCTATGCTCTTTGGCTCTAGTTTTGCCGCGCGGAGTGCTAGGCTCATCGCTGCTTTCATCGTAGCACTTTGTGGTCTAGTGATGTGCGTGCCGTCACACGTTGAGCCAAAGCCAACGACCTCAGCGTAAATTTTAGCTCCCCTTTTTAAGGCGCTCTCTTCGCTTTCAAGCACTAAAAATCCTGCTCCCTCGCCAAGCACCAAGCCATCTCTATCTTTTTCAAACGGCGTTGGTGTCAAATTTGGCATGCTGTTTTTGACGCTAGTCGCATAGAGCTTGTCAAAGACGTATGCCTCACTCACACAAAGCTCCTCAGCCCCACCAGCTAGCATCATATCTATGCTGCCATTTTTTATACTCTCATAAGCGTAGCCAATGGCGTGTGAGCCGCTTGTACATGCCGAAGATGTAGGGATGATACGCCCTTTTAGCGAGTAAAATAGCGCGATATTTGCCGCCGTGGTGTGAGGCATCATTTTTATGTAGGTATTTGCGTTAAAGCCGCTATCCATGTCCAAAACTAGCTTTGCCATGTCAAGGATAGAGTCCGTGCTACCAGTGCTTGAACCACTTGCCACGCCCATCCTGCCATCTTGCACACTTGGGTCTAAATTTGCAGCCTGCAAGCCTTCGCCATTTAGCAAACCAGCGTCTTTTAAAGCAAGCCCAGCCGCATGCACGCTATAAGTTGAGACCTTACCAAGGCTTCTTAGCTGTTTTCTGTCCCACTCCTGCGGGTGTTTGTAGTCTATGATAGGAGCTGCTAGGCGCGTGTTTAGCTCCTTATAGCCCTCCCACTCGCTCATATATCTCACGGCATTTTTGCCTGCAAGAAATTTAGCCCTCATCTCCTCCCAGCTGTTGCCAAAAGCACTGACTGCACCGATACCTGTGACAAATACACGCATTAGCAAAGTCCTCCATTTACGCCGATAACCTGCCTCGTGATGTAGCTAGCCTCGCCACTTAGTAGAAATTTAACAAGTCCTGCCACCTCATCTGCCTCGCCAGCTCTTTTTGCAGGTATGGCCTTTAGCACCTCATCTAAAAAGTCGCTATTTAAAATTTCTTCGCTCATATCTGTCTTTATAAGCCCAGGTGCCACGCAGTTTACTGTTATGCCCCTGCTGGCAAGCTCGACTGCAAGGGCTTTGCTAGCTCCTATGATGCCAGCTTTGCTAGCTGAGTAATTCACCTGACCCCTGTTGCCAATGACCCCTGAAACAGAGCTTAGCGTCACTATCCTAGCTGGCTTTCTAGCCCTTATCATGGGCATTAGCGCTGGTCTTAGGACGTTGTAAAAGCCATTTAAATTTACATCTATCACATCAAACCACTCGTCATCACTTAGCCCCACAAAGGTATTATCCCTTGTTATGCCAGCGTTTAAAATAACGCCGTAATAGACGCCATTTGCCTCCATATCAGCTTCTATGGCCTCTTTTGCCGCAGCAGTGTCAACCACGTCAAATGTCATAAATTTAGCCCCAAGCTCGCTAGCCATCTTTAAAAGCTCATCACTCTTGCTTCTTGCATGAAGCACCACTTCGTATTCATTAGCAAGGCGCCTAGCGATGCTAGCTCCTATGCCTCTACTTGATCCAGTTATTAATACTCTCTTACTCACTAAGTGCCTTTTTTACAAATTCTTCATCAGGGCTCATCACGTTTAAAACCGCCCTTGCGCCAAGCTCGCCATTTACAAAAAGCTCGCTGTCATACACGCCAAAACCACTCTCATCTTGAATGGAGCACTTTGAGACGATCACTATCTCATCGCCCACTTTAAAATATGGCCTAAAAATTTCAAATTTTCTACTACCAAGTAAAAAGCCAAATATCGCCTTCTCGCCCCTTAGCTCACGCATCTTTGAGTCGTAGATCCCAAGGCTTTGAGCCATCATCTCTATCGCCTTTTGCGTCATAAATTTCCCATCTTCTAAAAAGGGATTTTGCTCATTTATCACGCTTCTTACTTTTATGCTCTCGCAAGGTGTAAATTCTAAAATTTCATCGATCAAGGTTATGGCGCTGCTGTGCGGCAAATAATCACTTATCATCATCTCACTCTTTTAAATATTATCGCGGCATTATCTCCGCCAAAGGCAAAAGATAGCGACATCGCTGTTTTTACGTCAAATTTCGTGCCGCTTTTTACTAAATTTATAGCCTCCAAGCTCTCATCATACTCGCCGTCATAGACGTGTGGTGGCAAGGTGCTATTTTCCTCCATGCAAAGCATGGCGCAAATGGCGCTCTCAATAGCTCCAGCAGCCCCAAGCGTGTGACCGATCTGAGGCTTTATCGTGCTTGCAAAGGTGGCACCAAGCGTTAAATTTACAGCTTTTGCCTCCATTTTGTCATTTGCCTGCGTGCCAGTGCCATGTAAATTTACATAATCCACGCAGCTCATACTGGCTCTTTTTAGCGCGCCCTCTATGCAATTTACTGCCATTTTGGCGCTAAAATCAGGCTGCGTCATGTGAAAAGCGTCGCAGTTTGAGGCTGAGCTAGCGACTACGACGTTTGAAATTTCATCGCGGCTTAGCAAAAATAGCCCAGCTCCCTCGCCGATATTTATCCCCTCTCTGTTTTTAGAAAAGGCCTGACTTGGAGCGCTGCTTAGTATGCTAAGCGAGTTAAAGCCATTTATCGTAAGCGTATTTAGGCTGTCTACTCCGCCACAAATGACTGCGTCACAAAGCTCGCTTTCAATGAGCCTTTTTGCCTCAATAACCGCCTTAACGCCCGAGGTGCACGCAGTCGATACGCAGTAGCTTGGACCGCTAAGCTCGTAAAAGTCGCTCACAAACTCAGCCACGTTTGCAAGGCAGTTTCTGTTTATGTCAAACCTACTTTTATCAAAAAATCCAGTCGCGATATAGCCTTTAAATGGCTCGAAATTCTCCTCAACGCCGCTTGTTGTAGTGCCAAGAACTACTCCCACTCGGCTTTTGCCATATTTTTTGATAGCTCTTTTTATCTCAGCATCGATCTCTAGCATCGTGCTTAAAAGCAAAGCATTTGTGCGAGTTTTGAAGTGCTCTTTGGTTTTATTTGAAAAGCTAGGTAAAGCGCCATTAAATTTACCCACCAAAAACTCATTTTGCGGGTGAAATTCGCAGCTTTTGCTTAAAAATCTCTTGCCACTTAAAAGCGAGCTTAAATTTTCATCACTACTGCTACCTGCTGCGCTGATAATGGCTGGTTTGCTAACGTATATCAACGCTTTTTACCTCATAAATTTGATCATCTATCATAAATTTTTGCTCATTTTTTTCATCTTTTATCATCTCAAGCACCTTGATAAAAAGCTTATTGTAGGCGCTATTTGGCGGCAGGAAGCCCAAATTTGCAAACGTGCCACCCTTTAAAACTCGCCTAGCTTCTGGTGCGCCAAGTGCGTTTACAAGGCTAAATTTATACTCATTTTCACTATTTTGCACATAGAGCATTAGCGGCCCTTTTGATGAACTAACCTCAAATGCCTTTAAGCTAAAATCCGCCAGCTTTGGCGCATCAAATTTCTTCGCACAGCCAAGAGCTAGAAGCGTTACTGCAAGGATCATAGCTATCTTTTTTACAAGCACTTTTTACCTTTTTAGTGTTCTAAAATCATAAAAATTTAACAATTATATCTTTGCAATGCTTAAATGCAAGGCAAATGATAAATAGATTATTAATAATCAAGTATCTTCTCTCCATCTCGTCAAATTTAGCGCTAGCAAGATCATTAAAGGCTAAATTTTTGGCTTTTATCACAGCCTCTTTTGCGGTGTAAATTTCATAAAATTTTTGCATTTTATCTTTGGAGTTTGCGTAAATTTCGCTCTCTTTTTTGCTAAAGCAAAATTTGATCACACCGTCAAAATTTCGCTCCTTTATCTCCTCCACATCAACGCCAACTTTTTCTTTTGAGATAGCTAAAACAGCGACATTTTCTTTGTGAGAAAGGCAAATTTTGCCCCGTTTTTTTGCTTTAAATTTTAAATAGCGAGAGAGTTTGAATGAGTTTGAATTTACTAAATTTGGATATTTTTTTAGTTTTCTACGCTCTTTTTTATCTAGCATTTTGGGGCTAAATTTCTCAGTCTCAAAGCCGATAAAAAGATAAATTTCACTCTTTTTTATAGGCATTTTCAACTCTTTTTTTATACTCTTTTGCGCTTTCAAGCGCCCATATAAACTCGCCACTAACCGCCCTTAAAGCGTCATTTTGAAGCTCGGTCTTATCTTTAAACGATCTAATCCTTGGCGTAAAAATGGCCTCATCATCTCTAAAATCAGCCTCTTTTAGATCAAAATTTAAATTACTTATTTTGCTATTTAAGATATGCAAGGCGCATTTTCTTGGTCCAAAGATGAAATTTTGCTCTTTTAATGCCTTTAAACTCCTTACCAAAATGCCGCCATAAAGCGCTGGCTCGCTCTTAAAAGAGATGTCAAAACCAAAGTTGTGAAAATAAATTTCGCCCGCCTCACACGATCTTTTGTAGGTGTTTGCATCAAAGCAGGTGTAAATTTCAAGCTCGCTAAATTTATACTCCGCGCCGCTTACAACGAGGATCTTGCTTCGCATCAGCTCACGCAAAAAGCCCTGAAATTTCGCGTCAATATGCGCCTTAAAACCTGCTATTTTAAGAAGCTCCTCTCTTTGGCTCTTATCTAAGCTTTTAAAACCATCTCGCCTAAGTGCTTGAAATTTCTCTTTATCAAAACAACTTTGCTTTAAAAGCTCACTAATCATTGCCGCTAGATCAAATTTAGCAAAATGGCTTTTAAGTAGCTTACCTGATAGCATTTTTGCTCCTAATTTTTTGGCATATTTTAAGAAATTTAGCTTTTATATGCAAATGATGGGTCTAAAAAATTTACAAAAAATAGCGAATTTTTAATTTAAAACTTATGCGAAGTACTGCATGCGATCTAAAACTCAAGCAAATTTTAAAATTTCATGAGCGAGTAATTTCGGCTCTGATTTTAGTGGCAAGCTTTGCGAGACCTAAAATCAGTAGCCAATTCTTGCGAGTGAGTGAGATTTTAAAATTTGCAAAATAGCAAATTTCTCTTTTAAAAATACAGACCTTAAATTTAAAAACTCTTTTATTCAAAAGGGGGACAAGAGGACTCGAGTTACGAGGCCGTCCCCTTATCCCCCTTTTTAAATCCCCTAAACCCCTCGCACGTTAGAGGTGCATGCAATGGTGCTGGCGCACTGCATGCGGTTTATTGAAATTCTAGTAAATTTTAAAATTTATGAGCGAGCATATCACGCTTCTAAATTTAGTGGCGAATAGTTATGAGCCCTAAATTTAGTAAGTTGCTAAGGCGAGCGAGTAAGATTTTAAAATTTGTAAATTTGCTTTATTAAAACAGGTAAGTGTCAAGTAAATTTTAAAGAGTAATTTCGGCTCTAAAATTTGAGCTAAGCGGTAAGCGAAGCCAAATTTTAGTAGTCAATTCTTGTGAGTGAGTGAAAGTTTAAAATTTGCAAAATAGATTTTTATAAATTTAATGTTTGTTTCTTTGTTAAGGGGGAAGAGGCTTGAATTACGAAGTCGCTCCCTTCCCCCTTAACAATCCCCTAACCCCGACGACGTTAGAAGTGGCATGCGATAGCGCTTTGCGCCGCATGCAGTCTAAAACTCTAGCAAATTTTAAAATTTGCAAATGGTAGTGAAATTTACTTCTAAGGTAGGCAAATTTTACCAGCTGCCGCTAGCTCCGCCTCCGCCAAATCCACCGCCGCCGCCACTAAAGCCGCCTCCTCTGCCACTTGAGCGACCGCCACCATTTGAGCCTGAACCACCTCGTCTAAAGCCCATTGGTAAAGAGCCGCCTTGGCTATTTCTCTTAAAAACGTCTTTTAAAATAAAGAAAAATACCGCAAATATAAAGGCAAAAGCGCCAAAGATGATAAGGTAGTTTTGCACGCCAAATCCTTGCTCAAGTGCGGTTGATACAAGTCCAGCAAAGCACGTGCTAAAGCCAGTTCGCATAAAAAATTTGCCAAAGATCACAGAGGCAAAACAAGAGAGCATGCCAGCAAAAAAGGCAAACACGCCAAAAGGCAAGTCGCTAAGGCCGGATTTACCACTAAATTCCTCGCCGCTAGCTACTTTTATGATCGCCAAAACACCCTCTTTCACGCCTTCGCTCATCTTGCCGTTTTTAAACTCAGGTATCATCACACTATTTATGATCTCGCTTGCTACGGCGTCAGTTAGCACCCCTTCAAGTCCGTATCCAACCTCGATGCGGACCTTTTTCTCATTTGGAGCGACCACCAAAAGCACGCCGTTGCTATCTTTTTTTTGACCTAGTTTGTAGCCTCTAGCTATCTCAAGAGACAGCTCTTCGATGCTTTTGTTTCCTAGCGAATTTAAAGTCACTATGGCGATTTGCGTGGTGCTATTTTGCTCGAAATTTTGCAATAAATTTAAAAGCTCATCTCTTTCATTTTGCGAAAAAACATGAGCCTCATCGTTAATCTGCTCATTGAAATTTAGAGCAAAACAAAAGCAAAATGCAAAGAGCAGTAGAGCAAGAGCTTTTTTCATCACTTCTCAAATGAAACTTTTGGATTTTTCATATCTTCGCTGCTAACCTCGATGCCTTGCTTTGGCTTCATCTCTGGATGAAAGATGCTGGCTATAAATTTACCAGGAAAGCTTCTAAGAGCTACGTTATACTCTTTTACAGCCTCGATGTAGTCGCGTCTTGCTACGCTTATGCGGTTTTCTGTGCCTTCAAGCTGGCCTTGGAGTGAGAGGAAATTTTGATTTGCTTTTAGCTCTGGATAGCTCTCGCTTACTGCCATTAGCCTGCCAAGTGCGGAGCCTAGCTGACCTTGAGCCGCCATAAATTCTTTAACCTTTGCCTCGTCGCTAAGGCTGCTTGCGTCGATGCTTACTTGCATGCTCTTGCTTCTTGCGTTTGCCACATCCTCAAAGACCTTTTGCTCGTGAGCTGCGTAGCCTTTTACGGTTTCAACTAAATTTGGCACGAGATCGGCTCTTCTTTTGTATTGATTTAGCACCTGAGACCACTTCTCGTTGGTGTTTTCATCAAGCACGACAAATGAATTTGCGTATTTGAAAGCGCCAAAAACAAGTGCGGCGATGACCACAACTATGGCTATTAAATTTTTCATATTTTCTCCTTTAAAAGGGGTGATATTAGTAAAATAAGGCTTAAAAAATGATGTAAATTTGAAGTTAGGTAAGTGAAGTGAGTGCTTAAAGGGCACTCACTTTTTAGGGATTATAGGTCTGTTTGGATCTTATCTTCAATGATAATATGTACTGTCTGACCATTTACAGTATCGTTGCTTGTATAGCCTTTTGAGCCAAAGTCAGCATTTACTGTTGAATCTTCATGCCACTTACCTTTTATATCTACCTTGCTAGTGCTATCGCCTCTTATCTTAAGGATAGTGTTGATGTTATCAGTCATAGCAAAGATATCTTTTGCATCGAATTTGATCTCAGAGTTGCCTTTTAGCTCGATCCTCTCGATGCTCTCAACTTTTGTGTTAAGGTCAGTAACGCCGCTAAGATCTACGTGAGAAGTATCTCTAAAGACGATCGTATCAGATGTGCCCTCTCCACCTTTCATCACTTTGCTTGGATCATAATCCATCCTAAAGTCTTCAAGCTCTATGCGAAGTGTATCGCTATGAGTTTTATTTACAAGACCGCCTGGAGTTTTAAGCGTAGCATCTACTTTTAGATCATAAGCTGATCTTGCGTTGATGTCTAGTAGCTGCTCAAACACACCATTGCTCATATCATCTGCTGTTAGCACGTGATTTACTGTCTTTGTTTGAGCGTGATTGTCTGGATCAGTGTATTTGATCTCAACTGTATCGCCCGCTCTTGCATCATCGCTAACATAAATTTTAACTGGCGTTGTATCTTGAGTTTTGTTGTTATCGCCAAAGTTTTCATAGCCATATAGATGTCCATCTCTATTGCCGTCTTCAACAAACTGCATACCTCTTATAGCGTCCATCTCGACTTTTGCATGATCTTCTGCGCTTACAGTAGTTGTTCCATCAGATAGAGTGACTTTTGCTTTTGTCTCTTGTCCTACCGCGATAGCTGCATCAAGCTCAAGCGGTTTGCCATTTTCAAGAGTGAACTGGCTGTGATTAGCTTGATTTTCTAGTACGATATTGCCAAGTGGATCTTTGCTAAGAACTTTAAATTCTTTAGTCACAGGCGTTGTGCTACCAGCATTTGTGATCTCAACTTTTATGCTATCGCCAGCTATTACGCTACCAGGTAGAGATACACTTACTTTTGAAGTATCGCTACTTGTCTCATCTCTTGTGATAGTGCCATTGTCGTTTGCATCAGCTGCTATGCTTACACTTAGACCTTTGCTGCTTAGCTGCGCTAGTTTTGCCTCTGCGTCAGCATGTGCTGTTTGATCGTCTTGAGTAGTTATAGTTGCATCTACCTTTGTTTTCTCACCTGGCTTCATAGGGACATTATCTACTTTGATAGTGTTGTTTTCTGTGATATCTTGTGGTGTTCCGCCATTTATTATATCTGTAGCAGTGATTTTGCCATCTGCTGTCTTAGTTATTTTAAATTCTCTACTTCCTGCGACACCAGTATTTGGATCAACATACTCAACTTTTACGTGATCGCCTGTTACAACATTGTAAGGCACTTTTACGCTTACTGTTGTAGTTTTTAGGTTGTTGTCTGATATAGCCTCATCTCTGCTTAGCTCATTGTTTCTGTTAGCATTATCTTCGTTGAAAATTACGCTTAGCTCGTTATTGTTTATAGGCTCTAGTATCGCCTCTGCTGATTTAGGTGTGACATTAGGTATCTCTACTTCAACCTTAGCAGGATTTGTAACACTTACAGCGATATGAGGTATCTTTAGTAGGTTGCCTGGTGCTAAAGGCACATTGTTTCCAGCTGCATCTTCTATCGTTAGTACGTGGCTATTGTTGCTAGTTACTTTATATGTAGTTGGCACACCATTTACTTTTACAGTAAATGTATCACCTGTATGTAGATCGCCACTTGGTAGAGATACGGTTGCAGATGTCTCTTTAACCTTACCATCTGAGTTTGCCTCGTCTCTGCTTAGTTTGCCATTTCTATCTTTGTCCTCATCGATAAGTACATAGAAATTTGTACTGCCATCACCATCAGCATCAAGTGTGATATCACTACCAGCTTCTACCTTATCGACACCTGTTGCATCGCTAACTGTTGCACTTACCTTGCTTTTTTTATCTTCCTCAAGCGGCACAGTATACTCAACAGCTTTATTGCCAACCACATTTAGACCATCTACTGTGATATTGCCATGAGCGTCTTTATGGATAGTATGTCTTGTGGTAGTTGGTGTGCCATTTTCTATGCTTGTAGTTATCTCTAGTATGTCACCATCTACAACATTGCTTGGTAGTTTTATGGTAGCTGTGGTTTTATCTAAAACACCATCTGAACTTGCTTCATCTCTATTTAAAATTCCGTTAAAGTCTTTATCTTCTTTAAATATAACAGTCATATCATCGTGAAGATTTTCAAGAGTGGCATGATTTGTTACTATGGTTTTTGCATGATCTTTAGCGTCTGTAAATGTTGCCTTAGCCTCAGTATTTTTACCTTCGCCTATTACTATGCCTGGTACTGTGATTTTATTATCGCTATCAGCTGTTATAGTATTAGTACCATCTGTTAGAGTAATGCTATTGCCATTTCTTGTGATAGCAAATTCTTTTTGTAAAGTTATGTTGCCATCAGCTTTAACCTCAAGTACCATCTTGTCGCCAGTTATCACGTTATTTGGCACTTTTATTTTTAGATCTGTCTTATGAAGATCATGATCTTTCATGCTCTCATCTCTTGTGATAGATGTATTAGCATCAACGTCTTCACCAAAGAAAATTCCAGAGTCATCAAGCTCTGTTACGCTTACGCTATTTGTGCCAGTAGCACTTTGAATACCATCTTTATCGATGATAGTAGCTGAAATTTTAGTCTCAGCTCCTGTTAATGTACCAACATGAGAAATTTTAAAGCCGTTGTCGCTTACTGCTACATTATTGCCATCCTCATCTGTTATCTTAACGCCTGAAGCATCTTTATGAACGTTAAATTTAAGCGTTCTATCTTTAGTTGTACCATCAAGTTGTGGCTCAGTGATCTTAACTTCGATCCTATCGCCATCTACTGCATTTTTAGGGATCTTGATTGTTGCAGTTGTGCTAAATTCATCATGGTCGCTAGCTGAATCTTTTCTGCTCATAGTTTTTGAGTTATGTGCCTCATCAAAGATAACCTCAGGTGCTTTTACATGCTCTAAACTAGCTGAAACTTCTGGCTCATTTATATATGTATCATGTCTGCCTGGTGTCATGTTTGTGATACTAGCTTTGATAGTGGTATCTTGTCCATTTCTTAGATCAAAGCCTGGTACTTCAAATGAGTATTGATTAAAGTCCTCTTTTGTAAATGGGAAATTTTGTCCGCCATTGCCGATCTCTGTTATACCAGTTACCTCACCTTTATCATTCATATGTATAGTGAAATTTCTATCATATGGTGCTTTTCCAGGCTCATTTATATGAAGTGTGAGTGTATCACCATTGTCTATTTTGTTTGGAAGTCTTATAAGAGCTGTTGTTTTATTTACCTCATGCTCGTCCATACTCTCTTGTCTTGAAATTTCATGAAGAGTATCTTGCTCTATAAATTTTATCTCCATGTTTCTACCGATAGGTATTACATTATCTTTATTAGACTCTGCACTCTTTGGTGTGTCATCTGCAGCTACGACATGAGCACTTGCATAGTTCCATACGTCAGGGAAGACTGGTAAAGATGTATTTACCTTATGGTTATCAACATCTGCTTGTGTAAGAGGCACTATTTTTGTTGTATCATGTTTTGTTAATGGATCAGTGTAAGTTATGACAACTTTATCGCCTGCTACAACATCTTTTGGAAGTGTTACTTCAACAGTTGTGCTTCTAAAGTTTCCATCTTTGCTATTTTCCCAGTCATCTATACCGCCATCATTATCGTGGTCTTCAGTAAATGTTAAAGTTGGTCTTACATCTGGAGTAACATCATCGGTTGCTACATCGCTCTTCCAAGTGCTAGAGTTTGTGCTATCAGTAACATAAGCATCTACTTTTGAAACTTTACCCTCAGCAACTGGCATATTGTCTATCTTGTAGCCATTATTAATTATATTTTGATCGATAGCAACTTCTCTAGTTTCAGTAGTACCATCTGGTTTTGTTAGTGTAATGTGAAGTTTATCTCCAGGGATAACATCACTTACTTTTATAAGTACTGGTGACTCATTTTGTTTGCTGTCATTGTTGTTTTCTGTGTAAGTTAAAAATTTATCGTTATCTCTATCTTCTGTAAATTCAACACTTACGCTTGATTTTGTAGGAGTTACGTTATCTTCACTGCTGCCGCCAGTGTTACCTTGGAAATTTGTAACGCTTGCTTCTACTTTTGAGTTTTTACCTGGCTCTACAGGTGCATCTATTGGATAGCCATTAGTTATGATAGCTGGAGTGATGGTTATGTTTGTTGTTGTTTCATTACCATTTGGATCAGTTACAGTGACTTTTAGTATATCGCCAGCTCTTACTGTGCCGTCATTTGGTACAGTGATAAGAACTTTAGATGTATTTATATCTGTATCATTTCCATGCTCTACTCTGCTTAAAGTGTGGTTTCCATTTATATCATTTATAAATTTAACAGTTGGCGCACCTGGGATTATATTAACGTTTGCGCCATTATCACCATTATCACCATCGTTGCCATCATTGTAGCCGCCTATTGGGCTATCGTATGAAGCAAAAGCTCTGTTTGTATCGGTTAAATTTCTATAAGTTTCATTGATGTTAGAGTAGTGACCGCCCTCAGCAAATCTAGCTTCGCCAAGGCTAACGCCATCTCCACCACCAGCAGCAGCATTACCACCAGCAGCAGTCTCTTCAAGTTTTGTTAGATCGCCACCATTTAAAATAGCATTTTGCAAAGCGCTTATATCAGCTAAGCCCTCAGCACCTATCGTATTTGGATTTAAAGAAAGCGTGTCACTACCTAGTACAGTTAGCTCTTTGCCGTTATTTGCAACAATAGTTACTTTGTCGGCTGCATCGCTAGTTTTGACACTCTCACCCATATAAACGATGTCGCCAACTTTTAGCTCTCTCTCGTTTCCGTTTTGATCAACTGCGACCGCCTTGCCACTTAGCGATTTTACTACACCCGCTTCTTTAGCCATAAAACTCTCCTTAATAATTTTTCGGCGATTATATAATAAGAGTGAGGCTGGGGATATTAAGTAAAATTTGGGTAAATTTAAGTTTATTTTTAGTTACTTAATACTCTTTTATCACACTTTAATATTTTTAAAATTCCCCCTAAAAAAGGCATTTTGTGTAACTTTTGTGTAAAAAATTTTAAAAAAAATTTTTATATGGTACATGTACCTTTCGTTTCATAAAAGCGTTATTCTGAACGCCTTAAGAAAGAGCATCTTTTAAGCTAACACGAAAATATTATGCATTTTTTAGCTACTTTTGCCAAAAAATTTTCTTGCCAAAGCCTAGAGTGTTGCTCGTAAATTTAACCTTTTCAAGGCTTATAGACCAAATTTTTGGATCCATCGCCTTTGCGTAAAAAAATCTTTTAAAGTAAATTTCTCGCTCACTTGCGCCAGCCTCGCTCATCACCCCTTGAAACTGCACACCCTCTATCTTGCCAACGATCTTTGTATCAAGAGCGATGGTGCCAGCAACGAGCTTTGAGTTTTTTAAAAATTTAACATGCGAGCTCTCATCACAGCTAGCTAGCAAAAGGCAAAAATTTACCTCATCAAAGGCGTAAAACGCGCTAAAAGCGTAAGGCTGCCCCTCATCATCAATGGTGCAAACGCTTGCTAGATGCATCTTTTTTAAAAATTTAACTATCCTCTCATCCATCTAAATTCCCCTAAAAATGTCAAGAATGGTTTGAAATTTAAAGATGACTATGGCGATTATCAGCACCCAAAGCGTAAAAATAATGAGCTCTATTAGAGTAAATTTATCTTTTGCAACCTTTTTAAAAGCAAGCATCGTTAAAAGTGCCCCAAAAAAGCCACCAATGAGCGAAAAATAGTGGATCGCATTTACCTTTACAAAGCTTGGCAAAAGCCCTTTAAAAAATAGTGAAAACATCAAAATGGCAAGCAAATTTGCAAGTATAAAGTAGTAGCCAACAACTGGCAAAACAGGCCAAAGCTTAGCAAAAACGAAGCTTAAAACAGTGATAAGCATCAGCAAAAAGATCCTAGTCCCAAAACAACACATCGCCCGTCCTTTTTTGACGCATTTTACAAAATTTTGCTTTATGAAATTAAAAATTTGCCGATTTAGCCTCAAAAGGATTTAAAAATGCAAACAAATTTTTACTCTCAAGGAAGCTACAATAACATGAGCTTTTCGATGAAGACTAGCTCAGGCGACGAGATAAGCTTTTCGATGTATGACAACAAAAATTTAGAGTTTTCAAGCCAGAAAAATGGCACTTCAAGCCAAAGAAGCCTAACTTTAACGCACGAATACGGCTACGAGTTTTTATATAAAGGAAACGGCATAGACGAGCAGGATATGAAAGAGATCGAAGAAGCGATGAAGCAAATTCGCCCACAGGTTGATGAGTTTATGAAAAATGTCAAAGAGGGCGATAAGATCGCAGGTAGCAGTCAAAGCATAAGCGAGCTTTCAAACAAGATCAAGCAGATGTTGCCTGACGCAAAAGATCTGGATCACAAAAATTTCATAAATGACAATATGCTAAAAATGTTTGACGAGCTTTTAGCTAAAAATGATGCCAATAAAAACCTACTAAGTGCGACAAAAAGGCTATTTGACACATTGCTTGATGAGAGCAAAAAAGTATCTTACTACGCATAAATTTAGAGCTTTTTGGCTCTAAATTTTAACTAGCGCCTCTCTTTGATAAAAGAGGTGCGACAAGACTATCACGAAATAAAGCTGAAAAAATAATCCCACAAGCGGCACAAGCGAGATAACATAAAATAAAAGTGTAAAGGCTATAAATTTAACCCCGCCACCTTCAAGCAGTGCTAGCTCAAATTTATCGCTATCAAGCGTGTTTGAGCCAACGTCTATTAGTAAAAGCTTATAGTAGATATAAAAAAACGGCACGTTGATGATGAAAAAATTTACAAACGGCACAAACAAAAGTGGTAAGCAAACAAGCAAGATCCCAAGAAATTTCACGATCTCAACCATCATCACCTTTAGCACTCTAGCCGTGCTAGCCTCACTTTTAAGCACGTAGTTGTAGTGCCTTTTGTTTATCTCTTTGGCCACAACTGGCGTTAAAAAGCCAGCTACGACTAGGGCGATCACGATGCTAATGATGATCGTTAAAAAGGTGCTTAAAACGTAAAAAAGTATGCTAACTATCCACTTTGTAGCGCTAAAGCTTAAAATTTTAATAGCTATAAAAGATAGCGTCGAGTTTGACTCTAAAAAGGCAAAATTTTCGTTTTTAGCGCCGTCACTTAAAAGATCAAATATCTCGCCACCTCCCCAGATGCTAAGCCACGCAAGGCTACAAATGCTAAGAAAAAGCGGCAAGATCGATAGCGTTATAAATTTGGCTGTAAAAAAGTCTTTAAAACCAAGGCGAAGAAGATTTATCATTTTACCTTTTTGTACTCACGCTCAAGTGCGGCGTAAATTTCATCTATCTTACTAACGCCATTTGATAAAATTTCGCTCATCACTTCGTTATCTTCGCGTCCGTTCCAAATTTTCTTATAGCTGCCCTCTTTGTAGCCGTTATTTTGGCGGAAGCGATTTAGCACGTTTTTAGCGATGTAGCACTCATAAAGCGAGTATAAATTTACGCCACATTTTAAAGACATTGAGAAATAAATTTTAAAGATATCAAAGATGTCATAGTCAAAGCCGCTGCACTCATGTATAAGCATCTCAACATCGTTCATGATCTCGTAAATGCTCTCGTCTTCGACACTTAGTGGCTCTTTGCAAAAGTCACTAAAACCGCTTGCTTGGCAGATATCCTCAGCCAAAGTCTCAACATCGCCAAGCTGTTTTGCCCTGTAAATTTGTAGCGCTAGGCTCATTATAAAGTGCCAGATATCAACAACCTCGATGCGTAAATTTTGCTCATCAGTCTTAGCATCTATGCTCTTCCAGTGCTTCCACGCAAAGCTGTCGATAAGCTCAGCGCACTCCATATATATGCAGCGCCTCCAGCTTATGAGTTTATTTTTATTTGTATAGCCATTTTCCCAACCAAGCCCGTTTGTCTCGTCATTTAGGCTTTGTTGCATCTTTAACATCTCTAAAACAATAGTTCTTTCATCCATTTTTAAACCTTTTAAATTTTAAATGATTATAACAAAAAACAATTAATGCTTAAGCGACAAGCTTGACCCAAATCATCTTAATGCAAGCTTACAAGATGTAAAATCACCCAAAATTTCAAAGGAGAAAAGATGAGAGAGAAAGATCTAGTAGTTTGCAACGTTTGCGGACTAAAAAGCAGCGATGATAAAAATGCAGTTTTCATCCACGCTCACAAAAACGGCGAAGAGGTCGATATCTGCACAAGCTGTATCCCAAGCGTGATACATGGCTCAGGCATGGTCGTAAAATCAAACGAAGAGATAAAGGCTGAAATTTAAATATCAGCCACCATGTGAGAATTCTGCCTTAAAGAATTCTCAAACTCCTCCGCACTCATCGGACGAGATAAGAAATATCCTTGCATTTCATTACAATTAAGCTCTTTTAAAAGCTCTTTTATCTCGTGGCTTTCCACGCCTTTTGCTGTCACTTTTAGCTTCATTGATTTTGCTATATTTATGATAGCAGCGACTACTTGCATATCTTTTTTATTGATCACTGACTGAGCAACAAAGTCATTTGCTATCTTTATGCGATCGATCTTATACTTTCTGATATAGACAAATGACGTATATCCAGATCCAAAGTCATCTATACAAACATCTATGCTATTTTTCTCCAAAAGTGAGAAAATTTTATCAAGCGTCTCTTGGTCGTTTTTCCATATATCTTCGCTAAATTCAAGCTCAAACTGCTTTGGATTTAGGTGGTGCGAGTTTAAAGTTAGCATAAATTCATTTACAAATTTTTCAGATGTGCTTTGAATTTGTGCTACGTTTATGCTTATTTTTGGTACTTTTAGCTTTTTGTTTTGCCATCTTACGGCTTGTTCTACTGTTTTTGAGACAGAAAGCGTGCAGATGTCGTTTAAGATGTCGCTATTTAAGCTAGCTATATCCATAAACTCGCCAGCTTCTTTTTGTCCATACTCTTTTGACTGCCATCTAAGTAGCGCTTCTACGCAGATGATCTTTAAATTTTTAATGTCATAAATCGGCTGAAAATATACCTCAAAATCCTCTTGTAAATTTGCTTTTTTAAGAGCTATCTCTATGTTTGAGCTTTGTTGTATTTCGCTATCTATCTCATTATTATAAACCATCGGGTTTTTGGCTGGATTTTGCTTAGCGTAGTACATCGCCATATCAGCTTTTTTGATGATATTTCTAGGATCGCTGATGTTATCTCTTGTGACAACGTGGATACCAACGACACTCTTGATCGCAAAGTGATACTTATCTATTTGCAAAGGTTTTTCTATCGTATCTCTTAGCTCCATACCAAGTTTCATGCGTTTAGTGTGGCTATTTTCCTCCATTTTTGAAAGCACGATGAACTCATCAGCGCCGATCCTTGCGGTAACCTCTTGTCTGTTGCACGCTTCACGTATGCGCTTTGCTATCGCTTTTAAAATTTTATCGCCAACCTCATGTCCATAAGATGTATTTATATTTTTAAAGCGACTTATATTTATATAATAAACTGCGATCTCTTGCTTCTCGCCCAAAACGCTACACATACCTTTAAGCTCATTTAGCAAAGAGTCTCTGTTGCCAAGAGAGGTTAGATAGTCTTTTTCAGATACGCCCTCTAAACTTAAATTTATCATCTCAAGTTCGTTTGTCTTTAGGTGCTTCTCTTTGTTCTTAGCATCATGTAAATTTTGCTCTGCGTTATATATCTCTTCGCTTTGATCAAGCACCTTCATAAAATAGCTAATGACAGCTCCAGCTACAACTACAAAAATTATAAGCAGATCGACATAAGATGAGAGGTTGGCTTTTATAAGTATTAGTGCAGCTGAGATGATAGGCACGAGCTTAGATGTTGTTTTTATGCCAACATCTGCTGCGCTTATACGCTTGTTGTCGCCCCTTAAGTAAAAAGCTCCAAGCATCAAGAGGAAAAATGGCACAAGATAGATAGAGTGCAGAGTAAAATCATGCCCTTTGTTTATAAGCTCATTATAAAAAACATATAAATTTAATAGCGTAAAAATCGCACTTGCTATTATCAAGAAAAAGCCGCTATGTCTAATGTAAAGATGGTTGCTATTAAAAATTTCACTAAGAGCGATGAATAAAATAGACAAATTTACAAAAATAGCAATGCTAGCAGCGAGCTCGCTAGGGCTTTTAGGATGGATCAATATATTAAAATCGCCCATATCGCCAACGATACAATAAGCAAGCGTGAAAACTAGCAAAAGCACATTAAAGCTATCGGCTAGAACTAGGATCTTTTTATCGCTAGCTATAAATTTGACCACAAAAAATATGCCAACAGCGGCCAATAGTAAAAACATAGGGAGCAGATCGAAAAAATCAAGATAAGAAATTTGCTCTTTGCTTCTTAAAAGAAAGTCTTCATTGACGCTTCTAATGGCATCAACAATCGTCCAAAGAAAGACCCCAAAGCATGCAGCAAGCCAGTGCATAGCTTTAAGCTTTGATCTGTTCATAGAGATGTAGATACCAAGAACTACAAGACCAAAGCCAAAAAATATCAACAAATTTTCAAAAATTTTATAGTTTAAGATGCCGGCAAACTGAGAAAATATAAAAAGAGCTATAACGGCATAGAAAATTTGTTTTTGTCTTACGATAAGTGACGAATTTGACGTAAAAAAAATGTTTCTCTCCATTGTTTATTCTGTTTCAAACCTTATTTTTAGTTATAATTTTGCAAATTTTTCTTTAAGGTTAATTATGAAATATAATATCGTCTTATCTGGAGAAAATTTAATAGACTACCAAGCGTTTAATCTATTTTTTTCAAAAAAGGCTAGAAAACAGTATTTTATAAATGTTTTTATGATTTTTACTGAGGCCATTATAGCTGGATTTGTCGCTGATATGCTCTTAAAAACCAAAATTTTTACTATTATCGGCGTCATTTTTGCTATCTTTTGGATCATTTTTTATCCAATTTTTTTAAAAAATAGACGAAGAGTGGCGCTAAAAAGCTTAGAAATTTCAGACTTCAAAAAAGAGATGATCTTTGAAGTAAATGAGAAAAATTTGGCATTTTATGAAAATGAGCCAAAAGAAAATGAAATTTTTGACATAAAAGATGTAAGTGAAATTTACGAGCTTAAAAATATCTTTGTCATCTTTATAAATGAAAAAATTCATCTTGTCTTGCCAAAAAATAAAGAAACCTCAGAGCTAGTAAAAACACTTATAAAAGAGAGCAAAAAAGAGCTACTGCTTTTTGAAAATTTAGACTACAAAAGCGTTATTGGCTAAGCTTGTAAATTTACAAGCTTAGATATGATCAAGCGTGCTTCTTATAAGCTCTTCAAAGTCTTTAGCGTTCATCGGCTTACCCCAGAAATAACCTTGTATCTCATCGCAGCCTAGCTCTCTTAAAATTTCAAGCTGAGTTTCGTCCTCAACACCCTCAGCGATCGTCTTTAGCTCGATATTTTTAGCTAGAGTTATAACGCTTTTTACAACGTCTCTATCGATCTCATTTATAGCGATGTTATCAACTAGCTCTTTTGCGATCTTTAGCCTATCTAGCGGATACTTTTTGATGTAGTTCATCGATGAAAAGCCAGTGCCAAAGTCATCGATCGAGATGCTCATGCCTTTATCTGAAAATTTCTTTAAGACTGTTTGCATGATCTCTTCGGCATTGACGAGGCTTGCCTCTGTAAGCTCGATATCAACGCACTTTGGATCCATGCCAAATTCTTCAACATAGCCAAAGATATCCGATGCAAAATTTACATTATCAACCTGTTTTGGCGAGATGTTGATGCCAACTTTTAGGCTGATGCCATACTTTTTGTTCCAGTAGCTCATCTGCCTTATGGCCTCTTTTGCCACCCATATTCCTATTGTATTTATAATTGAGCTTTGCTCGGCTACTGGGATAAATTTAGCCGGACTTACAAAGCCTTTTACTGGAGAGTTCCACCTTATAAGAGCCTCTGCACCTATTATCTTTTTACCATTTAGCAGATACTGCGGCTGGAAATTTAGGCTAAATTCCTCATCAAAATTCATAGAATTTAGCAAAATTTCTATGTAGTTTTTCTCCTGAATGATCTCTTTTATATCATCGTAAAAGACATATTTTGTATTAACATCTCTTTTTGCTGCATCAAGTGCCGCTCCAGCTTGCATGATAAGATCATCAGCTAAAATTTCACTTGTTTGCGTTGAGCTAACGCCAACCTTTGCTCCAAGAGCTATCTTATAATCGCCAACTGAGATTTGCTCGGCTATGATGTTTAGCAGATAGTATAAAAATTCTCTATAATGCCCCTCATTTTTTTGCTTTAAAACTATCATAAAGTCATCGCCGCCAAACCTTGAGATAATAGCGCCCTCTGGCAAGATCGCTTTGATATTTTTAGAAAATTTCAAAAGCACCTCATCGCCCACATAGTGACCGTATGAGTCATTTATAGCCTTAAAGTGGTTGATGTCTATGCTATAAATATCTATCTTTTCGCCAAGCGCTTTGGTCTTTATCATCTCTGATAGTTTGCTTAAAAATGACTGTCTATTTAAAAGCCCAGTGAGTGAGTCAAATTCGCTAAGCTGCCTTAAGCGCTCATTTTTCTCTTCAAGCTCTTTTAAGCTATCTTGGATCTCTTCGTCAAGTTGAGCGATAATATGTCTTTCAGATCTAGCTAAATCCCTCATAGCAACTGTACTTGAGATACTATAAATTAGCGCTGCATAGGCTAGCAAAACCATAAGTAGAAAAACTATCCAAACAGAGTAAATTTTATCTGTATTAGCAGCTCCTAAAAAGAGTAAAGATACGATAAGCAAGGTGATAAATTTATATATAAGCACCCTTATATAGTCTTTTCTATAGCTTCTTATCTTGATATTTGCCTCGTTTTCCTTTAGGTGTAAGCAAGCTACAAATATAATAAAAAATGCAACTTTAAAGAAAAACTCGTAATGAACATTTGTACCACCGTACGCCAAAAAGGCCTTTGATGAGTAGTATGAGTCGCAAATGCAAATGATAAGCAAGGCTAATAAATATAAAAGTAGGCTAACCCTTTTATAGCTAAAAGCTGGTTTTTTTGATACAAAATTTAGTGAAAATGCGACAACAAAGACAAAGCAAAAGATAAAAATATCCATTATGATATATGAAAGGCTAATCACAAATTCTTGATTAAGCGCTACTGCTAAACTTTTATCAAAAACTACAAACCAAAAAAAACTAACCGTTATAAGCATCAAAGCAAGCGCATCTACCGCGACTTGTTGCCATATCACTCTTTTTAAAATCCTTGTAAAAAAGGCGACAAAAGATATGATAAACATAAAAAATGGGATCAAATATAAAATTTGCATAAGCTCCGTACGAGAGATATTTCCGTGCATGAGAAGCGATCTATCATAAAGCAATAAAAGGATATCTGCTAACGCCCAGCTCGCGATAGCTAAAAATATATAGGTCCAGTATGAGTTTAAATTTCTACTACTTTTTAATAAAAAGAACAAAAATATGGCGATCACTATATCGGTACCGACTGATATGGCTGTCAGATAAAGCTGATCTCCCAGATAAATAGCAGAAAAATAAGCAATAATCAGGGCAAATATAAATAAAAAAGAGCCATTGTGAAAATTTGTTATCCTATCAAGCACGGCCACTCTCCGCTTGTTGGGCTAGCTTTTGCCACCTTTGCCACTCGCCGCTATCATCGACGTCGTTACCGATAGCCTCGTACCTAGCGTAAAAATGCTCAACAAATTTCTTGCAATTTTCATCTTTTGGCAGATAGCTCTGCTCATCTTTTTGGCAAAATTTCTCCAAAAACACGCTCGCATCATCCTTTTTAGCGTATGTTTGCGCTAGATCGAAGTAGTTTTGCAAGCAAATTTCTTTAAATTTAGCGTAGGCCTGCTCGCTCATATCCACACTTAGTTTGCTGTCAAATTTAAGCACCCCAGCTCTAAAAAGCAAGCTAAGATGTATGAGCCCCTCACAGTAATAAGCCCTTACCTCATCGACCTTTCGCCACGCGATAAGCCCAACCGCACGGGCTATTAGCTCGTGAAAGACGGCCATTTTATACTCCGCTTCTTCGTGCAAGAAGAAATTTACTAGCCCACCAGTCGTCGCCTTATACTCTTCTATAAATTTAAAGACGCCACTTTTATTCATACTAGTCTCAGTATCAAGTCCGATAAAGAGGATGTGGCCAAACTCATGGCCGATCGTTGAAATTTCATATACTTTTTTCCAAATTTTTGGCTTTAAAAATAAAATTTCTCTACCAAAATCCAAAAATTCCTTGCTAAAAATTTCAGCCCCAAGCTTCATAAAAGGCTTTGCCTTTGCGCCCTCATAGACGTGATTTACAAAGGCAAAAATTTTCTTGCCGCATTTTGCGCTCACACTCTCGTCATTTGGCACGACTTGAGCGCTAAAAAGCCCGTTTAGCTCCGCTGCGTAATAGATCATCGGCACGCTTATATAAAGCTGCGTTCTAGCGATATTTTCGCTAACTGCCCTGTTTGTCTCAGCGTTATCAAATTTGATCTTTTCGCAAACGCTTTTGTAAGTTTTTGTTACTTTTTCTTTAAATTTAAGCTCGTCAATGCCCTCGCTATCAACCAGCCTGATGTCCCACTCAAGTGCGACTGCGTGCGTGTAGGCATCCTCGTAGTACTCCAGCGGATGGCCTGGCTGAAGCGCGCCTTTTACATCCATCCACGCTATTTCAGCCTCTTGCCAAGCATTTATAACCTTTGCATTGTCCTCCTCACAAAAGGCATTTTGCAGCTTTTCAAGGTATTTTACATAAGATTTTTGCTCGTCATTTTGGTCTAAATTTCTTAAAATTTCAAGATTTTTTACAAATACTTTTTTAAGCTCTCTAACCTCATCTTTAAAAGCAAGCGCGTAAGGCAAAAAGCTAAATTTCTCGCCCTCTTTGCAAACTGCGCCATACGTTCTATCAGCTCTTACACCATTACTATCACACTGAAACAAAGCGTTTTTAGTGATAAACTCATTTGCCTCGCTTAGATCTTTAAATTTAGCTTCAAACTCTTTATTTGTGGTCTCTATTATCTTATCTTGCCATGAAATTTGCCACGCATTTAGACTAAGCCCAAGCTCGTGCATCGCCTCAACAAAGGCTTGATAAAACGGGTCTAAAATTTGCTCATCACGTGCCTTTTTTATAAGCTCGGAGTATAAATTTTCATATAAATTTCTAACGTAGCCGTAGATCAAATTTAGCATGCGTTTTTGCTCGTCCTCGCCTAAATTTAGCTTTTTTAGCTCATTTTGAAGCGGATCAACTTTAAGATCAACTATCCTTCTAGCAAGGGCTAGTTTTTGGCTTGGTGTGCCAGTAAGGCCGCAAATTTTCACAGCTTCAGTTATGATCTTGTCATCTAAATTTTTATAAATAGCATTTAGCTTGGATTTTTGCTCTTTTGTAAGTTCGTTTAGTCTTTTAAAATCATTCATATTTTCATCCCTTAAAGTTGCAGGATTTTAGCATAAAGCCATTAAAATTTGCTACAATTTACCAAAAATTTAAAATCTAAAGGGCAAAAAATGGACATTTTAAAGGACTTTGGCGAGCCACGCATCAAGCAAGTGATGCTACCAAAAGATACAAACTCAGCTGGCAATATCTTTGGTGGCTGGATAATGAGCCAGATCGACCTTGCAGGTGCGCAGGCTGCTAGAGAAATTTCGCCTGAGCGAGTTGTGACAATTTCGATGAAAGAGATCATCTTCAAACAACCAGTCTTTGTTGGCGACGTACTAAGCTGCTATGCAAAGATCATCGCAGTTGGCAAAACATCGATAACAACGCAGATAGAAGTGACTGCACTTAGGCTAAATGATGGCGGTTTTAGAGAGACTATACACGTCACAAGTGCCATTGCGACCTATGTTAGTGTGACAAAAGATGGACACAAAAAACCGATAGATGAGAAGATAAAAGAGCTGCACGGCTTTTAAAATTTGGTTGCAATTTATGCAGCCAAAACCTCTAAATTTATCACTATTTTTAAAAGAATTTGAAAAAAATTAACTTCAAAAAAGAGAAATTTCAACTTATTTAAATGCTTTATAAAGTAAAATCAGCCCTTACACTTTTTTGGGAGAAAGATGAAAAAATCACGCTTAGGGCTTTTACAAACGCATATTTTAGATATCTTAACACAAGATGAGCTGGAGAAATTTGAGTTTAAAGAGCTACCAAAAACAAGCACGATCTACACCGAAGATATCGAGATCATCATTTTAAAAAGCGGCTCAGCAAAGCTCTCATTTTTTGAAGATGGCGAGGAATTTATCCTTTATCATTTAGAAAAAAATAACATCGCCATACTCGATGACAACTGCGCATTTGAAGTGCTTGAAGATGCCCAAATTTATGTCATTAGACTAGATGAGATAGGTGAAATTTTGCACAATCAAAAAGCTGCAAGCGAGATACTAACAACCACGCTAAACACCATAATCGTGCAGCGCCAGATCACAAAGTCGATACTTTTTGAGGACGCAAAGGGCAGGATCGCAAATTTCTTGATCGAGCTTGCAAACGAGCAGGATCTAAAACAAAATGGCTATCGATACGTGTTTTTGCCATTTTCGTTAAAGGTGCTATCAAGCTTTGTTGGTCTCAAGCGCCAAAGCGCCTCAACAGCCTTTAATGAGCTTATCAAAGACGACATCATCAGAAAGATCACACCACACGAATTTCTCATCATCGACCACGAAAAACTTGAAAGTTACACGAATTAAAAAGCTTTTACGCCCTATCTTTAAATTTAGCGAGCCTATCTCGAAGCTCTTTTGAAAGTGTAAATTGTGAAAGCTCATATCTGTCAAAAATGACGATCATATCATCGCCAAGTGCCTGCACTAAGCCAAAACACGCATCTCTATCAAGGCGATTTTTTCTAAATTTAACACTTAGCGCATCGACTTTTTTCTTATCGCCAAAGCTCTTAATGGCGATCTCATCGATGTCTTTGA
Organism: Campylobacter concisus; assembly: GCF_002165815.1. Classification (GTDB taxonomy): domain Bacteria; phylum Campylobacterota; class Campylobacteria; order Campylobacterales; family Campylobacteraceae; genus Campylobacter_A; species Campylobacter_A concisus_BH. Next base: position 55,073 of record NZ_NDYN01000004.1, read on the forward strand.
ATAAAAATTTGATATTTTTTGAGCCTTTTTTTATGACAAATCCATCATCATCTATCTCAAAAAAGTTATTTTGCAAGATCTTTCTCACGCAAAAAAAGGTTGAAATGGCGCCAACGATGACACCAAAAAGAGAGGGTGTGCCAAGATCAAGATAAAAGTAGCTAGCGATGCTAAAGACAAATAGCCCAAGCCCAAAGGCTAGCGCCCAAAAAACATCTTTTTTACTCTCTTTGGTTATCATTTTTGCCCTTTTTATGCCAAAAGTCCAGCACCATTTATCGCTTGGCTGCGCTCTTTGGCGTAAATTCTCTCGCCATTTATCACGTCATATTTCCAGATCGGCGCATTTGCCTTAAAGTCCTCGACAAACTCGTTTATAAGCCTTAGCGCGACCTTTCTTTGAGGGCTTACTACACCTGCCACATAAGAGCTCGTATGCACCGGCACATCGCCTTTTGAGTGAGCAAAGAGCACGTAGGCATTTTCTTTTTTGGCTCGCTCCTGCCAAGCATCTAGCCATCTTTTAAGGATCGGCTCATAGATATCAAAGCTAAGCGCTGAAATTCCGCCCTCTTCTCTTACTATACCCACAAAAGTGATGAGCGCACCGCAGTTTTTATCTTTAAATTTATCATACCACTCGTTTGTGATGCTTTGAACGTCCAAGCTACCATTATAAATTTGCATCTTAGCCTCCACAAACTGGCGGCAATATAGAAATTTTATCGCCTGATTTAAGAGCGAAATTTATATCGCTTACGATCTCGTCATTTACAGCCACAGCGCAGATATTTAGCCACTTTTTAAGCTCTTCTTTCTCGCTTAAAGCCGCTTTTACCTCGCCTAAATTTTTTGCTTCTACTTTTATACTCTCAAGCCCGATAGGCCCAAGAAATTCGATCTCTACCACATTTTATCCTTTGAAATTTTTGCTGATTTTACTTAAAAATAAATTTAGATATACTTATTTGAAAATTTACAAAAGAGAAAGAAAATGAACGAAATTTTAAAAAGCATAAAAACCCCAGCCTACGTCTGCGAAGAGGCAAAAGTACGTAAAAATTTAGAGCTTTTAAAGTATGTAAAAGAGCAAAGCGGAGCTAAAATTTTAGTAGCGCTCAAAGGTTTTGCATTTAGTGGAGTGATGGATATGGTGGGCTCATATCTTGACGGAGCGACTTGCAGTGGGCTTCACGAGGCTAAATTTGCGAGCGAATACGTAAAAGGCGAGATCCACACGTATAGCCCAGCCTTTAAAGATGAGGACTTTGATGAAATTTTAAAAATTTCAAAGCACATCACATTTAACTCTTTTGCTCAGTGGCAAAAATTTAAAGGCATTGCCCTGCAAAACGGCATCATCTGTGGCCTGCGGGTCAATCCAGAGGTCTCACTAGCGCCAACTGATAGCTACAACCCATGCGGTAAATTTAGCAGGCTTGGCATCACAAGGGCAAATTTTAAGCCAGAACTTCTTGATGGCATTAGTGGGCTTCATTTTCACGCGCTTTGCGAGGAGAGTGCTAGCAGCTTGCAGACCGTACTGGAGGCATTTGAGGAGAAATTTGGCGAGTTTATACCAAAGATGAAGTGGATAAATATGGGTGGCGGCCACCACATCACGAGGGCTGATTACGACGTGGAGCTGCTTATAAAGATAATTAGGCGTTTTCGCGAAAAATACGGCGTAGAGGTCTATCTGGAGCCTGGCGAGGCTGTGGGCTGGCAGACTGGCTTTTTGATAAGCAGCGTGCTTGACATCGTGCACAACGAGAAAGATATCGCCATCCTTGACACCTCAGCCGAGGCGCACATGCCAGATACCGTGCTCATGCCTTACCGCCCAGCCGTTAGAGGCGAGAGTGAAAACGGCAAATTTGCTTATAGATTTGGCGGCAATACCTGCCTAGCTGGCGATATAGTGGGGCTTGAAGCGGGCGATGCGGAGTATAAATTTGATAGCGAGCTAAAAATCGGCGACCGCGTCATATTTGAAGATCAAATTCACTACACAATCGTGAAAAACACGACGTTTAACGGCATAAAACTGCCTGATTTAGTGCTTTTAAAAGAAAATGGCGAGGTTAAAATGATCCACGAATTTGGATACGAAGAGTATAGGCGCAGAAACTAGGCTAAAATCTATTTTTAAAGGTAAATTTGGCTTTTTAAATTTAGGTCAAATTTATCTGGCCTGCAAATTTTGCAAAAATGGTTTTGAACTGCCTAAATTTAAAAATTTATCTTGAAGCTATTTTCGTTTTCAAAATTTAAACTTATTAAATTTGGCAAATTTAAAGCCCGATTACGAACTCCAAAATGATTTAAATTTATTATCTACAAATTTTATCTTGACACTTTTTGCTAAAGCTATCTTAGCTTGCTATCCTTTTTAAATTTAGCAAATTTCTGACTTTATCAAAAGGTCACAAGCTATTTTAAATTTAATACCCATAAATTTTTGCAAATTTATCTATTTTTGAGCTTTTTTGCCAGTTATATTCGGTCTCGTTTGCGATCTTTTGGGCTAGCTCCTTGCCAAACTGATTGCTGATAAAACCAAGTGCCATATCCATGCCAGCAGCCACGCCTGAGGCTGTGTAAAATTTACCTGCCCTCACCCATCTGGCGCGCTCTTGCCATTTTACAGCTTCGCCGCAACTTTTTACCCACTGAAGCGATCTTTTATTTGAGGTAGCCTTTAGTCCGTCAAGCTCTCCTGTGCGAGCGATGAGCGCTGAGCCTGTGCATACACTTAGGCAAATTTGAGATGCCAAAACGCACTCTTTAAGCTTAGAAATAAACTCACTATCATCTACAAGCGTCCTTGTGCCTTGACCTCCAGGGAGTAGCAAAACGCCCTCTTTTGGCATCTTACTAAGCTTTTTAGTCTTTATAAAAAAGCCTTGCTTGCTTCTTTTCATCCCGCCATCAAACGAGACGTAGCTTATCTTCATCTCAGGCACTCTTGCTAAAAACTCCACTGGCCCCATGAGATCAAGCGTCTCATACTCATCAAATATAAGGCAAAAAAGATGCATAGTGCGGTCCTTTTTCGGCTAAAATTTGGCTTTATTTTAGCTAAATTTTCAGATGAAAAACGATAAAAATTAACAAAACTTAAATGTTTTTTATAAAATTTTTAGTAATCTTTTTTGCTAAGGTTTGCTTGTGATTAGCTCTGATATAATAGCCGCAAAACGGCATAGCTGTGTGATTTTAGCATATTTAACCAAAGCTTAAATCATTTAAGCTTTAGCAAATAAAGGAATAAAATGACGAGAATTCTTACTCTACTTTTTACATTGTCTGTTGCGGCAATGGCCATTGAGGGACCAACTGGCGTCAATCAATATGACAGCACCATTTGGGCAGCACAGAGGATAGAAAATATCAAGCCTTATGAGCATGGCTGGGGCCCGATATTTACTTTTATACAAGGCAACGACTACTTCGCGATAGCTGCACTTTCCATCATTTTAGCTGTTATCGGCGCGTTCGTGCTACACTTCTTGATCATCGGACCAAAACACTTTAGTCATGAGGGCAAAAAAGTGCTTGCTTTTTCAGTATTTATACGTATAGCTCACGGTTTAGCTGCGATCTCTTGGATCATCTTGGTGCCAACTGGTATCATCATCATGTGGGGTGCAGAGCTAGGTGGTGGCACATTTGTGCGTTTCTGTAGATACTTGCACGAGATAGCAACTGTGATCTTTGCTATTTCTGTGCTACCGATGCTCTTTAGCTGGACAAAAAGAATGCTCCCAGCAGTATACGACATCAGATGGATGATGATAGTTGGTGGTTATCTATCAAAGAAGAAAAGACCAGTCCCAGCTGGTAAATTTAACGCAGGACAAAAAGCATGGTACTGGATCGCTATCCCTGGTGGTATCGTGATGATCATCACTGGTGCGATTATGTATTTTCAAGACTTCAAAGAGCCAGCAGTTGCTAGTTGGTTTGGTATCCAACAAATCGATCTTTTAAGATATAGCGTAGTTATCCACAACTGCCTTGGCATCGTCTGTGCGGTATTTTTCTTAGTTCATATCTATATGGCTGCGATCGCTATACATGGCGCTATCTGGTCGATGATCACTGGATACAAAGAAGAAGAAGAGGTCTATGTGCTTCACCACTACTGGTATCAAGAGCTTGTTAAAGAAAACAAGATCCCGGTATCTGACTACGAAAAATCTTACACAAATTTAAAATAACTAGCCTTGACCTTGCGACTTACGCAGGGTCAAACTCTCTTTTATAGCAAATTTCACAGCACAAATCCTTTTAAAAAATTAATATTTTTTAGCTATAATCCAAAATCAGTTTCAAGGTTTGAAATACTAATCACAAAGGAAAAACAATGACAAGAACAATTGATTGCAGAAATTTAGAGTGTCCAAAACCAGTCATCATGACTAAAAACGCACTTGAGGGTTTAAATGAGGGAGAGAGCTTAGAGATCATCGTAAATGCCCTAGCTCCAAAAGAAAATATCTCAAGATTTTTGAGAAATCAAAATATAGAATTTAGCCTAGAAAGCAATGGCAATGAGACTAAAATTTTAGCCATCAAAGGCAAAAGCGCACTTGAGCTTACAAATTTTGATGAATTTGTCTGCGATATCACGCCAAAAAATGAAAAAGTGCTCTATCTAAACGAAGAGCGCGCAGGTAGCGGCGAAGTTGGCATAAATTTACTATCAAAATTCCTAGGTGCACTTCTTCAAGTAGAGAAAAAACCAAAGATAATCATCTGCGTAAATAACGCCGTTAAGATGACGACAAACCGCTCACATCCAAGCTTTAAGCCGCTTAAAGATCTTGAAGCTGCTGGCGTTCAAATTTTAAGCTGCGGAAGCTGCTTGGAGGCTTATAAACTAGTAAGCGATCTTGCAGTTGGCGAAATTTCAAACGCTTATGAGATCATCGACATACTCTCAACTCACGAGCAAATCAAACTATGATCTATCACGACAAAAAGCTTACGCAGTTCGTTAAAGCCGCTGGTTGAGCTGCTAAGCTTGACCCGTCGGGTCTTCACAAAACGATTAGTAGTTTAAATTTATCTCATCCAAACCTGCTCTCAAGCATCGGCTCAAACGAAGATGCGAGCGTTTTCAAGCTCTCAGACGATCTAGCACTCGTTCAGACGCTTGACTTTATCACGCCAGTAGTCAATGACCCATTTATCTATGGTCAGATCGCTGCTGCAAATAGCCTAAGCGACGTCTTTGCAATGGGTGGCGAGGTGATAAACGCCCTAAATATCGTGGGCTTTGATAGCTGCAACCTTGCACCTGAAATTTTAGGCGAAATTTTGCAAGGTGGAGCCGATAAAGTAAGAGAGTGTGGTGGCGTCATCGTTGGCGGACACACGATAGAGACGCAGCAGATGTATTATGGGCTAAGCGCGACTGGCAAGGTGAGCCCACAAAATTTCTGGGCAAACAACACAGCAGAAGTTGGTAACGTTTTGATCCTTACAAAGCCTCTTGGCAGCGGCATCTTAAGCACAGCGATCAAGGCTGATCTACTAAGCATGGAACAAATAAATGAGGTCGCAGGCATCATGGCTCAGCTAAATTTCTATGCTCTAAAAGCACTAAGTGGCATCAAGGTTTATGCCGCTACCGATGTGACTGGATTTGGATTTTTAGGGCATTTGAGCGAGATGTTAAACGACAAGATCAGCTTTAATGTCTTTGAAAAAGATGTGCCAGTGATCGCAAGCGCGAAAGAATTTGCCGATATGGGCATCATCCCAGAGGGAAGCTACAAAAACCGCGAATTTGCAAAGCATTTTGTGAGCAAAGAGGCTGATATCTTGCTTTTTGATGCGCAAACTTCTGGCGGACTTTTGCTAGCTGTTAGCGAAAATGAGGCAAATTTAGCTCTATCACGCCTAAAAGAGGCTGGCTATGAGCACTCAGCCATTATCGCAGAAACTATCCAAAAAGGCGAGTTTGATATATTTTTAAACTAACTCTAGGCTAAATTTAGCCTAGTTTTCATGCACTAGATGATAAAATTTCTAAATTTCTTTTAATTTACCTAACCACTTTATAATGTCAAGAAATTTAACAAAGGAGATATGATGAACTATCTTGAAATTTTAAAATTTCGCCACGCTTGCAAAATTTTTGACGAGAGCAAAAAGATCGGCGCTGGCGAGTTTGACTTTATCCTAGAGGCTGGCAGACTAAGCCCAAGCTCGACTGGCCTTGAGCAGTGGGACTTTTTGGTCGTGCAAAACAAGGAGCTTAGAGAAAAGATCAAAGCTGTTTCGTGGAACCAAGTGCAGATCACATCTTGCTCGCATTTGGTGGTCGTCTTAGCAAAGATCAAAGAGATAAAGGTTGGCAGCAGCTATGTGGATAAAATGATCACTAGACGTGCAGGTAAAGATCCTGAGATGATCGCTGCGAGGCAGAAATTTTACAACGACTTTTTGCTATCAAATTTCAAAAACGACGATGAGCTAACCTTTCAGTGGTCACACGAGCAGTGCATGATAGCTGCGACAAATATGATGAACGCAGCCGCAAGCCTTGGGATTGACAGCTGCCCGATCGAAGGCTTTGACAGACACGCTTTAAATGAAATTTTAGGGCTTGATGAGAGCGAAAAAAGAGTGGCTATCATAGTGCCATTTGGCTACCGTCTAAATCCACAACCTGAAAAACTACGCAGACAAAGATCTGAAGTAGTTACTTGGATCTACTAAGTCACGGGGCAAAACGCCCTGTGATCTCTTTAAATTTAAACAAAAAGGCATTTTATAAGCTAAAAAAAGTAAATTTGCGTTAAAATCATGACTAGTTTTAAAAAGCGAGGCTTAAATTTAATGCAAAAAAATAGCGCTAAACCAGTTTTGCAGATTTTTAAGAGGTTCTATGTAAAGATAGCACTACTTCTTTTTGCCTTCATCTTTCTTGCACTTTTTGTCATATTTGCTGGCATAAACGATATAAAATATGAAATTTCAACACTAAATTTTATCACTAGAAACAATATCGTGAGTACATTTGTAGAGGTAAAAGACAATATCACCACAAAGGCAAGACTCATAGCAAACGGCGTAGAGCCATTTTATGAAGATACTGTTGTAAGTAAATTCTACGCCGCTTTTTACGTGATAGCAAAAGACAACTCCTTGCTTTATGAGCGTAAATTTGAGGGCGCTTTTGAGTTACATAACTACGATATCTCGTGGTTTTCAGATATCAAAGCAGGCGAGTTTAGGCTCTCTGATAGATTTTACAAAAATAGACGCTTTAAAGATATCTACATAGCTTACGGGCTAAAAAATGGCAATAAAATTCTCGCCCAGTTAAATCCAAACCTTTTAAAAAATAGGGTCGATACAGGCTACAATAAAAACCTTGCCGCATACGTCTTTTTGGTCGATAAAGATGGCAACCTCTCAAGAGATGAGTTTTATAGAAAATTTATAAAAGAGGACTTTAACAAATACATCTCGCAAGGTGGCGAGTTTAAAGCTGACAAGATCATTTTTAAACTAAAGGATATGAATTTTTACAAGATCAGCTACCTAGAAGAGCAAAAGCTATTTGTCATAACAGGCTCTAGCAGGCAGGCACAGATATTTATCCAGCTAGTTCTAGTCGTGCTTTCATTCTTGTGTTTTGTCGCATTTAGCATACTTTGGCTACGTGATAACTCATATATAAAAGATAAAATTCTCTCTCCATTTATTAGAATCGCTCTTTTTGCGGCAGATAAAAGTAAGCCAACTGATGAAGAATTTGACATAAAAGAATTTACCTCGCTAAATAACAGCATCAAAAAACTCTACGAAGATAGAGATAAAGCTTACGAGACGGCACAAAGCTACGAGAGTAGATTTGGCTATGTCTTTGAAAAGAGCTTTTTAAAGATCGTGGTCTATGACGCTTATACTGGCGTCATCACGGACATTAGCAACGCTCTTTTAGAAAATCTAGGCTACAAAAAAGATGACGTAGCAGATCTAAATATCAAAGAGCTACTTGAAGATGAGTCTAAAAATTTAGCAGAAGATAGAGAAAACGCTATCAATAATGATATATCTTATGAGGCTAAGCTAAGGCGTAAAAATGGCGAGATAATCGACGTTTTAGCAACCCAAAGTAGCTTTGAGCTAGAAAACACAAGGCTAAATTTCATACTCATAAAAGATATCACTCAAGAAAAGATGACGCAAAGAAATGACGATATCATCAAAAGCTACGTCTTTTTATCGCCAAATGTCATCGCGATCGCTTCGGCACAAGAGCCATTTTTGATCATCCAAAGCACAAACAATGTCGAGAAAATTTTTAACGTCCAAAGCCAAGGTCTCATAAATTTAGAAGATATCATCGCAAGCGAGGACTTTGATAGCTTTAAAGCTGCCGTGCTAGCAAGTAAAAAAGCCTTTTTACAAGCAAGCTTTAAAAATGAAGAGCTAAATTTCATAGCAAATATGACAAACGCTTACGGCAAGAAAATTCCATTTAAGATAAAGGCTAAATTTATCGATGCAGACGAGCAAAAGGTCATCTACTCATTTACCGATCTTAGCGACATGCTAAAGCTTCAAGAGAGATTTGAAAAACAAAGCAAAGAGAGCAAGGCACTGCTTTGGGCGAGTGAGGCAAATGTCTTTACTTGGGATAAAAGAAGCGATATGCTCAACATCTCAGACGAGCTAAGTAAAATTCTTGGCACGCAAAGCACTCTAAATTTCGAGCAAGCAAAGTCGGTCTTTGTCGATGAGTTTGATAGTTTTTATAGCTTTTTTGAGAGCTTAAGAGATGCTCAAACATACATCAAAGATATCAAGCTTTACAGCATAGATAAAGAAATTTTACACTTTAGACTAAGGGCAAAAGCGCTTGAATACGACGAATTTGGCGAAGTAAGCTTGATAAAAGGCACATTAAGAGACCTTAGCCTAGAAGATAGCTTCTTTGTCTGCCAAGACCTGCTTGCAAAAATTTTCTCATTTAGCAAAGAAGAGGTCGTATTGCTTGATGAGGAGATGAGGGTTATTGACGCAAATGACGCATTTTTTGAAAGTGCGGGCGCAAAAGATAGCGTATATCTAAAGGATATCACCTTTATAAAGCAAGGCTTAAGCGATATAAAACACCAGATCATAGAGACTATAAACCAAGGCGGCTCGTGGAGTGGCAAGGTTTGGAGCGAAAATAATAAAAACAAAAGCAAGCTTGAAGTCATAGAAATTTTACCGCTTATCGATGCGAACGAGAAAAAAACTGGCTACATCATGCTAGCAATGCTTGCAAATAACGAAGCACAAAATGAGAAATATCTAGAATTTATCGCATATCACGATCCGCTCACAAAGCTACCAAATAGATTTTTACTCTACAACAAGCTAAATTCTCTCATACAAAAAAATGAACAAAAAATAGCCGTCATCTACCTTGATATGGATGATTTTAAGAGCATAAACGACAACTTCGGCCACCAAATAGGCGATAAATTTTTAGTAGCTATCTCTGAAAAGATAGGCGCTATGTTTAATGGCAAAAATATCTTTGCAAGGATAGGCGGAGATGAGTTTGTAGGCGTCATAAACTACGAAAATTTAGGCGAAGTCTATGAGATAGCGCAAAATATGCTAAGGCTAGCTTCAGATGAAGTAAAGATAGACGAGCTAAAACTAAAAGCAAGCGCTAGCGTAGGCATAGCGCTGGCTGATAGTGAGCTTGGGGCTGATGATGTGCTACAAAGAGCCGACTGGGCGATGTATCAAGCCAAGATAAGTGGCAAAAACAGAAGCTATACATTTGATGCGAAAAAAGATGTCTATTTTAAGAGCCAGTATGAAGATGGCTCAAAAATTTTAAAAGCGCTTGACGCTGGCGATATGTTTTTAGAATTTCAACCAGAGATCAGCTTTAGCACGGGCGAGACTTTAAGTTTTGAAGCGCTTATTAGATGGAGAAAAGATGGTGAGATCATCTATCCAAGCGACTTTTTACCACTCATAAAGACAAGTAGCGCATCGAGCAATATCGCTTTATTTACGATAAAAGAGGCGCTTTTAGCAAGAAAAATGTGGCTAGAAAATGGCATAAGCGCAAAGGTTCGCGTAAATTTAAGCGTTAAAAAGCTCTTTACAGAAGAATTTTGGCATAAATTTAAAGCGATATTTGAAGAGGATAAAAGCCTTGATCCAACTGGGCTTATCATCGATGTTATCGACGCTGCAACAGCTACAAATTTAGAAGTTTTAGAAATTTATGTTAGAAAGTATAAAGAGCTTGGCATACACTTCTCGCTTGACGACTTTGCCTCATACTCAAGCTCGATAGAAGCTCTTGGCATGCTAAAGACAAACCGCTTTAATATAGACAATAAATTTTGCCAGCATATCTTTAACTCAAAAGAGGCGCTTGAGAGCATAAATATGATAAGGTTTGTGGCTGATAAATTTGGACTAAATGCGACTATAAAAAATATCGATGACAAAAGAACGCTTGAGTTTTTACTTGGTCTTGGTTTTGATAAATTTCAAGGCAACATTTTCTCATTGGCACTTTTGGCAAAAGATGCTGCTTCATTTAAATTTGAGAGACCATATCTACACATAAAAGACTATAAAAATAGCGAGAATTTCGAGCTTTTTAAAGGCTTAGTCGTGCTAAAAGAGCTTGCAAATGAAGTGATAGCAAATTTAAATCAAGACGACAAACTAACACAAAGCCTAAAACAAAAAATAGAAGACGAGATAAAAAATATAGGTAAATTTAATCAAGAAATTTCCATAAATTTAAGCAAACTAGCAAGCAGTAGTGACAGCGGCGAACTCTATAATCTAGCCGTCTCCATCATCAAAGAGTGCGATATAAATTTAGGTTTTAGTAAGGAGATAAGAGTTGAGTGATGTAAATGTTTATGAGCACGAGATCCCAAACGGAAGCAAACTTTACTTTGCAAAAAGTGCGAAGCTAAAGAGAAAAATCGAGCAAAAAGCGAGTGAAATTTTAGAAGATGAAGGTTTTAGCGAGATCGTAACGCCGTTTTTTTCGTATCATCAACATCTAAGCGTGGATGCGACAAACCTTCTGCGCTTTAGCGACAGTCTAAACCACGAGATAAGCCTAAGGGCTGATAGCACGGTTGATACCGTTAGGATCGTGCTTAGAAGGCTTAAAGCAAATGAGCCAAAGAGGTGGTTTTACATCCAGCCAGTCTTTCGCTACCCAAGCCAAGAAATTTATCAAATAGGCGCTGAACTTATCGGCGAAAACGACATTTTAAAGAGCATAAATATAGTAGCAAAGCTCTTTAGCGAGCTTGAGATCGGCGCTTGTTTACAGCTTAGCAACATGCAAATTCCAAGGATAATTTGCGAAATTTTAAACTTAGAGATAGAAATTTTTGAAAACTCATGGCTAGAAAAAATTTTAGCCCAAAACGTGCCGTGGCTTAGCAAACTAGCCCTTTTAAAGGACGCTAGCGAGCTTGATGAGATAGTAAATTTAGTCCCTGATAAGCTAAAAGAGGCGCTAAAAAATTTACAAAACGTAGCCAACTCACTAGAATATAAAAATTTAAGAATAGTTCCGCTATATTACTCAAAAATGAGATATTATGATAGTTTATTTTTTAGATTTTTAAAAGATAACGCCATCTTAGCAAGTGGTGGAAACTATGAAATAGACGATATTTCAAGCAGCGGGTTCGCTGTATATACTGATGCATTGATAGAAGAAAAAATTAATTTAAGGAAGTAAGAATGAGAAAGGCTGATTTAGTAGTTGGTGTTCAATGGGGTGATGAGGGCAAAGGCAAGATAGTTGATATGCTAGGACTAAACTATGACATGATTTGTCGCTCTCAAGGTGGCCACAACGCTGGTCATACGATCTGGGTCGATGGCGTAAGATATGCGCTTCACCTTGTCCCAAGCGGAATTTTGCACAAAAATATCGTAAATATCATCGGCAACGGCGTCGTCGTGTGCCCAGAAGTGCTTATCACTGAGATGGCGCAATTTGACAACTTAGAGGGCAGACTTTATATAAGCGACAAAGCACACTTAAATTTAAGTTACAACAGCCAAGTCGATCAAGCAAAAGAGCGCTTAAAAGGTGAAAAAGCGATCGGAACGACTGGTAAAGGCATCGGACCAACATACGCAGACAAGATAAGTAGAAGCGGCCACAGAGTTGGCGAGCTACTTGAGCCAGAGCGCTTGTGCGATGCTTTGATGCACGATTTTGAAACAAATAAACCAGTATTTGACGCTCTTGGCGTAAAGATACCTGAAGAAAATGAGCTACTTGAAGAGCTAAAAAGATATAAAGAAGTTCTTGCTCCATTTATCGCAAACACTACAAATTTAGTTTGGAAAGCGCTTGATGAAGATAAAAAAGTCCTACTTGAAGGCGCTCAGGGCACACTTCTTGACATCGATCACGGCACATATCCTTATGTAACTAGCTCAAATACCATAAGCGCTGGCGCTTGCACAGGCCTTGGACTAAATCCAAAAGAGATAGGCAAGGTAATAGGTGTCATCAAAGCATATACAACTCGCGTAGGACACGGACCTTTCCCAACTGAAGACAAAGGCACAAATGGCGATAAGATGTGCGAGATCGGTAAAGAATTTGGCACAACAACAGGCCGCCGCAGACGTTGTGGTTGGTTTGACGCAGTAAGCGTAAAATACGCTTCAAGGCTTGATGGCGTCGATACCTATGCGCTTATGAAGCTTGACGTGCTTGATGGCTTTGAAGTGGTAAAAATTTGCAAAGCATATCAATATAACGGCGAGACGATAGACTACGTGCCAACAGATCTTGAAAATGCAACGCCTATCTATGAAGAGCTTGCAGGCTGGGATAGCGTAAAGGGCATCAGCAGATATGAAGACTTGCCAGCAAACGCAAGAGCGTATATCGAGCGTATCGAGGAGCTAACTGGCGTGAAGGTCGGCTATATCTCAACAAGCCCTGAAAGAAGCGATACGATCATTAGATGAAAAGTAAATTTACCTCCGTCGTCCGCGTCAAAAAGCAGGAGATGGATAAGGTAGAGGCTAAGCTCGTCGTTGCTAGGCTAAATGTAAGAAATGCTGAAGAAAAAATAGCACTCTTAAAGGCCAAGCTCAACGAATTTAGCCTGCCAAAAAGTGGCAACATAGGCGAGCTAAGAGAAAATTTAGAGCTCATAAATATAGCAAGAGCCGAGCTAAGCGCCTGCAAAGAGAGCTTAGAGATAGCAAAAAAAGAGGTCTTGCACTACGAACACAAATATAAAAATGCAAATTTAGAGTATGAAAAGATGAAATATCTAGAAAAAGAAGAATTTAAAAAAGAGATAAAACGCATACAAAAGGCTGAAGCGCTTGCTCTTGATGAGTTTGCGGTTATGAAATTTGCAGCCAAAAGCGAGGCGTAATGAGAGCTGTTTTACTCTTTTTTATGGTCATAAATTTTGCATTTTGCTTTGAAGTGCCGGTTGATTGCACTCAGATCTTTGAAGCTAGAAAAGAGGAAATTTCAAAGGAACTTGAGGTCATCGACGAGCAGCGCCAAGCCCTAGAGGTCTTTCGAGCAAGCTCAGCTGCAGCTTATGAAGAGAACATCAAAAAGCTCGCCAAAAAAGAGGCTGATCTGAATGCGACGATGAAAGTGATTGAGCAAAAACGCAAAGAGATTGACGAAGTTGTCGCTAAAAATGAGAAAATTTTAAAAGAGCTTCGCACGATGACGACTGATAAAGTCAATGAATCCTACGCCAAAATGAAAGATGGCGCAGCAGCCGAAGTGCTCTCACAAATGCCTAGATCAAACGCGGCCACCATACTTTACGCCCTTGATGCAAAAAAGATATCAACCATCATGGCTAAGATGGATCCAAAGGTTGCCTCTGAAGTGACTGCTCTACTTCAAAAAGGGCCTCCATTTGTAGATGAAAAAGGCGATATGCCCGCTCCAGCTGGAAGCATAAATATGCAGTAAATTTAATTTACTGCCAATCTAAAAAACTAAATTTAACCTATTTGCTTACCAGTCTCTTATTTTTACACCTGCTCTTGTTGGCTTTAGCGTGCAAAAAGATGAGTTTTGGTTTAAAGAGCTTAGTGGTGTTAGTCTAAGCGCAGATGTAGTGATAAATACCAAAAATGAGAGCCATAAATTTAGTGGCGATGTTCTTTTTACACATAGAGGCATAAGTGGTCCAGCGATACTAAATGCCTCACTCTTTTGGCAAAAAGGTCGAATTTGCATAAATTTTTTGCCTAAATTTAGTGAGAAAAATTTAGTAAATGGTAAAAAACAGCTTAGCTCAGTTTTGCCTTTGCCAAAGAGATTTGTACTGGAGTTTTTAAGAAATTTTGGTTTAAAAGATAGAGCGTTTTATGAATTTAATGATGATGAAAAAAATATCATAAAAAGTCTTTTTGCATATCATTTTGCTCCAGCTGGGACATTTGGCTTTGAAAGGGCTGAAGTTACAAAAGGTGGCGTGAAAACTAATTTTTTAGATGAAAATTTAGAGAGCAAAAGCGTAAAAGGGCTTTATTTTGTAGGTGAAGTTTTAGATATCACTGGTATGCTTGGTGGATATAACTTACATCTAGCCTTTGCAAGTGCTCTAAAGGTAGCTAGCGCTTTAAAAAATAGTTAATTAAATAGAAGTGAAATTTAGAGTGACAGATAAAACTGCCACTAAAATTACTATCTCTCGCTTAGATACTCTTGCAAGCTTTTTACTTCAAGCGCTTTGCCAGTTTGAACCGTGCTTAGTGACTTAGCAGCTGCGAGTGCTGCGCGGATAGTTGTGAAGTAAGGGATCTTAAATCTAAGTACATTTTGACGGATCTTTTTGCCATCATCCACACTTGATTTAGTATCGCTTGTGTTTATAACAAGTGCTATGTCGCCATTTTTTAGCCTATCTTCAACGTTTGGTCTACCCTCGCTTATCTTATATACAAACTCAGCCTCCACGCCAGCTTATATTAAGTGCTATGTCTATAAATTCTGGCTCTTTTTCAATGCCTATTTCTACCTAGTAAATTCTAATACAAGCATATTAGTTGGCATATTTTGCTAGCAATTTTTATCTAACACAACAAAAAATGCAGAATTTATTAAAAGCAAGAATTATCTAGATTGATAAAATAGTATCAGAAATTTTTGATATGAAATTATAAATTTTTTTTATCTATCTAAATTTTGTAATAAGTTAAAAACAAAAATTTATGAATAAACTTACGCTTAAAAGGTATCAGACTTAGGAGCCTTAATAAACTTTCACTATTATGCTTCTTTGATAAAGCTGACAGCCTCATGTGGATTTGAAAATATATGTTCGCTAAACTGCCTCAAATCAAACTCTTTACCATATCCACATGTAAGGCCAACACCCGTTATAAGAGCAGCTTTAGCAGCCTTTAGATCCATAATAGTATCGCCAACCATAAACGCATTGTCTTTTTCTTTTTCTAATCTCTTTAAAGCTAAATTTATAGGTTCTGGATCTGGTTTTGGATTAACGACATCATCTCGTCCGACAACCGTTTTTATAAATTTCATAACGCCCAAATGTTCAAGTAAAATGATAGAAAATTTTGATGTCTTTGTCGTAACAACACCAATATCAGCAAACACACTAGCTTCTTTTAAAGCATCCATAGCATGCGGTAAAAGCACAGTCTCATCTAAATAGATCTTCTCGTAGCAAGCTTTATACTCTTTTACATATTCACCTATTAAATTCTTTTTGGCACCGAGTTTTTCAAACATTATTTCAAGCGGATATCCTACTAGAGATTTTAGTGCATCATGATCAGGTTCTTTCTTATCGTGAGCTAAAAATGCCGCATCAAAACCTTTTAAAATAGCAGAAGTAGAGTCTATAAGTGTGCCATCTAAGTCAAAAAGTATAGTTTTTTTCATGATAATCTCCGCAGAAATAAAAAAGGGCTCAGCCGAAGCCAAGCCCTAAAGAAGTAATTTTAAATAATAAAATTATTTATTGAAAGTAGCTTCAACACGTCTGTTTTGAGCGCGACCTTCTTTAGTTTTGTTTGTAGCGATTGGTTTAAGTTCGCCGTAACCAACTGTAGAAATTTTAGCTTTTTCTACGCCGTAACCAGCAAGAACCTCAGCCACTGCTTTTGCTCTTTTTTCAGATAGTTTTTGGTTGTAAGCTTCTGCACCTACGCTATCAGTGTGACCAGCAAGTACAACTTTATAATCTGGGTGTTCGCCCATAAAGTCAGCTACTTTTTTGATCTCAGCTGCATATTTTGGTCCAACTTTGTAGCTATCAAATGCAAAGTTAACATCTAGGTCTCTAAGAACGATAACTTTCTCGCATCCTCTTTCGTCAACAACTACACCAGCTGGAGTGTTAGGGCATTGATCGATATCATTTGGCACGCCATCATTGTCATCATCAAGAACTGGAGCTGGAGCTGCTGCTGGAGCTGCTGCTGGAGCTGCTGCTACAACTGGAGCTGCTTTTGAATCAAGACCGATTCCAAAGCCTAGTGAATAGAATAGGTTGTGATCAGCGTGCTCAAATTTGATAGCGTCTCTTGCCTCTGCTTTAAGAGCAAATCTATCAGTTACTTGGTATCTTAAACCAAGACCATATTGACCAAAACCGCCATCTTCGTTTTTAACAAAAATAGCTGGAACATCTTCATAACCAGCACCGATTAAACCATATAGGCTAACCGGTCCAAAGTCAACGATATTTTTTACAAGGTTAGCGTGGTATCTAAGAGCTCTACCCTCTCTTACAACGTTACCTGTTCTCTCTTTTAGTTTTTGAGAGTAATCAACACCAAGTTCAACTTGATCAAAGAAGAAATCTTCAAGGTTTCTAGCCGCTCTAATACCAACAAAATTGTGGTCTTTTACACGTAGATTTCCTTCTGGATGAACACCACCGATAGTTGGAGTGATCTCATAGTTGTATGCTGCGTTAGACGCAAAAACCGCTGTTGCGGCAACCATAGCTAAAGCAATCGTTTTCATAATAGAATTCCTTTCAAATAGGGATTTTTAATGTTGACTATAATTTTACCTAAATAAAAATAAATCAACTTTAAATTATAACCAAATTCTTAATGTAAATCTGACAATTTACATAACCTAAATTTTGCAAATGCAAAAGCACTTGCAAAAAACCATTAACGTTTAGAGAATTGTGGGCTTCTTCTAGCCTTTCTTCTACCAAATTTCTTACGTTCAACAACACGAGAATCTCTAGTTAGTAAGCCTTTTGGTTTAAGCGCTGCTCTAAAATCAGCATCCATATCAGCTAAAGCACGTGAAATGCCATGCCTTAAAGCCTCAGCTTGTGCTGAATAACCACCACCTAAAGTTGTAGCTACTACGTCTATTAAACTCTCTTGTTTTGTTACTAAAAGTGGTTGAATAACTTTAAGCTTGATAGCCTCGTGACCGCCAAGCCAAGTGTTAAGATCCATACCATTTACTACGATTTTACCGCTTCCAGACTTTATCCAAACCTTTGCTACGGCAGTTTTTCTTTTACCAGTTGCATAAACTTTTGCCATAATTATTTTCCTTCTTTTTTAGCTATTTGTGCCGTATGAGGATGCTCACTGCCAGCATAAACTTTTAGTTTTTTTATCATCTCTCTTCCAAGTTTTGTCTTTGGAAGCATGCCACGAACAGCTAATTTAAATAGTTTTTCTGGCTTATTTGCTATCAAATCGCCAAATTTCTCACTCTTTACGCTGCCAAAATATCCTGAGTGTCTGTGATAAAGTTTATCTTCAGCTTTGTTATTACCAGTAAATTCTACTTTAGAAGCATTTATGATGATAACATAGTCGCCACAATCTACGTTTGGCGTGAAGCATGGTTTGTTTTTGCCACGAAGTATAGTTGCTACCTCAGTTAGCAATCTACCAAAGCGCTTACCAGCTGCATCAACTACGATCCAGTCTCGCTTAACTTCGTTTGGCTTTGTTATTTTTGTCATTTTCTTACCTTTGCCAAGTTAATTTTTGAGTTGTGATTGTATTTAAACAATGCTTTGACAAAGCTTAAATTAAGTAGCGTTTAAACTTCAATATATGAAATTTTGCCTTCAAGTGCATAGAAAATGACGGCGATTATACTATGTTTTTCATAAAATTTAGCGAGCGCATCTTTATACTCTTTTACCTGTTTTTTGTTCTCTTCTATATTTTTATCTGTCGTTTTATAATCAATCACACAAATTTCACGCTCATTAAAGCAAAAAAGGTCCATCTGTTTTAGCTCATTTTTTACTTTAAATGGCTGTTCTTTATAAATTTCTTTACCCTTTATGCACTCTATAAATTTTGGCTCTCTTATAAGCATTTTTGCCCTAGAAAAGGCATCTTCAAGTGCCTCAAGTGGTAAAAATTTATGAAATTTATTTAGCATCAAATTTTTAGCTTTTTCTAGTGAAATTTCATCAAATTTCTCGCTCATCTCAAGCAGATAGTGAAACGCCAGACCAAAATATATCGCACTTAAATTTTTACCACTCGTCTTTTGCTCTTTTGCCTCTACCTCTTGCCTCTCTATCTTTAAAATTTCAGGCATTTTTTCATCTTTTTTTAGCTCTTTTTGCTCAGTTTTGCTAGGTAAAATTTTGCCAAAGCTAAACTCTTTTAGATCAAGATAGTCGTTTGCTTCGCTCTTGTCGCTTCTTGTGTAAAACGAGAAAAAGCTTGGGCTATTTCCGCTTGGGACGGCTTGTTTGATGATGATGAGCGACTTTGTTGCCCTCGTGAAAGCGACGTAAATTTTATTGATATTTTCTTGATTTTCAAGCTCTTTCATCTGCTCTAAAACGCTTGCGTAGTCGCTATCAAAATTTTCTCTACCTGAAATTTTACTCTTTACGATCCACTCGCCCTTTTCGCTGTATTCGGTTATGAAATTTGAGTCATCGCCCCTGCCCTTACCCATCATGTCGCAAACTATGACGTGAGCAAATTCAAGCCCCTTTGACTTATGCACGGTCATCACTCTCACGCCGTCGCTGCTTTTTGGGCTGATTTTAGAGCTAAAGTTTTCAAGGTTAAATATAAAATCACTTAAATTTTTATACCCCGCGCTTAGCTCAAACAGTCTCAAGATATCAACGTCTGCCATGTTTATGCCTAAATTTTTAGCTAGGTAAAATAGGCTATTTGTCGCGCTCACCTCTGGCTTTATATTTAGTTTTTTGACATTTGCATTTACTAGCGCTTTTACATTTTTTTCATAAATTTCTTCTTTAAATAGGCAAAATTTCGCATATTCGATGATCGCTGCAACAAGTGGCGTTCTTTTTAGCTCCAAAGTGCCTTCATTGACGCTTTTTATCCCTGCGCTACTAAGCACTTCTGAGATGAGGCTAATGTCGCTATTTTTCCAGCAAAGCACGGTTATATCGCTTGCATTTACGCCAGCTTTTAAAAGCTCACTTGCTTGCGAAACGACCGCACCTGCGATATCTTCATCGCTTAGAACACGCAAGTAGCCGTAGTCATCTTTTTCTACTTCAAAATACGCACACTCGCCACTTACCTCGTAGCTTAGCGTCTCATCTTTTTTAGCTGGCTCTTGTGGCTCAAAGCTAAGCCCATATCTATGATAAATTTCTTCAAAAACGGCGTTATTAAATTTTACCAAAGCCTTTAAACTGCGGTAGTTACTTGGTAAATTTTCTATATCTATCTGACTAAAATCATCTCCAAGCTTGTCAAAAAGCTCCTTTTTGCCACCCCTAAATTTATAGATGCTCTGCTTCGTGTCGCCCACGTAAAAGAAGCTTCCAAGCCCGTTTTGTCCGTATCCAGAGACGATTTCAGCGATGAGCGGCAAGATGATCTCATACTGGATCACGTTTGTATCTTGAAACTCATCAACTAAGAGGTGATTTATCCTGCCATCAAGCCTAAAATAAAGCGCCTCTTTATCCAAATTTTGCACCAAAAGCTTAAAAACCAGCTTGTTTATATCAGCAAAACTTAGCGCATTTATCTCTTTGTTTAGCTCTAAATTTGACGCCTTATAAAGCTTTAATAGCTTGCTAAAGCCACTTAGCCTATACCTTTCGACCTCTAAAATGTAGTTTTTTGCTGCCTCTTTTAGCTCAAAAAAGAGCCTATCAAGCTCTGGGGTGTAAATTTTGCTAAAAGTGCGGTAATCTAGGCTTTCTCTAGCAAAAACTTTACTTTTAAATAGCTCAAATAAATTCTGCTCGCCAAATGTCTTTTTAGCCACATCGCTAGCGCCATTTTGCAAGCCTATATACTCATTTATCGCCATTTGCGCTGCCCTTACCTTGCTATCATCTGGATAGCTTGCGCCACTATCTTTTAGCTCGCCACCAAAGCTCTCATAAAATTTCGCCAAAGTCTGCGAAAAGCTAGCCTCCTTTTGGCTTGAAATGATCATCATTAAGGCAAGCTCGCTAAGAAGCTTTTTATCTTTGCTCGCCTCTTTTACAAATTTTTTCCACGCCAGATCTTGCAAGCTATCTTGCACGCTGTAATCAGGGCTAATGCCTAAATTTTGGCTAAATTTTTTCAAAATCCCAGAGAAAAACGCATCAAATGTATAAATTTTTAGCTCACTTTGCAAAAACACGCTAAGCCTCTCATCTCGCCTTTTTATCGCCTCATCTTGGCTTATATAAAGCTCCGCGCACACCGCTTCAAGCTCACCTTTTTTGTTTTGCAAGTCCAAAAAAGTTGCGATTATGCGCTCTTTCATCTCGTTTGCTGCCTTTTTTGTAAAAGTTAGAGCGACGATCTCGTTTATATTTTCGCCTCGAAGCACCAAAGCGATGTAGCGAACGCTTAGTGCAAAGGTCTTACCGCTTCCAGCACTTGCTTTTAGGGCTAAAAAATTTTTCATAACTCTCTCCTACAAAGTGTGACGTATTCGCAAAATGCGCAAGCACTGCTCTTTCTTTCAAAATTTATCTTGGTTTTGTTTATGGTTTTTAGCTTTTCTATCTCGCCGCCTAGATCATCTACACTTTTTTTGGGGCATAGTAAGCTAGGCTCGTTTTTTAGGGCATAGTAGGCACTTCGCACCTCTCCGCCGTAAAGTGCTTCATAAAAGGCAAGCTGGAGCGAATTTACATTTGCCTCGCCCGTTTTGTAATCAAGTATAAGCACGTCGCCGTTTGCGCCAACGTCGATCCTATCGATAAATCCCTTTATCTGCACGCCACAAAACTCGCTTTGCATCTCTTTTTCGCACTCAAGCACTCTAAAACCAGCCCTTAAACGCTCGTTTTCGTAAATTTCATACTCTTTAAATTTATGCGCCCAAATTTCAAACTCAAGTGGCGTAAGATTTTGCTTTGCTAGCATCTCTTTAAAAACGGCTAGATCAAAGGTGTTATTTTGCTTATAAAATTCACTCGTATAGTATTCAAAAAGTGCGCTATGAACGCTATTTCCTTGCTTTGTGCCAAGTTCACTTGCAATAGCTTTTGCCGCATCTATGTGAGCTATCTTTGTGTAGTAGTATTTCCTTGGGCAGGTTAGAAATAAATTTAGCGTCGAAAACGAAAGTGGGTTTGCGAAGAAATCATGTTCTAAAATAACCTCATCGTCACTTAAATTTAAGCTCGCAACTCCTTTTAAAAATAGCTTCAAATAGGCCTCATCGCTAAATTTTTCATCTTTTATCGTTTTGAAATTTTTTAAAAATCTTGAAGGTATGCTCTCTTCATTTACGCAGCAGCTTATCGCCACTTTTTTGGCGTTATTTATGAGGCTTTCGTAGTAAAATCTCTGCAAATTCTCGCGCTCAATATAGCTTATAAGCCCCGCTTTTTGCCTCACTTTTGAGTTTAAAAACATCTCGTTTGCGCTTCTTGCTGGGATGAAGTTGTCGTTAAAATCAACTATGATAACGCCATCAAATTTCATCCCGCGGCTCTCTAACATGCCCATGACGCTGATTTTTCCGCCACCCACATCATCGATGCTTAGGCGTGAGATATTTAGCAAGAAAATTTCACTTAGCTGTTTTAGGCTAAAGCTAAAATACCTGCATAAATTCTCCATCCTAAAAAGCTCAAGTGCGAGCTTCTCTTCGCACCTTGGCTCATTTTCAAGCACCAAAAGCTCATCTATTAGCTCTTTAAATTTGCCAAATTCACATGGCTCAAAATAACTAGCCTTAAATTTCTCAAAAAGCTGCTCACTCACGCCAAATTCGCTTAAAATAAAGCCAAGCTCCTCGTAGCTCTCACACTTACTTTGATCAAAAACTGGGCTTGCCTCTTCATTGATCGCTCTTGTGATGTAGTAAAGCGCTTCGTAAAATTTTGTATTTTTAAAGCTCTCACCCATGGCGTAGTTAAAAATTTTAGCGCTATCATGAAGCCTTAAAATCTCGCTAAAGCCCTCATCTGGCAATATGACTGCGATGTTTTCAGGCTTTATGCCCTCACGCACAAACTCGCTCACCTTGGCCATGGCATAGGCGCACTGCAGGCTTCTTGTGGCGAAATTTCTTACTAAAACTGGCTCAAATTTTGTGATATTTTCTAAGCAAGTTAGCTCGTTTGTGTTTAAATTTAGCTCATATTTTTTATAGTTTTCAAGCTCATTAATGGCTGAAATTTGCCTTATCTTATCGATTAGTTTTTTGTTAAAAACGCTAGTTTGAAAGATAATTTTTAGCGTGGTTAGTTTTGAAATTTTTTCTAAAATTTCCCACTCAAACTCGCTTAAAATGCCATCAATGTGCAGTGAAATTTCACTAAAACTTCTTATGTAAGCTTCGTTTATAGAGTAAATTTTTGGCAAGGTTATATCATCATAAAGATATTCTTTATCAAGCAAGCTCTCATACTCTTTTAAAACCACTTCAAGTATGCTTAAATGCTCCTCAAAATCAGCATAAATGTCGTTAAATTTTATCTCTTCAATGCTCTTTTTGCTGATGGCAAGCTCTTTAAAAAATGAAAAAAGATAGTCGTTATTTTTCAAAAACTCAAAAAACTCAGTTGGGATTTTAAGCACCAAGTTTGCCTCTTTGACGCTGGCACAGGCTCTGTTCATAAGCACTAAAGCGTAGGTACTATCGCACTCAAAGCGGCCATTTACAAAAACAGCCTTTTTGTAAAACTCAGCGATGCTTAGGCTTTTTGGGATTAGCTCGTCATTAAAACCAGCGTTAAATTCCCTGATCTTACGCGAGTTTGTAAAGACGAAAAGTTGATTTAGATTGCGCATTTTTCTCTCTTAAATTTTTAAAAAATGATAGCCAAAAGCTGATAAAAGAGCGCTTTTTCTCACTTAAGCTAAGCTTTGAAAATTTTTCTAAATTCATTAAAAATTTAAGCCTTAAAGTGCTGGGGGCTACAATTTCAAAAAGGAGCAAAAATGCATAAAGAGTTAAACAGATCTGGCTTTTACTACGGCTTTCCAGTTTTGCTTGCCACCACAAAAGATCAAAAAGGGCGAGATGATATCACCGTGCTTTCATCCTCTTGGACGCTAGGAGATAGCGTGGTGCTTGGCATCGGAGTTGATAACAAAGGCTATAAAAATATCCAAAATGGCTCAGATATCACGCTAAATTTATGTGATGAGAGCTTGCTTGAAGCTATAAAAAAGATAGAAAAACTAACAGGCGACGAGGAGGTGCCAGAGGAGAAAAGAGCCCTTGGATACAGCTACGAAAGTGATAAATTTAAGGTGGCAAATTTGCACAAAGAGCCAGGCATAAAGGCAAAAAGCGTGCGCATAAAAGAGTGCAAGATACAGATAGAAACGATCGTAGAAAAGTGCGAGATAAAGGAGTGGTTTTGCATAGTCACTTGTAAGATAGTTGGCATCTTTGTGGATGAAAATTTGTTAAAAGATGAAAAGATAGATACGCAAAAATACTCGCCTCTAATCTATAAATTTAAAGAGTACGTTAAAACTGGCAAGCGTTTGGGCTTAAATTTTGGCTTTAAAGAGGTTTGAACTGGCGTTTTGGCTGGCTAGAAAGCGAAAATTTAAATTTGATTTTGACCTTGGCTAAAAACTTTTGGATGCAAATTTAGCCCTGCTATCAAGTCTCAAAAGCTCGACGCAAACAGCCTTTGCACGCTTACATATATCTAAAATTTCATTCATTTTCGCTCCTTAATCTATAAAAACCGTGCGCAAGCGTCCCGCTCCCGCAAGCGCGGCATGGCAAATTTTAGCGACGCGTCTACTAAATTTACCTTTAAATTTGACTTGATTATAGTCAAATTCGCCCGAATTTTATGCGAGCGTAAAAATACGTTATAATCGCCAAAATTTATAAAAAGGAAGCAAAATGGGCGGAATAAAAGAGTTTTTAAAACACGAAGCCAGCGGCGGGATTTTGCTGATGATCGCTACGGTCGCGGCGCTACTGTGTCAAAATACGTTTTTGAGCGATTTTTACAATGAATTTTTAAATACCAAATTTACCATGAGCTTCGGCGAATACGGACTAAGCAAACCCCTGATCTTGTGGGTGAACGACGGGTTGATGGCGGTATTTTTCTTTCTCATCGGACTTGAGCTAAAGCGCGAGGTGCTGGAGGGCGAGCTAAAAAACCCGTCGCAAATCGCGCTGCCAGCGATCGGCGCGGCAGGCGGCCTGATAGTGCCCGCGGTTATCTTCTATCTTTTTACGAAGCACGACTCCTTCGCGCTTGGCGGCTGGGCGATACCGACGGCGACGGATATCGCGTTTGCTCTGGGGATTTTGAGCCTACTCGGGCCTCGCGTACCGACTAGTTTAAAAATTTTCCTCATGACGCTAGCGATCGTCGACGACCTTTGCGCGAGCGTTTGTCTAGCCGCGCTTTTTGTGCTAAACAGACTCGGCGTAAAGAGCAAGGCGGCGTATCTGATCGTAGGCGCGGTGATGTGGGTAGCGGTGCTAAAATCAGGCGTTCACGCCACGCTTGCCGGCGTCGTGGCGGCCTTTTTCATACCGCTTAGCTTTAAAGACGAGCCGGGCAAATCTATGCTAAAAAGCATCGAGCACGACCTGCACGGCTGGGTAGCGTTTGGCGTGCTGCCGATATTTGCCTTCGTAAACGCAGGCATCTCACTGCGAGGCGTCGGACTGGACGAGATTTTGTCTCCGGTCGCGCTAGGCACGGCGCTGGGGCTTTTCGTCGGCAAGCAAATCGGAGTATTTGGATTTAGCTTTTTAGCGATCAAATTTAAGCTAGCCAAGCTGCCCGAGGGGTCAAATTTCATCCAGCTTTACGGCATCGCCGTGCTTTGCGGCGTAGGATTTACGATGAGCCTTTTCATTAACGGCCTAGCCTACAACGACACGGACGCCTTTGCCTACACCGACAAGCTCGCTATCTTGCTAGGTTCGGTAGTTTCGGGTGCCGCGGGGTTTATATTGCTTAAATTTAGCGCCAAAAACTAAAGCGCGCGCATAAAAGAGTGCAAGATACAGATAAAGTGCGAGATAAAGGAGTGGTTTTGTATCGTCACTTGCAGGATAGTTGGCATATTTGTGAATGAAAATTTGTTAAAAGATGAAAAGCTAGATACTAAAAAATACTCGCCTCTAATCTATAAATTTAAAGAGTATGTTACAACTGGCAAGCGTTTGGGATTAAATTTTGGTTTTAAAGAGGTTTGATCTGGCGTTTTGGCTGGCTAGAAAGCGAAAATTTAAATTTGATTTTGACCTTGGCTAAAAACTTTTGGATGCAAATTTAGCCTATCTTGTAGCGTTAAAATCAAATTTATAATATCTCGTATCTTGCTTGTCACTTAGCCTTA
The DNA here is from genome assembly GCF_002165815.1 of Campylobacter concisus. Classification (GTDB taxonomy): domain Bacteria; phylum Campylobacterota; class Campylobacteria; order Campylobacterales; family Campylobacteraceae; genus Campylobacter_A; species Campylobacter_A concisus_BH. The sequence goes on from NZ_NDYN01000004.1 coordinate 80,858, forward strand.
AAAGTAGCTGCCACCTGCCCTCTTTTAGGCCAACACTCTCGCTTATAAGCTCATTTTCTTGCCATGAGGCGTTTAATGTTTTGTTGTCTTTGTTTGTTTGTGGGCGAGTTAGTAAAATTTCATAGCTAAGGCTTGAAATCTCGCCACTTTTTGGCGTTAGAAGAAATTTAAACTTACCCTGCAAACCTTTAAATTCTGGCTCAAATTTAAGACCAAATTTCTCATCAAATCTAGCCTCGCTCTCTTTTATAAATGTGATGTTTTCATCGACGCTTTGATGACTTTGCATATAAGCGCTATCTATCTCGACTGGGTTGTTGATCGCAACAACGATGGTTGCGGCACAAGCCAAGATGATAGCGACTATGCTAAGCACGATGCCGTAAGGCCAAAAGCTCTTTTTAGCCATTTTTTACCTTTTTATAAAAGATGATGAGCACGAAAAATGCTATCAAGCCGTAGATGAAAATTCGCAAGAAATTTAAAGTTGTCTTATTCGAGCTACCGATGCCGCTTTCTAGCTTTAAATTTAAGCTCTCAGCGATCTGCTCGGCGATATCAGCGTAGCCGTTTAAGATAGCGGCGTTATAGACATCTTTGCCGTTTTTTGAGACCAAAATGGGGATAATGGTGCCTGATTCTGGATTTACACTTAGAATTTGCTCTTTGCTAAAGAGCTTTGAAGTGTTTGTATCGCTAAAAATTTCAACCTTTTGTTTATCTTTTATGAGTGCTAAAAATACAAAAGGCGAGCTCAAATTTTGCTCTTTAAAAAGCTCGCTTAGCTCGCCATCTTTATATGCACCAACTACTAAATTTATGCCGCTTTTTTGATAAAGCTCGCTGCCGATCTCATTTAGCTTTTGACTCACTTTTTGGCTTAAAATTCCATCATCATTGATAACAAAATTTGCACCCCAAGCCAAATTTTGCCAGAGCAAAATGATAAAAATGAGTGCAAATTTCTTCAAATTTAACCTACAAATAGGTGATTTGGCGTAAGTACTGACCAGGCACAAATGGCGCCTGCGACGACTATTAGCAGGATAATGGCTTTTTCTATTATGCCTAGCATCGCTACTCCTTTACAATGACGTGTTTAGCGTTATCTACGCTCTTCATCTCGATGCTAGCTGCATCTTTTAGTGAGTAAGGCTTGGTTGCGACCTCTTTTTGCAAGCCGATGCCAACGTATGTAAGCACCGCTAGGATAGAGAGCAAAAGCACCACCGCTATTAAAAATCCGCTAATGCCGTTTAAGGCAAAGATGTTTCTATTTTTATTTTCCATTATTCGCCCTTTGATAGCGATATGACGTACTCGCCAACTGCGCTTTGCTGTATCTCGTTTAGCCTGCCATCATTAAATTTAGGCATAGTGCCGATCGCTCCTTTTTTGCCACGATTTAGCACGTCAGCTACAAAACTAGCCGAGCCATATTTGCTAAGATCAACCGACATGCCATCCATACCCTTGCCATCTTCGCCGTGGCACGACGCACATGCAGCATAAAGCTCTTTGCCAGTGGCTACTAAATTTTCATTTTTAGTGCTTTTTATCGCGCTTATCTCTTTAGCCACGTATGCTGCGATCGCCTTAGCGCCATCAGCGTCAGCTAAGCCTGCTGGCATCTCACCCATAGGGTAATCAAGCCCTTTTGAGCCATTTAGTATAGTCTCAACTATGCCTTTTTCGCTGCCCCAAATTTGTAAATTTGCAGCCTTGCCACCTATGCCATCGCCTGTGATGCCGTGACATGCTGAGCACTGCACGAGATAGATGCTCTCGCCCATAGCGTGAAGCGTCTCTTTGCTTGGATTTGCATACTCTTTTTCAAATTTAGCGTTTGCCTCTTTGACCTCTTTGTTGTACTCGCCGATTTGCGAGTAAGAATTTAGTGGGTAGCCCAGCAAATAGTACCAAACCGCCCAAACTAGCGCTAGTAAAAAGACGACCGCCCAGCCAAGTGGGACAGGGTTTTTGTACTCACCTATGCCGTCCCAGTTGTGCTCGCTAAGCTCAACGCTCTCATCTTTTTTAACCTTCATCTGCCCCACATACCTACCAGCTACAACGATGGTAAGCACGATGATTAGAGCCGCTCCTATAAGAGCTAGTAAATTTACATTATCTTCTAAATTTAGCCATTGCATACGCTCTCCTTTGTAGCCTTACGCTCTAAAATTTCGCCACCGATCTCATCGTTAAGCGCTAGTTTTGAGTACTTCTCATAGTTTCTTCTACCAGTTTTTTCGCTCTTATAAAGATGAAAAAAGTAGGCATACAAAGTGATCGCCAAAAATGCTGTCAAGAAAAAATAGCCATAAGCTTGAAACTCTCTAATGTTCTCCATCTTATGCTCCTACTTTAGGCTATTTAGATAAGCAATGAGTGCTACGATCTGGCGAATTTCACCTTTTGCAAATGCACTTTTTACCTGCTCATCTTTCATATTTTCAACGATAGCTGCAGCCTCAGCCTTGACGTTAGCATTTGTCTGCTCTAGCGTGCCAAGAGCTGGCATATCTTTTTCGTCATAAGGCGTGTTAAAGACCTTTTTAACCGTTAGCGCTTCAGCGTAAGCAGTCTCGATATCAGCATTTTTCTTAAATAAAAATGGATATGCTGGCATGATCGAGCCTGGCACTACTGAGGCTGGATTTAGCATGTGATTTTCATGCCAGTCAGTCGTTCTATAGTTGCCCACACGCATAAGGTCAGGTCCCGTTCTTTTTGAGCCCCAAAGATGCGGACGATCATAAGCAAATTCGCCACTTAGTGAATACATACCGTATCTATCAGTCTCAGCTTTAAACGGACGGATCATTTGAGAGTGGCAAGTATTGCAGCCATTTTGCATATAGATGTTTTTGCCAGCTAGCTCTAAAACGGTGTAAGGCTTTGTGCCCTCAAGCGGTCTAGCTCTGTTTGCAAAGTCTGGTAAAATTTCAACTATGCCAGCGTAAGCGATGACTATAAAGACGCAAACTGCAAAAAAGAATGGATTTTTTTCTAACCAAGCAAACATCACATCACCTCCGCGCTAGCTTTTACCCCGCCACCCATTGGCGAAGCGCTTTTTGGCTCTGCTAAGATAGCTTTAGCAGAAGTTGATTTGTAGATGTTATAAGCAAACATCAAGAAGCCAACTAGATAAAGAAGTCCGCCAATAGCCCTTATGTAGTAGTATGGGATAAGCACGACAACCGTATCTATAAACGAGTAGAGTAAATTTCCGTAGCTATCAGTCGCTCTCCACATCATACCTTGCGTGATACCAGCGATCCACATAGATGCAAAGTATAAGACGATACCTGTTGTTTGTATCCAAAACTGAGCTTCCATTAGCGACTTTGAGTAAATTTCACGCTTAAACACGCGCGGTGTCATGTGATAAAGCGCTGCCATGATCATAAAGCCAACCCAACCAAGAGCGCCGTCATGAACGTGTCCTGGCACCCAGTCAGTAAAGTGCGCTAGGGCATTTACAGACTTGATAGAAAGTATCGGTCCTTCAAGTGTCGAGAACATATAAAATGTCGAAGCTAGAACCATAAATTTAATAAGCGGACTCTCTCTAAGCTGCGCCCACTCGCCCTTCATCGTAAGAAGGATATTTATCGCCGAACCCCATGAAGGCAGGATCAAAACGATAGAAAAGACTGAACCCATAGTCTGCATCCAATCAGGCGTAGCAGAGTAAATGAGGTGGTGTCCGCCAGCCCAAAGGTAGATGAACATCAGACCCCAAAATGAAAATAGCGATAGTTTATATGAAAATATCGGCTGACCGCTCTCTTTTGGTAAGAAATAATAAATTTGAGCGATGATCGCCACTGTAAAAACGAATGCAACCGCGTTGTGGCCGTACCACCACTGAACCAAAGCATCGTTTGAACCAGCGTACATAGAGACAGAGTGTAGCCATGAGCCATATCCGCTAACAAGTCTTGTTGGAACTTCCATATTGTTAAATAGATATAGCATCGCAACGCCAAGAAATGTAGCGATGTAGTACCAAACTGAGATGTAAAGTGTCTTTTCGCGGCGAATACCTATGAGGCCAAATATACTAACACCCCAAAGCACCCAAACAACGACCACTGCGATATCTAGTGGCCACTCAAGCTCGGCGTACTCTTTAGCTGTGCTTTCGCCCATAAAAAGCGTAACAACAGCCAAAACCATAACAAGCATATATAGCCAAAAGTGAAGCTTGCCGATAAACATCAAAAATGGCGACTCGCTCATCGAGACCTTTAAAACACGCTGTCCGATGTAGTACCAAGTGGCAAAGATGCCTGAGAGCATGAAGCCAAAAATGATGCCATTAGTATGAAGAGGACGCAACCTCCCAAACGCCGAATATTCGCCAGCTATGTAGTTAAGCTCTGGACAGGCCATTTGAAAAGCTATAACTACGCCAACAACCATGCCTATGATACCAAAGAGTATCGTGGCAAACATAAATAGCTTTGCTACACTATAATCATAGTGTAGTAGCTGAGATGGTCGCATAAAATATCCTCCTAGTTAAATTTATATTAATGATTCGTTATTTTAAAGTATAAGAACTATAAAAAAACTTAATTAATATAAATTCTCATTAACTAAGAAAGTCTTCTATCTATTTTGTAACCAAGTCCTGGAACGTTTTTGATAAAGTTGTTACCAACCTTGTCTCTAACACGCTTAACAAAGGTTCTAATAGCTGCCTCAGTCACACTCTCACCAACCCAAACGACGCTTTTGATCTCATCATGAAGCACGAGCGTACCAAGTCTTTTTATCAAAAGTGAGATAAATGCAAGCTCTTTTTTAGTAAGTGAAATTTCAACACCGTCTCTGATAAGTACGCGCTTAATTTTGTTAAAGCTATATCCATTTGCAACTTGGATGATGTTTGCGGTTTCTATCTTGCTTTTTGCGACATTTTCTATCGTTTTTAAAAGATCGTCTGCCATGATAGGTTTTATAAGATACTTATCAACGCCAACATCGATAGCCTTTAATAAAGTCTCTTTTTCGCTATGCGCACTTAGGACGATGACAGGTGTGTCTTTAGAAATTTCCTTGATATATCTTGTCATATCAAGTCCATCACTAATTGGCATAAATACATCTGTAATTACCATATTTGGGTTGTATTTTTTAAATTTTTTCAAACCTTCATCACCATTTTGAGCAGTAAAAACTTTCTCAAAATTGTCACTTAGCACATCGTGCATGATCTTTTTGCTGTCGCTATCATCTTCGACAAGCAAAACCGTTAGGTTCTTTAAAATTTTATTCATCTATCTCTCCTTTGTGTGGTAACTTTATTAAAAAACAGGCCCCGTTATCGCTGTTGCCCGCTGTTATTTCTGCGTTAAATTGATCGATTATTTGCTTTGACATATAAAGTCCTAAGCCAGTGCCTTTAGCATCTTTTTTGGTGGTAAAATATGGCTTAAATATCTCATCTATCACATTTTTATCTATGCCACCACCGTTATCTTCTACGCTTAGGTAAGCAAATTTTTCATCGCTATCAATCTTTATTTTTATATTTCTATCTTCTATCTTTTGTAAATTTAGTGCGTCTTTTGCGTTATTTAGTAAATTTATGATGACTTGCATGAGCCTGTTTTTATGACCATAAATTTTAGAGTCCCCTAACACCTCAAGCTCTACATGAACGCCCTCTTTTTTCATCACGCCTTTTACGATCTGTATCGATGCTCTAGCTGCGTCTGCTAGGCTAAATTCTTGCGAAAGTGTGTTTGGATTTAAAAACGAGCTAAACTCATCAGTAGTTTCTGACATATACTTTATGATCTGCATAGCCCTCTCATAAGAGCCGATAAATTCGACATCTTCGCTGCGTGCTAGCTTTTTCATCTTATATAAAACTAGGCTTAGCTCATTTAGCGGCTGCTTCCACTGGTGAGTTATATTTGCCATCATCTCGCCCATCATCGCAAGCTTGGCAATCCTCATGCCATCACTACTTGAAAAGAAATTTTCATCTAAATTTGAACTAGGCATTTGCTCTATATCCTAAAAATGATAGATAAAGTCCGTTTAAGATCATTATGCAAGCTGAGAGCTTAAACATGATCTCTTTAAATTTCTCTCTTAGTAAGCCAAAAACAAAACTAGCTAGCAACATCGCTGGTAAGGTGCAAAGCCCGAAGATAAGCATTATTAAGGATGCGTCAGCCACATTTGCGCTTAAAACTCCAAGCGCTAAGAAATAATAGACCACGCCGCAAGGCAAAAGCCCATTTAAAAAGCCAAGCAGTAAAAAACTTGCCAAATTTCTCTTTTGCACGCTTGTTTTTGCCATTTTTACTATAAATTTAAGTGCTTTTTCGCTCTCTACAAATTTTAAAAGCTCGCCCCTAAAAAGCAGTGCGATGCCAATAAATGCGATCACTAAGCCAACTATGAAAAATATCACGCCTCTTGCTTGCATACCAAAACTAATGGCTGCTCCAAAAGCGCCAAACAAAGCTCCTAAAGCCACATAAGCAAAAATTCTAGCTAGGTTATAAAGCGCGCTTAGCATTAAAATTTCACTCTTGCTTTTGCCTTTAAAAAATAGAGCCTGCAAGCTCAAAAACCCGCTACACATGCCGATACAATGACTAAAGCTGCTAAAGATCGCAACTGAGATAATCATGTAAAGGCTTATGTTTTGCATATTATAAAATTTCTAAAAACTGCTTAAATATATATTTGCTCTCGTTAGGGCCGCTGCTTGCTTCTGGGTGATGTTGCACCGAGAAGATCGGATAGTCCTTGTATCTTACGCCCTCGATCGTGTTGTCAAACAAATTTCTATGTGTCACAACCGCTACTTCAGCGATGCTCTCTGGCACGTTGTAGTTGTGATTTTGCGTTGTTATCTCGATCGCTTTTGTCTCTAAATTTAAGACTGGATGGTTTGCTCCATGCTGACCAAATTTAAGTTTATATGTCTCGTATCCAAAGGCATTTGAAAGCAGCTGATGTCCAAGACAGATGCCAAATATCGGGATCCTAGCCTCTATCATTTTTTTGATTTCAGCGATTTCAGCCTTTAAATTCTTTGGCTCGCCTGGACCATTTGATAAAAATACCCCGTTTATCTCGCCATTTTTAAATTTATCTATCAAAACTTCAGCCTTAGTATCGTGTGGCACGACGATGACCTCAAGACCAGTTTCACATAGCTCATTTAGGATATTTCTCTTTACGCCAAAGTCAAAAACAGCTATCTTTTTGCCGATACTTTTTAGCGGCTTATATGATTTTAAATTTCTATCCCAAGCGCCTTTTTTGTGCTCGTACTCGTCCATTGCGCTAACTGTTTTTACGTAGTTTATATTTTCTATGCGTCCGCTGCTTTCAAGCCTGCGTTTTAGCTCGTCTTTGTCGCTTATCTGCGTTGAGATGTAGGCCATCAAAGCGCCTTCATCACGTAGCATCTTTGTTAAATATCTAGTATCAACGTCATAAACGCCAAATTTGCCCTGCTCTTCGAAAAATTTGCCCAAAGATTTTTGCGAGCGGTAGTTTGAAGGAATTTCATTGTAGTTTCTCATTATGACGCCACTTGCATGAATTCTAAGGCTCTCCATATCATCTTCGTTTATGCCAACGATGCCGATCTCTGGCATAGTAAAGACGATAAACTGACCAGCATAGCTTGGATCGCTCATGATCTCTTCATAGCCAGTCATAGAGGTATTAAAAACGAGCTCGCCTGCACACTCGCCGTGAGCACCAAAGGCTTTTGCCTCTAAAAAAACGCCGTTTTCAATGTAAATATAAGCTTTCATTAAAGCATTCCTCTTTTTTTAAGCTCATCTTGATACAAACGCTCGAAAATCAGGTCGTATTCGTCAGTTCCAGGGATAAGTTTGCGTTTGTAGTTTTGCATCATCTCATAGACGCTATCTTCTATCTTCTCATAGCTTTTTAGATACTCATCTATCGAGCTATAAATGACATTTTTCACGCGGTTTTCTGATACGTTATACTCGACCAAATCGCTCTTCCAGATAGCTTCAAGTATCTTGTGAGCGACATTGCTAAATCTATCTTCATGAGTTAAAATGACGTCAAATTCGCCAGCAAGTTTCTTTTTAACGAGCCAAAACATATTTTTGCGGTCGATTTGCATAGTTTGCATCTCGTCCTCGTTTTTCTCTAAAAGCTCATTTACTCGCTCATCTAGCGCTCTTTCTTTTTGAACGTCAGTAGTTAAAATTTCACTTGCTTTTGCTACGATTGGCTCAATACCTTTGTTTAACTTTACAAAACCACAGTTTAAAAGATCTATTGCTATTTTATGTGAGACATAAGGTACGTGTGGAAGTTTTATACGCATTTTAAACCTTTAAATTTTTATGCCATTGTAACTAAATAAAGGTAAAACTTTACTTTGAAATTTTAACGACTTTATCATTGTCACTTCTTAGAAAATAAATTTCTCTTCGTCCGTCATAAAGGACTTTGCCGCTTGTTTTTTGATCACTTTGTAAATTTGAAGATAGATCCATCTCAAGTGGCTTACTCATAAAATAAGCCTCGCCCAAGCTTCGTCCAAAATCAGGATACCAACTGAGTGCGCAAAGCACAAGTAAGAGCAGATAAAAGGCTCTAAAAATTTTTCTAAATGGCGCGTAAAAGAAACAATATCCAAATATAAAAAACACAGGTAAAAGCCACAAAAAAGGCACATTATCCACAAAAATCACATTGAAATACTCATTTATGCCATAAAATGAAAAGTAGTTGTTGTAAATTCCGACAAATAGCGTAAAAATAGGAGCGAGAACAAATATAATACCAGTAAAAAATGCATTGAAAATTTTCATAAGCTCTCCTTTTTTCGTGGGATTATATTAAATTTTAGCTTTATTATTGCTCTAAATTTATTAATTAAGAAATTTTAAACCCCAAAATGTCACAAATTTTCAAAAACAAGAGAGTTAAAACGATAAATTTAAGATGAGTATGACATTTTTTTAGATGAAAAATAAGAGATTTTTTTGAAACTTTTTGGGTAAAAAAAAGAAATTTGTAATTTAGCCTTTGCCATAAAAGCAAAGACTAAAAGGGAGTTTATTAAGCTTTTTTCTTCATATCAAATTTATTAGCCATGAAGCCAACAAGACCAACAAAGAAAAGACCACCGCAGATATTACCAAGTGTAACTGGAAGCAAGTTTTTGCTTAAGAAATTTGTCCAGTTGATGACATCTAGTTTATCAGCTGTAGTGTGAAGTAAAGCTGCTGCAGCGTTGATATCGCCACCACTTGCTGCTATGTAGTGAGCTTTAGAGATGATAGCTTCAGTGATGATGAACATATTTGCAACGCAGTGTTCCATTGAGCAAGCAACGAATGCGCCGATCATCCACATAATGGCAAAGAATTTGCCAGATAGGTTGCTCTCGCTTGTCGCAGTCCAGATAGACATACAAACAAAGACGTTACAAAAGATACCACGAAGAAATAGCTCGTGAAATGGTGCTGTGATCTTGCCAATAGCTGCTGGCACGAAGTGTTGCAAGATGTAGCCGTCGTATTTTAGTGGCAAACCAGAGTAGTAGTACATATAAGCGATCAATGCACCGCCAACGAAGTTAAATATCCAAACAATTACCCAGTAGCTTATGGTTTTGCCAAGTGGCAATTTGCCCTCATACGCACTAACACCGCTTAAAACAGAGCTAGTAAATAGGTGACCGCCATAAAATACAACCATCATGAGGCCGCAGCTAAATGTGATACCACCGATGAAGTTTGAAAGACCGATAGACTGTTTTTCAGCCATACCAACTGTTGAGTGAGCCCAAAAAATATCACCCATAGCAATAGCAGCTCCAGCCATGATAGCAAGGAAGATAATGCTTACAAGTGGTGTATGAGCTTTATGCTCCATAGAACTTGAGACCGCTTGAGCGGTTTCTGCCGGATTTAACATCACGTCTCCTTTTTATTTAACCTTCTTTGATCTATAAGAAATAAAAGCAAAGAAGCAGTGCCAAAGATAGAGATTTGGCGTTAAAATTTAATGTTTAAAGCTTGTTTTTACACTAAATTTCAAATCCAAAACGATCAAATTTATCTTTAGCAAACCCCAGATTTAATTTAGCACTTGCTAAATTTAACCAACTAAATTTTTATCAATCTCTACAATTCTTAAAAAAGCTTTTCTAGCACTTTTTTTAGCCTGCTCGCTTAGACCCTCTTCAAAATCAAGGACATTTTCAAGCAAGACACTAATGCCAAGAAAAAGCGTCTTTGGGCAAATTTTTCGCAAATAGCTTAAAAGCACTGGCGTTGGGAGGTTGTGGGTTGAGTAGATGTAGTCTCTATCGTCACTTAGGTCAAAAAACTCTATCTTATCCTCATCAAAACCACTCATCGCATCGACTACTATCAAGATATCAGGTGCAAATTCTCTAATAGCTGAAAATTCATTCTCAGGCACATCTTGCCCAAAAAAGACCTTCCACTCTTTTAGCTCCTGCTCTACGATGCGGCCGACTTCATTGCCCACATCATCATCGCCACGCATAGGATTACCGATGCAAAGGATGGCCTTTTTCATCAAAAGTCCTTCCTAAGCACAATATATCCCTCTTTTAAATTTGCCAAAATTTCTTTAAGCTTACACTCACAAAGCTGTGGCAAGAGTCTAGCGATATGCTCAGCAAAAATTTCAACTTCAAAATACTTGCTTAAATTTCCGATCTTAAATTTCACATATTCGCCTGAGTTTTTGATCATCTCGTCAAATTCCTCATCGCTTAGTTCTAAGATCTTCTCGCTAAAATCAATCGTACCAACGCCATGTCCCACGCAAGTGGAGAAAATTTTTATCTCCTTTAGCTCGCGTGGAAGCTTCTCGTTGTCGTCCATATGCCTTTTTGTAAGCTTATAAACTTGTATCATCTTTTACTCCAAACCTCGCTATCAACGTCTATCGCAAAGCTCTTGTCGGCTTTTGCATATTTTAGATAGACATCGTTGTGTAAAAGTCCCATGCACTCGGCATATCTTGGGTCTTCCTCTTTTTTGATAGCTGCAAGTACAGCCTCTCTTGACGCACTTGGGTTGTGAATATCGCTTGAGCCCTTGATAGCGTTCATATATTTTTCAAATAGCGTTCTACCAAAGATATAGCTCATCAGCCTTTTACTCTCGGCCTGCAAGTCGCGCTCAAACAAGATATCTCCTATTACCGACTTCTCAACTGGCGGAGGTGTAGTGCTGTCATTTTCATAGCTTTTTTTCTGAAGCTTTTGATCGATGATACCAAGAGCCATGCCAAGACCATAGATAACGCTTGCTGGGTGTGGAGGGCAGCCTGGGATATATACATCCACTGGTATGATCTTATCTATACCGCCCCAAACGCTGTAAGCGTCGTGGAAAATTCCGCCCGTACTTCCACAAGCACCAAAAGCAACTACGATCTTAGGATCTGGAGCTGCCTCATAAGCACGAAGTAGTGGGTAGTACATCTGTCTTGTGACTGGACCTGAGCAGATCAAGATATCAGCGTGTCTTGGGTTTGCTACAAGTTTAAATCCAAAGCGCTCAGGGTCCCACATCGGCGTAATAGCAGCGAAAATTTCGATCTCGCAACCATTGCAGCTTCCGCAGTCGATCCTATAAACGCTAAAGCTTCTTTTGATATTTTTTAAATGCTCTAGCTTTGCAGTTAGGTCATTTGCTGTTTTTATGTCCTCTGGGACTTGATATAGACTCATTTTATAGCCTCCTCAACGCCTTTTGTTAGCCTCTCAGCAGATTGGTTTTTCTTGCACTCTGGGCAGATAAAAAGGTACTCTTTTGCCTCTTCAAGTCTGCCTGGGAGTAAATTTGCTGTGCCAAGCTTTTCAAGAGTGAAATTTATAAGCCTTTTTGGCGTAAATGGCTTGCCGCAGCATTTGCAAGTTTGCATCTCAAGCTCGCCTCTTTGTATAAGAGCGCTCTTGTCAAATTTAACCGCAAGCTCAAAGCTATCGCTAAGTCTTACAGCTCCAGTTGGGCAAACCTCATCGCAGCGACCGCAGAATATGCAACGACCACAGTCAAACTGCCAAACAAGTCTTGTTTGCTCATCGTTCATCTTAAGCTCTATTGCATTACTTGGGCAAGCGATACCGCAAGCTGCACAACCTATGCAAAGATCGTATGTATAGTCTGGCTGACCACGGAAATTCTCAGGCACAATATATGGCTCAAATGGATAGGCGTATGTCGCCTTTCCATATTTTTCTGTGATGTCAAATAACTTCATCATCTTAAATCCTTCTTACTAACCCCGCCATCTTGACAGAATTTTTTAAGGTCTTTTTCTGTTAAAATTTTACTTTTTTTAGTCCTTACATCAACCAAAGTAACACGCTCGGTGCATGAGTAGCAAGGGTCAAGTGAGCAAACGATAAGTGCAGCGTCACTTATGTTGTTTCCTCTAAATTGATACCTTAGGCTTGGCCAGTTGTTATATGTCGCAGCCCTACATCTCCAGCGATATACTTTTTGAGCGCTACCTTGCATGATCCAGTGAACGTTCTCACCACGTGGTGCTTCATCATGACCAAGTGCGAAATTCTCAGGTTTGATCATAGTCACAGGATCGATCATGATCGGAGTTTGAGGCATCATCTCAAAGCATTGGCGGATGATGTGGATAGAGCTTTTTAGCTCTTTATATCTAACCATCTCACGAGCAAAAACGTCACAACCATGCTCAACTGCTACTTCAAATTCTATCTGTTTGAAGAAGTCGTATGGGTGATCGTAGCGGTTATCACGTTTAAAGCCAGAACCTCTCATATTTGGACCAACTGGGCTAAAGTCACGTGCGATTTGGCGGTCTAGGATTCCTACACCTTTCCAGCGTCCGATTTGGCGTTTATCTTCCAAAACTGCATCCCAAATTTCTGAAATTTGAATGTCAAGTTTGTTGATGATCTCTAAGCCTTTTTTGATCTCATGGTTTGTCATATCACGTCTTAAGCCGCCCATAACGACGTTGCCGTATGTTTTACGTCCGCCAGTTACAAGTTGAGCTAGCTCCATAGAGTACTCACGAACCCTAAAGATATGCATGAAAGCGTTGTAGTTACCAGTAACCTCACAAGCTAGACCGATATTTAAAAGGTGGCTGTGAAGACGCTCGATCTCAAGACAGATGACGCGTATAGCTTGAGCTCTTAGTGGGATTTCAAGCTTGATAGCTTTTTCTGCTGCTTCGATACACGCAATAGCGTGAGCATAACCACAAATTCCGCAAACGCGCTCTGCAAGATAGCCCATTTGATCATAGTTCATTCTATTTTCAGCTAGCTTCTCCATACCGCGGTGTTGATAGAACAAGCGGTAGTCAGCGTCGATGATCTCGTCGCCATCACAGAAAAGTCTAAAGTGACCTGGCTCATCAGATGTAACGTGTAGTGGTCCAAGTGGCACATCAACTACTGCATCACCTGTTGGGAACAAAAACTCCGCATCAGGCTCATCTCTATGATCTACTGGATCAGGGCGGTAGCGGTAATCCATAGCATCTTTTCTAAGTGGGTGAAGTCCGTCTGGCCAGTCATCACTTAAAACTAGACGTCTTTTATCAGGCAGACCCTCAGCTACTAGACCAAACATATCATAAGCTTCTCTTTCATACCAAACACAAGCTGGCACGAGCGGAGTAACTGATGGGAATGTCGGATCGCTTCCTGGGATAAGAGTTTTAACTGTGATAAAGCACTTATCTTCAGCTGCAAAGTCGTCCGCCTCAGTCATCTTGCTACCTTCCATTGAGATAGCATAGTAAAGCGCATAGCAGCCATTTATCTGGCGCTCGTCGTTTGGTATCATAGTGCTTATAAAGCCACCGATATCATAATAAAGTGTTTTAACAGCCAGTGGAAGATCATTTCTATCGACCAAAACTGTGATCTGATCGTCTGCTTGACGAGTTACTTCTAAAATTTTTACCTTTGTTTTTAGGATTTCAACAAATTTATCGCCTCTCATTTTAAAGCTCCCATCATTATATTAACACCGTTATTTACTAGCATATAAAAGCTATCTACGTGCCATACGCCAAAGATTATGATAAGGGCACAGAGTGCTATAAGAGGTAAATTTTCAAATAAACTCATCTCTTTATTATGAACAACCACACCTTTTGGCTCGCCAAAGCTTGCCATGTTAAAGTGCGCAAAGTCAGCTATGAAAATAACTGCAAGTGCAATAGCAAATAGCGCAACTGCGATATATTGACCACTTGTGATAGCTCCAACAAAGACGTTATATTCGCTAACAAATATAGCAAATGCTGGAACACCAACTAGTGAGCAGACAGCTGCACCAAACATAATAGTTGTAATAGGTGCGATCTTAACCATGCCGCCCATCTTACTCATATCTTTGTGGCCGTAAATTCTTGCTATGTTACCTGTTGAACAGAAAGCCAAAGCTTTTGTAAAGCTGTGAGCTAAGCAGTGGAATATCGCTGCAAATAGACCAAATTTACCGCCAACACCAAGTGCAAATGCGATAACACCCATGTGAACTATTGAGTGGTATGCAAACATTCTTTTTACGTTGTGTTGTCTTATTAGGAAAAATCCTGCTACAAAAAGTGTGATAGTTCCTGATACGATCATTACGCCTTCAACAAAGCTAAATCCAACTGCTTGAGCTGTGATAGCGTAGTATCTTAAAAGTGCAAGCATCGCACATTTTAAAAGTACGCCTGATAGCAATGCTGAGATAGGTGCTGGACCTTCAGCGTGAACGTCTGGCAACCAAGTGTGAGTTGGAGCTAGACCAGCTTTTGTACCAAAACCAATTAGCGCAAACACAAAGATAAGTTTTGCTGCATCTGGGTTTAAATTTTTAGCGTTAGCCATTATGCTTGAAAACTGCATAGAAGCCTCGCCGTCTCCTAATGTGCTATATGTAGCTGAGTATAGAAGAACGGTTGCATAAAGAGCAAATGCTAGACCGATTGAACAAAGAACGATGTATTTGTAACCACTCTCTGTTGATTTTTGATCTTTGTGTATAGCAACCAAAAATACAGAAGCTAGTGTTGTAGCCTCGATAGCTGCCCACATAAACGCAACGTTGTTGCAAATAACGCTTAAAGTCATTGTAAAGATAAATACATGGCTTAGTGCGTAGTATTTTTTAAGATCGCTTAAGTGGATGTGTCCATCTTCAAGTTCCCATCTCATATAATGAATAGAGTAGAAATTTACTATAAATCCAGTTACAGCGATAAGCACCAAGAAAACACAGCCTAAGCTATCTAAGAATAAAAATTTATCAAAACTATAAAAAGTTCCGCCACTTAAAACTTTAAGAACATTGTTAAGTAAAGCCACTGATGTCGCAGCAGAAAACAAGACATGAAGTCCGCTAAGTACTGCATAGTTTTTAGGACTTAAAAACAAGATCAAAGCACCAAGGAGCGGTAAGATAAGTATTAAAGCTAAACTATCCATCTCTAACCCCTTAAATTTGAAGCTTTAGAAGTATCTAAGCTATCATAAGCTTTATAAAATCTAATCGCTAGAACGCTCATGATAATAACAGCAAATATCGCATCTGTTAAAATTCCAAGCTCAACTAGCTCATGTGAGTTGTAAGCCATTAGAGCAAGGCTTAGGTGGATACCGTTTTCAAACAAGCAGTAAGCTAGAATTTGTTTTATAAATGAGTTTCTTAGCATGAAGCCAAAAATTCCCATCATAAAAACTGTTCCAGCAGCGATCAACATGATCTCTTCTTTGATAAGAGAGAATTTTAAAAATATAGGGTGGATACTCATTGAAAGAGCTAGAGAAAATCCCATAGCAATAACAGGACTTACAAAAAATCCACCAACTGGCTCATCTTCGCTAACTACGCCAAGTTTTTTGATAAGCCAGAACAAAATTCCTGGCACGAAAAGAACTTTGGTAAAAAACGCAACGATCGCCCAAGTTTTTAGCTGCTCAGCGTTAAATTTCTCAGATAGCAAGAAAAATATACTAACTAAAAGTAGTGTCTCTATCGCATAAGCGATGATTGAGAGTTTCAAGCTTCTAAGACCAAAAACCGCAAGCGAAGTTACGATCATGCAAATGGCTAATATATCTAGTGTTTGCATCTCACGCTCCTACTACATAAAGTGTTAGTGCAACAAACGAAATAGCAAGTGCACCAAGAGCATTTTTGCGTAAAGATGAAGTCATTTTAAAGCGTGGTCCAAAGTTGTCTATAAATACAGCTGCGACGTAAAATACTCCAGTTTTTATCACAAAAACGATAATAGCTAAGAAAGGATTGCTAAAATTCCATGGCTCAAATATGCTTAGGAAAAGTCCGATCATAGCAAACTGTTTTAATATAAGTGATGCTTGAACTAAGCCAAGGTCGCTACCAGCATATTCACCAAGAACACCCTCTTGAAGCTCTTGTTCTGCTTCAGCTAAGTCAAATGGCTTTCTACCAGTCTCAACATACATACACCACAAAAATGCAATAGAAGCAACGGCAAAACTTGGAATTTGATATCCGATAACGCCAGTTCTTACCATCTCTTGGATCTCAACTAAATTTGATGTTTTAGCTGCAAGCATAACTACGATTAAGCACATAATCATAACTGGCTCAACATAAACACCAAGCATTTGCTCCCTGCCGCCACCTGTTGCTGCAAATGGGTTGCCGCTATCCATTGAAGCTGCACCAAATACAAATCTAAGTAGCGCACCAAGATAGAGGATAACAAATATATCTGAGTAAGCTCCAAATACAGTGTCTTTGCTATAAGTGATAGGTATAGCAGCTAGCACTGCAGCTGAAGTTGCAAAAAGGAAAAATGGAGCCCATCTAAATACCCAGTGAGAGCACTCAGGGACGGTTCTTCCTCTTCTAAAAAGCTTTATAATGTCGCGATATGTTTGAAAGAAATCGCTACCTTGTTTTGATTGAAGTTTAGCTCTAAGTTTTCTTGCCATACCATCAAACAAAGGAGCTACCAAAACGATAACGACTACTTGAAATATCATTAAAAGTATAGTTTGCATTTTCGTCTCCTAAACTAAAAAGTAGCTCACAGCAAGTATGACACAAAGATATAGCAAGATATAAAGTGTATATACATTTGTATAACCACTTTGAACGATACCTAGCTTATCAGCAAATTTCACACACCATTTAATGACTGGCTCATAAAACATTCCCCACCAAATATCTTTTGGATGGTTGTGATACTCAACCGCGTCAAAATAATTTCTAGTAACTACTTTTTTATCAGCTCTAAATAGCCATTGCATAATTTTTCTAAGGTCGCCAGTGAATGGACCACCTGTCATTTGCATACGTGAGCTATATTTAAAGCCACAAGCCCAAGGATCAGTTTCGCGTGGTTTATCTCTGTTTGCTTTCATAACAGCAAGGATGATAAATGGCAAAATCATAGTTGCACATAGGACTAAAGCGATAAGTGGAGTTGAGATCATGCTGCCCATAGGTGAAGTTACATTTATAGCACCAAGGCTAGCTTTATAGTCGCTTATAGCGATAGAATTTACAGCTTGCATGATGTAATCAACTATGTAGTTTGCGCCAAGACCAAAGCCAACGCAGCCTATCATTAAGATGATCATACCAAGAACCATACCTATCGGACTCTCTTTAGCATTTTCCCAAATTTTTTGATCTCTTGGAGTACCTGCAAAGATAACAGCGTAAAGTTTAAGGTGCATACCAACCAAAACGCCTGTTAGCGCAAGAGCTACGACGCCAAGTGTAAATGCATATCTAACTAATGTTCCTTCTCCCATCGCACCTTGAAGCATACCTTGATATGTAAACCACTCTGAAACAAAGCCATTTACTGGAGGTAAAGCTGCGATACCCATGATACCTATAAACATACCAAGGCTTGTCCATGGCATCTTTTTAGCAAGACCACCAAGGATGTCCATATTTTGTGTATGAGTAGCGTGGATAACTGAACCAGCGCAAAGGAAAAGCAGACCTTTAAATATAGCGTGATTGACTACGTGGTAGCAACCTGCTAGAAAACCTACTGCTGCAAGTGTTAAATTTCCAGCTGCAACGCCATAAATTCCTGTTCCAAGACCTAGCAAGATGATGCCTATGTTCTCAACTGAGTGGTAAGCAAGCAAGGCTTTGAAGTCGTGTTGGCAAAGAGCGTATAAAACACCAAATAGTGAGCTAGCTGCACCAAGAGCGAGTATTGTAAGACCAAAATATGTGCTAAGTGGTAGGTAAAGTGTAAATTTAACTAGTGTAAATAGAGCAACTTTAATCATAACGCCTGACATAAGGGCTGAAACGTTTGATGGTGCTGCTGGGTGAGCTTGTGGAAGCCAAACGTGAAATGGCCACATACCAGCCTTACTACCAAAGCCAACCAAGAATAGTACAAATACAGCAGCAGAAGCGCCAAATGGCATCTTAACACCCATAAATGCGCTAAATTCAAAGCTTCCTGCATAGTAAGCTGTGATAAGCAAGCCACAGGTTATACAAAATGCACCGATTTGTGCGATACCAAGATATACCATAACCGCTTTAAGTGTATTTTTACCGTCATTGACGATGATAAGAAATGATGATACAAGAGTCATAAGCTCCCATAAAACAACAAAGCAAAATACATTGTCAGCGCTGATTACTAGAAGCATTGAAAGGATGAATGTGTTAAACAAACATGCAAACACACCAACATTTGCTTTTTTTATGTACTCTTCTGCATAGCTCATACCATAAACACTACTTGCAAATCCGATGAAAACAACGACAAAGCTGAAGAAATTTCCAAGTGGATTTAGCGCAAATTTTGGCGAATACAAAAAGCCATCCATAAGAGCAAAGCTATCACTTACTCCCATATTTGCAACGAAGTGACACATCGCATAAAAGCAGCTTATAGCACTTAGTCCAAAACCAACTTTAACAGCGGCTTTTGGAGCGCAGTAGAGCAAGATACTAACGACGGCACTTACAAGAAATAGCATATAAACCGTAGTCATCTTATGCTCCTTGTCCGTTTAAAATTTTAGTAGCAAATTTATTCGCTGCATCGTAGTCTATCCTCTTGCCAAGCTTATGTTTGCCCTCTTCTGGATCTACCATTATAAGAGCGCTTGTTGGGCATACATCAACGCAAGCTGGTCCATTTTCACGGCCAAAGCACATATCACATTTTACTGCGATGTTTTTTGCGCCTGATTGTGACTCTACTTCAAGATAGTATTTTGGCTCGACAGCGTAATTTACTGAAGGCATAAGCTCTGCACTTGAGCTTATCGCACCATAAGGGCAAGCGATCGTGCACATCTTGCAACCTATACAAATTTCCTCGTGAAGTTCGATGCAATTATCGTTAAATCGCAACGCTCCAGTTGGACATACATTTGCGCAAGGGCCGTCGTCACATTGTCTACACTGAGTCGGCATGACGCCGCTAGCTTCTCTTAAGACGCTTAGCCTTGCACGTGATAGTTTGCCGCGTTCATAAGCACTTTTAAAACATGCAGCCATACAGGTCGCACATCCTATGCAGCGTTTAGAATCGGCAATCACAAATTTATGTTTTTTCATAAATTCCTCCTAAAAAACAAGGCAAGACCGCCCTGCTCACTAATAGAGTGATTGTTAATCACATGAATAGAGATAGTTAAATTTTTATTTAACATCTCAAACGCTCCTTCCTGAATTTTTGGAACAATTCTATAACTTCTGGCGATTAAATTCCGTCAGCTATCTGACAAATTTTGTATTTTTGAAATTAAATTTTTATTTTATATTAGTTTAAGATATGCTATTAAACAGCGTTATTATCGTGTGATTAATCAAAAAAGATTAATATTTCATAACGGATAATTAGTAAAAAGAGTAAAATTATCTTAATTAAGTTTAAATTTAAAAATTAGTTTTTTAAGCTTGGGTTAATTAAATGAAACTGAAATTTAAAAATCTAAAATATAATCCAACCTTTAAATTTAAAAGGATTATTGATGGAAATTTTTATAGTCATAGTTTTATTTATCGCTTCAGTTTTTGCTTTTATGAAATTTGCCCCTGTTTTTGGCGGCACACCAGATGCCAAGAGCCAAAAGCTCATAGAGGCTTCGCCAAATTTTAATGGCAAAGTTTTTATAAATTTAGAGCCGACGATTGATATGGTAAAGAAAAATCCGCAAGCGTCTATGTTAAATTTCGCTATCCAAGCGCTCTTTCCACCAAAAGGCAAGCTACCAACTAAGCCTTTGCCAAATTTAAAATTTAACGCAAATGCCCTCAAAAACGGCGAGTTTATCTGGCTTGGGCACGTTAGCCTCATCTGCAAGCTTGATGACAAAACGATCATCACGGACCCAGTTTTACACCGAGCATTTCCGCTGCCAGTTGGCGGCAAGCCCTTTGCCTACGAGCACGCCATCACCGCTAGCGACTACCCAGAGGTGATCGACATCGCCCTCATCTCGCACGACCACTACGACCACCTTGACTACAAGACGATACTCGAGCTAAATGGTAGAATTTGCAAGTTTCTAGTGCCGCTTGGCGTCAAAGCTCACCTCGTAAAATGGGGCGTAAACGCAGATAAAATTTACGAGTTTGACTGGTTTAGCGAGCAGAAAATAGGAAATTTAAACTTCACTTTTTGCCCTTCAAGGCACTTTAGCGGGCGCACATTTAAAAGAAACAGCACGCTTTGGGGCGGATGGGCGGTAGAGGAGGCTAGCTTTAGTTTTTATTTTAGCGGAGATGGCGGATACGGCAAGCATTTTAAGATGATAAATGAGAAATTTGGCGGCTTTGATCTAGTTTTCATAGAAAATGGCGCTTACAGCGACGGCTGGCCCTACGTGCATATGAAGCCAGAGGAGTCGGCACAAGCGCTAAAAGATCTTGAAGCTAAGCTTGGCGTGCCGGTGCATTGGGGCAAATTTGATCTTTCTTATCACGCTTGGGATGAGCCGATCAAGCGTTTTGAAAAGGCAGCGACAAAACTTGAGCTAAACTACGCCACGCCGATGATCGGAGAGGTTTTCACCGCACAAAATTCACCTAGTAAAAAGTGGTGGGGTGAAATTTAGGAATAAAATTTGCTCTAATTTTTAAAATCCAAAAGGAAGTGCAGATGAAAATTTCTGAAAATTTATCAAATTTAAAAAATACCATCGACAAGGCGGCAAAAAACGACCTTGATGCAAGCGCGACTGGAAGCTTTTTGCAAAATTTAGAAAAAGCGAACAAAGAGACAGAAAAGATCTACGAAAAGCTTGAAAAAGAGCTAAAAAGCGATGCGCAGATGTTTAAGCAGTTTGACTTTATGCAGATGATGACAAAGCTTCAATACGGCAACCTAAAATCAAGCGAACGTGAGGAGCTCATAAACAAAATGAGCAAGATCGCTAAAGAAATTTAGCCGTTAGTGTGGCTTTACGGCAAGTTAAATTTGGCTGTTTTTGTGAAATTTAGTGGTTTTTGGTGAGTAAATTTGCCAGGTAATGTAAATTTACTCGCTTAGTGGCTGTTAATATCCTCACGTTTGCCACATCTTTTGCCAAATACCTGTTGCACACTAGGCATGCAAGACAGCATCGGTATATCACATGCGCAAAATTCAAGCAAATTTCTCAAATGCTTTTATTAAGCTAGTCAATAAATAAAGGCAAATTTTAAAATTTCATGAGTGAGTAATTTCGGCTCTAAAATTTGAGCTAAGCTATAAGCGAAGCCAAATTTTAGTAGTCAATTCTTACGAGTGAGTGAAAGTTTTAAAATTTGCAAAGACAGCTTTATTAAATTTGTAAATTTCTTTTTATCCAAAAAGGAGACAAGGGGACTCGAGTTACGAAGCCGTCCCCTTATCTCCCTTTAGATCCCTCAATCCCCTCGCACGTTCAAGGGGCATGCAATCGTGCTAAAGCACTGCATGCGTTTTGCTTTAAAAAATTTATAGCAAATTTTAAAATTTGCAAATTTGTTTTGTTAAATCATATTAATGTCAATTAAATTTAAAAATTTGCAAAAATAGTTTGATTAAATTTATAAAAGAATAAATTTAAAGAATATCTATTTATATATGTAAATTTACTAGAGAGAATTTAAGAGCCAAAAAGGCTCTTAAATTTTAGTGGAGTTCGCTCCAGACTTTGCGTTTCCAAAGCCAAGCAAAAATTCCTAAGATGAAGAAGTAGATCATGACATAAAGTCCTGTGCTCTCGCGCTCAGCCTTTTTACTGTCACCTACTTTTTGGATGTAAGATACTATGTCATCTTCAGCGGCTTTGTTTAAGCCAACTCTAGGCATCGCAGTGCCTGGAAGCATCTTTTGAGTATCGTTTATAAATTTATGCAAGTAGTCTGCACCTTTTGAGCGGATCATCATAGATAGATCAGGTGGGTTTGAACCCATATAAGCTGCGAGGCTTACTTTGTTGCCAAGAGTATATTTTTTATCATACTTCATATCGTGACATCTTTGACATGCGTCAGCAAAAACCTTTTCTTCAGTGATCTTGCTCTTTGCATCCGCGTCAGCTGATACCTTTTTAAGGTAAGCAACTATGTCAGCAACCTCAGCGTTTATATCGCCGCCAGCACCCATAAATGCAGTCATCGGATAAGGATGCTCGTCGTTAAATTTATGAGATAGTTTTACAGCCATAGTTGGATTTTTGATAAGTGCAGCTAAAAATCTCTCGTCATAAATTTTACCAGCTGTACTAAGATCTGGTGGCACTACACCAAAGCTTTGGCTAGCTGTCTCAGCGTCCATACTAGCTGGCATACCAGCTGCTTCGATGCCGTGGCATCCTGTACATCCAGCTGCCCCAAACGTTTCAGCACCCTTTACAGCGTCACCCTTTGCAAGGTCGATCGAATTTATATCAGCCCAAAAAGCTGTATAGTCATCAAGAATTTTTTGTGCCGTCTCAACATCTTTTGTAGCTGCATCGATGCTAGCCTTGTTGCCGCTAGCTTTTGCAGCCTCAAGCGCCTCTTTTTTCTGCTCCAAAAAGTGCTTTGCGTAGTCAGTATCTTCTTTTGAGAAGTTATACTCGGCATTTGCAGTGTGCGGATGAAGCTTTGTATGAGCGTAAGGCTCGATACCCCAGTATAAAATACCTGAAAGGATAACAACGATAGCAAAAATTTTAAGCTCTTTCATGATTAGCCCCTTTTTCTTTCAAGTATTGTGATAACTGGAAGTGCGATTATAAATAGCACTAAAAATAGCAGTGAAGCGTAAAATCCTATCCAGTCGTTGATGCCGCCTGTTGGGAGCTTGCCATATATAGATAAGACGATAAGGTCTGCAACTAGCACCCAAAACCATACGAAAAATAGTGGTCTTTTGTGAGCTGGAGCTACAAGGTCGCTTCTATCAAAAAGTGGTATAAGCATAAACGCAACACCTGCGAATGCAAATGCGATAAGTCCGATGTTATAAGCTGAAATTCCAGCTATATCAAAGAAGAAGCCACGTAAAATTTCATATTGCCACAAGAAGTACCACTCTGGATAGATGTGTGGTGGAGTTTTTAGCGGATTTGCTGGCTCAAAGTTGATAGGATCCATCGCAAAGTTGAAGTGATAGCAAACAAGATATATGACAAAGATCATGAAAAATGATACATACATAAAGTCTTTTGCCAAAAATCCTGGCCAAAATGGTATAACTTTAGCTTTTGCTCTATCGCCATGCAAATAAACTTCAGCCTCTACGTCAAAGTCGATATCTTCGCTTGTTAGGTTATTTACGTGAGGAACTCTTAATGAGTAGAAGTGGATAACTAAAACAACGATAGTTACAAGTGGTAGCAAGCAGACGTGAAGCATGAAAAATCTAGTAAGTGTTGAGTCACCAACTGCGTAATCGCCCCTGATCCACTCAACCAAAGCATCGCCGATAACTGGCACACCACCAAAAAGCTGAGTGATAACAGTAGCCGCCCAGTAGCTCATCTGACCCCATGGGAGCATATAGCCGCTAAATGCCTCTGCTGAAAAGCAGATAAATAGCACCATACCGCTTACCCAAATGACCTCTCTACCTCTTTTGTATGAGCCATAGTAAAGTCCAGTAAGCAAGTGGATATACATGATAAGAAAGATCGTCGAAGCTGAAATCGCGTGGATATGACGCCAAAGCCAGCCATACTCGACCTCTTGCATGATAGTGTAATTTACGCTATCAAAGGCTAAATGTATGTCTGGTTTGTAATACATCATAAGCAAAAAGCCAGTGATGATCAAAAGCAAGAAAAGTGTCGTTAGGATAACGCCCATCGCCCAAAGGAAATTTATATTTTTTGGGATCCAGTATTCGCTAACTAGAACCTTCATAAGTTTTGTAAAAGCTAGGCGTTGGTCAAGCCAGTCAATAACGCCAGTTGATTTATGAGATAAAGACATCGCTAACCTCCTAAGCTTTAGCTACTAATTTTTCGTATTCTGGGCTTGTTTCGCCTAGAACTAGCTTGGTTCCATCGATCTTAAATGGTGGGATATCAAGCGGTCTTGGTGGAGGTCCGTATGTCTGCACGCCATCAGCGTTAAATTCGCCGCCATGACAGGCACAGACAAACATTTGCTTGCTCGCTTTATACTCAGGGATACATCCTAGGTGTGTGCAAAGTCCGATAACTACGATATATCTCGCATCTCCAACGACAACATCTCTCTTGTCGTTTTTAGCCATATCTGGGCTTTTTTTGAGGATGAAAATAGGCTTTTTACGCCACTCAACCTGTCTCATCTCGCCATCTTTGATCGGGCTTAGATCGACAGTTGTAAAACCAGCAGCTTTTACGCTAGGGAGCGGATCCCAGGTCTTTTTCATGGCAACTAGTGACATCGCGCCACCAACAGCTGCCACGGCACCAAACGCAAGGCCGATAAAGCTTCGTCTTTCTTGCTTTACTGACATTAATTTCCTTTCTATAAATAAAATTTAAACGATTATACTCCCAAAAAATTAAAAAACTATAATCTCACAATATAGTTTGTAAAAATAAACTGAATTTAAGCTTTTTTTACACTAAAATTTGAGGTAAATTTATCTAAAAATACCTATATATCGTGACTTTAAGCTTTTTATAAAAGAGAAATTTGATCTAATGTCTAAACGTCAAGATAAAAAATTTTTCTATTTTAGCTCTCGTAAAATAGAAAATTTTAATAATAAAATTTATTAATCTTAAAAAATTATAAATAGCAACTATTAAAAACGAGAAGCTTTGTTTTAAATTTTAAATGTTAGTTAAATTTTAAAACCATAAAAGGCTTAAATTTAAGCCTTTTTCTCGCTCATCTTTATGTAGATATGTAAGATATCAATAGCTGCTGGCGTGATACCTGAAATTTCACTCGCCGCAAAGAGCGTTGGCGGAGCAAATTTCTCAAGCTTTTCGACCACTTCGTTGCTAAGGCCACTTATGCTTCTAAAGTCGAAATTTTCAGGGATTTTCACATCCATCATATCTTTCATTTTTTCTATCTGATTTTTTTGCTCGCTGATGTAGTGCTGGTACTTGCACTCGGTTAAAATTTGATCCATGCTCGCATCGTCTAAATTTACAAATCTCTCATCAAGCTTTCTTAGTTTCTCAGCCGTGAAGCTCTTTCGTGCGACTATCTTTTGAAGGCTCACGTTTTGGCTGATCGGCTCTTCATCAAGACTTGCTAAAAGCTCTAAATTTGCCTTGCTTGGCGTGATCTGAGTCTCGTTTAAAAACTCTAACCCCTCTTTTAAATTTCTTCTTATGTTTTCGATCTCATTAAAAGTCTCATCATCAAGCAGTCCAAGCTCATGACCATATCCACCAAGCCTTAAAATGGCATTTTCCTCACGCAAAAGCAAGCGATACTCCGCTCTACTCGTAAACATCCTATATGGCTCTTTTGTCCCTTTTGTGACAAGATCATCGATCAAAACGCCGATATACGCCTCATCACGGCGCAAGATAAGCGGCTCTTTGTTATCAAGTGAAAGCGCTGCATTTATACCAGCCATTAGCCCCTGAGCGCCAGCTTCTTCGTATCCTGTCGTGCCATTTATCTGCCCAGCCAAGTATAGCCCTTTTACCTTTTTGGTCTCAAGGCTATGTTTTAGTTGCGTTGGCTCGACGTAGTCGTACTCGATGGCGTATCCATGCCTTACGATTTTGGCGTTTTCAAAGCCCTTTACAGAGCGAAGCATCTGCACTTGCACCTCATAAGGCAAGCTAGTTGAAAAGCCGTTTATGTAGTACTCTGTCGCTTCAAGCGTCTGAGGCTCGACAAAAAGGTGGTGTCTGTCGCGGTCGCCAAAGCGGTTTATCTTATCCTCGATACTAGGGCAATATCTTGGTCCGATACCCTCGATCTGACCTGTAAAAAGTGGCGCTTTGTCGAAATTTGAGCGAATTATCTCATGAGTGGTTTCGTTTGTATAGGCGATGTAGCATGGCAGCTGCGTTGGAGAGAAATTTTTAGTTCTAAAGCTAAACGCAGAGGGATTTGCGTCGCCATCTTGCTTCTCTAAAATTTCAAAATTTATCGTTTTTGCGTCGATCCTTGGGCATGTTCCAGTCTTTAGCCTGCCCAAATTTAGCCCAAGCCCCCTTAAGCTAGAGCTTAGATCCTTTGCGCTTAGCTCGCCCACGCGGCCAGCTTCAAGTTTGTTAAATCCAACGTGGATTAGCCCGTTTAAAAATGTGCCAGTTGTAATTATCACTTTTTTTGCGTTATAGATGTTATTTAGGTGGGTTTTAACGCCAGTTACTTCACCATTTTCACTTAAAATCTCAGTGGCGATCTCTTGAGAAATTTCCAAATTTGGCGTATTTAAAAGCAAATTTCTCATATAAACGCGGTATCTATCCATATCGATCTGAGCGCGGCTACCACGTACCGCTGGGCCCTTGCTCTCATTTAGCACGCGAAACTGGATACCAACAGCATCAGTCGTAAGTCCCATCTGACCACCAAGCGCGTCGATCTCTTTTACAAGATGCCCTTTTGCAAGGCCTCCGATGGCTGGGTTGCAACTTGCAGCGCCTATTTGCTCGGCCAAGATAGTGATTAGTAAAGTTTGTTTGCCCATTCTAGCGGCCGCAAGACTTGCCTCAATGCCAGCATGTCCGCCGCCAACGACGATGATTTCATAGTCCATGATAAATTTTTCCTTATTTTTGATAGGCGGATTTTATCAAAAAGCATATAAAATTTAAATTTTTTCAAAGAAATTTCACCATAAAATTTATGGCTAGAGTTTTTTATTAATGATATTTTAAATATTTTGCTGTTAGATTTACAAAATTTTAAATCCAAAAAGGCTTTATTCATGAGGAATTTACTAAAAGTCACTGGCTTTTTGCCCTACCTTGCGATCGCATTTTTAAACGCAAGTGTCGATCTAGCACACAAAATAACCATCCAAAACGTCCTTTTAAAGACCTACTCAGGCGACACGCTTTTTATCCTAACAGCCGTTATAAATGCGATGATCTTGCTTCCATTTATATTTTTATTTTCGCCTTCAAGCTTTATAAATGACAAATTTGCAAAGACAAAGGTTATTAGAATTTGTGCCGTCTTTGGCGTTGTTATCAGCGTTGCGGTGCTTATTAGCTACCTTTTGGGTGCCTTTGGCGTGGCATTTGCGCTAACACTCATTTTGGCTGCTCAAAGTGCGATCTACTCTCCAGCAAAATACGGCATCATCAAAGCACTTGTCGGCACTGAGCGCCTTGGCACAGCAAACGGCGTCATCCAAGCGCTTACCATCGTAGCGATACTTGTTAGCTCATTTTTATTTTCATTTATATTTGAAAATTTATACATCCAAGGCGAAAACTCAGAAGAAATTTTAAAAAGCGTCTATCCTATCGGAATATTTTTGGTCGTTTTTAGCGCGCTTGAAGCATTTTTTGCCTACAAGCTACCTTATATCAGCGAAACAAACGAACAAAGCGGAGAATTTGAGCTTAAAAGATACATCAGCCTTAGCTACTTAAGAGAGAATTTAAAAGAGGTAAGGTCAGATAAAAATATCTGGCTAAGCATCGCTGGGCTAAGCATATTTTGGGGAATTTCTCAGATCATCATAGCAGCCTTCCCAGCTCACTACAAGGCAGTTTTTAATGACGACAGCTCTCTAGCAGTGCAAGCGATCCTTGCAGTAAGCGCTATAGGCATAGCATTTGGCTCATACGTGGCTGGCTCTATGTCAAAGCTTCACATCGAGCTTGGCATCGTGCCGATGGGCGCTATTGGTATATTTTTCTCGCTTTTATTTTTCGCATTTGGCTCAAGCATCGGCGTAGTAAGCCTTAGCTCATTTGCATTTGGCTTTTTTGGAGGCATATTTATAGTGCCGCTAAATGCGATGATCCAGTACTTTGCCCCACAAAAGAGCACCGGCAAGATAATGGCGGCAAACAACTTCTTGCAAAACGTATCAATGCTACTATTTCTAGCCATTGGCATAGGCTTAGTATATTTTGAAATTTCAACCACCGGGCTCTTTGTCTTTACAGCGCTTGTTTGCTTAGTCGGCAGTTTTTACGCCATTTTACAGCTTCCACACCTTTTTACAAGGCTACTTTTACTACCATTTTTAAAGACAAAGTACCGCTTTTTCGTTGAAGGACTTCAAAATTTACCGCAAAGTGGTGGCGCGCTACTTCTTGGCAATCACATCAGCTGGATCGACTGGCTCGTGCTTCAAGCTGCAAGTCCAAGGGGCATAAGATTTGTCATGTATAGAACGATCTATAACAAATGGTATCTAAAGCAAATTTTTAAATTTTTTAAAGTGATCCCAATAGGCGCAGGCGCTAGCAAAGAGTCGATCGAGCTAGTTAGAGAGTGCCTAAAAAAAGGCGAAGTGGTCGCACTTTTCCCAGAGGGTCACATCAGCTACAACGGCCAGATAAATGAATTTCAAAAGGGCTTTGAGCTTATCATCAGAGATCTAGAAGAAATTTGCATCGTGCCATTTTATCTTCGTGGCCTTTGGGGATCTAGCTTTTCAAGAGCTAGTAAATTTTACAAAGATCTCACTTCTAAAAACGGCAGACGCGACATCATCGTCGCCTTTGGCAAGCCAATAACTACATTTATAAATGCTGCAAAGATGAAGCAAAAGGTGCTTGAGCTTAGCTTTTCATCGTGGGAGAGCTTTATCTCAAGACAAAAACCACTAACGAGCGAATGGCTAAACAACGCAAAAGAGGATAAATTTAAAGAGTGCGTGAGCGACAGCACTGGACTAAATTTAAGCAACTTGAAATTTATAACAGCCGTTTTAGTCTTTATCAAAATTTTCAAACGCGAGCTAAAAGATGAGAAAAATATAGGCATCTTGCTGCCTAGCTCAAGCATCGCAGCCATCGTAAATATGGCGCTTCTTGCCATGGGCAAAGTGAGCATAAATTTAAACTATACGCTTAATGTTACCTCGCTAAATCACGCCTTAAGAAAGGCAAATATAAATACAGTCATCACCTCTAGCAAATTTCTTGAAAAGCTCGCACTTAAGGGCTTTGATCTAAAAGATGTGATGAGTGGCAGGGCTAAATTTGCTGAAGATCTCTCAGCTAGCGTCTCAAAAAAAGAGAAATTTTTAGCACTTTTAACGGCGTTTTTTGCTCCAGTTTGGCTTATTAAGCTTTGCTATTTTAAGCGTGTAAGCTTAGAAGATACGGCTACTATTTTATTTAGCAGTGGCAGCGAGGGCGAGCCAAAAGGCATCGAGCTAAGCCACAAAAATTTACTTGCAAACATTAAGCAAATAAGCGAACTTCTAAATTTCAAAAAAGATGACGTGATCTTAAACTCACTCCCAGTATTTCACTCATTTGGACTAACAGTCACCACGCTCATGCCGCTTTGCGAGGGCATAAAAATGGTAAGCGTGCCTGACCCAACAGACGGAGCGACTATCGGCAAAATGGCCGCAAGACACAGCGCTAGCATCATCTTTGGCACCTCAACGTTCTTTAGGCTCTACACCAGAAACAAAAAGCTTCATCCGCTGATGTTTCAAAGTGCCAGAATGGTCGTAGCTGGGGCTGAAAAGCTAAAACCTGAGATAAAAGACGAGTTTAGGCTCAAATTTGGCATAGAAATTTATGAAGGATATGGCGCGACCGAAACGGCGCCAGTAGCTGCTGTAAATATGCCAAATATCCTAGAAAAAGAGAGCTTAAAAGAGCTTACATTTAATAGACCTGGTAGCGTTGGCATGCCTCTGCCTGGCACTATCATAAAAATAATCGACCCAGAGACGCTTGAAGAGCTAGAAACTGGCACAGACGGACTCATCGTCATCGGTGGCTCGCAGGTGATGAAGGGCTATCTAAACGACGAGGCCAAAACAAGCGAAGTCATCACGCATATTGATGGCGTAAGATACTATAAAACTGGCGATAAAGGCCACATCGATGAAAACGGCTTTGTATTTATCGTAGATAGATACTCAAGATTTGCCAAGATAGGCGGCGAGATGATAAGCCTTGGAAGCGTCGAAGAGGAGCTTGCAAAGGTGCTTGGGGGCGACGTTGTCTTTAGCAGCGCAAACGTGCCAGATAGCAAAAAGGGTGAAGCGATCGCACTTTTAGTAAAAAGTGGCACAGAGCCTGAAAATATCGAGCAAATTTTAAAAGAGAGCAGCCTAGCTCCTATAATGATGCCAAGCTATATATTTATCGTTGATGATATACCAACGCTTGCAAGCGGCAAGGTTGATTTTAAGGGGGTAAAAGCTCTAGCAGTCTCACTTTTAGAGGGGTGAGGCGCCGCCCTTTTATTTTTGTGATAAAATAGCGCCAAAATATTACCTAGGTCGCAGTTGCGACTAACATTTGCATAAATCTTAAATTTATCTTTTTTTGCAAATTCCGTTATTGATTTTATTTTTTATAAGGAGTTTTGTATGAAATTTTCTAGTGCTTTTAAATTTGGTGCGCTCTGCGTAGTTGGCTGTTTGCTCTCTTTAAATTCTGCCTTGGCAAATTCTTACGAGCAGATCAAAAAAGATGGCGTCATAAGGATAGCGACCGAGGGTGTTTATTCGCCATTTTCGTTTCACAATGAAAAAGATGAGCTAATGGGCTATGACGTGGAGATAGCAAGAGCTGTGGCTAAAAAACTAGGCGTAAAGCCAAAATTTATCGAAGCTTCATGGGATGCGATGCTTGCGGCATTTGACGCTGGCAAGGCGGACGTGGTGTTTAACCAAGTTAGTATAACCGACGAGCGAAAGAAAAAGTATGACTACAGCGTGCCATATATGGTCTCTTACTCAGCCATCGTCGTGCATAAAGATAATAGTGACATCAAAAGTTTTGCTGATCTAAAAGGCAAAAGAAGCGTGCATTCAGTAAATAGCATGTGGATACCAACAGTTGAAAAGTATGGCGCCAAGCTAGTTGTGGCTGATAGTTTGAGCGATCAGATAAATTTGATCATCACAAAAAGAGCAGATGATACGATAGATGATGCGGTGATGTTTTATGACTACATCAAACAACACCCAAACGCCCCTATAAAGATCATCGAAGCTGGCGATGAGCCGATGTATACGGCCGCGATTGTTAAAAAAGGTAACAAAGAGCTACTAAATAAGATAAATAATGCCCTAAATGAGCTTAGCAAAGAAGGAGTTTTAAGCGAAATTTCGCTTAAATACTTCGGCAAAGACATTTCTAAATAAGGAGAATCAATGAATTTTAAGCCCATTTTTGGCTTTATCGCAGGTGCTTTTTTAGCTTTAAATTTAAATGCTTCAACTATCAAAAAAGACGAGCTTATAGTTGCAACTGAAGGCACTTATTCACCTTACTCATTTTATGATGAAAAGGGCGAGCTAGTAGGATACGACGTAGATATCGCAAAAGCTGTGGCAAAGAAGCTAAATTTAAAGATCGAGTTTCTAACAGCTCCATGGGATGCGATGCTTGCGGCATTTGACGCTGGCAAAGCAGACGTTGTTTTTAACCAAGTTAGCATAAACGAAGATAGAAAGAAAAAGTATGACATGAGCGTGCCTTACACCATGCCATATCCAGTAATAGTCGTGCATAAAGACAATAACGACATCAAAAGTTTTGCTGATCTAAAGGGCAAAAAAAGCGTGCACTCTGCGACTAGCAACTGGGCAGCGATAGCTGAGAAAAATGGCGCAACAGTGGTCGTGGCTGATGGCTTTAGCAAAGGTGTGGAGCTTATCATCTCAAAAAGAGCTGACGATACAATAAATGACAATGTCACATTTTTTGACTACATCAAACAACGTCCAAATGCACCGCTCAAGATCGCATATACTAGCAATGAGCCTATGCCAACAGCCGCACTTCTTAAAAAAGGCAACACCGAGCTACTAGAAGCGATAAACAAAGCGCTTGATGAGCTAAAAGCCGAGGGCAAGATAAGCGAAATTTCGATGAAATATTTTGGAAAAGATATTTCAAAATAATTTTTAAAGCCAATAATTTTATTGGCTTTACTTTTTGTATAACTAGGAGAAATTTTGAGCGAAAAAGATACAGATGTAACAAAAAATATAGACTTTATAAATGAAACTGTAATAGATAATATAAATTTTACATATATTGCTGAAAGTAAAATTCACGGATTTGGACTTTTTGCTAATAAGAATTTAGATAGTGGCACAATACTTTGCTTTTTAGATGGACAAGTAATGAGTTGGGATCACTATGATGAAATAGCAAAAAGTATAAATTTAGGGGAATATCAAAACTATATTTTTATGGAGTGGAACGCACTTAGCAATAAAACATTACTTGTACGAGCATTTAGGACAAAATATAGCTATATAAATCATTCAAGTGTGCCAAACGTAGAGATAAAGTACAATCCAATTCGCATAGAAACAATAAAACAAATAAATAAAAATGATGAAATAGTCATAGACTACAACAAAGAACCATTAAAAAAAGAATACCTTGACGATAAAGAAAAAGGGTTTTTGTGATACATATTAAAACCACAATTATTCAACCAATAGAAATCAATACACAAACGCTAATAAAGCTTTTTGATACAAAAATAAATATTGAAAATTTTAAAAAATATGAAAATATTAAAGCACCTTGCTGGAAACAAACTATGGATGAACTTTTTAATCTATATAGTTCATTTATAATTTTAGATAACCAGCTTATAAATTCTAAAGCTTTAAAAGAAGAATTAAAAAATGATCATTTTAATATCAATGATAAATTTAATATATCTGATTTTATAGATGACAATGGTTTGCAAGTATATTTAATGTTTGATTACAGGCTATTTCAATTTTGTATAGTGTATGAGCTTGACTTTGTTTTGTCGCTAAATAATATAGAAAATGTCGCTAGACACGAACAAGACAAATTAGATTTTTATAATTGTATTCGCAATATCTTTGTTAAAGAAACCAATAACTCATATCTGCCGTCTATTATCTTAAATTTACAAAACAACTTGATCAAAGAGGCAAAAAAATTTATAGATGCAAATTTTAACCTCAAAGATAGTGTAGATAGCCTTAAAATACTAAATAATAGCGGAAATATAACAAATGTAGCTATCTTAGAAAACCTAAATGATAAAGAGTTCGAAAAATACTCAAATTATTTATTAAATTTAAATTCATTAGCTGAAAGAAATCAAAACTATAGTTCTCCTATAAAAATAAAATCAGTAAATTCAAAACACGATAATTTATACTTTTTCAATGGTCGCTTTCATACGATAATATTACAAAATCAAAAAGATAAATATAGATACATACCAATACAATTTCAAATGCAATACCTTTGGTTTTATTTATCTAAACAGATAAATTTAATACTCGAGTTTTACAATGACAATATTTTAAAAGATAACTCTATATCAAAAATATCAGAATACAGTGATAAAATCGATGCAATAATAAATAAAATCGAAAATCTAAATATTTTTAATCAAAAATTTAAACTTTCTATTGAGGCTGATAGTAAAATTTACCACGCAATAGAAGAAAAATGGAATATAGAAAATATGATCAAAACTTCAAACGAATATGTTGTCTATTTTAAAGATTATCTAGCAAGAATTTACACCAAGAAAAGCTCCAAAATGGAGCAAAGACAAAATAAGATACTCTTATTTATAACTTTATTTCAATTCATCGCACTTCTAAGTGTTTGGAATGATTATCTAAATTTATTAAGCGTTGAATTTTTAGAAAAAGCAAAAGGCATATTGCCACTATTTGGTTCAGAGAGTAACCTAGAAGCTTTCAACATATATCTACCAATTATATTTTTCATAATAATTTTATGTATGTTTTTTTATATCTTCAAAAATAAGGAATAGTTAAAGCAAAAATGGAAAATTTAGATAGAGTGATCGAGCTTGTTTCAAGCTCGACACTACCGATGATCATCGCGCTTTTAAAAGTGACGATCCCACTTACTTTGCTCTCGTTTTCGCTAGGGCTTGTCATCGCAATTATCACAGCAGTAGCGAGGCTTTCAAATATAAAAATTTTAAAATTTATATTTGCCACCTACGTTTGGATATTTCGTGGCACACCGCTTCTTGTGCAGCTTTTCATCGTATTTTACGGGCTTCCTAGCATCGGTGTCACGCTTGATACTTGGAGTGCGGCCACTATCGCATTTAGCCTAAACGTGGGCGCTTATGCGTCTGAGTCTGTAAGGGCTGCCATACTTTCTGTGCCAAAAGGTCAGTGGGAGGCTGCCACATCACTTGGCATGACGCACTATCAAATTTTAAAGCGCATCATCGCACCTCAAGCAGTGAGGATCTCGCTGCCACCGCTTTCAAATACATTTATAGGCCTTGTTAAAGACACTTCGCTAGCAGCTTCTATAACGATGGTGGATATGTTTATGGTCGCTCAAAGGATCGCAGCAAGGACCTTTGAGCCACTCATCCTCTACATCCTAGCAGCGCTCATCTATCTAGTGGTTTGCACACTTTTAACCTATCTTCAATCAAGGCTTGAAAAAGCTGTCTCAAGGTATGTCTAATGGCTATAAATTTTAAAAATATAAGCAAATCTTACGGCGATCATTTGGTGCTAGATAACATAAATACAAGCTTTAAAGAGGGGCAAACAACCGTGATCGTTGGCTCATCTGGCTGTGGCAAATCAACGCTTCTTAGATGCATAAATTTACTTGAGATCCCACAAAGTGGTACTTTAGAGATAGATGATAGGAGTGTAAATTTTAAAGAGAAGCTTAGCTCAAAAGAGCTTTTAGAAATTCGCAAAAAAACAGGCATGGTCTTTCAAAGTTTCAACCTCTTCCCGCACCTAACAGCGCTTCAAAATGTCACCGAAGCTCCGATCTACGTTCAAAAAAAGGATAAAAACGAGGCGATAAAAGAGGCAAAAGAGCTTTTAGCCAAAGTGGGGCTTAGCCACAAAGAAGATACCTATCCAAACAGGCTCTCAGGCGGACAAGCGCAGCGTGTAGCCATCGCTAGAGCGCTAGCTGTAAATCCATACTTTTTGCTACTTGATGAGCCTACAAGTGCGCTAGATCCAGAGCTTGAGGCTGAAGTTTTAAAAGTCATCTTATCTCTTGCAAAAGAGAAAAAGTCTATGATCATCGTCACTCACAATATGAATTTTGCTAGAAAGATAGCTGATAGAATTTTATTTTTAGATAAAGGCGTGATCGCGTTTGATGGCTTGGTAGATGAGTTTTTTAACAGCCAAAATGAGAGGATAAAAAGCTTTATCTCGGCTATGGATATATAAATTTAGCTAGAAGATCTAGCTAAATTTGTTACGCAAAGTATGGTTTTATCTGCTCAATCCAAGCTGAAATTCTACCCTCTGTCTTGTCACTTTGGTTATCAGCATCAAGCGCTAGACCTACAAATTTACCATTTCTTACGGCATCAGAGCCATCAAATGTATATCCATCAGTGCTAACCTCGCCCACTACCTTTGCGCCAGCTTTTACGACCTCGTCATAGAGCTTTGCCATGCCGTTACAGTACTCATCTGAGTAGCTCTCACTATCGCCCATGCCAAAAACAGCGACCGTTTTGCCACTTAAATTTAACGCTTTAAAGTCAAACGCGTCCCAGTCATCTTGCAGGTCGCCGCTGCCCCAGGTCGATGTGCCAAGAATTAGCTTGTCAAAGCTATTTAGCTTCGCTGCGTCTACGTCAGAGACGTTTAAAAGCTCGTTTTCAAGTCCCAAGTCCTCGCTTATAAGTTTTGCTGCATCTTCGGTATTTCCCATGCTGCTTCCATAAATTATACCTATCATTTTTATCCTTTTTAAAAAATTTTACTAATAATCGTATAAGGCACGAGCTTTATGCACCCTCTTGCAAAGCAGTGTCTAACCTCAACGTGCCGCCTAAATTCCTCATTTCTAGGGCAAACGATATAGACCATCTCACACTCGCGACCAAGCGCGCAAACGGCTGCATCGATGTCGTCGTTTAAATTTCTCATATCATCAAAGCTCACTTTTTTAAAGCTTGGCATGACATTGAGCAAATTTTTGCCACCCTTTTTCACCGAGATGACGCCGCCATTTAGCACGACCTCTTTGTCCTGATGACGGAGGCGTATTTTATCATAAACAAACTGGCAAAACATCTGCGCTGCGTCAATAAAAAACTCAAATTCTCCGCTTCTATAAAGCATCTTTATCATCTTTGCAGCTGCCATCTTTGGCTCTTTTGCTACAAATCTTAACCCCTTAAAATCATTTTTCAAATAAGCATTTATAACGACGTTTGAAGGTATGCAAAAGCCATCAACTGGTTTGAAATTTAAAAATTTATCACGCAGTAAGAAATTTATCCTAGCCTCAAAAATGTCTTTGAAATTTAGAAATTTAGCGTAAGAAAGCGGGATCTTTAGCTCGCTTTCAACGCCAACATTATAAAGTGCGATGAAAATTTTCGCACGCGAAAGCTTGTCAAGCTTTGCAAAAATACTTGGAGTTATTTCGCCAATATCTGATAAAAACCCGAACTTCATCGATTATTCTTTGCATCCAAATTCCTTATCTAGGCCAAAGACCTTACAATACTCGCAAAATACGCAACTAACGCTTCTTTTAGCACAAACGATAGGGATATTTCTCTTTTTTGCTTGAGTTTTAATAGTCTTCATCGTGTTGTGGTTTAAAAAGCTAGTTAGCATCACCACACACTCGGTGTCCTGCGGGATCGGCTTGCGATTTACGCGGTTTTCATTTCTAGCATCCCAGTGCTCTATCTTCTCAGCTCCTAAATCATGCAAAACAGCCTTAATAGGCGTGATCTCATCTGCTCCGATAACTAAAACTGACATAACAAGCTCCTAAAATTTATTCGTTTTCTGATAACGATTATAAAAAAGCTTAGCTAAAATTATTCTTAGTTATGATATTTATTATCACTTATTTGTAGAAATTTGTAACGTTTTTGGTTGTTTTAGAAGGCTAAATTTAATTAGCCTTTTTAAATTTAACCGCTGCAACGAGAAAGATGACAAGTCCAGCCGCTGCAAAAAGGCTGCCAACGTTGCCGATATTTTGCTCGCCAAGATGAACTATCGTTTGATGTCCGATGAGCGCGCCAGCTCCTATGCCGATATTGTAAATGGCTGAGTATATCGCCATCGCAGCGTCCGTGGCATTTGAGGCTAAATTTAGCACCTTTATCTGAAAGCTCATATTTATCCCAGCTATGCCAAGCCCCCAGATAAAGGCAAGCACAAGCATCAAGCTCTCATTTGTAGCGATCAAATTTAGCGCAATCAAGCAGGCTAAAATGATCGCTATTGAGATAGCTGTAAAAGCATTTGGTATGAGCTTATAAAATTTAGAGAAAAGCCCGCTTGCTACGATACCAGCGACGCCAAATAAAAGCAAAAATATGGTGATAAATTTACCATCAAAGCCACTAATATCTTTGGCAAATGGCTCGATGTAGCTATAAGTGCTAAAATGCGCGCTGATAACGATAGCGGTTAGCAAAAATACCACCATCAAAAAGCCATTTCTTGCAAGCTCCGGCAAGCTCTTTAGCGAGCCTGAGTTTTTGCTAGGCAAAAGTGGCAAAATTTTATATAGCCAAGCGCCAACGCCCACAGCAAAAAGCCCGATCAGCCCAAATGTGACACGCCAACCCAAGCTATCGCCCAAAATTCTACCAAGCGGCAAGCCAAGTATCATCGCCATCGATGTGCCAAGTGCCAAAAGTCCCAGAGCTTGCGAGCTTTTATTGATAGGTGCCACCCTAACAGCAAGCGAGGCGGTAATCGACCAAAATATGGCGTGTGAGATGGCTATTAAAAGGCGAGCTATGACTAAAACAGCAAAATTCCAAGCAACCGCGCAAAGTGCGTGAGAAGCGACAAAAATGATAAAAACCTTTAAAAGCAGCGACCTTCGCTCTAAATTTGCAGTTAGCAGCATAAATGGTAGCGAGAGTATCGTCACACTCCACGCATATATCGTGATGATGAGCCCAGTATCAGCCGTGCTCATGCCAAAATCCTTTGCTATGTCGCTTAGAAGCGGCACTGGCACGAACTCAGTTGTATTAAATATAAAAGCTGCAAAAGCTAACGCGATAACCCTTAGATAGGCTATTTTATGAATATTTATCAAAATTTCATCCTTTTTACTTTGCCCCTACAATATTAAAATTTGACTTACATCTTAGTTATTTATGAATTTTAATTTTTTAATGATAGAGATTAATGACAAATTTTGGATTTTTTCCTTATAATAAAGCCATTTTTAAGATAATTTTAAGGCGGAAATATGTCAAAAATAATGAAAACTATGGACGGAAACGAGGCCGCAGCTTACGCGTCATACGCATTTACCGAAGTAGCTGGAATTTACCCTATCACTCCTAGCTCGCCTATGGCTGACTACACTGACCTTTGGGCAGCGCAGGGTAAGAAAAATTTATTTGGTATGCCAGTAAAAGTGGTCGAAATGCAAAGCGAAGGTGGCGCAGCTGGCA
Source organism: Campylobacter concisus (assembly GCF_002165815.1). GTDB lineage: Bacteria > Campylobacterota > Campylobacteria > Campylobacterales > Campylobacteraceae > Campylobacter_A > Campylobacter_A concisus_BH. The sequence continues at coordinate 119,878 of NZ_NDYN01000004.1, forward strand.
CGGTGCATGGCTCGCTACAAGTCGGCGCGCTAACTACGACCTACACAGCTTCTCAAGGCCTACTTTTAAAAATTCCAAATATGTATAAAATAGCAGGCCAGCTCCTCCCTGGCGTCATCCACGTCTCGGCTCGCTCGATAGCAGCGCAGGCACTTTCAATATTTGGCGACCACCAAGACATCTATGCCTGTCGTCAAACTGGCTTTGCTATGCTAGCAAGTGGCTCGGTGCAAGAGGTGATGGATATCGCTGGCGTGGCGCACTTGGCGGCGATAAAAGGCAGAGTGCCGTTTTTACACTTCTTTGACGGCTTTAGAACGAGCCATGAAATTCAAAAAGTCGAGGTGCTTGACTACGCGCACTTTGATAGACTTCTTGATAGAGAAGCGCTACAGAAATTTAGAGACAATGCACTAAATCCAGAGAACCCAAAAACTCGTGGCACAGCGCAAAATGACGATATATATTTTCAAACAAGAGAGCTAAGCAACCGCTTTTATGACGCAGTGCCAGATATCGTAGCAGAGTATCTAGCTGAAATTTCAAAGATCACTGGCAGAGACTACAAGCCGTTTAACTATTACGGCGATCCGGAAGCGACACGTGTCATCGTAGCCATGGGCTCAGTGACGCAGACCCTTGAAGAGGTCGTGGATTATCTAAACGCAAAAGGCGAAAAGGTGGGCATTATCAAGGTGCATTTATACCGCCCGTTTAGCACGAAGTATCTATTTGACGTGATGCCAAAGAGCGTGAAAAAAATAGCCGTCCTTGACCGCACAAAAGAGCCTGGCAGCCTTGGCGAGCCGTTATATCTTGATATAAAAGCTGCATTTTACGGCCAAAAGGACGCCCCGATCATAGTTGGCGGCAGATACGGCCTAAGCTCAAAGGACGTCGATCCTGCGCAGATGCTAGCTGTATTTGAAAATTTAAACCAAAACGAGCCAAAAGATGGCTTTACGGTGGGCATCGTCGATGACGTCACTTTTACCTCGCTACCGACTGGAGAGAAAATTTCACTAAGCGACGAGAGCGTTAAAGAGTGCTTATTTTATGGCCTTGGCGCTGACGGCACCGTGGGCGCAAACAAAAACTCGATAAAGATCATCGGCGACAAAACCGACCTTTACGCGCAGGCATATTTTGCCTACGATAGTAAAAAATCAGGGGGCTACACACGCTCGCACCTTCGCTTTGGCAAAAAGCCGATCCGCTCGACCTATCTCGTCTCAAACCCGCACTTTGTAGCCTGCTCGGTCGCAGCATATCTTGAAATTTACGACGTAATTGACGGCATAAGAGAAAACGGCACATTTTTACTAAACTCTATCTGGGACGCAGAGCAGACCATTGCGAAGCTGCCAAATAAAGTTAAGAAAATTTTAGCTAGCAAAAATATAAATTTCTACATTATAAACGCAACAAAGCTGGCACACGACATCGGCCTTAAAAACCGCACAAATACCATTATGCAGTCGGCATTTTTCAAGCTTGCCAACATCATACCATTTGAAGATGCGCAAAAATACATGAAAGAGTACGCTCACAAAGCCTACGCTAAAAAGGGCGAAGCGATCGTGCAGATGAACTACAACGCTATCGATGTTGGCGCAAATGGGCTCATAAAAGTGCCGGTTGGTCCTGAGTGGGCAAATTTAGAAGATGTTGAGCAAAAAGAGGAAAAATACATCGGCAATAGCTTCATCGAAAACGTTGTAAAACCGATAAATGCAGCCAGAGGCGATAGCCTACCAGTATCAGCCTTCATAGGCTACGAGGATGGCCACTTCGAAGCTGGCACGACAGCTTACGAGAAGCGTGGCGTTGGCGTCATGGTGCCAAAATGGATCGAGCAAAACTGCATCCAGTGCAACCAGTGCGCATTTGTCTGCCCACACGCTGTAATCAGGCCATTTTTGATAGATGAAAACGAGCTTAGTGCAGCCCCACAAGGCGTAAAAGAGCACAACCTAGAGGCCAAAGGCAAAGAGCTCAAGGGACTAAAATACAAGATCCAAGTAAGCCCGCTAGACTGCACAGGCTGCGAGCTATGCGCTCAAAACTGCCCAAGCAAGGAAAAATCGCTCGTCATGGTGCCGCTTGAAGAAGAGCTAGGCAAAAACGAGCAAGAAAATGCTGATTATCTATTTAAAAAGGTCGCTTATAAAGACGATCTCATGAACAAAGAGAGCGTTAAGGGCGTTGGCTTTGCTAAGCCGCTTTTTGAATTCCACGGCGCTTGCCCAGGATGTGGCGAAACTCCGTATATCACGCTTATTACAAGGCTTTTTGGCGAGCGCATGATCGTGGCAAACGCGACTGGTTGTAGCTCGATATATGGCGGCTCAGCTCCATCTACTCCATACACCACAAATGACGAAGGCAAGGGCGTTGCGTGGGCAAATTCGCTATTTGAAGATAACGCCGAGTTTGGCATGGGTATGAACGTAGCGATCGAGACTATGCGCCACCGCATCGAAGATATCATGAGAAACAACATAGATAGCGCGCCAAACGCACTTTCAGCGCTTTACAACGACTGGATAAATTTCAAAAATGATGGCGTTAAAACGCAAGAGATCACGAAAAATTTATTGCCTATCTTAGAGCAAAATTTAAGCGCGCCAGGTGTGAAAGAAATTTTAGAGCTTAAGAAATTCCTAGTCAAAAAGTCGCAATGGATCATCGGCGGCGACGGCTGGGCGTATGACATCGGTTTTGGCGGACTTGACCACGTGTTAGCAAGCGGCGAGAACGTAAATGTGCTAGTGCTTGACACCGAAGTTTATTCAAACACTGGCGGTCAAAGCTCAAAATCAAGCCGCGCTGGCTCGATAGCACAATTTACAGCTAGCGGCAAGCCAGCTCAGAAAAAGGACCTTGGCTACATCGCTATGACTTACGGCAATATTTTTGTAGCGCAGATCAACTCAAACGCGAGCCAAGCAAACGTGATAAAAGCGATCGCAGCGGCCGAAGCCTATGATGGCCCAAGTCTCATCATCGCCTACTCTCCGTGCATAGCTCACGGTATCAAAGGCGGCTTGTCGCAGTCTGGTGGCCAAGGCGAGCTAGCGACCAAATGCGGATACTGGCCGACATATCTATATGACCCGCGCCTTTTAAAAGAGGGACAAAATCCGCTTAAAATCACCTCAAAAGAGCCAGACTGGTCGCTTTATGAAGAGTTTTTACTAAACGAAGTTCGCTATAACTCGCTTAAGAAGACCAACCCTGAGCACGCAGACGAGCTACTAGCTAAAAACAAAGCCGACGCGCAAAGACGCTACCGCCAGCTAAAACGCCTTAGCCTAGCAGACTTTAGCGACGAGATAGAGAGCAGCGAAGCTGCGCAAAGCGCTGAATAAATTTAAATTTCTCTTGCCAAATTTAAGCGGCAAGAGAAAATTTCTTTAAATTTAAAAAGTGAAATATGAGCCAAACGCACCCTTTTAAGCCAATCTTTGACAAAAACTCTAAAATTTTAATCCTAGGCTCATTTCCCTCCGTCATATCTCGTAAATTTGGCTTTTACTATACAAATCCGCAAAACCGCTTTTGGCGGGTGTTGGCTGGGGTCTTAAACACTGCCGTGCCAGAAAGCAAGGATGAAAAGATAAAATTTCTACTCTCTCACCACATCGCGATATATGACGCGGCGATATCGTGCGAGATAGAGGGCTCAAGCGACGCTAAGATGAGCAAGATCGTGCCTGCAAATTTAAAGCCAATTTTTAAAGAGGCAAATATCAGGCAAGTTTATGCAAACGGCGGCAAGGCTTATAAAATTTGCGAAAAATACTTGAATGATGAAATTTTAAACGCAACCGGCAAAGAGCCAGTCAAACTACCATCAACCAGCCCTGCAAATGCTAAATTTAGCCTTGAAAAGCTCGTGTTCGAATGGAAAGTAGTAGCCAAAGCAGTAATAGAAAGTTAAATTTAGTTAATTTGCTTGTCTATTATTGCAAATGCTAAAATATAAAACAAAGCCTCACTTTCTGGCCAATTTCATAAACTCCAATTTTTTCTCTTGAAAAAATTCACATATTTAATAGTGCTTAAGGCAAGATATTTATAAAGTCTGAATCTATAATCATAAATTTTCTATCATACTGCTTATATTTTTAAGATATCGCCCCCCTACCCCACCTCTAGCTTAACCTCTTTGCTATCTAGTCCAACTCTTTGCTTTACTTCGTTAAATTTTTGGATAAATCTGTTTTTATTCTCACTATCTATCAAATTTATTCCGCTTTTTATAGATGATGCTCTTTGTATATTGCTATCTATTGCATAAATTTTACATGGCTCTATATATGATCTATCTTTACCATCTATGCTTTGGTAGCATGTCTCACTTAGCTTATCATCTTCATATATATCTATATCCCCGCTATTTAAATTTGAGTTTATATAATAAACCCCCTTGGGCATATGCTCTACTTTCTCATCTTTGCTCTCTTTACCAAAGATATCATCAGATAAGCTTGTATCAAAGCACATAGTAGCATCAGTATGCCCAAACTCATATATGCAAAGCTTACCGTTAGAGTATTTTAAATAGATAGGTGCTTTTATATCTACCCTAATATGTGTCTTTCCAAAATTAGTATTAAACGCAGGTGATTTTAGATAGGCAAAAAACATTATGATATGGTTGCCATGATTTAGCTTCTTTAGTAGCTCTTTATCTTTTATATCATCTTTTGGGCTAAAGGTGATCTTTTTGCCTTTAAATTTCTCTTCGCTTAAATTTATCGCCCCTGCTACCTTGCCTACCACCTCACTATTATATTTATCCTCTCTTATCACCTTATATGCCCAGTTTACCTCTTTGTAGTCATCATCTCCCTTGTTTGGTAGATAAACAGCTTCTAAATTTAAAGTATCCTTTATGCTTAGATTTGTAGCGTTAGTGTTCTCTGAGGCATTTAGCCTGATCTCAGTTATATTTTTTTGATAAGCGACTGTAGATACTTTGATATCAAACTCAGCACCTCCATCTTTTTTATCTTTACTAGCCAAAGTAACAACAGCAGTATCTTCTTTGGCATGTATCTCGGCAGTGTCATACTCTTTGCTTAGATCAAATGTGGCTATGATAAATTTTGAAGTCTTTTTAAAGCCTGTAGAGTTTTTATCTAAATTTATATTTATTCTAAATTTAGCCGTATATGAGTTTTTAGAGCTACTATTGCTATCTGCATCTTTATCATCATTTTTCTTTAGGTAGTAAGATGGATAGACCCTTTTATCTTCACCATTATGAAGATATACCTCTTTTATATCGCTGCTTTTACCCTCTTCATCTTTTATGATCAGATCACTCACTACTAGGTTGAAATTTCCTTCATTTTTTGTAGAGATACTATCAGTAGCGTCTGGTAGCCTTAGCTTTATATCAAACATGCTTGAAGCCTTGTCGCTTCTTATGCTATAGCTGTTTTCTTTAGCAAAATTTAAGAGGTTAAAGTTCATTTTTTCAAAGAAGTTAAGAGTTATTACATTGCCACTATTAAAGGCATATCTATCATCTTGTGATATAAAAATTCCATTAGCGTTTTTGTAGATGATAGTCTCACCATTTGTAGAGGGCTTTATAAAGCTTATCTCTTCATCTCTTGAGTTTTTATTGGGCTCTCTTACATCTTGCTTATAGTTCATAAGTACTATCTCACTCTCATTGCTATTCCCATCTGGGTTTAAATTTGAGCAATCAAGCGATGTATTATCTGCTAAGACGATAGTAAAGGTTGTATTTTTTGGTTGGATAGGCATTACAGGAAGGGCTGAGGCTGTTGGATATATAAGCAAGATATCTCTCTTAGCTTCAGGCTTAAACTCACCATTTTCTGCTCTTATCTTTAAAAGCTTATTTATCCTTGAGATATTATGGCTATTATCATCTTTTGTGGTGATCACATAGATATCTTCTAGCTTAAAGCTCTTTTGGGTGACATTTTTTAAAAGAGCATTTATCTTATCTGCAAAAAATTGCAAGATAGTGTTGTATTTTCTGTAGTGTGTGTTGAAATCAGCATTTCCCCTTGAGTAGCCAGCTATAGTTCTATTGCCTTTAAATTCCTTAGTGGTCTCATAAGCTATAGCGTTTTGTAGATAAGTTATAGATGGTTCATCTTTCTCTTTTATCTTTGCTACGTTTAAAAGAGAAAATAGATCCAAACACTCTTCAAAGGATATTGCGTTTATGCTTATGTTAGTTAGGGCATTATTATTAAGCGCTTCATTATTTTCATTACTTTCAAAAAGTCCAAATTCATTCGACTCTATAAATCTGCGTTTAGCTATGCCTATATTATTATCACCATTACTCTTATATCTTATCTCATACCAAGCTCCAAAGCGGTTTTTAGCTCTCAAGTGAGCTTTTAGACCGTCTCCTACAAGGCTTGGATTATTATATGTCATGCTCATTAGAGCTATATATTCGCTGCTACCTATGCTATTTTCATCTATCTTGCTCTCTTGCAGGCTTATAGAGGTATAGGCTAGTTTTTTATTTAGACCATCTCTAAATATTTCAACAACCTCTGGCAATATATCGCCGATTTGTTTATCATCTAAATTAAATTCTCCAAATTTAGCACTCTTTCCATCTTCTGTCTTTATGCTATCAAGATACTCTGATACCTTAGATCTTAGATTTTCATTAGTTTTTACCTCTACTCCATTGATAGTATTAAGTAGTCCAGTAAATTCTTTTTCATCCATCTTGGGCTCAGAATATTTCTTATCGCAAACTTTTTGTAATATATCTTTTAAGGTTACATTAAAACCGCAACCTATAGTAGCTATCTTATTAGTATCGTAATATAGTTCATATATAAAATCTTCAGCATCTTTTAATGTATCTCTTAGTTTATTTTTAAAATTGCTAGCATTTCTCTCATTTATTGGCATTAAAACTCCTTAAACTGGTTAAGATACTCTCTTATAAGCTTAGTATCATTTCTATCTTTAAATCTGCTTTGGATAGGCATTCTACATATAAGCTTATTACCATGTCCTCCTGCAAAAACTCTAAAGAAAAATTTATCAGCTATAATAAGAGAAGGCGTAGTGGAATAATTATTTGTGTCAACATAATCTCCAAATTTGTCCTTAACGTCTACTCCTAAACTTGAAGCATATAGTATCCTAACCATTCCATCTGAAAGTATATTTGCGTCATAGCTTTTATCAATACCATATATTGCACTACTAAAACCATATGTATCATTTTTTATAACTTTTTTATAGACTTCTGTTGGAAAATTTTCATCCTTTTCATAGTCTAAGCCTCTTTTTTTAAACTCTTCCTTGGTATCTTCTACCTCTTTAAATTTAGGGTTTTTACTATCTATCGTAGAGTATCCATATAAAAAATCATCAAATCTCATACTAGACCTTGTGCAATAAGGCTTATATGTTTTACTTCTTAGATCATATATCTCTTTCTCTTCTCCGCCTATGCCTACGCACATGATAAAGCTTCCAACTGGAGCAAAATCAAGCTTTGTGTAGTAATAGTTCTTAGTGGTATTTAACTCTCTTTTCGCAATGTCTTTACCAAGAGCATTAATTAGAAATTTCTCATAAAACTCTTTATCTTCTCCATAAGGTGGATTATCTTTATTTACAGGCTTTGGAGAGTCCATCCAGAATTTTTGAGTAAAGTAGTTATAGCATAGATCATTTGTGCTATTTTTATCATTTATTGAAAAACCTGTTTTTACGTCATAATCTGATATTATAATACTTAGCCTATTGTCGTAGCTACTAAAAACACAACTTCTAAATTCTTTCTTGTCCTTTTTACTACTGCATGCATCTCTATCCTTAGTCCATTTTATCTGACTTTGTTTTAGCTTTTCTAAATATGGCTTTATCTCCTCTTTAGCCTCTTCATTCATATAAGCAAGGTCATATTTGCCCATCATTAGATCATAGGCTTTTTGCATATCTCTATCTAGTGTAGAGAGAACTTCGTCAGAACATACTAGTTTTTCTACTCTTGTTTTAGCTTTAGAACAATCAAAGCTAGGCTGGATACGATCGTTTGAGTAAAGATGTGAAGTAAATAACAACAAAGATATAACTATAATTTTTTTCATTAAAACTCCTTAAACTGGTTAAGATACTCTCTTATAAGCTTAGTATCATTTCTATCCTTAAATCTGCTTTGGATAGGCATTCTGCAAACTAAACGATTTCCACTACCTTCCGCAGCATAAACCCTAAAGAAAAATTTATCAGCTACCATAAAAGTTAGCACATTAGGAAAATTACTTGAATCTATATATTCTCCAAATTTATCTTTTCTCTCTTTTCCATGTAAATTTGAAGCATATAGTATTCTTACCATTCCATCTGAAAGTATATTTGCATCATAGCTTTTATCGGTAGCATATATTCTATTACTAAAGCCACCTATATCATTTTTTATTGTCTTTTTATAGACTTCTGTTGCAAAATCAGCATAATTTTCCTTTACAAAATAGTCTAATCCTCTCTTTTTAAACTCCTCCTTGGTCTCTTCTACCTCTTTAAATTTAAGTCCAGACTCTGGTTTTTTCCCAGGTCTTATATACTCACCATCCAAAAAATCACTAAACTGCAAACTAGACTGTCTGCAATAAGGCTTATATGTTTTACTTCTTAGATCATATATATCTTTTTCTTCTCCGCCTATGCCTACGCACATGATAAAGCTTCCAACTGGAGCAAAGTCAAGCTTTGTGTAGTAGTAGTTCTTGGTGGTGTTTAGCTCTCTTTTTGCAACATCTTCATCAAGAGCATCGATTAGAAATTTCTCATAAAACTCTTTATCTTCTCCATAAGGTGGATTATCTTTATTTACGGGCTTTGGGGAGTCCATCCAGAATTTTTGAGTAAAGTAGTTATAGCATAGATCATTTGTGCTATTTTTATCATTTATTGAAAAACCTGTTCTCCAATCGTATCTTGGTACTATAGATTGTATTCTATTAACATATCTACTAAAGACACAGCTATTAAATTCTTTTTCATCTTTTTTTGTATTGCAATACCTATCTCTATACTTAACCCAGTCGATCTGACTTTGTTTAAGCTTTTCTAAATATGGTTTTATCTCCTCTTTAGCCTCTTCATTCATATAAGGGATGTCATATTTGCCCATCATTAGATCATATGCTTTTTGCATATCTCTATCTACTCTTGATATATCTTCATCAGAGCATACCAACTTTTCTACTCTCGTTTTAGCTTTAGAACAATCAAAGCTAGGCTGGATACGATCGTTTGAGTAGAGGTTTGATGTGATTAGTATTGTAGATATAAAAATAAGTTTTAAATTTTTCATTAGAGTTCCTTTTTGTGATAATAAAGTCTTGTTATTGTATCTCTTATGGGATTTATTAATCATAATTTAAAAGCGTATTTTAACGCAAATCATCTACTATTTCGTATTTGCCCCTACATTTTTTATAATTCGTTTAAATGGCTTAGCTCCAGCTTGTATCTAACTTTCCATGCAAACAAGGATTTGTTGAGTCCGTCCTATAAATTTAAATTCTATCTTTCTAAATATTTATGGCTACTTATGGTCTATAGCCACATACTGCGCCATCTTTTTCATGGTCTTGACATATATATTCTTTTTCAGCGCAAGCTGTAAAAACAAATGCCAACAAAGTAAACATGATTAATTTTTTTATTTCCATTTTATCTCCTTTGATTTTGTATTAAACAATAACCCATGCTGACGCATCTTTTGTCTATCCATATTGATTTTTATATTAGAAAAAATTTCTTCCGCATCTTGCCTAAATTGTCTTGTTATTTTATTTAACTTTTCTTTTTCTGAGAGGGTGCTTTTTTTAAATGCCTCACTTGATAAGTTAAAACTATACTCAGATCTTATACGAAGCACCTTTGGCACACCATTGGCACTATAAAAGCTACAATATGTCTCATACTCTTGTGTCTGAATTATGCCATCACCCTTGTTTTGATGATTATATTTTTTGTTTAGTTCTTTAGGAAAGCTTCTACATTTTATACCATCTATGATATTGACAAAAGCCCTATCATAATACTGTCCAAATGTTTCATTTTCATATTTTATATCTGGATTATTAGTATTTAGCTCAAAAGAATTTATATTTTCCAAATCAAGATACTTTTCTCCATCGAATGTATCTATCTTATCTATTTCAAGATAAAATATCTCAACTATCTCTCCGATGATACGGCGCTGCAACACTGTAAAATCATCATATTTGTCTAAACCCTCAAATAAAATACCTCTATTTATCGGCGCCTTTACTGAAAATGTTTTATTTGAGCTATAAAGTGTAGTATTTGCATCCATTTTTATATAGTCGCGATCATATATATCACTTTTATATGTATTATCAAAACTACATCCTGTTATGAAAGCTATTAAAAATGAAATTATTAGTATCTTCACCTTACTACACTCCTTTATGTATAGCCACTATTTTTATCAAATTCTTTGCATATAGTTTGCAGTTGTAATTTTATCTAAAACTGAACCCTATATGGTTTATCAAACAAAAGCCCTTCTTTTCTCATCTTCTCTCTATCCATGCCAAGCTTTATGGTAGAAAATATTGCTTGTATGTCTTGCCTAAACATATTGTGTATATCATTTAAGACTTCCTGCTCTGTTTTGTTGCTATCTGTAAAAGCTTTTGATTTGCGATTAAAGCTATATTCATATTGTAGTCTAACCATATTTGTTGGTTTTTTAATGTTTTTTGGCTGATAAAATGAACAATATGTATCATAGTATTGTGTATATGTCTTTTCACCATCTATTACATTTTGATAAATCTGTCTCAAATCCGCATGGACAAATGTCCTGCATTTAACTCCATCTATATAATCAAGATATGCTTTTTTATATATAGCACTAGTAGTAGTATTGTAAAAACTCTCTTTAGTTTTTGTCTCTTCTTCAAAAATTTTAAGATTTTTTGGATTGAGATATTTTGCAGATTCAAAAGTATGTCCAGGATAAGCCTCTGTCGAAATAATAAGCTTTGAAGCCATCATATTTTTTACAGCCCAAGTCAACGCCATGCCTTCCTCTACTTTATATACTCCATAAAAAACGCCTATATCCTTATGTATAGGCGCCATCAAAGAGAGCAATCCCTCTTTAGTAGATATTCTTTGATCTACACTCAAAATTTTAGATTCTTTATTGTCATCATCTACACTCGTAACAATACCGCATCCAGACAAAAATAAGATAATAAATAAACATTTCGTAAGTTGCGGTTTTAAAGTAGCAACCAATACATCAAACGGAGTGATTATAAATAATATAAAATTTCTAAATTTCATCTATTCTCTTTCACTTTACTATAACATCCTCTCGATCGCTATTGCTTTCCTATCTCTTTAGCTTTCGCTTTTTATTTCTAGGTTTTGACCTAAATAGCGGCTCGGTCTTTGGTTTTGGTCTTGTCTCGTAGTGTGTGTTATAGCATTTTAGTAGCTCTTGTCCGCACTTTTCACATGTGGTTTCACCTATATGATAAAATTTCATGCAGTCAGGGCACCACATGCCCTCTAGCCTTTGCACGATTGGCGGCTCTTTTCTAAAAGCCATCCAAAAGCTATATATACCCAAAAATAAAAAACTAAAAGCTGGCAAAAGATATAAATTGCCGGCATCATCAAATTTAAAAAACTTCTCACCTACTTTTACATTTTTATGTATTAACATAGATATACAGTCAAGCAAGCACATAAATCCTATAAAAGACCAGCCTATGCGTTTAAACATATTTTCTACTTTCTAGCATTATTTTTCAAATTTTCTTTACGCCTTTTTGATCGAGATATTCTAAAGAATTTTGGCTTTGCCCTGGTCGTGTTATTATAATTTTTTGATATTTCATTTACTTCCTTATAGATAGTCCGAACAAGAACCGCTCCAACTAGAAAAAGTGAAAAATTTGCTACATATCGCAAGGTCCCATAGTTATAATTAATATACAAAAAACAAAACACACAAAAAATAGCAGATACAAAAATAGAGGATATTATTGTGTTTTTATTAAAGTACTCAATAGATCCATGCTTAATAAAACAACACAGATCAGACACAATCATGCTCAAAAAAATGCTAAAAGAAGCTAACCCAACCACATCAAACAAAACCCAATATAATAGCGGCGACCCGCTATTTATTGTTATTTCAATTAAGGCATTTATGAAAATATCCCAAAATCTACCCAACCAAACTTCCTTTTTTCAACCAAACGGATCGGCAAATACAAACCTTAATCCACTTCCTATCTTGGCAATATCGCCTAAATTTTAAATGAATTTATATGGAATTTACAGAGCCAATGAAGGAGTGCTATATTTTAGATGCTTTTTTACCGTGCTTGTCGTTAAATTTAGTTAGTGGCTTGCCACAATCTGGACACCAAGAGGCATCTTTGCCGACTTTAATGGCTTTGTCACAGCTATTACACCATTTGTCTTCAAATTCTTTCTTGATATTTTTAAATTTAATAGACCTATACCCTATCCAAAAAAATAATATGGCGCCCATTAATGCCGCCACACCAGAAAGCAAGTAGAAATCCCCCATCAAAGAGTAGTCGGTACTATCATATGCTCTTGCTATTTTCTTGCTAGTAAAAATTTGAATAGCAGTTATCAAAAATCCAATAGATATAAAGAAATTACTCATTTTTCATTGCCTTTAAAAGCCAAATTTGTAGCCCTTAAACTACTTTTTTAGCTCCCTGTATATAAAAAACAAGCCAAACAGCACCATGACAGATCCCACTGGTATATTTAGACCATAAGGGATAACATCTCCTTTTGGCAGACCAAAAATATTTATCGGTGGGGCCGGATCCACTAGGATAGACAGCCCTCCAACAAAAATAACAAAACCTGCTAAATAGTTCATTTTACCTCCTTTAATCAGATTACCGTCATACCTTTTATTTTGGAGCATATATAAAATCTGTATAGAAAAATTTATCATCATCTAGAGACACGGTCAAGATCAAAGACCTGAGCCTATTAACTCTATCAGATATGCTGGGTCTCAAGGGACTGATTAGATAGTTGCTTTTCTTTTTAAAAGACCTCTCACATGTCTTTACCTTGAAAGGGCCAAAGTGATATAAAGGGGTATTCAATAGCCAAACTATACCCCTCATTATCCTAATCGGTAGCTCTTTTTTATGATATTTTTTATATATATCTATAAGGTCGCTCTCTAATAGCCAATACTTCTCATCACTCCACTCAAAATAATCCATAAGACCTGCAACAAATGAGTTCTCATCATAGCATTTTTCATATGCTAAATTTTTATAAAAATACTTCATAAGTCCTCCATGTAATCAAAATCAACACTTCTAATATCGCCATCATATATTCCAAATATATAGCTACTTATCACCTCCAGTCTCTCTTTTGGGTCAAATTCCAATGATAGATATGGCCTTTTGATAGACTTTTTCTCAAATATAAGCTCTTGAGTACTATACATAATCAAAACATCCAATATAGACACTATCCCTGCAAACAGTTCTCTTGGAATTTTTACTTCACATTTGTATGTATCATAAATTTCAAGCAGATCTTTTTCTAGTCGCCAATATTTATCATCATACCATATGCCGTTAAGAACTATTTGTCCTATAAATGAATCCTTATCAAAATACTTACTTGTTTTTACATTTTTATAAAAATTTTCAAATTTCATCAATCGCCTGCTCCATTTATGTTTTTTAAAAATTTGATTTTCCAAATTTTAAAATATTTATGTTATTAGTTCACAACAAATTTAGGCAAACCCCTTAAATAAAGACCAAATTTTATAGCCATTCTTTTTATTATCTCTTCGCTTTCATCTTTGCAATAAACCATATAATAATCGCTCAAAGATGCGATATAGATCAAATTTCAGAAAAATATATACGATATGCAAACTGCACACCAAAAGCATCTCTAAAACTAAGCATTGTAAAAGATCAACACCTTTTACTTTTTTATACTAGTAGATATTGTCCTTAGTGTAAGATGTGAGCTTTTGCTGAATTTAGAGCTTTCTAAGTAGTCACTAAAACCAAAGTTAACTTTGCATTGTCTTACAAATGTCGCTTATTTTGTTAAAGTAAAAATTTGTCATAGGATTTTTGTTTCCCAGTAATTTTTTGCTAATCTTATAGGCCTTTTTATAATTTTTTATTGCTAATTTATACTCATCTGCTACTTCACAAATAGCTGCAATATTTGCATAACACTTTGCCACGCTAGTACTGCTATCCCCACATATCTTTAAATAAATTTCAAGTGCTTTACCATTAAGCTCAAAAGCTTTTATATAATCTTCTTTTTTCAAAAAAGCGACACCCAGATTATAATATGATGCTGCTGTGTCTTGGTGGATTTCTCCTAAGATTTTAATTCTTATTGTAAGAGATTTTTGAAAATTTTTTATAGAATTTTCAAAATCCTTTTTTAGCAAGAACACATTTCCTATATCATTATAAAATTTTGCTACTTCGACATTATTTATTCCAAATAACCTTTTAGAAATTTGTAATCCCTTTTTGTAAAATTTGATAGCTGAGTTATATCTACATTCTTCCGTGTATATATTTGCTATTTTTAAGTAAGTAGATAAACTTTTTTCATCAGATAAAAAATTCACTATTTCTTTTAGTAAATTTAGTCTTTCGGTTATATTTTTATTTAATCTCATAAATATATCCTATTTTAATTTTTGGTTTAAAAGTTTTTGTAGCTCTTTTTTATCTACATTATGCTTTCCAGTTTTATCTGCACTATCGAGGCTATTTTCCTTTTATTTTTCCAGATATTATTAGAATATTTTTTATTTTGCACTGTCCGTATTGTGAATTAAAATTCCAAATTTAGCTTTTTTAGAAAAAAATTTATTTCCTGCTAAATTTGGACCAATACAAATATTGTCATTTTTCAATTCCATTGCCTGTGCTTTAATTAAGTCAGATAAAAACATTAAACTTTTTGTATCTCCTTGTATAAAAAAGACATCATCTTCTAGCCAAGTATTTATTTTTATTTTTTCTTTTGAATATTGCTCACATATATTATCTGTTTTCATTTGATGTCTCCTTAGATTGCAAATTAATCAATTTTTGCAATAGATAAAGCCAGTTCTGTTTGAAACAACATATCGTATCCGATTTTTCTTAGTTCTTTGACTATTTCAAATCTATCATAAAAAAAATTTCTACAAGTATCATATTTACTTTTTTCTTCTTTTGGATACCAAGTCAGATTTTTATTGGCTAAAGGATAGTGTTCTAGTGAAAAGCTATGATATTGATTTGGCTCTACTCCTTTTTTGTCTGGATAAAAAAGTAGAGCTTCGCAACCTAAAACCTTGATATTGTTTTCTTCTAGCAAACCTAAAAATGATAAACCATCTTCATAATATAGCCATAATTCGCACTTTGTTATATCTTTTTCTTTATAAATTTTAGGAGATTTGTTGAACCATAAATTTAAATTGTCGATTACCGAATTTATATTATTTGATAAATTTGGGATTACAGAAAATAATGTAATATAACCAGCACGAGCCATACTATCTAATAATAAAAATTTTTCATACATAAAAATATTGTCTTTATCATACGCAGAATTATTTAATCTTGATTTTACTATTTCATAATCATAATTTCTACAAAAATCATACGATAAATCTAACTCTTTATCATTTTTGGCTTTATAGGTATAAGTCTGTATTTCTAAAATTTTTATATCATACTCTTTCAATAAATTAATAAAATTTATTGAATCTTCGTAATAAAGCCATAGTTTATTTTTTCTTATATCACAAATTTCAGGTTTTTTGGGCGATTTATCAAACCAAGAATTTAATATATTAAGAATAAAATTTGTTGTTTTCATTTTGTACTCCTAATGTTTTTAATTCCACTATCAACTTTCCAATCTTTATCATTTAAATCACTAGTTTGAACTATCGTATTTGTAACATTATCGATAACTATATATTGATTGTCATCTACAAAATAAACGGTAGACTTATTACCAGTATTTCGATTTATACTTTCTCCAACTTTAATAAGATTTTGCTTCGCATTTTCTATACTTTTTTCGTTCCAACCTCTTTCTATTGCCTTATTTGCATGTTTTTTGTCTGTAAATTCAAAGTTGTCCAACAATTTATTATCATTATCTGCATAAATCACATTATCCTTAAAATTCTGCTCTTTTCCCTCAATTCCACCAAGACAAGGCTCATTAAAAGAATTGTCTGTATTTACACCGCCATTTGTTATTTTATCATATTGCTCTGTTTGCGGTGTAGTGAGGATATTATCATTTTTACTTGACTCTTCTTTTGGAAAAATAGTTCCTAGTGAGGTCGAAAATCCATCACTTTTTAACGAAAAACATCTATTATTTTATATTTATCACCACATTTTTCATCTAATTCGTTTAGATAGCTTAGCACCTGCTTTTCATCTAACTTTCCATACAAATAAGGATTTGCTAGTTTAAAGATCATTTCTTGTGTTTTTTCATCGTCAAAACCTATGTCTTCACGACATTCTATTAAATTTGCCCACTCTTCAAGCTCTAAAAAAGATATCTTTTTATCCAAGCTTCCTTGTAAAATTTCTGCTATATCATCTCTTGACATATAAACGAGCTCGGTTTCGCTATCAAAACCTATCTGGGATAATATATTTTTTAATGTATCTATGTTGTTTTTAAAATGCACCAAGTCTAATAAAATTCCAATTTCGTCATCTATATATTCCGAATTTCTTTTTATCATATAATTAATTTTTGTTTCACCTACTCTTCTTTTGATAACTCATCTCGTATAGTTTTAAACTTTAGCCTATCATCACAAATTTGGTTTGTTTTGTTTATATTTTTGCATTCAAAGAAGTCCGGATTAAACCACTCGACAGCATTTTCGTCTTGAGCACCATATTTGGCATTTTCATGTACCAAGCCATCTCTTTTCATTCTTTCAATATCCATCTCATCTATCCAAAGAGAGTCAGCTACTACTTTAATATCTTGTTTAAGGGCACTATAAGCCTGAGTTATCTTATACTCATATAACTCTTCTTTAGTTTTTATAGTTTTATCTCTTGCATAATCCGATAATGACGTCTTTGCTATTAGAAATTTCTTCTTACCATTTTTGCTATAAAAGGGGCAAGTATATTCAATATTCACATAGGTACTACTGTTAATATTTGTCTTTGCAAGACATAATAAATTTGATATATACTCATCGCTTAGTTTAATGTATCTATTTGATTTAAGAGAGAATATCTTGCCATGAGATTTGAAATACTCCATTCTATCTTGCATTCTCTCCTCTTTGTTTGTTGCTTTTATTACATCGCTATGATCAGCATCTTCGGTATAGACACTGATTTTATATTCAAAGTTTTGTCCTATCTTATTTATTATAAATTTTTTTAGCCCTTCGGTATCTAGCCTTACTTTATCTCTTCTTGCTTCTGGTGCATAGGCCTTTAAATTTCTATCATAACTATATATTACATTTCGTTCATTCACCTGAAGACTGCTATCTGAAAAACAACCAGCAAAGAAAAAAGGCGTAAAAAGAATAATGAATTTTTTATACTTAAGCATCTTAACCTCTTATCTTTCTTTCTGTTTCATAGTATTTCTCATCAAAAAATTTTTTATTTTTACGTATCTCTTTCCAAAGATGTGATTTTTTGCAGATCTGATATTCTTTTTGGTACTTCGTACAGTCGAATTTATTTGGATCAAACCACTCATAGATTATTTCATCAAATTCATCCCTAGGGTTATATATTCTGTCAAAAAGCAAGCCCTCTTTTTTCATTCTTTGTCTATCCATATTTTTTAATTTTATCGATTTTAAAAATTCACTCATATCATTTTTAAATAGTATTGCCATATCTTCTGCTTTATAGTTTTTATGTTTAACTGGATCAAAAAATAATCTAAAAGTGCCTCCAATGACCAATGTTGATACAGTACCACCGGTATCGTAATAAAGACAATCAATGCCATAGTTTGCAGAGCCAATTTGAGTTATAGAACTTATCAAAAAACCTGCTTCGCACTTTACGCCATCAATATATGCAAAGAATCCTTTTTCGTAAGGTTGCCAACCAGTCAAAATATCATAAATACTCCTATCAATGCTTTCTTCTCTATCCTTGCGAATTTCTAACTTACTTCGTGACATCTTTCTTTCTTTATATTTGTAAGTATTGATCTGAAATTCTTCATTGAACATAGACGGCAGATTGCGTTCAAAAACATTTCTGCCATTTTTTTCATCTAGAAAATAATACCAATCAATATCAGCAAAACTGCTTGGAAGCACATAGGTAAAGCTTTCATTTTGAAAAGATGAAAGCATAATACCTGGTTTAAGATGCTTTGTAGTTATATTTGGAATATCATGGCAACCGGAAAAGAGCACAATAAAAGTTATAACAATAAGCTTTAGTACTGAAAATTTACACCGCATCTAGCACCATCTTTTTCATAATCTTGACACACATAAGAACTGTGTGGTGAGCCATCCATAAATAATTTAGGGATATTTAACACATTTATGCGATCTGCCATATCTGCTTTTTTATTCACATCTTTATTCCCACCAAGACCTTCTGCTACAAAATCGCCTTTGTTGGAAAATGTTCCAGCTATACCAATTTTAGCCGCTTCTAATACATCTCTCATTTTTTATACATCTACTGGAGATCCAAAAGAAGACACAGTATATGGACTGCCTTTACCTTTTTTCATTAAACTTTTAACTCCTTCTAAATGCCTATAAAGTTCATTGCCTATGCCCCACTTAACACCGTTATAGACCAATGTATTTAACTGAGAATGTGCTGCAAAATTTACAGCAAAAACTCTATTATCTTTTTTTCTTTTTTCTTCAGCAGCTTTTGTTACATCAGATATAAAACTACCGACTTGCTTTGCCATGTCACTTGTGCCTATACTAAATTTATCCTGCGCTGCTTCAAGCAAATCAGAAAAAAATCCACGCGTTGGATTATATTTTATCGTTAATTCAATGGTATTTCCAGCAAGTCTTGTACCATCTTTTTTAATCTGACCAGTTTGCTCAAGTCCGTTCATAATAGCCTCCATTGGCGTATTCAAAATACCATTTCCGAAATTTTGATGTGTTATGGTATTTACATCTATTCCTAAAGGTTCTTTAGATACATAAAGATCTTTAAAGTACGAAAGCTTTTTTAATTCCTCTCGCTTTTCTGGGCTGATGGTCTTGAAGTATTTACTATCCTCAAGCTTAACCATTTTATCTTTATATAGTTCATATTTTTCTGAGTTTTTACTAAAAACAGAAATAAGGTCACTTGCAATCTCTTTTCCACCGAAAGAACCAACAAGCTGTCCAAATAAACCTCCATTATTATAACTGGTTGGTATTATATCCAAAGCAACCATACTTCCATACACAAGAAGTTTTCCCATAATTGATACTATTTTATTCTTGCTATTTTCGTCTGGCATTTGCTCTGATAGTTTTTTTAATCCATAGTTAGCATCTACTATCTCTTTTGCTATATCCTTTTGCCCACTCTTTGTTAGCACTCTTAAATCCATACTAGCATCTACATTTGAGCTTATGCTAGTATTTACTAGATCTTTTGTTAGTTTAGTTGTATCTCTATTTAGTTTTGTTAGATCATCAGAGTTATCTTTATCAGCTATCTCTATGTTGCCACTACCTAGAGTTGCTAGGTTTTTAGATAAGCTGTAGCTTAAATTTCTATGGCTAGATAGATCTATTGATTTAAGACCTGTAAATTTATCTTCTTGATTATTATTTGATTTGCTATCTTTATTGTTTTTATCTTCTAGGATATAGTTAGCCCCTATACTAAAGTTTGTTCCTTTAGCATAGCTTGTATTTGATAGGTTCTCATAGCTTAGGGTGTTTGTTTTTAAATTTAGGTTGTGGTTATCTATAAAGGTATTATCTTTATCATACTCTCCTGCTGCTAGTAGTGATCCTTTTAGATGAGTGTTTTTGGCTAATTATATGATATGTTATTAATTAACTCTAAAATTATGGTGAATTATAGGCTTCTAGCTTTCAATAACTATTGTAATATTCAATAAATCATTGCCATTATCGGTTGAATATTTGGCTGTTTCGCTAATGACATCATTAAGTAAAACCAATAAATCATTGGCTATATTTTTATATTTCTGTTTAAATTTATTAAAATTTAAAAAATGTATTGTCATATCATCTCTAATACCAAATTTATTTTTTAACCCATATTGTGAATTTTCTGATTTTTCTTGCAGATATTCTTCATAGCTCCCCCATTCATCTACTTCTCGATATTCTTCCCATTCTTTATATCTAATCAACCAAAAAAAATCCTTAAAACCATCTGGTCCGAAACGCAATGGCAAGTTTAATTTTTTTGATAAATAGCCATAAACTTTTTCAATTATATTTTTTGGTTTATATTCACCAAATTTATCAGCATATATTACATCCTTTTCTAGTTCTTCAAAATCAATTTTTACATCTATCATTGTATATCACCAAAAATTTGTTTTATCATTCCTTGTGGCAATTTGCCAGCTTTGTAAAAAGGAATTCCACTACTATATTATTAAATTTTATGCTCGGCTATCAATTTAGCATCTTCATCAAAGTCATTAATGGAATAACCTAATAAATTTAGTAAATTTACAGAACTTATAACTATCTTATTCCAAATTTCTGGCATTTCATATAAATCTGTATCCGTATTATTATTTTTACAAATAGTATCAAGTCTATTTTTATATTCTTTTATAGCTAGGAGCTCATTATTATCAAATAAGTACTTATTTTCTGGCCTTCGTATAAGTTCTAATGGATTAATTATCTCATTTACTAATTCATCGCCCCAAGTATATTTATCAGTAGTAGCATTGTCTATATATTTTTTTTGATGCTCAGTAGAAGCTAATTCAAATAGCCTTTCTAATAATATTTTTTTAGTTGATACATTTTTATTTTCCCATAATAGCATTAAGGTTTCCGTAAATTCAATTTTGTTATTTTATTTACCAAACTCATTGCGGTCTATATTATCTATTGTATTATAATCAAAATCTTTTATTCGATAACCAAAAATATTTAAAAATTTTTCTGCATCTATTTTTAATCCAGCCCATATAGTTGTTCCGTATATATCACCATTTGGCAGGTTGAGTATTTTATTTCGCAATATATTTGCAAATTATAATTCTCGTTCTGAAAAATTATTTTTGAAACAATCTAATTGTGCTTCTCTACAAAAATTTGCAACTTCTTCAATTAAGTCTTCTGGCGCCACATACTCATAAATAGTAGAATTATCAATATAATGTATTAGTCATTTTTGTTACCTTTTATATCTGTTTCCAAATTTTCTAATTCGCTTGGAAATTGCTTATAATATTTCTCAATTTCTATTGTATCAATATTGCACTTAGGACATTTGCCTTTGATTGTATCACCATAATTGTAGCTCTTTTTACATTTAGGGCATTTTGTGAATTCAGGGTATTTTATTTTGTATTTTGTTCCTAAAAATATAAAAATAAATCCTATGATAACATAGATAATTGTGGCATCGCGATTTGGTATAATTGTTCCGTTAAATTTATCAGGTATTTCTATACCAAAATACGCACAAATACCTATAAAAATAAAAAATAAACCCACGAATTTTATCATTTAAAATTCTCATTTTTAAAATCAATAATACTATTTTTTACAGCATCGTAAGAATTTTTAAAATTTTCTATTGTTGTATCATAATTAATGCCCATATTTGTTAAGGCTCCTACACCACCCCAAAAAACATAATCAGGTGTTCCATGTATAAAATAACCATTTATAAAGTCTGTAATTTTTGTGGAATTCCTAATCGCAAAATTTGTTCCATTATAATACATATCACTAATTGGATTTAAACCTGGTTTCATAAATTCGGCTAAATTTGAATTAGTTACCACTTTTGTTCCAGTTTTTTGTAGAGCATTTTTTCCTATCATATATAGTCCATCTGCTGTAGATACATAGTGATTTCCTTTTAGGGTATAACTTCCTTTATTGTATCCTATTTCTCGCAATATAGGCGAATTTGTCAAAGTGTCAGTTTCTAAAAGCGATGGATATAAATTTATTTATTTTCATCAACACTGCCTTTATCCTTTTTTCGTTTATTTCTGACGCTTCTTCTTTTGGGTCCTTTTTTTCTTTTTTCTAAAAATTCTATTTTTCTTATATAGTCACCATATTTACTTGCATCCATCACCTCACCACCACAAAAATTGCATTTACTTTTATCGCGTAAATGCCCAAACCACCAAGTAGTTTTACATTTAAGACATACTAAATACTCTGGGTATTTTTTGATGTTTTTTGTGGAACGCAAGGCAAGATAGAAAAATGCGAAACTAGCTGCCAAGCTAATAATGGCTGGAATAACATAAGTATCACCCAAACTAGAAAAATCATGTTCTATTGCAAATCTTTCAAATTTTTTGTTCGCAAATATCCTAATAGATATAAATAAAAATCCAAAACCAATAAAGACATAGCAAAATTTATAAAACATAGTTGTTCCTTGAATTTGTTGTTATTGTTTTTGTTTTTTAAATTTTATTTTTTCAAACTTAACTTATTTTTGGATTTTTCTCTTTTTTATTTTGGTACACAAAAAGAGAATTTGTAAATTTATCGTTTCCAGTATTCTTTTTTATAATAATATATTAAAGACATTGTTACAATTACATGAAATATAATATCTTCTATTTCGGCATTGTGCCAACCACGAAAATAATATTTACCATAAAAGATACACAAAAAACTTTCTATCGACATTACAATAATTGATATTACTATATAATATTTCAAAGGAATAGAGTAGTTCATAATTTTTATACCTTAATGTTTCTGCTGGCATACTATCACTAAAATTTAACCTCAGTTGCTCTATTTATAAAAATATAAATTTAATTATTTCTATTTTTTGCTTTTACAATTTATACCATTGATGGTTTCAAAAAATTTCAATACTTTTTTATTTCTAGCAAAGGCGAAACATATTATAGAAAATATAAAGCAAAAACATATATTTTCCATGTTTGGCTCAAGTTTTTGTCTTGCGCTATAAACAGATATTCCACAAATAAGCAAAACGCCTTGAATAAACAAAATCATTGAAAAAATATAAAATATATATTTCATTTCTTTTCCATATAATCTAAAAAGCTTTTAATTCCCACTGGTAATCTTTTTTCCAAAAGTGTTATACCTTTACTATTTGTAACTTTCCTAATTTCCTGCTTTGAGATAGTTATTTTTTGCTACCTTTATTAAATATTAATAAAAACCCACCAATAATTAAAAATCCACTTATTGGTATATATAATAATGGATTTGAAAAATCATGAAAAGCTCCTCTTCCCCAAAATTGTTTAACAAATAGAACTTTAAAGCCAAGTATAATCATTGCTAATGCAAGTAAATTCTTTTCGTTAATCATTTGGTTTCAACCAATTTACAAAATCTTTTATATCTTGATTTAATTTATCGTGTCCGTACGCGATACTTATTCCTGCACCAGCATAACCAAAGCCACTATAACTTGGAATGCCCGGCAAATAACTTTCGACAAAATCAGGTATAGCACTTGGATTTTTTATAAACCAATTTGAACCTTTATAATACATATCGCTAATTGGATTTAAACCTGGTTTCATAAATTCGGCTAAATTTGAATTAGTTACCACTTTTGTTCCAGTGTTTTGTAAAGCATTTTTACCTATCATATATAGTCCATCTGCTGTAGATACATAGTGATTTCCTTTTAGAGCATAGCTTCCTTTATTGTATCCTATTTCTCGCAATATAGGCGAATTTGTCAAAGTGTCAGTTCCTACTTGAATGAAATTTTTATTTTCTATTGAAATAATTCCATTTGTTTTATTATACATAGCATTTTTTGGCAAATTCTGTGTTATTTTATTTAAAGCGTTTGTTTCTATTTGATTAGCGATTTTAGAAGCTCCATTTACACTAGCTTTACCTACCGCAACCACTCCATCTTTTGCTAACTTACCTAAACCAACAGCGCCAGTTGCCTCTAGCCCAGAGCCTAAGATATTAGCTGCACTCAGTGCTGTTAGATAATCACTAGCCGTAAACCCATAAAATGAGTTTAAGTCATTTGCCAAACTTGGCATTGTATTGTATGCTAGTCCGTAAGTTCCGTCTATTATGCCATTTCCTATGCTTTGCAATATATTAGAACCACATTTTAATGGGCTGTTTGCACAATCACTTAGAGAATTTTTTATCTCGCTTCCTACTGATTTTGCAGTATCTGCTTTATTATTTAAAGCATGGTCAGTAGCATTTTTTATTTTATCCATTATGCCCTGATAAGGAGACTGAGTTATGCCACTTTTTAGATAATCAGAAACATTTAAAACTCCGCTAAATGCAGCTTCGTATAAATTTATATATGGCTTTGTATAGTCATTTTCTTTAGCTACGAAGTAGTTTTGAACTTTTCCCTCTTTATCTATATAGGTTTGATCTTGAAACTGTGATAGATACTCTTTTGCCTGTGCTAAATCTTGAGAATTTACGTCAAACGAGTTATTCCAAAGCATATCTGTCATGCTAGCACCAGCCATTAAAAGTAGCTTTAACGCTTCGTCTTGTGAAATGCCTTTTAAATTTGCATATTCTCTAGTTTTTTGTTTTGCTAAATTTATCTCTTTGTGATGAAGCTGTCTATTCGCTCCCAAATTCTTATCCAGCTTTGCAAATTCTCTATTGTTATTTATCATGCTTGTTGTTAAAGGTGTTGTTAAAGGTGTTTTAGAGAAACCTTTATCATTTAGCCATAGAGCATGAGAGAAATATCTAGTAGCAAAGTCTGAGAAATTTGATGCATACTTAGTATCATCATCTCTATTTTTATTTATATCTCTATGATCTTGTATATCCATAGATCTTTGGTTTTCATGAGTTATGGTCTTTACAAGATCTTTCATATTGGTTATGTTTTTGAAATTTATATAGCTAGCACCAGTTTGCAAGCTTGTAAAACCTTTTATTTCTTCGTTATTATATCCCCTTTGAATAGCAGCAATTACTCAAAGTATGATATAAATACAAATTTAAAAAATGTTATTTTAAAAATTCTATAACATCATAAGTTATCCAGGATATCAAAATAAATACCACCCAAACAAGAGCAACTCCACCGTACTTAAATTCGCCATGTTTTACTCTCTCAAAGGTGATGTCATCTTTTTTTATTTTATTTTTTGCTATACAAAGCACCAAATATCCGGTAAAAACAGCAGAAAATAAATTAAAGGCTACATTAAAACCAAAAAAAGATAATCACTGCAAATATTGCCAAATTCCATGCTATTACAAAAATCATTTGACCTATTTCACTTGACAACTACCCAGAATACTAATACAAAAGTACAAAAAACAAGCCATACAAATGCTACAAATCCATTATTTTTTACTTGATCGTTTTTTATTTTATACAAAGTTATGTCACTTCTTTTAATGCCATTTTTTATCACGTAATATCCGTTAAACAAAATAGGGCACAAAATCAACATATACAGCCTTTGTTCACCAAAAAATAAATAAATATCCTAAAAATAAGATACACAAAAAAATAGCAGTAGCCAAACTTTTAAAAATATTAACAAATTATTTTTCATTTTTATTTACTTTCTTTATTTTTAACTTCTTACTATTTCTATATAAATTTTGATTTTATAATATTTTTTTAGATATTTGTGTGTTCTTTTTTAAATATCCTACAAAAGGTTTGATGAATATAAATATGTATATCGGATAATACAAAGTTGACAAAATATCCCAAAAAAGATGATCGCCTGGCAATAGATCTGCGCAACTACAATCTATATAGCCATGTCTACGCAAATACCCATACCCATCCATACCGCATAAAATTGCATTCATTATCAGTCTTTCTGAAAATACAAAAATAACCATAGAAACAGCAAACAAAAGTATGCTAAGAAAAACTGTAACAATTTTTAGTGGGTTATCCCTAAAATTTATAGTGTAAAGTATTCTTAAGAAAACCATTAAATTAAATAAACAAAATAACAGTAGAGAAATCTTATAGGAATAGCCAAGATATACCATTATAATCCCAGAGTATATAACCAAAAAATACCCCAGGATGATCATGTGTTTTAACTTATCATTCATCTTTATGCCCATTCATGATATATTCTTTTATTTCGTGATAGTATGTACTAAAAGGATGATATGTTTCTACGTCATTTAAAGTTTTAAATTCGTAATTTGCATCTGAATTAAGAATACCATTTGCTACCGGATCATTTTCATGATTAACTTGTATTATGAAATTTGCCCCCACACCATTTGCACTTTCTTTAAGCTTAGTGGCTGATTTTGGCGAACCTACACTTATTAGATTGTAAGGCGTATTTACCCCCAATACTTTGTTTATTGAATTGGCCTTAAATATATCTTCATTTCCAGCACTGTGAGTTATTAACGTTGTACCACTTGAAAGGTTTTTTAGTTTATAGGCATTCAAAACATCTTTAGTTGTTTTATAGTTTGGCAACCACTCTATAGCATCTTCTAAAATACCTAAATGCTTGCCAGTAGCATTGTTTATCAACCCAATATTTTTACCAAAATCTTCTTTTATTAAATTTACGCTTTTTTTAGCTTCTTCTAAAGTATTATCCATACCATTCATAAAAACTATTTTAGTATCCTTATTTAAATTCTCATATGTTTGATCCGTAGTTGCTCTTAATTTTTCAAAATCTTGTTTATCTGATAAGTCATATTGCGTTTTATATTTATTTGTATCAGGCTTCTCGTTTATCAATACGTTATCTGGCAATATGCCGTTTTTATAAAAATTAACCAATGTGAAAACTGGTGGCATAAATATTTGATCTATGTCGTTTTTTAAATATCCATTAGACAATGCTTCCCAAAAAGTTAAATCAACTAATTGATTGTCGTTTAAACCTTTATCTATGCCAACGACTTTATTATAATATAAATAAACTCTATTATCCCCCTTACTCTTATCTAGTCCTTTAAACATATAAGAATTTAAAAGTAGGGTATTTAAACTACTTTGGTTTTTAATATAGTTTATCGCTGCATCTTTGGCATTGATGCCACTATCTTGTAAATTTAGAGCTTTATTTAGATAGTCACTAAAACTATCTTCTTTTAGTTTTGCATATCTATCTTGCTTACTATCTCCTGGTATAAATTTGCCAGCTTTATAGTCTATGGCATGTTTTAACTCATGTCCTAGAGTGCTCACAAACTGATCAACATTTTTAATGTGAGCTAAATTTAGTATTATTGAGCCATTATTGAAATGTCCGAAAAATTCTTCATCGTCTTTTCCTTTTGCGAATTTATCATCAATTATTCTCAAAGATATGCCATCTAGATCAAGACCTGACATACTTGCAAATAGCTCTATAAATTTATTTCCTAAGGCCTCTTTTTCTTCTATGGTAACACTATCATCTGTTAGTTTTTGAGCAAGCTCTTTGCCTAATAGTTTGCCAGCTTCATACTGTGCAACATTTTCTTTTACTTCACTATTAAAATTAAACTCACCAGTTTCTATAATGGCATTTAGTGCTTTTGTTATGGCAGTGGCTGTATTAAACTCATCTTTGATCTCCTTCCTACCCTCTTTACTAAACACCCTAGCATCTATACTAGCATCTACATTTGAGCTTATGCTAGTATTTACTAGATCTTTTGTTAGTTTAGTTGTGTCTCTATTTAGTCTTGTTAGATCATCAGAGTTATCTTTATCAGCTATCTCTATGTTGCCACTGCCTAGAGTTGCCATGTTTTTAGATAAGCTGTAGCTTAAATTTCTATGGCTAGATAGATCTATTGATTTAAGACCTGTAAATTTATCTTCTTGATTGTTATTTGATTTGCTATCTTTATTGTTTTTATCTTCTAGGATATAGTTAGCCCCTATGCTAAAGTCTGTTCCCTTGGCATAGCTTGTATTTGATAGGTTTTCATAGCTTAGGGTATTTGTCTTTAAATTTAGGTTGTGGTTATCTATAAAGGTATTATCTTTATCATACTCTCCTGCTGCTAGAAGTGATCCTTTTAGATGAGTGTTTTTGCCTACCTCTACGTTTAGCTCATTTGCTGTTATGGATGAGAGGTTTGTCTGTTTTATCTTTGTGTTTGAGTTTGACTTACTAATGCTAGCTCCAACAGAGCTTAGAGATCTATCTCCAGATGCAAAGTTTTTAGCATTAGTTGCTCCAGAGTAGCTTACGCTTAAATTTATACCCTTGCTTTTAGAGCTAGCATCTTTTATATCTCTAGTACTTTCTAAGCTTAGGTTATTTCCTACTTTTAAATTTAATCTCTCATCAGCTCTTAAATTTGCTCCCTTGATAGTTGCGTCATTGGCTGTGTTTATATTCATATCTTTAGCTGAGTAAAGATGAGAGTTGTTATTTGTTAGGCTTTGTTCGCTTTGTTTTAAGCTATTTGTTCCAAGCTCTAGTGAGCTAGAGTTTGCTCCATAAAATGTAAAACCAAATCCTGTTGTGAGAGATTTGGTGTTTGATTTATATTTTAAACTATCTTCACTAGAGTTTATATTTAGGTTGTTTGAGTTTAAGCTCATATCCTCTTTTGATGCTAGGTCTGAGCCTGCGATAGATATATCTTTAGCTGAGTTTATATTTATATGTTTAGCATTTAGACTAGATTTGTTTGAGCTAGTTTGCTTTAAAGAGCTCTCTTGTTTAGTGGTAGCAAGATCAGCTCTTACTCCTACGCTAAAGCCATATGTTCCTGAGCTTGCAGCTGCAGCTGCCATTTGGGTTATAAGTGCTAAATTCTTCGCATTTACATTCTCAGTTGCAAGAAGAATGTTTTCTTTAAAGTATTTCTCCTCGTCTCTATACTCTTCTAATATCTCGCTTACTTCTTCTATGTCAGAGTAGTCTATGCCTACCTCTTTATTTCTATATCTTTGCTTGATATCACTTAGGCTAGCTTCTAGCTTTGACTTCTCTTTTTTATAGTTGTCATACTCTTTTTTCACTCTTTTTAGCTGAGCGATCGCCTCTTTTAGAGCAAGTGCTGCTGGAACGATCTGGGCATACTCGTTTTGAGCGGTGATAGATAGTGTGCCAATTGCCTCTTTGCTTGATGTATCTTTGGCGTAGAGGTTGGTTGAGTGTTTGATATTTGAGTTTTGGCTAGTTAAATTTATGGCTTCATTAGCGTTTAAATTTGAGCCTACTATATTTATATCATCTTTTGCGTTTAGGTTTATGTCGCCATTTGCATTTAAATTTGACGAGTTTGCATTTACCCAATTCTCTTTTGAGCTTTTTTGATCTAAGCTAGCTTTTGCGACAGGTACTTTTATAGATGTGTCTTTTGTTTTTGCTTTTAGATCTTTTATAGGATTTAGCTTTTGTATTAGGTCTGCTTTTAAATTCTTGATGTGCTCACCAATTGAGATTAAGCCTATCTTACTTTTTTTACTAACTTCGTTTCTATAGCTCTCATCATTAGTATTTGATATATCTATGCTATTGGCATTTAAATTTATATCTTTTTGTGAATTTAGGTTTGCACCTTTTAGGCTGATATTGCTTGCGTTTATATTTATGTTTTCATTTGCATTTAAATTTGAAGCAACTGCCCTTTTATCGCCTTTTTCAAGTAGATGAAGGCTACTTTCATAAAGAGATGTTGGTTTTAATGAAAAGCGTGAGCTTTTAGTAAAGCTTTGGCTTGCTTCTACGTTGTGATTGGCATCTACTATAACGTTTTCATCTGCGTTTAAATTTATGTTATTGGCATTTAGATTTGATGAGACTAGAGCTAGGTTACCCCCAGCCTTTAGACTGATATCGCCTGCGTTTAAATTTGAGCTGATGACCTTTTGGTTTATAGCCATTAAATGTGACTCTTTTTTAGAGAAAAAGCCCTTTGACTTCTCTTTAGTTTGCGTGCTCTCGTTTGTATTAGCTCCAACTACATATATATCATTTCCAGCTTCTACGTTTAGCTTGTTAGTAGCTCTTAAGTTACTTGAGCTTATCTGTGTATTTGACTTAGAGTTTAAATTTATATCTTTTGCGTCTAGGTTTGCGCTATTTAGCGTTTGGATGTTTTGGTTAAATTCCACGCCTTTTTCTTTTGCGCTATGGCTATAGGCAAACTCTTTGGCATTTATATTTATATTATCTGCGTTTAAATTTATCTTGTCAGCCTCTAGACTTGAGCCAGCGATGTTTAGATTTTCTTTAGCGTTTAGGTTAAGGCTCTCGTCTGCTTTTAAATTTGAAGCCTTGCTAAACTGAGATGACTCTTTGTCTAAGCTTATATTATTTGCATTTACATTTATATTTTTGGCTGAAATTTCACTTGAGTTGATATTTGCTGCGCCTGCTTTTAAATTTAGATCTTTAGAGTTTAGCTCTAGGTGATTTAGGTTTAAATTTTGTGAGTTTAGATTGATATTATCAGCCACTACGCTACCAGCTAGGCTTATGTTGCCTTTGGCGTCTAGGTCTATGTTGTTAGCCATTACTAGAGCTGAGGCTTTTACGTTTTTATCTTTAGCTTCCTTTTTAAATTTGCTTATGCTCTCATTTCTTGCTTCATATAAGCCATCAAGGATATTTGCTATATAAGCAGAGTTTATACTATCAAGGCTGTAGTAATACCCTTGGTTTTTAACCCTTCTATTTAGGTTTTTAATAATTGGGCTATTAAATATTGGCTCAGAGAATTTATCCAGATCAACATTTGCTAGCTTTATATCATCATTTAGTGCGTAGCTTGAAAAGTCCTGTGTGCTTCCTACTATGTTATTACCCGCTGCAAAGACTGCTGGCAAACCTACATCTGTGTATGAGAAGTTAAAATTCGTGCTTTTTCCGCCTTTAGTCACCCATTTCTTTTTGCCAGTGACTTTTCCCATTTTTCCTTTCCACTCTTGTTGCTTCCATTTAAACTCATTAAAGCTTCGACCATCTCTTCTTAAATTTAGTGCTACGTTTGTTATATCTTTGCTATCAAGCACAAGGTCGTTGCCTGCATAGATAAAGCTCTTATCATTTAGTAGTTCATCTGTTTTTAAATTTATATCATTGCTTGCTACTATGCTACCTGGGATGAAATTTGCCTTATCTTCTTCGTTTAAAATTTCTTTGTTTATAGAGTAGTAAATTCTCTTTAGCACTTCGCGGTCTTTTGCTTTGCTTGTATCAAGTACTACTTCGTTTTTGTCTATGTCTAGTCTTAGATTATGAAATACCTTTGTCGATGTGCCATATAGATATGAGTCTTTGTGTAAATTTAGAGCATAAAGGGTGCTATCTTTGCTTATAGCCTCTTTTAAAATTTCAGCATTTAGCTCCTCTTCGCTTAGCTCTTTGCCTAGTTTTTTAAATTTAGCCTCTATCTTTGCTTTTATCTCTTTTAAATTTACCTCTTCAAGTTTAAATCTATTCTCGCCACTTTGCTTTAGAGCTAAATTTTTAGCAAATGAGCTTTTCTCCACCCTAGCCTGCGAGCTTGAGTTATTTACCAGCTTTTTAGCCTCTACATTTATATCTTTAGCATAAATTTGACTAGATGTATTTACCAAAGTCTCTGCTTTTATATTAAGGCTCTCTTTGGCTGCTATTAGCGCTTCATCTTTGTTTGTTATAGTCTTTGCCTCTATCTTAGCCTCTTTGTTAGAAGCGATAGCACCAGCATTTACTATATCGCCATCAAGGCTTATCTCTATGTTGTTATTTGCTATGACTAGGCCGTTATTATTTACGCCTACACCGTTACTTGTGCCAACTAGTTTGATTTTATTAGCATACATACCGCCAAGTGCGCTACTATCTAAGCTAAAGCTGTTTTCTTGGTTTTTAGCTTTTACGTCGTTGTAAAGTCTATCTTTGCTTGAAGTAACCGCCTTTTCGCCGATGATGTTTAGCTCATTTGCGTGGATATTTGAGTTTAAATTTATGGCATTTGAGATCACATTAGTATAGTCGCTGCTCTTATCGTTTAGGCCGTCCCCTACGATGTCGATAGACTTGTCAGATATTAGCTCTATCTCTTTAGGACTTAGTTTATTGATACTACCTGTTGTTAGTGTGAGTGAGCGAGAGTTGATCATATTTAGACCATCTACGCTTATGCCATTTGGGTTTGCTATGACCACATCAGCTCTGCTACCAGCAACCTCTAAATTTCCTTTTAGAGATGACTTCTCAGCCGAATTTACTTTGTTAATAATAAGACTTGCCTCTTTTGTGAGCCTATAGTTTGCATCTATCTGGCCAGCTATCTTTGTATCTATGTTTTTATTAGAGTTATTAAGGATAGTGCCTGTTGTTGGGGTATTAAACCTGCTATATTCATTTATAGAGACGCCCTTGCTATCAGGGTTTGTGATGTTTATTATTAGCGTCTCATTAGGAGCTTTTAATATATCAGGGCGGTTGCTAGCGCCTGGATCAGCTATGATACTTGGCTCATTTGCAAGGGCGGGCATAGTGCCAAGTAGCAAAGAGAGACTTACGTAGAAATTTAAGCCTATAGTTAAAAGGCTGGGCTTTTTATTGCTTTGCGCATTTGAAATTTGGTTGTTCTTTAGCATATTTTATCCTTAAAATTCGTAGCTTATGATGAAATTTACATTTGTTGATTTAGATTCAAAGCTCTTTGGCTTATAAAGAGGTTTTGAGACAGATATGTCGTAGCTTAGGTTGTTGTAGGCTTTTATGCTACCTCTTAGACCTATGGCGTATCCTGCAAGGGTGTTTTTATCCTTTATGCCGCTACTTGCCGCTCTTACCATACCAGCGTCAAGCCCTGCATAGACAGAGTTGCTCTTATAGTAGTTATATGAGAGAGTATTTCTTACGCTTACTCCGTGGTTTCCAACAAGTGAGCTCTCCCCGTCAAATCCCCTAACACTGTGATATCCACCGATGCTAAATTTATCTTGCAAGCTTAGTTTATTTAGACCATATCTTGCGTTGATATTTAGATCATAGCTTAGTGGAAGTTCAAATTTATATTTGTAGTTTAGGTTTAAATTTATTAGAGCAAACCTAGATGTAGCCTCCCCGCTATCCTCTAGTGGGTCAGGCTGTGATCTAAATATGCCAGTGCCCTTTTTGTAAGCTAGCTTAGCGCTAAAAGCTTGATTATATGAGTTGTAGCTTGATTTTACGCCTACCTCATATCCAGCATTTCTTCTAGCTTGGTTATCTAGCTCATAGTCCTCTAGGTAGTTTTTATTTTTTCTCTTAAATAGCTTTACATAAGCGCTATTTTTAAAATTTGAGTCCCTATAAAATGTATAAGCAAGACTTAGTGAGTCGCTCTCGCTTCTACCTTTATATGTGTAGAGGTTGTAGGCTGCATTTATGATCTGGGCGTAGTCATATTTGCTCTTTTCATACTCAAGCATGAAGTAGCCAAATGGGACAGTAAAGCCGTAATAGTAGTTATTTGAAGCTCCGTGATCAGTGGCGCCATTAAATTTATTTGTGACCTCATATTTTTTAAATATATCTTTACCGCGTGAGAAGCTAAAAATTTCGTTAAATCCAAGTAAATTTAGCGTGCTTAAATTTAGCATGCCTTGGTACTTGCCGCTTTGTTTTGAGCCAAGGTTATCAATGCTAATAGCAGCCTTTAGAGGGAAGCTATCAACTCTAGTTATTACTATATTTGAAAAGCCAGCCCTATTTGAAGGTAAGAATTTAATGCTAACATCATTTTTTGAGACGTTTTGCAGTGACTCAAGAGCCTGCTCGATATCTCTTATATTTGCTACTTTATTTTTATGAGAGTACTCACCAAATGCGCTAAAGAGGCTCGCTCTGTTTCTTTGGGTGTCAAGCTCATTGATGCTTATATCATCTATGAGGCCAAGATTTATCGCAAACTCTAGCTTGGCATCTTTTAGACTCTTTGTAACTAGGCTCGCACTTGAAGTGATATAGCCACTTTTTATTATCTCGTTGTTAAAAGAGTTTATGATTAGATTGATAGAGTTTTTGCCAAGACAGCTACCTGATTTAAAATCAAGCTTGTTTAAGCTAGCCTCTAAAATAGAGTTAAATTTAGAGTAGTTTGCATTATAAGCTTTTCTTATTATAGCCTCATCAGCACCACTACTAGCGTTAAAGCTAGCAACTTCATTCTCACTAAGAAGTGAAATTTTATCTATTTTAAAGCAAGGTGTTTCGTTTAAATTTAGCTTACCTTCTGAAGTTGGTTTTTCATTAAGCAAATTTATGTTGGAGCTTTCGTTAAAAGAGCTTGCCATATTCGCCCTAATCTCTTCGTTGTTTAACTCGTTTTTTAGATTAGTCTCATTAGCAAGTAGCGCAGCACACACCATGCTTAAAGATAAGAGAGTTCTCATCTTAACCTTCCTTGGAAATAACTATAAAGTTATATTTTTTAAAATAATTTAGTGACATTATAAAGGATATAATCTTAATCTAATATTAAAATATAATGAGAAAAAAGAATTTTTATACAAAATATTTCAAAAATGAAACTTTTTAGATATCTAAATGGCAAAGATAAATTTATTTTGATTTATCCACTGGTGGATAAAATTTAATTTTATATTGACAATGATTATTATTTTGATATAATTGCGAAACTGATTTTATTTCGTAATTTCAGTGATTAAACTATTTTTATAGTCATGCTATTTTTATAAATTTGATAAAGTAAATTTGGTTTTGATTACTAAATTTTCTAAAAATTAGCAAAATTTAGATCTATAAAAATTTAACAATATTTTTGTGACATATATTAGAAATAGAAAAATAGACATTTTAATCTGAAAGGATAGGTAATGAACAAGCATTTATTTGCACTTTTGGCTTTGGCAGCATTTAGCAGCCACTCTTTGGCTCACGAATTTTGGCTTTTTGGAAGCAGTAAAGAGGCAACAAGCGTTGATATCGGCTACGCAGACGACTTTCCGACTGTTGAAAAGATCCCAGATAATAGGATCGCCCTATTTGAAGCCCCATACGTTATAAACAAAAATGGCGAAAAACTAAGCCTAAAGCAAAGCGGCGAAAACTACCACTATGAAAGGGCCAAACTAGAAGACGGCTCATACCTTATAGCTGGCGAGTATAAGCCTACGTTTTGGACAAAAGCAAGCGATGGCACATGGCACATGGGTAAAACCAAAGAGGACATCAAGGACGCCAAATACTGCAAAAAAGCGAGCATGAGCGCAAAAGGCATCATAAATAAAAACGCGAAAGATGGCTCAGTTACAAAGCCTTCAGAGCAGCGCTTAGAGATAGTACCGCTTGACAATCCAGCAAATTTCAAAGTTGGCGTGCCATTTAAAGTGAAAATTCTATTTGAGGGCAAACCTTTAGAAAATGCTACACTTGATGGAACATTTGATGGATTTTTAAAAGAAAAAAGCGCATTTCATGGCCAAACTGAGCCAGACGGCACGATAGAAGTGCTTGCGCTTAAACCTGGAAAATGGCTGCTACAAACAGTGCATAAAATGCCATTTGCTGACTCAAAAATTTGCGATGATGAGACGATCGCTGCAACGCTTGCATTTGAGCTAAAATAGATCAAATTTAAGATCAAGTAAGTTTTCATCTTAAATTTATAAAAGGGCGTATCTAAGTGCGCCCCACTCTTTTATCTTATAAGTCAAATTTATCAAGACAAAATCAGCAAATGTATCGAATTTATGTATTTCTAAAAATTGAAATGACAAACTCCAGCAGTCATAATGTCATCATTATTTGTAATCTCTATACTTTTATAAATTACTGTTCCGTTTTCGCCTAAAACCTTTTACTAAACTCAAGCACCTAGTTATTAAAACAAGTTTTTAAAGCTTCGGTAAAGAATTCTGA
The DNA here is from genome assembly GCF_002165815.1 of Campylobacter concisus. GTDB lineage: Bacteria > Campylobacterota > Campylobacteria > Campylobacterales > Campylobacteraceae > Campylobacter_A > Campylobacter_A concisus_BH. The sequence goes on from NZ_NDYN01000004.1 coordinate 155,965, forward strand.
GATTTTGAGATACAGTATTACAATATAATTTCTGCTTTTTAAATACCCAAATTGCTTCTCATATTAGCAAGCAATCAAGAAAGTATTATAATCCATAGATGTAAAAAATTAATGAAAACAATACACAATTCATTTTACTGTGGAAAACGAGCGTTTCGTTATTTTCTATATGGGTACTCTGGTAGTTTTTAACACAAATTCACCTTTCATAAAATAGAAAGACATTTTAAACATTTTTTAGTCAAATTTATTGCACTAGCAGTAAATTTTTCAAAATTTGAGTTAAATTTAGAAGAAAAATGGTGACCCATACGAGACTCGAACTCGTGTTACCAACGTGAGAGGCTGGTGTCCTAACCGCTAGACGAATGGGCCAAAAAGATGGTGCCCCGTGTAGGTCTCGAACCTACGACCCCATCATTAAGAGTGATATGCTCTACCAACTGAGCTAACGAGGCAAGATTAAGTATCAATAACAAAGTGTTATCTTAGAACTTATAATCTTAAAATTTAATTTGATCACTCAAAAAATCAAGATAAATAGAATCAAGAACCTTAACCTAAGGTTTAGTAGATGGCGCAGCGGACGGGGCTCGAACCCGCGACCTCCGCCGTGACAGGGCGGCATTCTAACCAACTGAACTACCGCTGCACCTAAAAGTAATGGTGGTCGCTATAAGACTCGAACTTATGACATCCACCTTGTAAGGGTGGCGCTCTACCAACTGAGCTAAGCGACCTAAAATTTAAAATATCTGGCGACCCTTAGAGGATTTGAACCTCTGTTCCTACACAGAGAAAGTAGAGTCCTGAGCCACTAGACGAAAGGGTCATAAACCCAAAAAAATGGTGTCCTGCGTTGGATTCGAACCAACGGCCCCCTCATTAAAAGTGAGATGCTCTACCGACTGAGCTAGCAAGACATTTGTTTAAAAAAGAATTGAGATTATACAAAAAACATTATTATATGTCAAGAAAAAAATTAAATTTTAAATCAAATTAAAGCTATTTTGTCCGCTATTTCTAAGCAAAAATATAATTTTATAGACTAAATTTTCTTAACCTTTAAACCATTTATTCAGATAAATTTTTAAATTTGCATTCTAGCTCTTGCCTAAAAACCTTACCGCCATTTTTCTAGCTTTTTCTATCTTTTCAGTGTCTTGATCTTGGACTGCAATAGAAGATATCCACTTTTTACCAAATAAATTTTGAGCTGCCTCTATCATAACTGCGCAAGCGTGTAGATCTTTTTCGCTAGAGATGCTTTGCAAAAATGCGGATTTTGTTTTATCTCGCAAGATTGCTTGAGCAACCCTGTGAAACGACATCTGCATAAGGCTAGCTGCCGCCCATGCCCTGCAAAGGCTATCTTTGCTATCAAGCATCTCGCTTATTAAAATTTCTATTTGCTCTAACGTGCCAACCCAGCCAAGCGCTATTATAAGCTTACATCGAAATGTATCATTTGTCCCTAAAAAAGAGGTTATTTGAGGGATAAGGCGGTCACAAAATGTGGTATAAAAGTCCCTATGCTTAGACTTAGAGAGAATTTGCGCTATAAGATAGATGGTTTCTATTTTTATTTTTTGATCGCTCTTTTTGGCTAAGCGCTCAAACAAAAACTCTAGCCCAGCGCCTCCATGTCTGTCAAAGCTGCTTTCTAAATTTAGCTGCCTACCCTCTTGCCACTGCTTGCAAATAAGCTCATAATGATACGCTATCTCATCGCTAGCGCCTAAATTTGCGATAAATTTGATCCTTTTGCCGTCCTGAAAATTCTCTTTTTCGAGCTGCGAATACTCTCTTTCAAGATCATTTAAATTTAGCACTAATTTTTACTTTATCATCTCAAGTTTGGCTTTGCAGGCGTCTTTATAAGCACTTGTGAAATTTGAGCCAATGCACTCGTTTAGATAGGGCTTAGCTAGCTTATACTGCTTTTGCCTGATGTAAATTTCACTTGCCAAATTTAGAGCATGCAAGCGATCCTCTGGCTCAAGTTTCATATTTAGTATAAATTTCGCCTCGTCAAGCGCCTCGTCAATGTTATCTGTTTTTAATGAAGCCTCTGAGTAGTCAAAATTTAGCTTTGGCGAAAAGGTATTTATCTTGGCTCTGGTTTGTAGTTCAAGCGCCTTTTTAGCGTAGGTTGCAGCGATAGCATAGTCGTTGCTTTTCATCGCATAGTCGCTTATAGCTGCGTATGCCTCGATGATCTTAAAGTCCTGTCCTCTTAGCTGCTCGATCGCACTGATCGTTGAGACCGCCTCAGTAAAGCGTTTTAGCGCAAGTAGCGAGTAAAATCTATCAAAAAGCGATGGCGTAGGGTCCGAGTACTCGACTGCTGAGCCAAGCGAGAGCGCGTCATTTGCAGCAGTGATCGCATGCTCGTAGTCTTTATTTTTATATAAAATTTTGCTCAAATTTACCAGCCACTCGACTCTATCTTCTAAATTTTCATCCTTTACATGCGCCTTGGCAAGCTCTAGCGCGTCGTTGTAGCGTGCCGTTCTAAAATAGCAGTTAAATAGCTTAAACTGTGGCAAAGAGACCTTGCTCACATCGTAGTTTTCGAGTAAATTTACAACTGCCGTGCAGTCATCTTTGATGAAAAACTCTTTTGTTAGCTCAAGCGCAGCCTCATTGACTAGCTCCATCGCCCGGCTTAAATTTTCATCTTTTGCGAGGTTGTTATAAGCTAGCGCATCGGCAAATTTACGCTCTTTTAGATCAAGCTCAAGCTCGCTAATTAATGCCTTTTGGCTGATATTTGTGCCAGCATATTTTTCTATGAGATCTTTATATCTTGCGTGAAGTGCGGTGGCGTTTTTGTCGTCCTCTTCAAAAAATAGCCCATCCTTTGCCTTGGCGACCTCATCGATATAATCGCCATATTTAAACTCTTTTTCATATCTGTTTAGATACTCATACGCCCTTTTTTCATCTTTAGTTTTGGCTAAATTTAGCGCTAAATTTTTTAATGCCGCCTCGTAAAAATCCTTTGTCCTATCGCTATTATTTACCAAAATTTCATAAATTTTAGCAGCCACATCTGGCATATCTTTGCTTGCAAATGTATAGGCTAAATTCATCGATTTTGTCGGATCGTTCATGAAAAATTTTTCATTTGCATTTGCGATCTTTAGTACAAATTTCTTCGCCTCGTCAAATTTCTCTTTATCGATATTTGCGTCCGCTAGGCTTAGTGCAGCTCTACTTGCAAGGTCGATGTCGTTTGTAGAGTAGAGCACCTTTTCATAGTCGCTTAGCGCCTCTTTTTGCCTGCCTATTTTATATAGGTAGTCAGCATAATCAAGCGTAGCAAGCTTTGTAAATTTAGACTCCGCGTGCTCTTCGCTTAGTATGTCAAGCATATATTTTGCATCACTTGCGATGCTATCTTTGAGGTAAGCTCTAGCGATGAGATATAGCACCTCAGAGTAGTTTTCGTCAGAAGGGAATTTCCTTATCCAAGCTCTGCCCTCGCTTACGATGTCCTTTGGCTCAAGCCCCTCAAACTCGCTCTTTGTCTCAAAAATTTTATCAAGCGCTCTTAGTCTAAAAAGTAAAAACTCACTTGAAAAAAGACTGGCTGGGTGCCTTTTCATCGCTGTTTGCGTATCTTTTACCACGCTTTCATAAGCGCCCTTTTCGTAAGCTCTTTTTATATTTATATAGATGTCTATATCGTTGCTATCAAGCCCAGCGATAGGCGCTTTGTTAAGATCGAGCGCTCCGATACTTGGACTTAGCATATCTCTAAAATCAGGCGAAAAATTTAGCCCAGATACTCTTTTGTTGTTTTCGCTTAGTGAAGTATCGATGATGATGCTAAAGTGCTTTGAGATGGTCGTCTTTGGCGTATCTTGCACACTTGGACTGCTGTAAAGCTCAGTTTGAACATTTAGAAGTTTTGAAGGTGCTTTTGGCATGATGACGATAAAGAGTTTGCCGTCTTGCTTTTTATATTTTATGTCCATTAAAGGCAGCGTCGTATCTTCGATCTTCGGCAAGATCCCATCATCGAGCATACAAACATAGCGCTTCGTGTCATAGGCTAAAATTTGCTCCACACATTCAAATTCTTTCTCGTCGCTTAGCTGAAGGACGCTATAAGGCTTATTTGCGTTTGCGCCGCTGTTTAGACTAAGGCTAAAGGCGGATAGATAAAGCGGTAAAAATAAGATGGTTAAGAGCTTTTTCATGCCGCCATTATAGTTAAATTTTCTAAAATCCTGAAGCAAAGACAAAATGCTCGATAAATTCCAAAATCGCCCCAGAAAATAAAAAGGCAAAGACCGTGCCAGCAACGGCAACTCCAACGATCACCTTTAGCGCCATCGAGACGTTTGAGATGTAGATATTTTTATCTTTTACGATAGGCTCTTTTAAAAACATAAAGACGATGAGCTTTAGGTAGTAATAAATGGCAATGGCAGAGTTTATCATGATGATGAGGCTAAGCACGACATAGTCAGACTTTATAAGCGATGAGATAAGCACCATCTTGCCCCAAAATACGCTAAAAGGCGGTATGCCAGCAAGGGCAATCATAAAAATTCCCATTATCACGGCGTAACTTGGCAAAATTTTAATAAGCCCTGAAAATTTCTCATACGGATGTTTAAAACGCTTGTCCCAGCAGACGACGTCGTCGCATCTTGCCACCCAGAGCATAGAAAATGCGCCCAAATTTGCAAACAAAAACATGATCCAGTAAAAAAACAAGGCGACATTTGCCTCGTGAGAATTCGCTACAAGCGCGCAAAGTACGACACCAGCGTGAGCTATCGAACTAAAAGCAAGCATCCTTTTGACGTCCTTTTGCACTAGCGCCATGATGTTTGCAAGGCTCATCGTAAGCACGGCGATGATGTAGAGCATATCTTTTATCCATGAAATTCCAGAGCCCTCAAGCATCGCAAAAATTCTTAACGCGACGATAAATCCCGCAACCTTTGGCACGATCGACATATAGCCTGCTAGCGGGGCATTTGAGCCCTCATAAACATCTGGTATCCATGTGTGAAATGGTATGAGCGAGAGCTTAAAGCCAATGGCTGAAGCGATGAAAACGCAGCCAAGAAGGATTATTAAATTTTGATTTAGACTAAGATCTTTTATGACAACGCCTATGCGAGCGATGTCTATTGAGTTTGTTGCTAGATAAAACATCGCTATCGCCATCGCAAAAAAGCCAGCTGAGAGCGAACCCATCGCGAAGTATTTGATGGCAGCCTCGACGCTTTTTGCCTTGTTGTGAAGAGCGATTAGGGTGTAGAGGCAAAGCGAGCTGATCTCAAGGCCTAAAAAGATGATGAGTAGGTTGTTTGAGCTCACCATAAACAAAAATCCAGCGATCATAAACAAAAATAGCGCGTAATACTCGTAAATTTTATACTCAAAATACTCTTTTGTACTAAGTGCAAGCGGGATGAAAAGTGCTGAGGCGATTAGGATAATGATCTGCGAGATGATAGAAATTCCATCAACCAAGAGCATATCCCAAAAGCTTAGGCTAAGTCCGTTAAAATCAAGCGTAATGCCTAAATTTACAAATATAGCGATGATGCAAAATACGCAGTAGAAATTCCTCGAAAGATCCTTTTTTATCGCTCCAACTATGAGGATAAAAAGCGCAAAAACCATCATGCTAAGCATCGGCGAGAGCGATTGCAGCGAGATCTCGTTTAGGTCTAAAAAGGCTATTTCGTTCATAGTTTGCTCCCGCCGTTTAAAGATGAAATTTTATCTTTTGTGCCGCTATTTACAGCTCTAGTTTGCATTTTGCTTATGATATTTTGCACGCTTGGCTCAAGCGGTTTTAGGATCAAATTTGGTGCGATACCAAGAATGATTATGAGCAAGCAAAGTGGCACAAGAGCGGCTAACTCTTTAAAATTTAGATCTTTTAGCCCCAAATTTTTCTCCTTGCACTCGCCAAAAAATACCCTTTTATAAAGCACCAGCATATAAATAGCGCCCCCGATGATACTAAAGCCACCAAGTAGTGCAAAGAGCTTGTTTAGCTTAAAGACGCCAAGCAAGCTCAAAAACTCGCCTACAAAGCCAATGGTTAGTGGCAGACCGATACTTGCAAGAGTTGCTATAAAAAATATAAGTGCGTATTTTGGCATCACCTTGGCAAGGCCGCCAAATTCGCAAATTTCTTTTGTGTGAGCCCTTTCGTATATGACGCCAACTAGCAAAAATAGCGCGCCACTTACGATGCCGTGGCTTATCATTAAAAATATCGAGCCGCCAAGACCTATTAAATTTAGTGAAAAGATGCCAAGCATGATGACGCCCATGTGTGAAATGGAGCTATAAGCGATCACTTGCTTCATGTCGCTTTGCGCGTAGGCAACAAGGGCTGCGTAGATGATCATTATGATAGCGATGACGCAGACAAAGCCGCTTAAAAGTAGGCTCGCGTCTGGAAAAAGTGGAAGTGAAAATCTCACAAAGCCGTAAGTGCCCATCTTTAAAAGCACGCTAGCAAGCAGCACCGAGCCGATCGTTGGGGCCTGTCCGTGTGCGTAAGGAAGCCACGTGTGAAATGGAAACAGCGGAGTTTTCACGCCAAAAGCGAAGAAAAATGCTAAAAATAGCCAAATTTGAGCATTTTCTCCGATGCCAAGCTTGTACCAATCAAGCAGGTTAAAGCTAAATACGCCGCTTTTTTGGTAGCACAGATAGCCGATAAAGATGATCGCCACTAGCATAAAGACGGAGCCCAAAAATGTGTAGATAAAAAATTTAATCGCAGCGTAAATTCTATTTTTACTGCCAAATGCGCCGATGATGTAAAGAAGCGGTATGAGACTAAGCTCCCAAAAGCTGTAAAATAAAATCATATCAAGCGCGCTAAAGACGCCCATCATCGTACTCTCTAAAAATAGCACGCTAATAACCAGGTGTTTTAAATTTCCATCGTCACTAAGTGCGGCGATAGAGATAAAGCTCATAAATGCGCTAAGGACTATAAGCACAAGCGAAATGGTGTCGATGCCCACAAAATAGCTGATATTTAGGCTTGGTATGAGCGAGACTTGATGCGTTAAAACAAAGTCATAACCCTGAAAATCGACATTTAAGCAGATAAAAATGGCAAGCAAAAGCTCGATTAGCGCAATGCTTGCTCCATAAAATTTGATGCTTTTATTTTCTATCAAAAAGCCAAGTATTGCGCTTATTGCTGGGAAAAATATGATGACACTTAGCATTATTTGGCTCCGTTTAATAAAAATATAAAGCTTAAAAGCAAGGCAAATCCTGCGACCATAAACCTAAGCATGACGCTTAGATCTCCGCTTTGCATCTTGTTTGCAAGATATGCAAATTTAGTAACCAAAAGTGCGACAAAATCGACACTTTGGTCGATTATCATTTCATCAAATTTCTTACAAATTTTAGAGATTAAAGCGTAGCCATTTATAAAAAATTTCTCATAAAATTTTGGTATAAAGTAGGCATTTTGCAAAATTTTATAAACTCTACTTTCGCAAATGCTCTCTTTAAAAATTTCTTTTTTATAAGCAAACACAGCAAAGCCAGCGCTTGCAAGAACTAAGCCAAGTGTTAAAACGAGTAAGAAAATTTCACTGCTGTGAGATAAATTTAGCTTAAAATCACCAAGGCTGTTACTTAAAAACTCACTAAAGTTGCTCCAAAAAAAGCCACTGATGACTGAGAGCACACCAAGTACGCTCATGCCAACAAGCATGTAGCTTTTGGCTTCATGTGCGTGTTCATCACTCTTTGGCCTTGCAAAAAAGACTAGCATGACAAGTCTAAAGCTATAAAATGCCGTAAGCACCGCGCCAAAGAGCAAGACGACCCACAAAATTTGATCTTCACTAAAGGCGACCTCTAAAATTTTATCTTTTGAAAAAAAGCCAGCAAATGGATAAAATCCAGCCAGTGCGCAGCTTGCGATGATAGAAAGTAGTGCTGTTGGCTTCATAAATTTATAAAGTCCGCCCATCTTTTTGATATTTAGCTCATCATTCATCGCGTGCATAACGTTGCCAGCGCATAAAAAGAGAAGCGACTTGAAAAATGCATGCGTGACAAGGTGAAAAAGTGCGATCTTGTAAGCGCCTAGACCAGCCGCTACAAACATATAGCCAAGCTGCGAAAGCGTCGAGTAGGCGACTATCTTTTTAAGGTCATTATGCACTAGCGCGATGCTTGCGGCAAAAATCGCTACAAATGCGCCAAGGCAGGCGATAAAGTGCGATACTTCGGGCACATTTGCAAAGATGAAATTTGCGCGTATGACTAGATAGACGCCAGCTGTTACCATGGTCGCAGCGTGGATGAGTGCAGAAACCGGAGTTGGTCCCTCCATGGCATTTGCAAGCCATGTGTGAAATGGAAACTGCGCGCTTTTACCCATGGCGCCTATAAAAAGAAGTGTGGCGATGATGCCCAAATTTAGCCCAGAAAGGTCGCTTCTAGCGTTAAAAACCTCGCTAAATTTAAGCGAGCCAAAGCTATAAAATATATAAAAGATGCCAACAAGCATGGCAAGATCAGCCACTCTGTTCATCACGAAAGCCTCGTTTGCAGCGACGTTTGCGCTAGGTCTTTTATACCAAAAGCCAATGAGCAGCCACGAGCAAAGTCCAACGCCCTCCCAGCCGATAAAGAGCCCTATGAAGTTATCGCTTGAGACAAGGACGTTCATGCAAAAGACAAAGAGCCCCAAGTAGCTAAAAAAGCGGTTAAAACTCGCGTCATCTCTCATGTAGCCAATGGAGTAGATATGCACGATGCTAGCGACCACGCCCACGGTGCTAAGCATCACAAGGCTGATCGCATCAAGGTAGAAGCTAAAGCTAAGATCGAGCGAGCCTAAGTTTATAAACTCTTTTAGGGTTAAATTTAGTGGCTCATCTACGCTAAGACTAGCCGTTAGCATGAGTGAAGCTGTGGCGCTAACGATCATGAGAAGCGAGCAAAAAAGACCGATAAATAAATTTTTACTACTATGCGAAAAGATACCAGCTATGATGAAGCTAAGAAGCGGGAAAAATAGCGAAATACAAAATAAAATCATCTCTTAGCCTTTCATATTTGTCATCGAATCTAAACTGATACTGCCAGTCTTTTTATACCAAAGCACGAGAAGACCTAGTCCAACAGCGACCTCGCTAGCGGCGATAGCTACTATGAAAAAAGCGATGATCTGCCCAGTTAGGTCAAAGTAGTATTTTGAGATGGCTGCAAGTGCGATGTTTGCTGAGTTTAGTAAAATTTCGCTTGAGAAAAATAGCATTATCAAATTTCTTCTTCTCATTATGCCAACAAGCCCTATGACAAAGACTAGACTTGCTAGGATGAGGTAGTGAGTAAGGCCTATCATAGCATCTCCTCAAATTTGCTTTGCGCGTCTAGGTCTTTATGTATCAAGATGATGCCAGCCACCATCGCCACAAGTAGCATGATAGCGCACATCTCAAAGGCCAGCAGATACTTGCTAAAGAGTAAAATTCCAACCGCTTCGATGTTGCCAAGATTAGCGAGGGTAGAATTTACCACCTCTTGCTTAGCGCTATAGATCGGCGCTAAAAAGATAAATATCAAAAGAAGCGCTATGAAGCTGCTTAGAAGATAGACGATGATCTTTGCTTTTTTGCTACTTTTTGGCTCGCACTCCTTGCTGGTGTCAAAAAACATCATCGCAAATGCGTATAAAACGACCACCGCACCTGTATAGACGACGATTTGCACCACGCCTAAAAACTCAGCCCCAAGCAAGAAAAATATAGCCGAGATAAAAACCATGCCAGCAGCTAGCGCAGAGACCGCATTTAGGGCGTTCTTGCAAAGCACGCTAAAAGAAAAACTAACTAATATAAGGGCGCTAAAAAGATAAAATGCAAAGCTCTCATACATCGCTTGACCCTTTTAAATTTATATCCATCACTTCTGCCTTATCTTCATTTGTAAGCGCATTTGGCGTCTTTTTTACTAGGCTACTAGCATTTTTAGGTAGCGCGCCATAGCCCTCAAACTCAGCTTGATCTTTTAAAAATTTATCATCTGTTAAAAACTCAGCCTTTGTGCCAAAGAGGATTTTGTTTTCACTTGCGACCTCGTACTCTTGTCCGCAAACTATGGCAAGCTCAGGGCAGACATCAGCGCAAAATCCGCAATATACGCATCTGCTTAAATTTATCGTATAGCTTGCGACCTTTTTGCGGCCATCTTCGCCAAGCGAGGTCTTCATCGAGATGCAGTTGCTAACGCAAATTTTCTCGCATAATCCACAGCCTATGCAGCGCTCATTTTCGCTTTCAACAAATTTTAAAAGCCTATGAATCCCCCTATATCTGGCGTTTAGCTCCATCTTTTGCATAGGGTATTTTAGAGTGTGCGACTTGCTAAATAGCATCTGCTTTAGCGTGATCTTTAGCCCCACCAAAAGATCAAGCTTAAAAGTAGCGGCGATAAGGTGCTTAAATTTATCAAATGCCCCTTTTGGCTCTATCTTTTCGTCTATCAAAATATATCTTTTCTCGCTCATTTTACGCCTTAGATAAGTAGTGCAAAGCCGGTGATTACGACATTTAAGATGCCAAGCGGAAGCAAAATTTTCCAGCAAAGCATACTAAGCTGATCGACCCTTAGATGCGGCCACGACGCCCTCGTCCAAAGAAAAAAGAAAAAGACTAGGCTTGATTTTAAGATGATCATTAAAGCACCTGGGATAAATAAAAACTCATTAAAACCACCCAAAAATAGAAGCGTTATGATGATGCTTGCTGCGATCATGTTTGTGTATTCGCCGATAAAAAACATCGCCCATCTCATGCCGCTATACTCGGTGCCATAGCCTGCTACGATCTCGGTCTCGTTTTCTGTTAGACAAAATGGCGTTCTGTTGCACTCCACAAAGCTTGCCATCACGAAAAGCACGAAGGCAAGGGGCTGCTTGAAGATGAGCCAGTTAAAGATGCCTTTTTGGTAGTTATTTATATCAACTAGCGAGAGCGAGCTAGTCACCATGACAACGCTTAAAAGTGCCATGCCAGCGACCACTTCGAAGCTAAGAAGCGCCACGACTGCGCGAGCGGCGCTAATTAGTGCAAATTTATTGTAGCTTGCAAGGCCTGCTGCAAGTGGCGAAAAGACGCAAACTGCTGCCACGCCAGCGATATACAAAACGCCCACGTTTATATCTGCAAGTATCGGTCTAATCGTATGCCCAAAAACTTCAAACTCAGGCAAAAATGGCACCGGTGCAAGCGCTGCAAATGCCGCGATAGCAGAGATTAGAGGGGCTATTAGAAAGATAAATTTATTTGCATTTGCAGGCACGATGTCCTCTTTTGTAAAGAGCTTTATCATGTCAGCCACGATCTGAAGCACGCCAGCAGGCCCCACCATATCAGGTCCCACGCGGCGCTGCATGTAGGCTAGCACCTTTCTCTCAGCGTAGGTCGCAAGCCCTGCGAGGCTAGCCATGACGGCCAAGATGACGACTGCTTTAACAATAGTTGTTATCACAAAAAATAGCATTTCACTCATTCTCTGCCTTTATTATTTTTACGCTAGCAAAACTCTTGCCCTCAAAAATGGCGCTTACATCAAGCTTATCATCGTAGTCGCCAAGATAGGCTGCCACGCCTCCTAGCTCGCTATCAAGCTCCACGCAAATGGCAAGCTTTTGCCCATTTTTTTCTAAAATGACCGCTTCATTTTGTGAAATTTCAAATTTAGCCATAAACTCGCTACTTGCGTAAAGTTTCGCGCGTTTAGCTGTCTGGCTGGCATAGTTTGCAAAAAATGATGGCAGATTTATAGGATTTGCAAGGCTTATTAGCGCTTCGTCCTCTTTTAAATTTAGCTCATTTTGCTCTTTAAAAAGTGGCTCTATGTCCTCTTTTGGCGTGAAATTTGAAATTTCAAGCTTGTAGCCTCTGTGGCTTGTGCCATCATTTGCGTAAAAATTTTCTAAATCATCAAATTTAGCGCCCCTATAGCCCTTCTCTTTTGGCAGCTGCGCAGTATAGTCGATCGTATTTTTAGCCGCTAGCCCAAGTGCATTTGCGATATCGTTTAAGAAGTAGCCATTATGAGCCAAAGCCGCATTTGTCGGTACTACTTCGTTATTTATGCTTGTAAATGTGCCCTCTTGCTGATTTAGCGCACCAGCGTCAAGATCGCCCTCAAAAATGCTAAATTTAAACTCGCCCATTTCGTTATATCCTAGCGTCTTGCCAGGCTTTTTCCCGTGTGAAAGCGTACAAATTTTAGCAACGCCAAGCGAGTTTGTGCGAGGTGGTATCAGCATTACAGCAAAAGGCGTAGCTCTTGCGATCACTCCGGCAAGGGCTGCAAGTAAATTTGCATTTTCATGAGCGTAAAAGTCGCTACCCAAAATGAGCGTAAATTTAGCCTTGCTTTCGCAGAGGGCGGCTACTTCTAAGCCAAAGCTCTCATCAAATTTTTCAACTCTTGCCTGAAGTGCTGCTGGTAAATTTTCGCCCCAGTTCTTAAGGATAAATAGTAAAATTTGCTCCAATTTGCCAGCCTCATGGCTCACACAGGCGAAATTCTTTGAAAATTTCTTTACCACCTCATCGGCGATGTGATGAAAGTAAATTCCACTAGCTTTATTCATTTTTAGGGCGTTATTTAGCTTATAGCTTGTAACTGGGCTCTCGTGGCGCAAGAAGCTACCAGCCGTGATCACAAAGTCGCTATTTTTTAGGCTCTCATAGTCTGCGTTATATGAGCTAAGACCGCTAAATTCGCTAAAAACATTTAAGAAATTTTGAAATTTAAAAGCCTCATCGTTTAGTAAATTTAGGTCAAATTTCTCTCTCAAGCGCTCCAAAATAAGCGCCTCCTCGTTTGTTATGAAGCTATTAAATTTTATATTTTTTATGTTGCCGTTTTTGAAATTTGAGATGAGCTCGTTAAATTTCGCCTCATTTTTGCCTGCTTTTTCGTTGTGAAAGTCGTAGCCAAACCTTGCAGCGCCACTTATCTCACCAAAGTGAAAGTCGTTGCTAACGCGGTAAATTTGCTTGCTTCTATCGCTAGTGCTTTTTTCTTTTACGTCATAAAAAATGAGCTCGCAGTCGCTTTGGTGCGGATTTGCCGCTGGGACAGGGCTTAGCTCCCAGATGTTTGAGCTATACTGAAAATTTGAGCTAACAAGCGCTCCAACAGGGCAGACGCTGATGCACTCGCCGCAAAATGAGCAGTCCAAATTTTCGCCTGCACTTGGGCCAATTAGACTCTTTTGCATCTTGCTAAAGACGGCGTAGGCATCTTTTGGCATGCTCTCTTTTAGCTCTTTTGGCACTTCAATGCCCCTTGGCACCGTTTTTAGCGCGCTCTCGCCGATTTTGTCTTTGCAAACCGTCACGCACCTCTCGCAAACCACGCAAAGGGCTGGGTCGTAGTTTATTAGCCCCCATTTTTTGTGCGGTTTATGAGTGTCCTCTATGGCAAATTTTTGCTCATTTACATTTAGATGCGTTGTCAAATTTTGCAATTCACACTCGCCACTTTTATCGCAAACGCCGCATTGAAGGGGGTGATTGACGCAGTAGGTCTGCATGATCGCATTTCGCTCAGCAGCGATCTCTGGCGTATTTGTGTAAATTTGCATATCCTCTTTGGCTTTGGCGTTGCAGCTATAGACCACTTTGCCGTTTGCTTCGACCATGCAAAGCCTGCAAGCAAGCGTTGGAGAACAGCCGCTAAGGTAGCAAAGCGCAGGGATGTAGATGCCATTTGCTCTTGCGATATTTAGGATGCTCTCGCCCTCGTTTGCCTCTAAAATTTGATCGTTTATGGTGATTTTCATTTGCTAACTACTACTTGTTTAAATGCATATCCATCAAAATTTTTTGCGCCAAGCAGGGCAACCGTGCCTTTTAGCGTTGGATCAAGCCTAAATTTAGCGCTCACGCTAAAGTCTTTTGCCTTTAAATTTAAAATTTCGCCATCCTTTGCCTTTGCCACGATGCCAAACTGCACGCCGCCCACGATCTCGTCGCTTGCGTTTTTGTTTAGATAGACGACCGCTCCGTCAAAATTGTCAAGCTCTCTTAGCTCACCAACTTCGCCGCCTGCTGCAAATTCTCTCACTTCGCCGCCTGCTAAGACGACATTTTTGCCTAAAATTTCAAGCAGCCAAAAGATCGCATCTTTATCTGGATGAGCAAAGAGCGAGTCATCTATGATCACGTTTTTAACGTCCTTTATCCACTCGCCAAGCTCTTCAAACTCCTCCTCGCCCACGTTGCACTCGCCGCTTATCAGCCCGTCATCAAGCTCGTCAAAAAACTCATTTTGCACCAAATTTGCATACTTGCAAAGAAGCGCTAAGACATAGCTTATCGATCCTATCTCGCAGCGGATCAAATTTTTACTGCCAAGCTCGTTATCTTCAAAGCATGAGATGTATTTAAACTCGTGCTCTTTTATCTTTTTTGCTAAATTTTTGTCGCTCAAACTTAGTAAATTTGCGATACTTAGGCTCTTGCCTGCTATTAGATCATTAAATTTCATATCTTGCCCTTTTTTATCGTTAATGCCCAATCAACTTGGTTAAATTTAAGCGAGTTCATCACCTCGCAGTTTAGGTTATAAGCCAAATTTACAGCCTTTGTTACACCGCTGTAATCACCTATCTCAAACAAAAATATCACCACTTCGTCTGGCTCGCTAGCCTTTATCTGCTGCCCAAGAGCACTCAAAAACTCGCCCTTTAGATGCCTAAGATCGACCCTTCTCATCTATCAACCTCGCCTAAGATGATATTTGTGCTGCCTATTATCGCAGCCACATCTGCCACATACTGCCCAACTAGCATATCTTCGTAAATTGCGCAGTGCCAAAAGCTTGGCGTGCGAATTTTTAGGCGATACGGGCTTGCGCTGCCGTCTGAGTTTATATAAATTCCAAGCTCGCCCTTTGGCGACTCACTAGCAAAGTAAATTTCGCCTTTTGGTGGCTTTAACCCCTGAGTTATCAGCACAAAATGCTGCATTAATGAGTAGTTTTGGCTCATTATCTGCTCTTTTGAAGCGCTAACATACTCTGGTGCGTCGGCGATGATAGCAGGGCTACTTGTCTGATACTTGCTAACGCACTGCTTTAAAATTTTCACGCACTCGCGCATCTCTTTCATATAAAGTAGATATCTTGCATAGCAGTCGCCCTTGGTGGCGTAAGGCACGTCAAATTCTAGCTCGTCGTAGATGAGATATGGCTCTTCTTTTCTGA
Source organism: Campylobacter concisus (assembly GCF_002165815.1). GTDB lineage: Bacteria > Campylobacterota > Campylobacteria > Campylobacterales > Campylobacteraceae > Campylobacter_A > Campylobacter_A concisus_BH. The sequence goes on from NZ_NDYN01000004.1 coordinate 171,223, forward strand.
TGTCGCGCGCGATGCCACTTGCTCTTAGCATGACGCCAGAGCAGCCGCTACTAAGGGCTAGCTCTTTGCTAACTACGCCCACATCAACAAGCCTTGCTTGCCAAATTCTATTTTCACTTAGTAGATCTTCGTAAAGCGTGATGTCGCTTGGAAATTTCTCGCAAAATTTAAGCAGCTCCTCGCACCAGCCATCAGGCAGATCAAGCGGCACGCCACCGATCCTTATCGAGCTATGAGTTAGCCTTGCGCCGCAGTATTTTTCTATGAGATCAAGGACGTATTCGCGCTCTCTAAATGCGTATAAAAAGACGCTCATTGCCCCCACGTCAAGGGCGTGTGTAGCTAAAAATAAAAGGTGCGAGCTGATGCGGTTTAGCTCCAAAAGCATCACTCTAATGATCTGCGCACGGCGAGGCACTTCTATAGCGCAAAGCTTCTCCACAGCCGCGCAAAATGCGTAGTTATTAGCGCTCGATGCGATGTAATCCACCCTATCAGTCACTGGGATAAACTCCTGATAGGTCATATTTTCAGCCATCTTCTCAACGCCTCGGTGCATGAAGCCAACCTCTGGCATCGCACGCACGACCTTTTCTCCGTCAAGCTCAAGCACAAGCTTTAGCTGACCGTGTGCGCTTGGGTGCTGCGGGCCAAAATTTAGTATCATCTTGCCGTCATTTTGCTCAAATTCTAAATTTTCAAAAAATGGTTTTAAGCGGTTTGGTGCCTGGCTCAAGGTCTTTCCTTTACTATCTGGCTTTGGTTAAATTTAGCCTTTTTGACAAATCTCACGCCGCCTTCTTCTTGATACTCATACTCTTCATTTTCATCAAACACACGTGAAAATCCAAAGGTATCTTTCTCATCGATAAAGGCTGGGTCGCGGTTCTCTTCGCCGATCTGCTCTCTAAATTCACGTCCAAAAATTTTATCCACCTCGTACCATTTAGCAGCCTCGTCGCCAACTAGCGGATAGCTCTTTAAAAGCGGGTGTGAGTGCCAGTCATCAGGCATTATAAGACGCTTTAAATTTGGATGATCTTTGATTAAAACACCGCTTAGATCATACATCTCGCGCTCCGCCCAGTTTGCGCTTTTATAAAGCTCACAAACGCTTTTTAGCATTTCGTCCTTTTTGACAAAGCACTTTGCTCGCGTGCGCCTATTTTTGCTAATACTTAAAAGCTGATAAAAGACCTCGTATCCGCCTTTTTGCGCTATATAATCAATCGCTGCTAGCTCACAAAGCTGCTCGTAGCCAAAGTTTTTTAATGCTTCAAGCGCTTTAAAATTTTCACTAGAATTTACGTAGAGAACAAGTTGGTCAAACTCCACGTAGCTAGATAAAATTTGCACTCCGCTTTGCTCTAAAACAGCCAGCTCTTCGTCAAATTTAGAGCCATTTGCTGCCTCTTTTGGCGTCTGCTTGGCGATATAAAATTTCTCACTGTAGTACTGCTTTTTTTGCAGGTCGTTTTTTGGCTTATACTCTCTCATATATCTAGCTTTCTTGGCTTTTGCGCCCTAAATGCACTTTGTTTTCTTATCTTTTTTTGAAGCATCATAAGTGCGTACTGAAGCGTCTCTGGGCGCGGGGCACAGCCTGGGATATAGATATCAACAGGTATTATGCGATCGACGCCTTGAACGGTTGAGTAGGTGTTAAACATGCCTCCAGTGTTTGCGCAGCTACCCATCGAGATGACCCACTTTGGCTCAGGCATCTGGTCGTAAAGGCGCCTTGTAAATTCAGCGTGCTTTTTAGTTAGCGTGCCAGCTATGATCATCACCTCCGAGTGCCTTGGGCTAGCCCTAAAAATGGTGCCAAACCTGTCAAAGTCATATCTGCTAGCCCCACTTGCCATCATCTCGATCGCACAGCATGCAAGCCCATAGCTAAGCGCCCAAAGCGAGTTGCTCCTGCCCCACTGCACGAGCTTATCAACGGTTGTTAAAACTACTGGCAGGCCGCCATTTGCAGCGTAGTTTATCTGATGCTTTGCCATTTAAAGACTCCTTTTTGCCAAGCGTAAGCAAAGCCGATGAGTAAGATCACTACAAAAAGTAGCATCTCGATGAGCCCAAATAGCCCAAGCAGCCTAAAATCCACCGCCCACGGATACATAAAAATAACCTCAACGTCAAATAAAATAAATAAAATTCCATAAAAAAAGTAGTGGATATTTATCTTATTTGGTTGTTTTACAGTTGTCGGTCCGCACTCGTAAAAGCCCACTTTTAGGCGCTCGGTGTTGCGGTTGGCTAGCTTTTTGCTTATCTTTGAGGATAAAAATGTTATCAAGCTAAACGAACAAGTAGCTAACAAAAGTATGATAAAAGCGCCAAAATAGGTGCTATCAAGCTCTGAGTGTGACATACTTCGCCTTTTTTAATTTTTCAAAATTCTACTAAATTTAAATTTATTTGATCTTGAAATAGCTCAAGAGTAGCGATGTAAATCTCTTTTTGTGTAAAAAATACTCTTATTTTATCTTTTCCACGGCGTCTTTTGCAGCACTTATGCGCTCAGCCTCGTCAAGCTCGCGCACAAAGCCATCTTTTACTAAAATGATCCTAGTTGCCACGTCAAAGTAGCTATCATCGTGGCTTACAGCGATGACGCTCACACCCTTGCTTTGTAAAAACGGCAAAATTTCTTTATAAAATTTACGCTTAAATAGCGGGTCTTGATCGGCCGCCCACTCATCAAGGATAAGGATAGAGCGGCGCTCTAAGATGGCTATTAGCAGGCTTAGGCGCTTTCGCTGACCGGTTGAGAGCTGCGTGGTGCTAAGTTTATTATCAACGACACTTACCTTTTTATCGATCTCAAGCAGGGCCAAGAGCCCCTCTATATCGCTTTGGCTGGCAAAGCCATCACGAGATAGCGTTTGCGAAAATAGATAAAAATCAGCAAAAATAGCGCTTATCTTTGCTTGATAGCTTTGTAAATTTGCATCATCTATCTTTGTGTCATCAAGGTAAATTTCGCCGCTGCTTGGACGGATAAGTCCGCAAAGAATGTTTATAAGCGTGCTTTTGCCGCTGCCATTTTTACCGATGATAAATGTTATCTCACCGCGTTTGATCTCTAAATTTACATCATTTAGGCTAAATTTGCCGTGAGAGTAGTTGAAATTTATATCCTTTAGCCTGATACTTTGCCACTCGTCGCTTAAGCTATCGTCAAATTTAAAGCCTTCTTTAAATTCATTTAAATTTAAACTCATGATCTTCTCTAAACTCACCTTTGCGCTAAGTGCGGCTGGTATGGAGCCAACCATACTCATAAATGAACCTCTTAAAAATAGTATCGTTAGGCTGATACTTAGTGCTGTTTGCAGGCTCGCCCAGCCAAATGCCACGCACAAAAATACGCAAAGCCCAACCGAGCCAAGCAGCATCACGTTTGTGAAATTATCACTTAGTGCGTGAAATACGTCGGCTTTTACCATGCTTTGGCGCTTCTTATCGCCTGTCAAATTTAGCTCATCAAAGCAAATTTGAGCTCTTGCTCTGTTTAGACTAAGCTCTCTATGCCCCTCAACGATGTCGTCGTAGTGCTTTTGCAGCGCGTCATCTTGCACTCTTGAGTCTTTAAAATAAAGATGAATTTTCTTCATAAAAAGCGTGTTTATAAAAAGCGTCACACCGATCCAAACGGCTAGAAATATAAAAACTTTTGGCGCGATCACGCAAAGATAGATGCTAGCGCAGATGATGAAAACTAGGCTTTGTATGAAGCCAGTAGCGCTCATAAAGGCAAATGTGATCGTTTTTATGTCGTTGTTTAGACTTGCTATGATCTTTGCCTTGCCGATCTCGTTTATCACGCTATTTGGCGTGTCTAAAATTTGCTTTACGCTTTGATATCTAAGCTCGTAGATAAATTTATGTCCAAAATTTGTAAGTGAGATGTTTGCAGCGATGGCGCTTAGAAAAAAGAGGAGCAAAACAACTATAAATTTAACCGCTACAAAGGCGTCAAATTCTTTTATATTTACAAGTTCGTTGTTTATAAAAGAGAGCGTCCAGACGCCAAGCCCGCTAAAGGCGAGCGTCAGGATCACTATTTTGATTATTGAAAAAAGATTGCTTTTTATTAAATTTGCAAGCATTACATCGCAGCACGAGGCTGAATGATGTTTTGATCAAATTTTTGCTCGGTATTTTCACTCATTATGCGAAGCACCTTGCTGCGTTTGATCTTCGCGTCATCCTTAAATATCGCGCGCACTTTATCCATGCCAGCATAGAAGTCACGCATAAGCACGACGCAGATGTATTTGCCAAAAAATGTTGGCTTGATAACGCCATTTTCTTCGTAGATCGCATTTACAAGTTTTAGCAAGCTAAGCTCGACAAATAGGTCTTTGTTGATGTTTGCGTTGTTTTGCTCGTTGTAGGTTTTGATATCCACGGCACCGTCAAAAAGCCTTGTTAAAAATGTATATTTTAGTCTCTCTTTTTTGCTAAATGCGCATTTTGCGATGACTGGGCTTTGTCTTTCTTTGACCTTTCTGCCGTAGTCAAGTAGGTTAAAGGCATTTATCACAAGCTGGCCGTTTAAGAAGCTAAACGCTCCGCTACCAACGCCCACGTACTCTAAATTTGAGCCTACATATTCGTCGCGAAGGTCTGCGCTTTTTTCATTTGAAAATGCCCAGGCGTTGCTTTGCCTGTAGCCGCCTTTAGCAAATTCGCTCACGATGATCTCGTAAAATTCGCGCTCATTATCGACGTTTGAGACGCCTAGTGCGCGAGCGATGTTCTCTCTTGTTAGCTCTGATTTCATGAGCGGATAGAAGGTGATTTGCTGCGGAGATATTGATTTTGCAACATTTATGTCGTTTATTAGCTGCTCTTTTGTTTGATTTGGCAGGTTAAAGATGAGATCTAGGCTGATGACTGGTATCTTGCCGATAGCCTGCTCAAGCTTTCTTTTTGTCTCCTCAGCCGAGCCAAATTTCTCGTATCTGCCAACTCTTTTTAAAGTCTCATCATCAAAGCTTTGCACGCCAACGCTTAAGCGGTTGATGAGCCCATCAAAACGGCCTAGACTCTCTGGCGAAATGTGATTTGGGTCGCTCTCTGCTGAGATGTCCTCTATGCTAAAGAGATCTTTTGCGAGTTTTAGCGTTTTTTCAAGCTCTGGCTCGTTTATAAGCGTCGTGCCACCGCCCACATAAAGCGATGTAAAGTCAAAGCCAGCCTCTTTTATCTGCCTCATCTCCTCGCGTAAATTTTCAAAGTAAATTTTCGCAAGCTCCTGCTCGTAGTGGTACTTGTGAAACGAGCAATACGGGCAAAATGTGTGACAAAACGGCACGTGAGCGTAGAGCATGTACTTTTTGTCTTTTTTTGGAGTTTTGGTGTAAGTCGTGTTTAAAATGTCTATGTTAAATTCGTTATATAGCGATTTTTGTATAGAATTATGAGCGTAATTTACAGCAAAACTCTCAACAATATTTTTAAAAATCATAATTAATCGCCTTAAATAAGTTAATTTTAATTTAGTCCATTAGGATAGCCAAATTTTAATAAATTTAGCCTTGCATTAACGTAAATTTTGAGTAAAAAATGCAATCATTTTTTAAATTTTCTATTTTTACAAACCTGCGATTTTTACATATCTAGCTCGCTTTTGCTCTATAAATTTAAGCTTAGCCTACTTACTCTTTTACTCTTGAGATGATCTTGCTCGAGTCAAGCTCAAATTTCACTCCGTCTTTTGTCTGCAAGTAGTAAAATTTACCGATATTACAAAGTGACTTCACGTCATAAATTTTAACCGCCTTTTCATCTATCTCGCAAGGCGTTTGCTCTTTGCCTTTTGTCTCGCAAAGTGAGCTAGGTAGCGCTTTTAACGCACTTTTATCTACAAGCAAAAATTTATAATCCACATCGCCTATGTTAAAGGTTTTTGCTGTGTATTTGATAAACAAAAGCGAGTTTGAAACGATCATAAGTGAAAGAGCAGCGTAAAAAACAAATGAAAAATCCTTTGTCTCTTTGATGCTCGCAACGCCTAGCACAAAAGAAAGCATAAACGAGCAAAAGAGTATCCAAAGTGCCAAAAATCCGCCATCTTTTAAGACGACAACCGAAATGATAAAGAGCAAAAGCATGATAAGCGATAAAAGATAGATGATGAAATTTGATCTATCTTTAAAGAAAACTGCCAAATTTACCCCAGTATAAGAGAGCAAAAGTAGCGATAAAATGGCGCCCCAGCCGTAGTTTAGCTTGAAGGCTGCAAAGGCTAAAATGGCAAATGAGATGAGTGTTAAAAAATAGATGAAATTTGAGCTATAAAAAAATAGAAATTTCGGCTTTTTAAATTTATGTTTTTTATCGTCATTTTGGTAAAGGTAGGAGACAAAGACCAAGATAGCGATCTCAAAAGCCGTCACGGTCGCGGTCGCGCAAAATAGCAAGATACCTGTAAATATCATCTCTGAGCTATCTAAACTCGGAAAATATCGGGTCTCAAAGCCAAAATACAAAAAGTAGCAAAGCATGCTGACGACTGGGACGATGAAATTTGAGTGCTTAAAGAAATTTGTAGCGCACTCTTTTATAAAATTTGCCTTTAAATTTGCCGAGTGCTCACCAAGACGGCTCTCAAAATACGAATTAAAAAGCAGCTCATTTTTTATCTTTTCAAGGCGCTCCTCGTCACTATTTGCTGTGCCTTTATAAATTTCATAGTTTTTGTCTTCAAAATCCTTTATAATCTCATCTTTTATATCCAAAATGACAAGAGTGATCTGCTCTTTTATCTCGCCGAGCCTTTTTGAAACTTCAGCAAAATTTGTCCTATTTAGCCTATCAAAAAGGTCGTTTTCTTCGTTTAAAAGAGTAATCAAACGCGCTTGTTTGCTGCTTCTTATCTCACAGTTTGAAAAATTTGCCTTTAAGAAATTTACAAATTTTCTAGCCTCTTTTACACTCTCTTCTTTTTCATCTAAAATGTCTTGATAACTCAAATTTAAATCCTAAAAATTTACACGAAATGCTATTTAAGTACCTTTGCGATTTCGCTCCAGCCTATTTGCTTAGCAAGTTCAGCTGCGGTTTTGCCACTTTTTGTGCGGGCGTTTTTGCTAGCGCCGTTTTCTAGCAAGAGATTTACGATCGTTAAATTCCCAGCAAGTGCCTCGTGGTGAAGCTGCGTAAAGCCAAGCTCGTCGGTGTCTGTGACCATGCTTGGATGTGCTTTTATATATTTTTCAACCTGATCATGCATGTTTTTGCTCATCGGATGCTCTATCAAATTTTCTGGATGCTCTTTTTGTTCGAAAACTACCAAAATGTCTTTAAAATCGCCAAAGTCAAGCCCCCAAGCCGCATCATGCTCGGCTAGCTCATCTTTTTGCATGCGTGAGCGCATCGCCTGCACGCTAAAGCCACCATAAGCACGTCCGTCTATCGCAAAGAGCCAGTCGCTCATATCGGTAAATTTTGCGCTTATTTGATCGCCAACTTTGACGTTTTGCACGCTATCTGGCTCATTTACGAGCGTGCCATATATCGTTTCGCCGTCAAATTCAACGTCATTTATCCACATGTGCTCGCCCACCTCTTCGCCGTTTACCACGTCTAAGAAGCAAATTTTTACCATCGCATAGTCAAGTCCTGGCACGATCCTTCGGCGCTCCCAGTAAAGCTCACGCCAAAAATACCTAAAGCTCTCACGAGCTTGCTCAAATGCGCGCTGCATGTAGTCTTCGTCGCTACTTACAAAATAGATCGGCATCTGCTCGCCAAGGTCTATTTGCTTACCAAGAATTTTCTCAAAAAAGCCCATTTTTACCCCTTTTTAGAATTTAGATATATCAAATTTAAATAAAACGATAAGGCGATTCACCCACGAACCAGCTAAATTTCACAAATTTAGCCCAGCAACCTACTAAATTTTAATACTAAAACCGTCCGATGGTTTCACGCCAACCTGCAAAATTTCAATACAAAAACTATACGGCAGTTTCGCAAAATTAGGCGAGGCGATTTAAATTTTTGTGACGGGAGTTACCGAGCTGGTAATGACCGAGCAAAAATTTGAATCAACGACGCATAATAAAGCGAAAAATACGTTATTTTAGGTTTTTAAAGCTTATCGGAAGCTCTAGGTTTAGCCCCCTCACCAGCTTTATACACTCCTGCAGATCGTCTATACTTTTGCTTGTCACTCTGATCTCTTCGCCCCTGATCTGTGCGCTCACCTTGATCTTTGAGTCTTTGATCGCTTTGGTGATCTTTTTTGAGTTTTCGCCATCAAGCGTGTCGTTTAGCTTTAGCATCGCTTTTAAATTCCCTCCGCTTGCTGGCTCTCTTTTTGTCTCTGTGATCGCCACTGGTGGGATGTTGCGCTTGATTAGCTTTGAGATCACGATATCTTTTAGCGCGTCGATCTTGTTATCGCTTGAGCTAAGAAGCGTGATAAATTTTTCTTTTTCATTTAGCTCTACCTCAGCCGTAAGACCCTTAAAATCATACCTTGCTGCGATCTCTTTTTTAGCCGTTTCAAGAGCGTTTTTAACCTCCATCATATCGACTTCAGCGCTTATATCAAAGCTGTGTTCAGTTGCCATTTTCTATCCTTTTATAAATTCATCTATATTTTTAACTATGAGTGAGATCAGCCGTTTTCTAGCCTCCAAACTACCCCATGCTACGTGCGGGGTGATGAGTAGATTTTCTTTGTTTTTTACATTTAAAAATGGGCTATTTTTGCTCATTGGCTCGCTTTCTAAAACGTCGGTGCCAAAGCGTAAATTTCTCTCATCTATCGCCCTTGCCATCGCAGCTTCATCCACTATGCCGCCACGTCCTAAATTTAGCACTATCGCCTCATCTTTTAGCAAATTTATCTCGTTTGTGCCTAGCAAATTTCTAGTCTTTTCATTTAGCGGTGCGTGGATGCTGATGATGTCGCTGCTTCTTAGTAGCTCATCTAAGCTTTTTTGCACAAATTCGCTATTTTTATTTGCTCCGCTTGTCGAGTAGTAGCTCACGTTTGCGCCAAATGCACGTGCTGCTGCTGCCACGCCGCGTCCTATCTCGCCAAGTCCGATGATGCCAAACTCTTTGCCAGCGATCTCGCTGATATCTGCGCCAAGATAGGTGAAAATTTCGCTTTTCACCCACTCGCCACTTTTTACGTAGTGATCATAAAATTTGATGCGATTTGTTAGCTCAAAAAGCAAGGCAAACGTGTGCTGCACGACGCTTGCGGTTGAGTAGCCAGCGACGTTTTTAACAGCTATATTTTTAGCTTTTGCATGCTCAAGATCGACATTGTTCATGCCAGTTGCGCTTATGCAGATAAGCTTTAAATTTAGCGCGTCCATTACGGCTTTGTCGATGATGACCTTGTTTGTGATGACGATATCAACGCCCTTTAGACGTGGCACGACCTCATCGCTTTTAGTCTTTTGGTAGCTGATAAACTCGCCAAATTTCTTAAAAACACTAAGATCAACGTTTTCTCCAAGCGTTGCCGCGTCTAAACAAACGATCTTCATCTTTAATCCTTAATGAAATGTCCTACAAATTTAGAGTAGTTATCTAAAATTTTGCCGCCCTTTCTATATCCAAGCGCGCACGCCTCATAAGCGTAAAATACCCCTGCTTGGTAGCTCTCGCCCCTATCATCTTGGTTAAACTCGTAAAATTCTTGATAGATAGCTTTGTTTGAGTCGTATTCGCCATCACTGCTTGCTATTTGTGCGCCGTTTTCATCGTATATAGAGACGTTTGCACCTTCTCTGCCAAATACCGGTTTTTTCACATATTTTTTGCCTTTTAGTGGCTCATTTGAAGTCTCAAGCAAGAGCGGGTGATTAGGATATAGATCCCAAAGGATTTTTAAAATCCCTTTGCTTTGAAAAAGTAGCGTGTAGGCTGGATTTATGATGATAGCTTTTTGATTTTTTACAATGTTTGAAAGTATGAGAGCCAGCTCGCCCTCATCGATCGCTATGCTCTCCCAAGGGACAAGCTTGAACCAGTACTCGAAATTTTCATCATTTTTAAAAATGCCCTCATTATCGTTAAAAACGACCTCATCAACGTAGGCAAAGTCTGTTTCAAAGCCAGCCTCTTTTGCGATGTATTGCAGTAGTTTTACGGTCTGCTCGTCCTCGATACTGCCTGCGATGCTGCTAAAGAGTATCCCCCAGCCCTCGTAAAGCTCATCAAAGTCCGCATCCTCGTCGCCAAGCGTGATGAGACGTTTGAAATTTTGCTTTAGCGACTCGTAAAGGTCGTTAAACTGGGCCGCTTCATCCATGTGATTTAGCTTTAGCATCGCCCACTGGATGATCGCCGTCTCAAAAACTGCCGTTGGCGTGTCGGCGTTAAACTCAATGAGCTTTATAGGCTTACCATCAAGCCCGCCAGCTAGGTCAAACCTGCCGTAAAGGTGCCAGTGAACGTCATTTTCCCAGCTATTTTTTATGATATCAACAAGGTTAAATGGTATGCCTATTTCGTGAAAAAGGTTGTTGTCGATCACGTGCTGAGCGGCATTTACGTACATATCATATAGCTCGTTTGCCGCCTCGTAGTAGGCATTTGCCTCTTTTTCGCTTACTTGCACGATCTCATCTGCGATATACGAGCTGTTATCGTTATCTGTATGCCATGCAAAGCCGATTTTCTCCATAAATTCGTTGTTTAACGGTTCTATCTTTTTTAAATTTATCATTTTCAGCCTCCAAAGCTTGATGAACTAGAGCCTGACTTTGAACCACCACCGAAAAATCCGCTCTTACCGCCGCCGCTTCTTGCAGCAGAATTTGCCGCTTTTTGCTTGTTAAAGCTATCGACGCTTCTTGTGTAAGCACTTGGATTTTTATATGTGCTTTGGCGATTTGCTTGGAAATTTTGGTTACCAAAGAGCTTACTGCCTATCCAGCTACCAAGTATCGCGCCAGCTGCTGAAGCAAGGATAGTCTCGCCAAGGCTTAGCCCGCCGCTACTTAGCTGTGCGTCGCTCGTTCTTGTCAAATTTGAAGTGTTATTGTCGATCTTTGCGTTTGCTTGAGCTAGAAGTTTATCGATCTCATCTTTACTTAGCACGCGCTCAGTGCCGTTCATATCTTTTAACACAACCCTCGTTTCAGTGCTTGGATACTCTTCTAAAATTTTATAAACGCCAGGTGCGCTCTCTTCGATGATGACAAAGGCGCCGTTTTTTTGCGCAACTTCGTTTAGTGCGTTTCCATTGCCGCCATCGTCGCTTCCACAACCTGCAAGTCCAGCCATGATAATGGCACCAAATCCCCCAACCGCAGCATAAGTAGCTATTTTTTTAATGTGTTTCATATCTCTCCTATCAACTCTTTTAAATTTTTATGTCTTCTAACAAGTATCACGCCGCGTTTAAATTTGATAAATTTGGAGTGATGTATCGCTTTTATTATCTTTTCACTGATTTTTTTTGTCGCTTTTGGTTTTAAATTTAACTCCTTTAGATATTCGCTTAAATTTATCCATTTTGACTCGTCCTCTATCTGCGCATCTATCGCCACTTCGCTTGTGGCACTTTCATTTTTAGGTGCTAAAAGTGGCCTTTGCATGGCGTTTAGAAACTGCATGAGCTTCTCGTCTCTATCCTTGTAAATTTGCAAAATTTCATTTTTTCGCTCGATGAGCATCTGCTCTTTTTCTTTAAAAAGCCTATCTTTGTCGGCTTGCAAATTTAAATTTAAGCTCTTAAGCTCATTTAGCTCATTTAGCAAATAACTTACAAACTCGTCGTTTTGGGATTTAGTTTTTGTGCTTTTTGAAGCGGTTTTTGCGGGTTTTTCGCTGCTTGGCTCCTCGTCAAGGATGACAAATTTTGTGCCATTTTCAATGACTGTTTTCAACGAGCCTCGGCGGATTCTATTATAGACTGCTTCTTTTGTTATGCCTAAAATTTCTGCAGCTTCATTTACAGCTAGCTTTTGCATCGGATTTCCGTTTAAAATAAAATAAAAAAATTGCTTTGATTATAAAAAAATAAGGCTAAAAGAAGAGTTAAACAAAGAGAGCAAAGCTCCCTTTGTCTTGGTTTTAGAGTCTTGACTCGTAGCGTCTAAGCATATAAAGACGTTTAAGCATTTTCTTGCGAGCAGCAATTTTTTGTTTCTTGCGGATCTCAGTCTTAGGCTCAAAGAAGCGTCTAGCTCTTGCTTCAGTAACGACTAAGTTACGATCAGTTTGTTTTTTAAACTTTCTGTAACCCTCGTCAAATGACTCGTTAGGATGTACCTTAATACCAGGCAACGTCCTCACCACCTTTCAGATTAAAATAAGCCGTGAGTATAGTTTAACTTTCATAAATTTAAGCTTTTAGGCAAATTTAAAATATTTAATACTTTTTTAATAACCCAAAATTTATAATCTTGAAATTTCAAAAAAAGGCTCACCATGTCAAAGGATGTTCATCTTAGCTACGCCAAGAGGCGTTACATTTTTTTCGCCTGTATCACGCTATTTGTCTTTATTTTGCCATTTATCAGGATAAATGACGCGCAGCTATTTTTGCTAAGTTTTGATAAGAGCAGGGTCGATCTATTTTTTACAAAATTTGATATGCAAGAGCTATATTTGATGCCGTTTTTGTTTATCACTTTGTTTTTGACTATATTTTTTCTAACAACGCTTGCAGGGCGTATCTGGTGTGGCTGGAGCTGTCCGCAGACCATTTTTAGAACGCTCTTTCGTGACTTTTTGCAGACTAAAATTTTAAAGATCAGAAAAAATATCCAAAATAAACAAAATGAGCCGCAAGGTCAAATTTTTAAGCGTGCATTAGCAGTTGGAATTTGGTGCGTTTTAGCCCTTATCATAGCTGCAAATTTCATGTGGTTTTTTGTGCCACCACTTGATTTTTTCGCTTATCTAAATGACGCAAGCGAACATAAAATTTTACTTGCATTTTGGCTTAGCATCGCTACTTGGCTAGTCTATGACGTGGTCATTTTAAAAGAGAATTTCTGCGTTTATGTCTGCCCGTATGCGAGGGTGCAGTCAGTTATGTTTGATAGTGACACGATCCAAGTTATTTATAATCAAAAACGAGGCGGCGTCATATATGAAGGCCGGGAGAAATTTAAAAAGCCAAAAGAAGAAGGCGCGCTTTGTACTGGGTGCGAGGCCTGCGTGAGGATATGCCCAACGCATATAGATATAAGAAAAGGCATGCAGCTTGAGTGTATAAACTGCCTTGAGTGTAGCGACGCGTGCGCTAAAGTGATGGGGCATTTTAACGAAAGCTCGCTTATAGAGTGGAGAAGTATAAATTCTCAAAATGAAAATAAAAAGGTGAAAATTTTTAGATTTAGAACGGTTGCTTATCTTGTCATTTTGTGCGTAGTTTTGGTAGCTACAGCGCTGATGAGTGGTAAAAAAGAGAGCATGCTTTTAAATATAAATAGAACAAGCGAGCTTTACAAGGTTTTAGATCAAGGTGAGGTTGAAAATTCTTACGTTTTCTTGGTGCAAAATACCCAAAGCAAGGATCATAAATTTTACTTTGAGATAGATGATAAAAGCATAGAAATTTCTCGTCCAAATAGGCCCTTTACGCTAAAAGCTGGCGCAAAACAAAAGGTCATCGTCACGCTAAAATCAAAAAATGAAAACACAAGCGAAAAAGATCTTTTAAAACATATAAATATAAAAGCTTACGCCACTGACGAGCCAACTATCAGCGTGCAAAGGGCTAGCACCTTTATCTATCCTAAAAGATGATAAAATGGCGAAAATTTAGCGGGAAGTGAAATGGCGATCTCAGAAAAAGGCAAGAAACGATACGAGCTCATCGTAAAAACAGCGCTTGAGCTATTTTTAAAAAATGGCTACGAAAAGACAAGCCTTAGCGATATCGTGGCGATAAGTGGCGGCTCGCTTGCTAGCATTTACACATTTTTTGAGAGCAAAGAGGGGCTTTTTCAAGCGATCATCGAGCAAGAGATAGATGCGCTTATAAAAGAGGTCGATGAGAGGATAGATCTTAAAATTTCTCACAGCTTGGAGGAGTTTTTAACCAAATTTGCAACCATTATTTTTTCTATCATCTGCACCAAGAAAAATATCTCACTTGGCAGGATAATGATAAGCGAGAGCTCTAAAAATGGTGGCAAACTTGGCAGGGTATTTTTAGATCAAATTTTAAATAGGATCGACCTTGTGCTTATAAATTTCTTTGAAAGAGATGAGATAAAAGCACAGCTTAATCCAAAATTTCCAGCCAAATTTGCCGCAAAATGCTTTATAGAAAATGTAAAGGGGTCACATTACTACAACGCTCTCATATTAGACGAAGAGCCAAAACTAAGCAAAAAAGAGCGTGAAGAGCACGTTGCTTTGTGCGTTGAGCTATTTTTAAATGGCATTGTTAAAAGTTGAATTGACTTTTAATTTATATTTAGTTATAGTCAGTGACTTTTATAATTTGTAATAAAAATTACAAAACTAAATTTGGGATTAAAATTTAAAATTAAGAGAGGTTTTTATGTTGAAATTTAAAAGTTTTCTTGTGCTTTCAGCTGCCGTTTTTTTGTTTTCTGGCTGCTTTGAAAGTGGCGACAAAAAGGCTGCTGCAGGCCGCCAGATGCCAACATCTCATGTTGATATATTTGTTGCACAAAAAGCAGATGTGCCTATTAGCTTTGACTACACGGCCACAGTTACAAGTAACCAAGATGTCATCATCTATCCAAAGGTTGGCGGCACGATCATAAAGCAGTTTTTTAAGCCTGGCGATAAGGTAAAGGCTGGAGAGAAGCTATTTCTCATAGATCCAGAGAAATATCAAGCCAGCTACGACTCACTTGACGCAGCTGTTGGCGTTGCAAATGCAAATTTAAAAAATGCCGAGACTGAGTTTAAAAGAATTTCTGCCCTTTATAAGAAAAATGCAGTCTCTCAAAAAGACTACGACGCAGCCGTTGCAGCTTATGATATCGCAAATGCAAATTTAGTAAGCGCAAAAGCAAATTTAAAAAGTGCAAAAATAGATCTAGGCTACACAAGCATAGTAGCTCCATTTGACGGTGTAGTGGGCGATAATAAAGTCGATGTTGGCTCACTTGTAGTAGCAAGCCAAACACAGCTTGTAAGACTAACTAAGATAAATCCGATCGAGGCTGACTTTTACATCGCAGACGTGGATAATCTAAGTAGAAAAGCAAATTTAGATAGTGGCGCTTGGCAGCAACTAAATAGCGAGGCTGTCTTAAATTTAAACAATGAAGATTTCACTGGCAAAGTGACTTTTATAGATAACGTCGTAAATACCGCAACTGGCAGCGTTTTGGCAAAGGCTAGCTTTGATAACAGTGAGGGTAAAATTTTACCAGGTGCGTTTGGTCATATAAAGATGAGTGGATTTGTTCAAAAAAATGCCTTTAACATCCCACAAGTTGCCCTTCAACAAAGCGCTACAAACACTTATGTTTTGGTCGTAAAAGATGGCAAAGTAGGCCAAAAAAATGTAAAAACAGGATATCAAACAAAAGATATGGTCGTAGTGACTGATGGTCTTGAAGAGGGCGATAAGATAATAGTTAGTAACTTCCTTAAAATCGGAGTTGGCGCACCAGTTGAAACTGACAAAGACCTAAGTGCAGAATTTATAAACGGCAAAGATGCAAACGCTACAAGTAGCAAGTAAAGGCAGATAGATGTTTTCAAGATTTTTCATAAACCGCCCGATATTTGCAACTGTTATATCTATCATCATAGTTATAGCAGGTTTTATGGGTATCAAGGGGCTTCCAATAGAGGAGTATCCAAGTCTTACTCCGCCTACTGTCTCTGTAACTGCGACATATAGCGGTGCTGATGCGCAGACTATCGCTGACTCAGTCGCTAGTGCCATTGAAGATCAGATAAATGGCGTTGAAAATATGCTTTATATGCAAAGCACCTCAAGCTCAGCTGGTACTATGAATATAAGCGTCTATTTCAAGATCGGCTCATCAGCAAAACAAGCTACGATCGATGTAAATAACCGCGTGCAAGCTGCCCTTTCAAGATTGCCTCAAGAGGTGCAAAATATGGGCGTAACGGTGCGTGAAAGAAGTGGTTCGATCCTTCAAGTAGTTGGCTTTACAAATCCAAATATGAACCAAGTTGAGTTATATAACTATGTAAATTTAAACATCGCTGACGCGATCAAAAGGGTAAATGGCATCGGCGATACAGTTCTAATTGGCAACAAAGAGTATTCGATGAGAATTTGGCTAAAGCCAGACAAACTCGCTCAGTTTAAACTAACTCCAAGCGATGTCATCTCACAAGTAAGAATTCAAAACTCACAATACGCCGCTGGCAAGATCGGCGAGCAGCCATCAAAGGGTGAAAACCCTTATGTTTATTCTGTCGTTTCTGAAGGACGTTTTAAAGATCCAAAGCAGTTTGGCGAAATTTTGATAAAAAGCGAAGACGGCACAGTTGTTAAGCTAAAAGAGGTCGCCACAGTCGAGCTTGGAGCTGCTAGCTACGCATCTGAAGCTATGCTAAATGGCAAGCCAGCAGTGCCACTTTTACTATTTTTACAAAACGATGCAAACGCACTTGCAACTGCAGAAGCAGTCGCCGCAAAGCTTGAAGAGCTAAAGAAAACCTATCCAGTTGGTCTAGAGCACACCATAGCCTACAACCCAACTGAATTTATCACCGTCTCAATAGACGAAGTTATAAAAACTTTCATAGAAGCGATGGTGCTAGTTCTTATCGTAATGTACTTCTTCTTAAAGAGCTTTAGAGCTACCATCATACCAATGCTTGCCGTACCAGTCTCTATCATAGGCACATTTGGCGGTCTTTATGTTATGGGCTTTAGTATAAATTTGATCACACTTTTTGCCCTGATCCTAGCCATCGGTATCGTCGTAGATGACGCGATCATCGTTATAGAAAACGTCGAGAGAATTTTGCATGAAGATAAAGAAATAAGCGTAAAAGACGCCACGTTTAAGGCGATGGAGGAGGTACAAACCCCAGTCATCTCTATCGTGCTCGTGCTTTGCGCGGTTTTCGTGCCAGTTTCATTTATGGAGGGCTTTGTTGGCGTTATACAAAAGCAGTTTGCGCTAACGCTTGTTGTTGCTGTTTGTATCTCAGGCTTTGTCGCTCTTACTCTTACGCCAGCACTTTGTGCGGTTATGCTTAAAAAACAAGAAAACAAGCCATTTTGGATAGTTCAGAAATTTAACGACTTTTTTGACTTTAGCACTAGACTCTTTACAGCAGGCGTGGCAAAAATTTTAAAACACGTCATCATTAGCTTTATAGTCATTGGCATAATGGGATTTGCGACGTATGGCCTTTTTCAAAAGGTGCCAAAAGGGCTTGTGCCTTCAGAAGATAAGGGCGCTTTGTTGGTTATCACCTCGCTTCCACCTTCAACAAATATGCTAAAGACCAAAGAAGAGGTAAAATCTATTAGTAACGCCATTTTGAGCAACCCAAATGTCGAATTTACCATGGGATTTGCAGGCTATGATATGCTAGCTAGCTCGCTTAGAGAAAACTCAGCTATCAGCTTTGTCAAGCTAAAAGACTGGAGCGAAAGAAAAGGCGCAACGGACGGTGCAGATGCCTTAGTAGGTCAGTTTAACGGCATGCTTTGGGGTTCAAAAAACTCAATGACCTTTGTCGTAAATGTGCCACCTATCATGGGTCTATCAATGACTGGCGGCTTTGAGATGTATCTACAAAATAAGAGCGGTAAGAGCTACAATGAGATAGAAGCGGACGCTAGAAAGGTAACTGCAGCTGCAAACGCAAGACCTGAGCTAACTGGCGTAAGAACGACGCTTGAAACAAACTACCGCCAGTTTAAGATAACAGTTGATAAAGAAAAGGCAAGGCTATTTGGCGTAAGCGAGAGCGAAATTTTTAGCACGATAGCAGCCAGCTTTGGCTCTTACTACATAAATGACTTTAACCTTGCGGGTAAATCATACCGCGTATACGCAAGGGCAAGCGATAACTTTAGAAACAACCCCGAGGATCTAAGAAAAATTTTCGTCCGCTCATACGAGGGCGGCATGGTGCCATTAAATTCAGTAGCGACGCTCACAAGATCGATCGGACCTGATATCGTTGATAGATTTAACCTCTTCCCTGCGGCGAAGATCATGGGCGATCCAAAGCCTGGCTACACATCAGGCGATGCGATAAGAGCGATACAAGAGGTCGTAAATGACACACTAAGTAGTGATGAGTACGCTATAAGCTGGGCTGGAACGGCGTATCAAGAGGTAAATTCTCAAGGAACAGGCACAGTCGCTTTTATCTTTGGTATGGTCTTTGTCTTTTTGATCCTTGCGGCTCAGTACGAAAGATGGCTCATCCCACTTGCAGTCATCACTGCCGTGCCGTTTGCAGTATTTGGCTCGTTGCTAGCTGTTTGGATAAGAGGGCTGACAAACGATATCTACTTTGAGATCGGACTCTTGCTACTCATCGGTCTAGCGGCCAAAAATGCCATTTTGATCGTAGAATTTGCTATGCAAGAGCGCGAGAGTGGAAAGAGCATATTTGAATCAGCTGTAAATGCGGCCAAACTTCGCTTTAGACCTATCGTAATGACCTCGATCGCATTTACTCTAGGTGTTTTCCCGATGGTTATAAGTACGGGTGCTGGCGCTGCATCTCGCCACTCACTAGGAACTGGCGTAGTTGGCGGCATGATCGCATCAACAACAATAGCGATATTTTTCGTGCCTATGTTTTACTATTTGCTTGAAAATTTAAATGAAAAATACTGGAAAAAGGGAGCAAAAAAAGATGAGAAATAAGGCGTTTATACTTATAACAGCGGCGTTTTTGGCTGGTTGCTCGTTTCGCCCAGATATGCCAAATGTGGATACAAATTTCACCTCAACATATAGTTTTGAAACAAGCGATATAAGAGATCTTTGGTGGAAGGAATTTAAAGATGAAAATTTAAATATTCTTGTTGAAAGTGCACTTGAGAAAAATACAAATTTACGCATCGCATATTTAAATTTAGAGAAGGCAAAGGCAAGCCTTGGTGTTGCTGAGGCTAGCTTGCTCCCTGGGGTAAATTTAAATGTAAGTTATACCAAAGCAAAAACCAGTGGTGAAACTTACACTGGGCAGCCTCAAACACGCTATAGAAGCTCGAGCATAAATTTAGGGCTAAACTACGAGATAGATCTTTGGGGTAGAGTGCGAAATAGCGTACTTGCAGCTAATGAAAGCCTAAATGCTAGCAAATTTGACTACGATAGCGCAAGGCTAAGCCTTAGCTCAAGTGTGGCGAAAAGCTACTTTGCTCTAGTGTCGCTAAACATGCAAGAAGCGGTGCTAAAAGAGACACTAAAAACCTACGAAGATACGCTATCGCTTCGCAAGACGCAGCTTGATCTTGGTGGCATAAATGAGATGACCTATCTGCAAAGTAAAGCTGAAGTAGAAAGGGCAAAGACTAGCCTAACTTCAGTGCTAAACTCAAAGTCGCAAGCGCTAACCTCGCTAGCTATCCTAACTGGCAAGAGCAATGATGAAATTTTAAAAGGAGCCGTTGCTAGTGCGCAAAATTTACCAAGTTCGCCTGAGATAAACGCTGGCATCAGCTCTGATGTCTTGCTTAGAAGAAGTGACGTGGCAAAGGCGCTAGCAGATCTAAAAGCTACAAATGCTCTTGTGGGCGTGGCAAAAGCTGATTATTTTCCTACGATCTCACTTACTGGACTTTTAGGCTTTACAAGTATTGATTTTGAAAATATATTTGTAGGAAATGCCAATACTTGGAACATAGGTGGCTCTTTAGCGCAAAAAATATTTGACTATGGCAGGACAAAAAACAATGTCCGAGTCGCTGAGACAAACGAGCAAATCGCGGCCGTCACTTACGAAGCGACCGTTAGATCGGCCCTTGGTGAGGTTAGAGATGCTCTTATATCAAGGCAAAACGCAAAGCTCTCTTTGGATCAGGTAAAAAATTTGCTACAATCGCAGCAAAAAATTTATTCGCTCGCCAAAGATCAGTATGACGCTGGCTACATCGGACACCTAGAGCTTCTTGATGCACAGAGGAATTTGCTTCAAGCAAAGCTTCAAGATATCTCAGCTAAACTTGATGAGGTAGATAGCGCGGTTGAAGTTTATAGAGCGCTTGGCGGCGGATTTAAGGTAGATAAATAAACTCAAAAAGGAGAAAAGTTGATGACTAAGATTTTAAATTTTTTATTTTCTTGGGGATTTTTTGTTTTTGCTATTGCTCTTGGCGT
Organism: Campylobacter concisus; assembly: GCF_002165815.1. GTDB lineage: Bacteria > Campylobacterota > Campylobacteria > Campylobacterales > Campylobacteraceae > Campylobacter_A > Campylobacter_A concisus_BH. The sequence continues at coordinate 191,487 of NZ_NDYN01000004.1, forward strand.
AGCATTATGGTTTGCGATAAATTACGTGGATACCATTAGGCTTGAGTCAAGCTTTTATGATATCGGCGAGATATTTATGATGGCAGCTGTATTTGGTATCGTTTTTTACCTTATTGCAGCGATATTTGTTATACCTATTAGGGCGATGACAAAAAAGGCCTAAATCCTCTTTTCATCTAAGAATTAAATTTCTTAGATGAACCCTCAAAACATCTTATAAATTTCTTTTTACTTATTTTAAATTTTTAGAAGTAGAAAGGGCGAAGATCGCCCCTTGAAGTATAAAATTTGATTATTTTGCGCTTTTGCAGCCGCATGTGCAGCCTAAGATCCTATAAATGATAGCTCCGATGATAGCTCCAACGATAGGTGCAACCCAGAAAAGCCAAAGCTGCTCTAACGCCCAAGTACCTTGGAATATCGCAACGCCAGTTGAGCGAGCCGGATTAACCGATGTGTTTGTAATAGGTATCGAGATAAGGTGGATAAGCGTCAAGCCAAGGCCAATAGCGATCGGTGCAAAGCCCTTTGGAGCACGTTCATCAGTCGCACCTAGGATGATGATAAGGAAAAACGCAGTTAGAACGACCTCTGCAACTAGCGCTGAGACTAGACTGTAGCCATTTGGTGAGTGCTCGCCGTATCCGTTGCTAGCAAAACCGCTCGCAGTAGCGTCAAATCCAGCCTTGCCTGAAGCGATAAGATATAGTACGCCAGCAGCTGCGATCGCTCCGATAACCTGTGCGATGACGTAAGGCACGAAGTCTTTTTTGTCAAATCTTCCGCCAACTAGCAAGCCAACTGAGACAGCAGGGTTGAAGTGACCGCCACTGATGTGACCAACTGCGTAAGCCATCGTAAGAACTGTAAGGCCAAAAGCAAACGCAACACCCACAAAACCAATACCAAGCTCTGGAAAAGCTGCTGCAAATATCGCACTACCGCAACCTCCAAAAACTAACCAAAATGTGCCAAAAAACTCGGCTAAATATCTCTTCATTTTCTCCCTTTTAGGTAAATTAAAAGGGGCGATTTTAGCAAAAACGTGTGACATTACAAAATATTGTAAAGATAAAGTTTTATGTAAATTTACTTGTGGATTTGGATTAAATTTAGAGTGTTTTACATAGTAACTTATATTAAAATTTAATACCCTATTACGTCAATAATATATTTTCTCATTATATTTTGGCACGATAAGTTGGTTTTCCCCAAGTTTTATTTTATTCATATCTATTTGGTTATTGTTTTTTGCATCAAACATAAAATTTTTTATATTTTTGCATTTATTTGCCTCTTTTGTTAAGCACTCTACCTTGTATATGGCTTTCTTTGTTAGAAGGTTATAGTCCAAGTTTTGATCTCTTACATTTTTATCTAGCATATCTACGGTAACGCCTATTAATTTCCAAATTTTATCTTTTAAGTCAAGTCTGTATTTATAGGCACAGCTCCACTCAAATCTACCGCCACCGCCACTATGATTTATTGTGATCACTCTATTTTTTATCTCCAAACCTTCAAAAGGATCTCCCATGGCACCACCATCATCAGAATTCATTATTACATTACTAAATTCTTGCCATTTGATCCATTTATTTTCACTATCTCTTTTGAAAATTTGCAAAAATCTGTGTAAGTCACTATCTTGCCAAACCACTACTCTTTCATCCACATTATCACCGTCTAGGTCCCCAAAAGCTTCTGAAATTTCAGAAGCAAATAAAAATCTGCTTAGTAAAACTACTATATAAAATGTTTTCATTTGAGCACTTTCTATAATTTTTACAAATTAACTTTATAGATCATAAAAAAGCCATTTGCATCAAGATAAAGCGGTAAAGATACGCTAGTAGGCATATTGCAAAGCAAATTTTAAAAGATCTTTCACGTCCTTTAAAAAATGAGTAAATGCCAATTATTGCAATGGTGATAAAGAACAAAGCTATAAAAAATATTTCTATTGGAAGCAAAGCATAATCTTGCTTAAGAGTTGTAGGAAATTTTAAACCAAAAAACTCTAACGATATCAAAATACAAGATATTATGGTATCAAGGAAGTAGGACACGACAAGATATCCGATAAAGAGATTATTATAAAATTTATCTAGGAAAATAAAAACTAGACCAAGTACCCCAAAAATAAAATATCTGCCTATGATTTCATGCTGCAAAAGAGTAGAAAATGACAAGGATGATGCAAATACCATAGAGCAAGATAGAAGCAAAAATAAAAACAAAAATACGTATTTAAAAATCTTGGTCATAGTCTGTTTCTTCTGTGCAAAATTTTAACTTTAAATCACTATCGCATTTTATATTTTTTTGCTTATATTTTATAATGAGTGGAATTTTATCTTTACTTTTTATAAGTTCTATATAGTTTAGTAATACTTCAAAAAAACGTATGTCATTTTCACATAAATCGATACAGCCCCTGCTACCTGCCTTTTCTCCACCGTGTATAAAGAAATTATTTCTTTTTATTTCTTTGCTGTCATCTAACAAAGTTACACTTTTAGGAAGTATCGGGATTCTAACACTGCCCCAAGATTTCTTGCCGCCAGGCCAAGAACCCATCGCAATACTTGCTTTAAAGTGTTGAACATTATCTAACTTTTCCCAATATTGAATTGCATCATCTTTATTACTAGACAAAGGCGTTATATAATACGTACCTTCAGGAACTGGCCCCTCGTTTGCCAAAAGTTGTCTTTTTTTACTGTAGTCAAAGTAATAATTTGAACCACCTTTTATTGGCGCACCTGAAACCGCCTTAAAGGAATGAACTTGTTTTAATTCATTATAAGTTATATGTATTGATAAAAATTCTCCATCAAATTCTAAAAATAATGATTTCTCGTACTTTATATCAACCCTTCCATGAGTTTTACCATATCTCGTCGTATATCTTGGTGCTTTTAGATATGCAAAAAACACTAATGTACTATCACCTTCTTTTAGCTTATCCAGTAGCTTTTGATCTTTTATATCAGTTTGTGGAGTGAAGCTTATCTCTTTTCCTTTAAATTTCTCTCCTTCCAGCTTTATATCATTTGCTACAAAATTTGCCTTTACTTCCTTGTTATACTCGCCTTGCTTGATAATTTTATAAGACCAATTCACCTCTTTATAGTTATCATCACCCTTATTTGGCTTATAGATAGCTTTTAAATTTATAGTGTCCTGTATGGTTGTTTGATCTATGTTTTGTACATCTACAACTACGCCAGTTATATTATTTGCCACCTCAATAAGTGAAGTTTTTAGATCATATGTGATACTGCCTTCTGCTTTTTTCTTTGCTTCAAGAGAGATGACGCTATTATCACTCATGCTATGGATATCGCTAGTTGAGTAGTCTTTACTTAGATCACGGTAGGCTAATATAAATTTAGTTGTTCTTTTAAAGACACTTTGGTCTTTGTCTAGAATAAGATTTATATTAAATTTAGCCGTGTATGAGTTTTTATCTGCTTCTTCATTATCATTTTTCTCAAGTGAGCATGAGCGATATACCCTTTTGTCTTCGCAGTTATGCAAATAAATTTCTTTGATATCGCTACTATTTAAATTTTCATCAGTGATTATTAGATTTTTTACTATGAGATTACAATTTCCATTATTTGTAGTTGGTTTGCTCTCTTCTTTATCTGCTAGTTTTAGTCTTACATCAAACATGGCTGAGGATTTATCGCTTCTTAGGCTAAAGCCATTTTCTTTAGCAAAATTTAGCAGGTTAAAGTTTAGATTATTAAAGAAATTTAAAGTTACTTTGGAGCCATCATAAGAGTATTTTTTATCTTGTGATATAAATTTATTGTTGCTATCTTTGTAAAGCGTGACATCTCCGCTTGTCGCTGAATCTACAAATTTTATATCTTCTTCTTTGCTGTTTGCTTCGTATGGGTTAAATTTATAGTTAGTTAGCATAAGCTTACTTTCATCTTTACTTCCTTGTGGGTTTAAATTTATACAGTCTAGGTATGTCTTATCTGCCAAGATGATGGTAAGTTTTGTATTTTTAGGCTGATATGGCGCTATGATCTGCGCTGAATAATAGGGGCATATCAGTAAAATTTCTTCTTTATTGCCCGCTTTAAACTCAGAATTTTCTTCTCGCTTTTTTAACGCTTTGTTTATCTTTGAGATGTTGTTAGTTCCATCAGAGCTTATGCTAACTACATAGATATTATTTAAGGAGAAACTCTTAGATAGCATATAATTTATTTTTTTACAAAATGGTTCAAAAATCACTATATCAAAATCATTTAATGATTTTTGAAATTCAAGCAAGGTTTGTTTGCTGTCTTCATAGTTTGATAAGCTTTTGTATTTATCATTATTAGACCAAGAGTGTGGCAAATTTAGTATAGAAAAGAGATCAAGTGCTGCTTCAAACGATAAGTCATTTGGATTTATAGCGCCTTCTTTTTCAATAGACTTGGATATATCTATTATTGTTAAGAATTTATGCTTAAAAAATTTAAATACATCACTGCCGTAAAAACCACCGATAATTGCTCCCGCCGTGGCACCGACTATAGAACCGATAGGACCCAAGAAGATACCAGTAGTAGCACCTAATGCTGCACTGGTTAAATATGATGTAATAACAGTTCCAATAACATCTTCCATGCTTTTATCAGGATTACCGTTTTTGTCAAATACTCCGTTTATAACACCATCAACTACTGAAAATATCTTTCCGTATGGTGTTGTGCTGGCAGCACTATTTGCTATTTTTATTCCATAGTCAAGCAAGCCACTTGTAAAAGCTAAATACCCACTAAATGTTGCTAATGCATAGGTTCTACTATTCTCAAAATTTTCTTTGCTAGCATTTTTATCAACGTAATTGACTACAGTTATTGTATAGTCGGCAGTATTGTTATTATCAAATTTCATTTAAATTACCTGTATACCAAAATTCTTTATATAAATTTTTATTTTGAAAAATATTTATTACTTTTTTTAAATCACATTTATCAAAAGAGTATATATCTACTATGATTGAACCAAAACACTCTAAAAATTTAACACCAAATTTTAATCTTATGAAAAAGAATTTATTCGTAAAATATTTATAATACCAAAGATACTTTACTTCAGTATATTTTATAGTTTGCGACCAAAATTTATATTTTGCAATAAAAAAATTATCATAAAAAATAACACTCTGGAGCATAAGAGGTAATATATACGCAAAAAAAGCTAGCAGCAATAGTATTCCACCAAATATAGCTAACCTTACTTCCCCTGATAGCAATAAAAATATAGAGATAAAAATGGTTAAAAATCCAATAAAAGCGTTAAAAACTGAGCCAAATATTCTTGTTCGCTTTATTACTAAAACGGGTTTTTCTTGATTACTATCCATGAGTTTCACTCCTTATTCGAAAATTTTACTTTAGTTATTATGAGATAAATTTATTTCTTGTCATTATCAACCATAATTTCTCTGGTAATTAATTGCATCAAAATAAGACCTTTAGCGCTACTTATATTTTTCAAAGGAGAAACCGATGTTGCAATATCACCGGTCACAGTCAGTAAATTTTTAGCTGCGTCAAGATTATTTAAGAATTTATCTCTTTTTGCTTGATTTAGATTGTCCAAATTGTTCTCCTATTTTAATACTCTCGTAATTATGACCTAACTCTTTATAAAATTCTAACTCATCTATATCTATTTTAAACTTGTTTAGAAAGTACTTTTTTATTAATGCTCTCTCAAATCTTGAAGTAGCGAGTATATTTAGCACTTTATCCTCTTGAAATATAATTACTGCATCATAGCTTTTATAGTAAGAACCCTTTGTTTTTACCAAATAAAATAGCCATTTTACAAATTTAAAAATTTTAAGCACTGATATTAAGGCAATAGGCAAAAGCCACTTTCTTAGTTTCTCTTGGATGCCTTTATACTTTTGAGATTTATGATAATAGTCGTCATAAGTCTTATAAATTTCAAATTTTTCACATAAATTTATACTCTCTATTAAATGACCATCTTGTAGAAATTCTATCTTTTCATTAGTTAATTTTACTATTCGTTTACGTCCATAAAAAAGGTATGGACGAATGTAAATAAAAAATATATGCGATATCATTAAGCATATCAAAAACGTTGCGCCTTTAAATACCCCAAATGCTAACAATATAGCTACTAATGGGATATGTAATAAAAACATAAATATTGAATTGTAGTCTTTTATAACTATCGGTCTTTTATCATAATCTCTCAATTTTATCCTTGCTTGCCTAGCTACTCTATACTATTTTAAGACCTCTTTGCTTTTTATATTTTTACAACGCCTTGATATCTCCGCCGATGACTCTTAGTCCCATGCTGTCAAATATCGCTTTTATGCCGCCAACCTCTATCACAACACTTGCGCCATTTATCGTTACTTTTGTGCTCTCTACTTGGTGTATGATCTCATTTTTAGCATTGACTTCGTATGTCGTCTCGATCTCGCTATATTTTGAGTCCGCCATCTCGGTATGCTGTGCGGCTGTCTTTGTCGTGAGATTTGACTTGGCGTTTATATCGATATAGTTGTTTGCCTGAAGCACGATGTGCTCGTTACTAAACTCATTTATGCCTTTTTGCGAATTTAGCTTGTAGCTACCATCTATGTTTTGCTCTTTAGTACCTTTTATCTCTTTGGTTTCGTCGTTGTGTATGGTTGTATTAAGATTTGATTTTATCTCGACAAATTTATCATTGCCGACAAACTCATGTCTATCTTGACCAACTCTAGTTGTATCATCAACAGCTACATTTAGTGTATTTGAGACGCCTACTACCGTATCTTTTGAAAGTCCAACCGTCGTTAGATATTCGCCACCGACATTTACGTTTTTAGCAAGATCTATCGTTTGGATGTGTGCTTTTTTGACCCTTTCGGTGTAGCTACCATGCACTTGAGAGCTTTTGTCGTTTAGGATCGTTTGAGAAAAGTCGTTATTTACTAGCTCGTCGTAGTCTTTCTCCGCTTTTACATAAATTTGCTCTTTATTTTTTAAGTTTGACAAAGTGATCTCGTTTATGCCGGTCTCGTTTGCACCGATTGTTTTTGAGCTAAGCGATGTTTGGTGGTAGTTGTTATCTACATTTACTAGTGGCATATTTGAGGCATTATATAGGCTGCCGCTTACCACTGGGTTGTCTATGTCGTTTTGCAAAAATGAGATGATCACCTCATCGCCGACCCTAGGTATCGCAAAGAAGCCAGAGCTGTTGCTAGCTATCGGCGTGATCACTCTTAGATAGGCACTTTTATGATAGCTTGCGTTTATGGTATCATCTTTATCTATCTGCTCTTGTGTGCTAAAGGCATTTAGTCTTACCTTTACCCTACCGTAGCTATCCGTATGGATGGTGTTTATTTGGCTGTTTAGCCCATCTTGTCCTACAACAAGACCTAGAGTGATGTCAGGCGCTTTTGGCTTTTGCTTGTAGCTTGGCACAAATTTCACACTGCTTGGGATGATGCTTAGTTCATTTGTATATGAGCTTATAAATTTCTTATCTTTTAAAGGGACATTGTCGCCTAAATTTAGAGTATTTTCTAAGACACTTTCGTCTATATAAGTGTGTTTTATGGCTATTATTTTAAACTCATATTCGCCACTACTTTGATCTATGGCGACTGAGATATTGTCGTTTAAATTTAGAGCAAAGACATTTGAGCTAGCGATAAATTCTTTTAAAAGCATATCGCTTCTTAGCTTTTTAAGATAGGTGCTGACCTCAAGCAACCTCGTATCACTAAATGAATACTCATCTAAATTTATATGCTTATCATAGATATTTACCTGCTCGTCAAATATCTTCTCATTTTTGCTCTCTAGTACGTTTGGATAGGCTGTGTTTTGAAATGAGTGGGTGAAGCTATTTGCTTTTAGAGTTTCGCTCTTTGTGATTTTATTTATGTGTTCGCTTGCAAGATTGTTATTTAAATTTACATTAAAGCTTACTTTTCTAGCCTCTTTGCCATTGCTCGGTTCGCTCTGTACTAGGCCTTCAGCTTGGTTACTATAAGCTAGGATAAAGGTATCGTGAAAGTAAATTTTCTCATTATCTTCGTAAAAATATATACCGCTATCATGGCAAAGTCTTGTTATAAAGGCTAGGTCACTTTCGTTGTACTGCGCTATAAATTCTTTTTTATTGTAGCTATTTTTGATGTTTGAGAAGTCTAGCTCTTTGGTTAGCCTTTGCTTGTTAAAAGACAAAATTTCTTTTACTACTTCAAGCACGCTTTGGTCTGTGTAAATTCTATTTGCTCTATTTATACTTAGTCTATATAGCGAAGATGTGAGTTTAAATTTGAAGAAATATTTTTTGTCTATATTTGTACTGCTATCGTCATCAACGCCTAGATACTCGACATCGCTTACTATGCCGCTAAAGTAGATATGGTCACTGCCATTATTGCCTGGGATGATACTCTTGTTCGTAGAAGATGGTCTTTTTATACTTAGCTTCATGCCTTTATCAAGGTATCTATATATGCCAGTTTGAGCGTTATCGTTATATATGCTCTCTAAATTTTCGTAAAGCGGGTTTTTGACTAAATTTATATAGGCAAAGCACTCTATGCTAAATATATCCTCTAAACTCTCATTTATATCAGCCCTTGTGACTATAAATTTATCGTTTGCTATCTGAAGAGTAGAGAAGGCATCGTTAGATACGCCATAATCTACAAAGCCGTCTGTTGCCACCGAGTTGCCAGATGCTAGCATGACTGGCCTAGTTAGTGATGATGTTGGTGATGTTATGTTTTTGTCCATTTGTTGCTCTTTCAATCTTTTTTCTAAACTATCATAGTTATTATTGGTTTCATTTGGTTTATTAAATAAACATTTGTATTGTCTCGCTTTTTTCTCTAAGTTTTCTCTTGATTTGTTAGGTGACTCATATAATACTTGTGCTATATCCCAAATTCTAGTAGTTCTTTGCAGGTTTGCATCATTTAATAAATTTATTTTTATTCCCTTAAAGTCATTAATATTAATGCTTGGATCTTTTTCAAAAATACTTTCTGTTGATATGCCAACCTCAGATAGTACAGTACCTACCACAGAATGACATACCTGAGAATTATCTCCTATTTGTACGGACAAAGTAGAAAAGTCGATAGTCGTATTATCAAGCTCTATTTCATAATCTATTTCCGGGTCTATTTTTTGTGCAGCATTAACCATCTTAGACCAATAATCATCTATATCGCTGTCATCTATGTCTAATTTTATATATTGCCACCCATTTGGTTTTTTACCATTATATGCATCAAGAGTTTGATCTATATCTTTATCTATATCTATTTTTAAATCCATGAAGTTAAAAGATGCAGCTTGTGTATTTGGTCCACCTCTAATTATCTTGGCTTCTCCAAAACCATCTCTTTTTACAAGGCTAGTATGCCAATTATTACCAAAAACAGGTACTCTTTCAAAGTATATACCTTTGGGCAAATACTGATTACTTATTTTTATATCAGGCATATTAATATTTCCCTACAATCTTGTACTTTTTAATAACTAAAATTTTTATAATACTATATACTATAGTTATAACCATAAAAATTGGTAGCACTAGTTGAACAGCCATTGCTAATCCCATCTCATTATAAAAACCAATTACATAAAATGGTAAAAAAACACATGTAAAAAAATAAAATTTAGAATAAGTATATAAGCTTGCATCATTAATCATATACTTAAAAGCCATGTATCTCAAAATAGCAAAAATAATCATGCACAAAGCCATAAATAATATGCCATAAAATTTTATATTACCTACATCATCAAATAAAAATCTAAAGTATAAAGCCAAAATAAAAGAAATAAAAAAATATACGGGATGCCCAAAACACATAATAACAACGGACAAATATTTAATAATTATATATCTGTAAAGACCACAAAAGTGCATTAGTAAATCTATTAAGACAATAACAATTATAATAAATGCAAAAATCCAAATTATATTCATTTTATAAACCAATTTTTATTTAATATTAATACTTTTGTATTATAAATTTTACGAAAGTATGAGAACCAATCTTTTTCACCCACAACTGAATAAATTGCAACTTTTGACATTATTGTTTTTCCTTATTATTAAACGCAATGGTTTTTAAAAGGTTTTTATTACTAGGTGGTGTACTGCTAGGTATCCAAGTTTCTTTATAAACATTTACTTTTATATTTGCTTTCGTTTTTATTTTTGCTATCTCTATATTTTCAAATATCTTTTTTAAAGCTTCATCGCCAGAGCTATATATATTTATATCGTAACGATTAAAAAAACATGCCCAAGTTCCATTTGCATCATCTTTACTAAGTCCTTGATATATCATTTTTTCAGCATATTGATTTTCATCAGTTAAACACTCTACTCCTTCGCACCCAACCAAAATGAAAGAGAGTGGTACTAAAAATAAAAGTCTATAGCCAAAATTTAGCATCATCTCTTCTCGCTTTCTAAAAGCTTATCTAAATCTTTTTCATCTCCTACTATCTTTAGTATAACCCTTAAATAGCCATAATGATAAGGATCTTGTCCATGTTCTAATAGTTTTTTGATTAATTTAAATTTTTCTTCTTTAAATTCTTTATATTTTTGAGTTTTTATAAATTCTAGTAGCT